>JANMMZ010000029.1:0-85756 GCA_031373665.1 Saprospiraceae bacterium | reverse complement strand
CTCGGGCTTCCTTCAGATTCCAACTCGCGATGGACACCCTTGCCTCCGACTATAAGATTCCGGTCATAACGGCTCTTTCAGGACTAAAAGTTTTACCTTCGCACCTGTTAGAGTAGTGGCATGCCCGGCACACCAAATGGGGAGCCTCTCCGAGGCCAGTTTTTATTGTTCCGCCGTCACTTAATTACCTCCATTTCAAAACAATCCCCTACTTTTGACACAAATACCAATACCATAAATTCAATAACCCACACCCATGTCACAACAAGCCCTCGACATCATCCAAGAAGTAAAAGCAAAACGCCTCACCCGACTAGACCTCGGCAACTGCGGCCTCATCGAACTGCCCCCCGAAGCATTGGAATGTGATTGGGTGGAGGAGTTGATTTTGAGCAGCTATTGGTGGGAGTATGACCTTGAAAAAAAGCAAGGCGCATGGCAAAACAGCCAAAACAAGGGTGAGGCCAATAATATTACCGCCCTTCCGCTTATGCACCCCCATTTTTTGGTGTTGAAAAAACTGATTTTCAACGACAGTCAGATTGCAGATTTGTCGCCACTCGCTGGATTAATCCATTTGCAAGAACTTTTCTGCCACTCGACGCAAGTCAGCGATTTGTCGCCACTCGCTGGATTAGGCAATTTGCAACAACTTGCCTGCGACTCGACTCAAGTCAGCGATTTATCGCCGCTCGCTGGATTAGCCAATTTGCGAGGACTTTCCTGCTCTAATACCCCAGTATTTGACCTAAGTCCTTTGAGAAAACAAATAGAGCAAGGAATTGAACTAATGTGGTCAGACGAATCATGGATGGACAATGGTATCTACGTAAAAGGATGCCCTTTGGGAAAACCCCTCATCGCCGCCATCAAACAAGGGCCAGCGGCGGTACTCAAATACTTCAACAAACCCAAGGTGCGTCTGTTTGAGGCAAGGGTTTTGGTCTTGGGTGAACCGAGGGCAGGGAAGACCACCCTCCGTCACAAACTCAAAAATACCAATGCCGAAATGCCCAAAATCACAGAAAGCACCAAGGCATTTGAGATAGAGGTGGCGCCTTATACCTGCAAGATCGAAAAAGACGGGGAAGCCAATAAGATGACTTATCACCTCTGGGATTTTGGTGGGCAGGATTATTATCGCCTCTTGCATCAATTGTTTGTGGCGGAGCAGTCGGTGTATCTGATCGTGACGGGTACCGATGCCAACAAGCACGAGGAAGAATTGGACTTTTGGCTCGAAACCATCCAGCGCCTCGGCCGCGACAAAAAGGGGAACTACGGCCCAGTTATCCTGCTGCAAAACCCTAAGAACAAACGGGAAGACCTCAATTTTCAAGACCTGAAAAGACGTTATCCTTTTTGGCAACAGACCGATCAATTCGTAGTCAACCTCAACGCCATCGGGCAGGACAAACCTGATGCCGAGACAAAAACCTTTGACAAAATAGAACTGGAACGCTTTCACCATTTTAAGGCGTATCTCGAAGATAGTTTTTGCCAGATTGAGCATATCGGCAAGGAAATGCCTACCGAATGGGTCAAAATCAAAAAAGATTTGGACAAAAAAAGGCTCAAAAATTGGATAACGAAGGAAGAGTTCAGAACAGTATGTGCCAGCAAAGGCATCGTCAAGGCGGAGGAACAAGATGATCTTTTGGGCATATTTCGCACCTTGGGCTTTTTGTTCCACTATGACACCAAGGCATTGGAGGGCATGGTGATCTTGGATTCTGAATGGGTCACCGACGCGCTGTACCGGGTCTTGGACGACAAAATAGTGGAGGGCAACAAGGGTTGGTTCTTGGAGTCGGATGTGAAAGCGATCTGGCACGAACAAAAATACCGAGACCGAACCCAAGCCTTACTGGATTTGATGTCGGAGTTCAAGTTGAGTTATTTCAATGCAGCCTCGAAGCGGTACATTGTGCCTGCCAAACTACCCCGCGATACGGAGGGTCTGCCCGATTGGGACGAGCGCAACAACGTACACCTGCGCCTCCAATATGATTGGTTGCCGAGGGCCATAGCGACCCAATTGATCGTGACCTTGCACGAATACTTGGTGCCACTTGTCAATGGCGAGCAATGGATATGGCGCAAAGGGGCGGTCTTGGATGGTCGCAAAGACGATCTGAAAGACGTGCAGGTACGAATCCAAGATTTTTGGAAAGAAAACCGCATTGACATCAGTGCGCGGGGTGAATCGAGCGAGTCGCTCATCCGCACCGTCTTGCAAAAATGGCGGGAGGTCAATTCGCCTTTTGAAGATAAAGTGGTGGTGACGAAGATCATCTTGTGCCATTGTTTAGTGTGCGAAAAGGCGCAAGACGCTCGGAAATTCAATTATGAATACGATGATGTTTTGAATGCTAAGGATTTAGGTAAATCAATACGCTGTAACAAATCTCATGAGGATTTTGCTGCTGCCGACATCCTAAAAGGTGTTTTTGACGAGTCAACAGTGGTGCTGGATGCCTTTCAAAAGAAAACGGGAAAGCAGGAGGGCGTATTTTTTGAATTGATCGCAGCAGGCGAAGTGGGTGAGGCTTTGGAAATGATGCCCAACAACAGAGGAACTGTTGACTTCAAAAGAAGGTACACCAATTTGCGGCGAGATAAGATGAAAAATCTATTGACTTACGCCGATTTTGATCTGGAACAGAGCAAAATCGTAGAAGACATGCTAACTTATTGGGAACGAGGTTTATCGTCGCTTCGCGGCGGTATGATGGAAGAAAGATTTGGCGAAATGGAGATGCCTGACCATCGGAAAGAGAGGGAATTTAGCAATATTACCGTGCTCAACTATGGTCAATTGAATATGACCAAGCACAGCGAAAACATCGCCTTTACGCAAAACATGGGTCTTTCCAAGGAGGATTTCGAGGCAATCCAACAACTCATCACCCAACTGAGCACCGAAAAACGGGCGGCATTGCAGCAAGAAATGGCGGCGATGCCTGTACCGACCACGGAGGCGGAAAAAACGTCTGTGGTGACCCGCGTTTTTGATTGGCTCAATCAAAACAGCGAAGGCATCGTTGTGGAAGTTGTTTCTGGGGTGTATTATGATGTGTTAAAGGCGCTTTTGGGGGTTGGGTAGAGTCTTTAAATTACGTTGGATAATGCCTTAAAAAATTCCGCATTGGGCCAATTATTACGTTTCACAGACTGTACTATCTTTCCCTTCCCTCAATTTGTCATGTCGCAACATAGTGGAGACATCTACACAAGATGCCCAACTGACAACGCAAGATAAATACTTGATTTTCAGTTAGTTTGGCTTGTGTAATTGTCTTCGTTTCACTACGACATGACAGATTGAGGGTAAGGGGTGGATTCAACATCCTTAAAGTGCCAAAGGAAAATTAAGTGCCGACATTTAGACGTTAGGGACAGCCAATCAAGCAACCCTGGGAGGTGCATTCGTTTACAATGAATGATTCTTGATCTGGACAACAAGCAATAAGCCAAAATAAGTAGGAACTTAAATCTATTTTTTAATTTTGTCGCATTAAACAATGCGAATACATGAAGTATATCAACTATTTTAAAAAAGAAGAATGGCGACTGATTTTATTGGTGGGCGGCGGGTATTTTATTAATTTGTACTTATTGCGGGGGCAGAATGCCTTGGGCCCGGAGATAGCCAAAGCATTCTGGGAACATATAGACTCGGAAGACGCCGTTAAGTTTCAAAATAGTTACCTAATTTTCAATGCGTTGGGGTTGCTAGTTGGCACTTTCATTTATGGCTTTTATGCGGATAAAAAATCGAGGATTAAGACACTTTCTTGGTCTATATTTCTTCATTTAGTTGCCTGTATTATTACGTTGATTGTGGTCTCTGCTAATTTTCCTGAAAATCAAACAGAATCAGGAGTTAAGAGAGTTATGTCTGATCTAATTTCACGTATTTTTTATGTTTGGAGGTTTTTTACGGGAGTGATTTTTGCAGGAAGTTTTGGTGTTGGTATGACAATAATCATCGAAACACTTCCACGCTCAAAGCGTATATGGGGCAGCGCATGGATCACGGCATTAGGAATGTTGGGGGTTGTTGTCTATGTCTTGCTGGCTTGGTACTTTGGAAGCCCAGGTAGTCCGCAATACACTATTAATATCACTATGGGAGTTGGGCTAGTAATGTCTTTCATATTGCTTACTTTTCAATGGCATTACCAGCCATCTTTATTGCAAAAAGAATTCAGATATAAAACGGTTAACCAAGGAATACTCAAGTTTTGGTTTAGTTTTTTTTCCAATCAAGTGCAGTGGAAAAATCTATTGTTGCTGGCATTGATTTACTTGCCTATTCAGTTTGGAATTAATTTCATAATTCCAAAATTATCTCTCATCTCTAGTGTAGATAATCCCTCTTCTACTCCCTCTATAGATATAAACATCGCTTACCTATGTTACTATCTAGCATTTTTTGTTTCTGTTTTTCTTGCTGCATGGATCTATGACAAGGTACAACGTTCGTCAATAGTTATTTTTTTGGGGTTGGTTTTTCAAGCGATAGCAATTGTTGTTTCCCTTAATCTTATTCCCATCTTTATACCATTTCAGGTCAAATGCCTATTTTTAGGTCTCTCTGGCGGAGTTTGGTGGCTTGTCACGCTTATTGCCATTGAAAATTATGGAGCAATGCATAGGGCAAGTGCTGGAGTTTTTGTGTCCAATCTTTCTCGCGTAGGTATTGTTTTATTGGCCTTTGGTACCAATTTGAAAACGGATACCAATTTGAAAACGGGTGATGATTCAGAAATTCGTACTGCTACATTATTGATTGTTATTACAATCGTGGGTATTGCATTTATCGCTGCGTTGTTTGTTCCTAAAAAATTCTCTCCTCGAATTAGCAATAATATAGCAAATGATCTTCTTACAAAGAAGACCATTTTGGACATTAGAACGGCTCAAGATCAGTTCTTGAATACAACCAAAAACATTAAAACTTACTTGCAGGGCTGTACTCAAGCCCTGCAAGAATCCATATTTGACCATTTTAATAGCCTTCGCTTTGTTTTCTTTTGTATAGAAGATAATAGTACTAAGGGCTTTAATATACTGCGTGGAAATTGTGAAAAAGACGAGTCGTTGTTTGATAACCCTAAGGAATCACCATCACTATTAGAATCAGAGTATATCCGGGATTTAAGTACCCAACTATTAAATGCTGGAAAATCCTTTAGTTTTACCAATGAAATACTACGTTCTGATGTTCCTGGTCTATTAATTTATCAAGCACGAATACCATTTGGCATTAAATTTTTGGCTTTTTTTATAAAAGAAAACGATTTGCCCGAAGGGTATAAGATATTCAATCTGGATAAGATCTCTCTCAGTATGAAGCAGATGAAAAGATTTCACGAAACCAAGCCATTTGATGAAAATAATTCAAATATACTGGAGCAATTGAGTGAAATGTCCCAATCTGTTCCCGAAGAAGCACTGATAAAAATATTTGATCGAAAAATTGGAATGGAAGAGATGATGCAATTGAAATTTGCTGTGCTTTTACACAAACTCGATGCCTTTCAATACAAACGCGGGTATTTCAACTATTACGTTGCGCCTCGTTATAAAGAAGCCAATGGAATTGCTTCACTGACGACTAATTTTCCTGCCAGTAGGGATCAACTTCATAGATTAGCCGATATTGTGACGCTTGTAATGACTTCTATTTATGTATTGAAAGCAAAAGATACAACTTTTCAAGATGTTGTTGATCAATCCATGCACAATCAAAACAGTATTTTGTCTGCTATTCATTACAATTTGGATAGGATCGAATATGCTAAAGACAAGGAGATACTAGCATATCAATTAGGTTTGGTTCGTTTTAATTTTGACAATATATATGAGACTAATCAACTTTTTTACGCATTGGTAAAGGCAGATTATAAATATGAAAATATAGATGCTATAAAAAACCCAAAGGTAAAACAGTGCCTGAATACAACGAAAGGTAAGGCCTTATCAGAAATCATTAAAACTCGATTAAAAATCATAGAAGATGCACTTGAAAATGTCTTCCTAAAAGAGGGTCAATATGAGAACGAAGAGAATCAATATCGTTTATATATTGAAGAGAAATTGATTCCATCAGTCCAAGCGAACATGAGTAATGTTTATATAGATTGTGTGCAAATGGCACTTCATGTTATTTTGAATGATATCCTCACAAATGCTGTACGGTATAATACCCATGAATTGGAAATAAGTATAACAATTGGAAATACGAAAATGGATGATTTGCCCGATGTTTTTTCTGGAAAGCAAGAAGGCTTTCTAGCGAAAGATTATAAAACACTGGCCATTACAAACAACGGCCGCTTGTTGGAAGTCTATTACAATACCATGCTAGGTATGATGATTGATGATGAAACGATCAGGACCTCATCTCGAAGTTTAGGTATTAGCACCATACTGCGTATTTTACAATATAACGGCTTAGGCAAAAGTGGTAAACAATGGTACTTCACGCCAAAGAAAAACTGTTATAAAGACGATAAAACGACTGTATTTTTATTAATTCCTAATGATGATTTCGCATGAAAAAATTTAGCATTCACTTGGTTGATGACCAACCCAAATTCAAAGAACAAGTACAATTTGCTCTATTCCCTGATGGCTCCTGTGATGAGCTGATTGACTTCCAATATTTTCAATCGGTGGGAGATGCAATTGGGTATTATGAAAAGGAGTATCATTTTCCTCATATTGTATTGATTGACATAAATTTTAGTGATCTTCCTGATACTTTTTCAGACATAGAAAGAAATAAATTAAGGGGACTTGACTTGATTCAGTACATCGTAGGTAAATCTGATCAAATGGTGGTCTTTGCTTTTACTGGGTTTGCCCATGAGGACGAAGTAGGGGAAGCACTAAATAAGTTGGGAATATTGGAAAATACCATTGACAAAGGCAAGGCCGTTGGTGCGCAAGTCCGATTGCGGGTGCAGAATATATTGAAAAAGCGCGCGGTTGAAGTACTAAAAAACCTCCCTCAAAACTATCGAAATGAGTTGACTAATTTGCCGATTGATCTTGATCGTTTAGAAGTTGGAACAACAGGTTTCACATTGCCATGCCTCCTCTCCGGATGGGGTGACATACGAAATCTTCCACTAGAATCAGTTCAAGTTATAATAGACGATTTGCTTCGAGATGTACAAGCAACCACGTTTATTGGCAATTGGAACAGACCAAATAGTCCAGAGCAAAACGCACTCTATTTGTATAAAAACCTTCCTCGCACTAAATATGAACAAAAACTTAAAGATATCAATAAAAAGGCTTTTAATTTGATGCTTGAATTGATTCGTATCAATACTCAGTACTTGGAGCGTGAAGATGATAACTTCACTGCTGCATTGTCTCATGATTTTCAGGGATTTAGCACCACTAAAGTACTACACAATGAAGAAGAAATATTTTTTGAAAAACTCATCGGGAGACGTGCTATGCTAGCGATAGATACGTATATCAATCGGCATTGGGGTTTGGATTTGGAAGAATTTGCTTGGTTGCTTAGAGACCGAATACTAAATATGTCACAAATTGACAATGCTAAAAACCCTCAAACCGCCGTATTTAATACAAACTTAGGCATTGGTATTGGAAAGAATGGGCTGCTTAACACGCAGGAAATTTATTTACTGCCAGAAGAACGGGATTTTTTATTAAATTTTGGGTCTTTGGGAGAGGCTTTTGCCAATTTTCTTGAACTAATTGTTATTCCTAACATCCTGAGACCTCATTTGCAGGGCAATGAACTGCAAAATATGTCTGCATTAAATCGCTTTGTAACCCATATTTCCCAAGGGACTCACCCCCCAGAACTCATTCGAAATTTTTTAGATAATATCTTCAATGCCCCGCAATTAATAAACATTGAAATAAACAGGCGACGAGAAATTTTTCACCTTTATAACATTCCAGTTTAAACCGTCACATCCTTAGTATTAAAGCCCCGGTACGCACCATCGTATCGGGGTTTTTGCAATTTTTTATAGCCCATAAGTGAAAATAAGTGCACACAAGTTGTCATAATTCTCCTGCGCCAAAAACATACCTCCTTTGTGTCAATATAAATGATCAATCAAATTTTCATTACACAATCCAAAGTTTTTTATGGCAAATTTTTCCTTTATCCTTCCCCTTTGCGCAGGTGCGCTCATCGCTGCACAAATTTCATTAGAAACAAAGACAGTGGAAACTCGCGGTTCTTTCGCTGTCGCGTTTTTTGCTTTTACATTGGCGTTCGTGCTGTGTTTGATTTGGGCTTTGTACGCGGGCATCAACCCATTTACGGTTCTCAAAGAGGCACGGATATCTCAGTTGTTTGGTGGGCCAGCGCGAATCTGCTATTTGTTGCTGATGACCATCTCTGCAAGCGTCGTCAGCAATTCAAATAAGATGTGTTTAGTTGTGACAGGCCAATTAATCATGGGTGCACTGATAGACCATTTTGGCCTTTTTGGAACAAAGCCATGTAAAATAGACTGGCAGACTGCTATTGGGTTTTGGGGTTTGGGTTTAAGCCTGCTACTTATTTTAAAACGACCTTTTGGATAGATAAGCGAAGATAACCAATGAAAAGCGTAAAAAAGAACCAATTACGACTATAACAATATGTTTGTTCCAATAAAATTTATTTATTATGAAAAAAGCACCCATCCTCCTCCTTCTGACCCTTGCCTCACAAATCGGCATGACACAGGTTACCCAAGAATCTTGTAAGCACTATTTTGACTATTGGGGTTCTGATGAACTCACAGGTATTTATTCCAGCATTGATATACCTAATCCGAATACGTGGTTTGAGTTATGTGTCTATTTTGATCAACTGGCAAATCGTTACCGAGCGCTTGTGATCAAAAGTAGGCTTAAAGATTTTAAAAATTGCGACACGTTTTTCGTTGCTGAAAAAACAAATCGGCTGGGTAGCTACAAAGGCTGGAAAAAAGAGCCGAATCAATCTAATCAGCTTGTAGATTTTGAAATAAAAAATGAAATACTTACGATCTCTTCTGCTAATACGGGGCCTTTGTTTTTCCGTAGAAAATATAAAGGAGTGCGATCTGTCGCCTCGTTTACAAGTTATGGAACTGGATTTTTCATCAATGAGGATCACGTGGCTACCAATTTTCACGTAATAAAAGACGCTTCTTCTATCGTAATAGACCAAAAACTGGGCAATGACATATTTCAATACAGGGCTGAGTTAATTGCAAAAGACTCTATCCATGATGTGGCTATCATCAAAATCATGGATTCTGCTTTTGTCCCAGTTAAAGAATTACCATATTCTATCGGATATGATAAAAATCCACAGCTCTCAGAAAAGGTATGGAGTCTAGGATACCCCCAAGCATTAAACTTTGCTGGTCGTTCAATCAAGTTTGGAAACGGAAATATTTCTTGCCTCCTTGGGCTTGAAGACTCCCCAAATTGTTTCCAAACCAGTATAAACGCTCTTCCCGGCTCTTCTGGTTCCCCAGTATTTAATGAAAGTGGGTCGAATGTGTATGGAATCATGTCTTCTTATTTGGTTTGGATGCAGGGAATTACTAGGGTTGAACAAACTGATTTCACCTATGCTGTAAATGCAGAAATATTAAAATCACTAATGAGTCGTGCAGGTGTAAAACCTCTTGAAGTAAAGAGAACCCAGAAATCTCAGACTGATATTGTAAAAAAACGAGAATCATTGGTGGTGTTGGTGAAAATAAAGTAGTCAATAAGTTAAATTAAGCAACACTAATCGTGATTAAGCCTACTATATCAGATTGCCATCATTTTTGTTACATCAAACTCAAGTAGGCATCGAAAAACCGCTCCCAAAACTTTTTTTTCACTTATTAAAGTTTCTAAAAATGTTCTTAATTATCCTCTTGGCACTCGCTGCCCTTGGATTTCTATCCTCCTTTGCCATCGTACCCGAAGGCCACGTTTACGTCACCACCTTTTTGGGCAAATTCAACCGTGCGCTGCACCCCGGGCTTTCCTTTAAAATTCCCTTTTTAGAAGTGATTGTCAATCGGGTCAGCATTCAAAACAGATCAAAAGAGTTGGCTTTTCAAGCCATTACGCTTGATCAGGCCAATGTGTATTTCAAGACCCTTTTCTTGTATGCCGTACACGATGTCACGGAAAATACAATCAAAAACGTGGCCTTTAAATTTGAAACCCAAAGCAGTTTTAGCCAAACGCTTGCCCGCTCGATTGAAGGCACCGTCCGCGCTTATGTGGCGAATAAAAAGCAGGAAGAAGTGCTTGCCATCCGCGAAGAACTCGTGATGCACGTCAAAATTCACTTGGACAGCACACTCTTGGATTGGGGCTTTCGGCTGATTGACCTGCAAATCAATGAGATCAGTTTTGATGAAACTATCGTACGTAGCATGGCCGAGGTCGTCGCCTCCAACAACCTGCTCCAAGCCGCCCACAACCAAGGCGAGGCCACCCGCATCGTCAAGGTGAAAGAGGCCGAAGCCGAGCGCGAAGCATCGCAGTTGCGCGGGCAAGGCACCGCGCTTTTCCGAGAAGAAGTGGCGCGTGGCATCTCGAAGGCAGCCAAGGAAATCAATGCTGCCGGGTTGGATCCCTCCTTCGTGCTTTTCAGTATGTGGTTAGAGTCCATGCGTTTTATTGCAAAGGAAGGCAAAGGCAATATGCTTTTTTTTGATGGCTCTACAGATGGCCAAAAACGCCAAATCAAGGAACTCATGGCCATGCGGATGTTCCCGTTGGAAAACTCAAATACCGCAGGGGAAATCGAGCAATTTGTGAAGGATAAAGAATAATAAGGAGGGTGTGCGTAAGCCATATTTAAAATTTATCTTTTCACCAATTTTAATGCAAATAAAGTCAATTTGTTATGAAAAAAGTATTGTTATTTCTTTTTACCTTAATTCCAAGCCTCCTCTTTTGCCAGAAAATGGTATTGCAACAGCCAAGTGTTGATACGACAGTGCACTATAAATTTGGCTTCCACAAAATTTCTAGCCCAAGTATAGAAGGAAATTTTGGCGGTTTGGGTTCACTTTCACAATATTTTGACGCTTCTGAGGTGCAACATATTTTAGGGGTGAGTTATTCTCGAACTAATTTTTCTTCTCCAAGTATTTTGGGGATTGGGGTTTCTTCAAACTGGGGATATATTCGGTATTCAAAAATTTTGGTTGCTACTTTCGATCCTTTTGTATTTCCATATTTAGACAAGGTCGAAATGTCAAACATTGCACTTAGTATTTGTCCATTTTTATTTTACATGGATGATCCGGTTACAATTTTTGAGATTCGTGCTTTACTTGAACTCTCCGTAGAGAAAGGAAGTATAACCGTGGCTGATTCCGTTGCTGTTCCCCGCCCTTATGTATTTCATAGTGTACAAGGCTATACTCAAAAAAACAAAATAAATGGAATATCTCATAAGGTTGCGAAATTGGGTGTCAGGGCTAATTTCGGGTTTCAAAATTGGGGTTTTATGTCCGTTGAGGTAAAATATAGACTCGCCAAAGGCGTACAATTTGAGATTCCAGGTCTCGAAATTAATCCACCAAAATGGGAATATGTTTTTGGTTTGAGTATTCCACTGAGAGTTTTCAAATGATTTTAATTCAGTTCGATTGTCTAAAACATTTTGAACCACTTGCTGAACTCGCAGCCTGCCCCATCAGCCTACACCCTTGCAAAGCATCAATTTATTTATGCTTAAAATTTAAATATAATGTTTTCAAAGTTTTTCATAGCCACAGGCCTCATCATCGCTTTTATAGGCTGGGCATCTTATCATTTTTTCATCCAAAAAAATTTAAAACAGAATCTCAATGAATTCTTTTTTGGACTTTTTTTCATTGGGGTTTGGGTGACAATTATTTGGTTGATTCTCCGCTAAATACTTTTATAAGAATGAAAACGTCAATATATTTAACCAATCACACGATTCGACCGACGTTTGGTGAATGGATCAATACTTTTCGCAATTCTTACTCGCTATACGGTATTGGTCAGATTTAAATTGGAAATCTCCAATTCAATCAACTCTTCCAGTCTAAGTGGATTACTATCCATGTCTTAAAAACATTGAAAAGCCCTTGGTTGGGATAAAATAAAAGATTTCTAAGTTTAAAGATAATCTCCCTACCTTTGCAGAAAGCAATAAATATGAAATATCAAGGAAAAAAAGTAGTGGGTGTATGGATGGATTTCCAACACGCGTTCATCATCAGTACCGATAACAGAACAACAGGTGCGGATTATGCCGTACTCAAAAAAATCGAGCGCGATGGACATGAAGATGACAATTACAAAAACGAAAGAGTGGAGTTATCAAAGGATAAGTCTGAACTAAAGAAATATTTCAAGGCTATTGCCGATGAAATAGATCAAGATCATTCCATTTTTATATTCGGCCCTGGGAAAGCACAGGAGGAATTTAAAAATGCCCTTGAAGATAACCAACATTTTGCTTCAAAAGACATTGTGTTGGGCACTTCTGATAAGATTAGTGTCAACCAGATGGTGGCTAAGGTGAAAGATCATTTTGAAGGTAACTAATCAGAGTCCGCTTGCCAAATTTTATTTTTGGTTTTGAGCCGTTAGATTTCGGAAGTTTTTAGAACTTCCGAAATCTTGGCATATGGATTTCATCACTCTGACCAGGGTGACTTCATCCCGAAAAAAATCGGGATTTCACTACTTATTCGCTGCGCAGGCTCTCAACAGGATCGGCCAATGCCGCTCGCACACTCTGGACTCCCACAGTCATGGTCGCAATCACGACCGTTGCCAATAGCGCAATGAAAAACACTCCCGCTCCGATTGGAGCCCGATAGGCAAAATCTTGCAACCACTGATGCGTGGCCCACCAACCCACAGGTGCAGCAAGCAAAAATGCCAATCCGATCAGCACCGCGTATTCTTTCCCAAATAGCCACAGGAGGCCAGTGATACTCGCGCCGAGGGTTTTGCGAATGCCCACTTCTTTGCGTTTGCGGGCAACCATGAAGGTTGCCAAACCGTACAAACCAAGGCAGCCGATAAAAATAGCGATCCCCGCGAAAGTGCGCACGAGGCGCAAGACCATCGTTTCTGTTTTCAGGAAATCCTCGATGCGTTCATCCATGAATTTGTGTTCGTAATAGTTGTTGGGAAACAAAGTCTCCCACGTTTTTTGGATTTGTGTCAAGGCAGCAGTTGGGTTTCCGGGCGCGAGTTGGATGGCACAAGTGGAGTAGCGTATTGCATCAGTGCCAAAGGCAACTGGTTCAATCGGCTTGGACAAATCACTGTGGTGAAAATCGCGGACAACGCCCACGATGGGCCCTAGAACACCGTCAATGGTGGCCATTTTGCCCACAATGTCCTCGGAAGATCTTAGATTTAGTTTTTTGACGAATGTTTCGTTGACCACAAATTCGCGGATGGTATCGCTGGGTTGTAGGTTGCGTCCTGCCACCAATTGCAGCCCAAACGTCTCAAAATATCGCGCATCCACGGGTTTATTACTGGTCAGCCATTGTTCGGCATCTTTGCGGTTATCAAAAATGACATTGGCAAAGTTATCGCGATTGGTGGCTGGCGGATGTTCGCAAAGTGAAATACTGTTTATACCCGCGAGTTGGGTGAGTTGTTGTTGGAGGTTGTTCTTTTGGGCGGGATCTGGCACGGGCAGCGTCAGTACTTCCCCTGGACGATAACCCCAGACGGCATCCTGCGCAAATTTCATTTGCGCCGTCACGACCACTGCACCAATGATAAGGATTTGGGATATGAAAAATTGGGTCGTCACCAGCGTTTTTCGGATTGGAAAACCGCCCGCCCTTGGCATTTCCACCACGCCGTGCATGGAGGCCACTGGATTGAACCGTGCTAGGATCCAACCAGGATAAAAACCTGACAAAAAAGTCAGGCTAATGCCCAATATGGCTGCAAAACCAACCAATGCCCAGGCTGTTGACCCCGAAAATCGTAGCGTTTGGTTCATCCAAGTATTCAAAAGCGGCAAAGCCGCATAGGCTAACAGAAAACCTACGACCAAGGAAGCGGCCACGATAATCCCCGTCTCGAATATGAATTGCCAAAACAGTTGGTCGCGGGTGCTGCCGAGCGACTTGCGGATGCCCACTTCGCGGCTGCGGTCGAGTGCTTGGGCAGTGGCCATGTTGATGAAATTGACGCAACCTGTGATCAATAAAAACAGGCCGATCAAGGTGATGACCCACAGGCTTTGGCGGTTCATCTTAAAGCCATATTGGTCATCAAAATGCAGGCCAACCAAGGGCATTGCTTTGTATTGAAAGAAGTCCGCCCCGTTGCGGTGCGGGTGTTTCTGAGCGATTTCAGCCATGATCGGAGCGGTTTCGGCCCAGTTATGCCCATGTTGGAGGCGCACAAAACAATGGTTGCCACCGCTTCCGCTCGACCAAGAGCCTACGCCCCTGATGTAGTCTGGGTTGGTAGCGACCGTTGCCCAAGACCCAAGTATTTGCTTGGTGTAGTCCGTATTTTCAGGGAGATTTTGGAGGATTCCGATGACGCGCAGGTCTATCTCGTTGTTCACGCGGAAGATTTTGCCGAGGGGTTCGGTGTTTCCGAAGTATGTCTGCGCCAATTTTTCGGTAATCAAAGCAGTATTGGGTTCGCGCAAGGCTTGTACGTCGCCGCGAACCAAAGGCAAGTCAAGTATTTCGAGCAAATTGGGTTCTGTCCAAGCCATGATTTTTTCGGCGTTGAATTTGTCTGTGCCACCTGTAGTATTCGCAACGCTGATGACTGACACGTCTTGGGCGGCGCAAATGGCTGTTTTTTCAAAAATTGGATACTCCTCGCGCAAGGTTTTGGCCATTGGGGTCGGTACACCCGCAAAACGCATGGTTTTTTCCGTTTTTATGTCCATCACGATCCGGGCAATTCGGTCGGCGTTTTGGTGGTAGTCATCAAAACTCAAATGGTGGCGAACGTGCATAAAAATCAAGATTCCACAGGCCACGCTCAAGCCCAAACCTAATACGTTCAGGAATGCGTAGTCGCGGTGTTTGGAGAGTTTTCGGAGGGCTAGTTGTAGATAGTTGTTGAGCATATTGTAAGAGGATTTTTGCACTAAGGAGCGGTAAAATAATTGACAGAAATTAAATAATGGCCTCTATTTTCGAGGCCAGAATCAAGTGGAAGGGGGGAAGTTTTTTATTCGTATTTTGATTATGAAATATGACAATTAGTACTCACAATCCAAAATCACTACATGCCTTTCATCTTTTGCCACTTTTTCGTCAAAAAAGTGTAGCCACTCAAAAATGAGGAATCGGATTCAGCACATTCAACGCTTCCCCCGCCAACTGAACGGCATTGACGGCATATAATGCCGCCGTCTCGGTGCGCAGTCGCGCCGCGCCGAGGCTGACGGGCAAAAAGCCGTGTTGTTGAGCCAAGGTCACCTCATCGGTACTGAAATCGCCCTCTGGGCCGATCATAATCAGGATACGCCCCATTGGTTTGAGCAAATGTTGGAGGTGTGGCTGCGGTGAATCCGCACACCAAGGTATGTATTTCTGATCTGCCTCGGCCGATTTGATGAAAGCCTTACAAGGGGTGGGTTCATTTATTTGGGGCAATCTAGCCCTCAGTGATTGTTTCATGGCCGAAAGCGCCACTTTTTGCAGTCGGTCTATGCGCAACTTATCGCGCTCTGAACGCTGGCAAATCAAGGGGGTTATCTCATTTATTCCTATTTCTGTGGCTTTTTCTACAAACCATTCCAAACGATCCATTTGCTTCGTGGGTGCTATGGCCACATGTAGGCTAAAGGCAGGCACTGTTTCCTGACCTTTTTCGGCAATAATCCTCACAAAAGCATTTTTCTTGCCAGTTTCCGCGATTTCTGCTTCATAATAACGCCCCAGTCCATCCGTCACCCAAAGCCGATCGCCCACCTTTCGGCGCATGACCATGATCAGGTGTCGGCTTTCCTCCTCGTCTAAGGTAGCCAGTCCGTCTTGTATTCTGGGGGTATAAAACAATTGATTCATAAACTTTTCAGTATTTTTTTGGATTCATGGAATTTATTTTACCTTTGCGCCGTTCTTGAAAAAAAGGTGTCGCAAAGGTAGAATATTTTACCAATCTATCATTGCTCAATTCCTTCAAGGGCCCGTAGCTCAGTTGGTTAGAGCGGCTGACTCATAATCAGATGGTCGCGGGTTCAATTCCTGCCGGGCCCACCACAAAAAGAGCCATTCCGAGCGATCGAAATGGCTCTTTTTTATTGGATTATTGCGATGGTTGCTGATTGGCTGCAATGGGCAGGCATCTAAAATGATACTTTTACAGCCTAAAAACCAATTTATTAGGAACAGACAAATAATAACATGACACCAAGAATTATTGGTTTTGACTTGGCGAGAGCCTATGCCATTTTTGGCATGTTCATCGTAAATTTTAATTTCTGTTTTGGCTCTTTTCGAGATGAAACACCGGCCGGTAATTTCGTGAAACTTTTTACGGGAAATTCCACCTCCATTTTTATTATTTTAGCCGGTATGGGGGTTTCACTCATGACCAACAGGAGCGAATACAGCCAAGCCGATAAGCAACGGTTGAAAACCATTATTATCAAACGATCTTGGTTTTTGGTGGCGATGGGCTTGTTGCTGTTCTCTTGGTGGCCGGGCGATATTTTACACTTTTATGGAGGCTATATGCACATTGCTGCCTTCCTACTCTTTATCCCCAAGCGATATTTTCTATGGGCTGCTGCCGCTGCCATTGCCATTTTTCATGGCCTCCTTTGGGTAATCCCCATTGACACAAGTTGGAATTTTGAAACCGCAGGATATGCCGACTTCTGGACACCCTTGGGCTTCCTTAGAAACACCTTATACAATGGCTGGAATGCTATTTTCCCTTGGATTGCCTACTTTTTGGTGGGTATGTACCTTGGGCGTTTAGATTGGCAGCCCAAGGCCACCAAACGGAATATATTCCTCATTGGGCTCCTCCTTTTTGTATTGTTTGAAGGATTGAGGTTATTGGCTCGAGGGGGGCATTTGAGCGAATTCTTGACTTATTATACCATGAGCGAATACTTCCCGGCCTATTTGCCCTTTATGATGATTACCGCTGGGTTTGCCTTGATGGTGATCCCGATTTGCATGGTGATTGGAGAGCGTTTTGCAGGGAGTTGGTTGGTGAAGAGTTTGGCCAAAACGGGTCAAATGACCCTCTCGCATTACGTCATCCATATTACGCTGGGCATGATATTGTTTGCTACCATGACTGGCAAACACTACACTGGCCTCCTAGAAGAAGAAGTACCGAGTTCACCACTATACGTCCTCTCGTTTGCGGCCTCTTTTTTTATAATATGTGTGATTTTTAGCGTGGTTTGGCGCAAGTGGTTTACCCATGGGCCGTTGGAAACTATTATGCGATGGGTATCAAAATAACACCCTATCTAATACCTGATGCCCACCGCAAAGCCGCTTCCGTTTTACGAAATTCGGAAAGCAATTTCAAGTATTTTACTTGCGATTCCAGCCATTTTTGCTCGCGGGTATTGATCAAGAAGATAGAACTTTCGCCGAGGACAAATTTGGTATTTTCTGCGTCTAAAAGCAATTTGTAATTGTCCACCAAGGAGCGATAAACGGCAATTTGCCGAGACAACATGCCCAATTCATTCCCATACTGCCGTATCTTATTTTCGATAGACTGGCGTTTTTCCAACACTTTTAGGTTGGTTTGATCTATTTTGATCTTTGTCATCTGCAAATCACCCCGGGCTTTACGGTTCGGGATCGGATAACTAAAATCAATGCCCCATTTCAAGTCATTGGCAAGAACACCCGCTCCAGCCACTCCCCCCGTCGGAAAAAACGACCATCCAGCCCCTAAAATATTGTAATTTAAATCAAATACGGGTTTGGTTTTTTCAAATTTCAATCGCTTTTCAATGTCCAGCAACCGCAAATCTGCATTATAAATCCGCAAATCCGGATGTTGAAGCATTGCCTCGGTCACCAAAGAATCTATATTGGGTATATTGGTGTAAAGTGTCAGCACCAGCAAGGGCGCGTTGCCAAACAAAGCAGTATCAATCGGTGCTTGAGCATCAGACCAGTAATAGAATTGAAGCGCGATTTTAGCATTTTGAGCGTCGGTCAAGGCAAAATTACGGTCAAGTTGCCGATTTTGTAATTGGATATATGCTTCCAAAGTATCCATAGCGGGTTTATCACCTTCCAAATAACTTTCTCGGACCGCAATGAGCCTCAAGGTGGCCTGCCTTTGGGCTTCTGTGGTGACCACTAATTGGTTTTCAAACAGCACCCAGTTCCAGTATGATTTAACGCCTTCATACACCAGTACATTCAACATGTTTTCTTGTTCCGCATCATTTTGATCTATACCGATATTGGCACGGCGTAGGTTGGCACGGCGGTCGTCTAAGACCAAGCCTTGACCTAATGTCCAATGAATACCCAACGAAGCCTGACCGTTGGCAGGTATTTCACGTTCCGAATTCAAAAAATTACCCCTAGCAATATTGTAAGCCCCTTTCATTTCTATACCAGCCCAAGTGGGCACTTTAACGCCCGCTTCGGTGAAACTATAATAGTGTTTGCCTTTAAAATCTTTAGCGCTATACGTCGTAAAAGTTTTGGGATCAAACCCCCCTTTCGCGCTCAACAATGCTGCCGCCGCTGACTTCTCCAACAAAAAAGCCTGATTGGCAAACGGATGATTTTGGAGAATATTGGTTCGTACCTGCGTCCACTCCAAGGCTGCGCCGTTTTGTGCTGCGAGTCCGTACGATCCTAAAAACAGTGCTAAAATTGCGATTTTTCTAATCATTTCTTGGAAGAACTCTTGTTATTTTTATCTCCTGGTTGGGCCTCCTGATACCTATCGGGAGGAAATCCATTGAGTACCCGCCACAGTTCGTACCAGACCTGCACGTTTTTCAGCAAGGCAATACCTTGAGCCCCACCGCCGGGTTGCAAAGCATCAGGCCAAGGGTGATCGCCCGATTTGGGTGCCACCAAAATCCTAAATTTTCCATTGCTACTGATATTTCTATCCACGGCAACCACTGTGCCTCCAAATGTGCCAGTAGATACACCGGGCCATCCGCTGAAGAATATAGATGGCCATCCGTCAAACAGAAACCGGATGGTTTGTCCGGTCTGAAGCAAAGGCAAATCCATGGGACGGACGTACATCTCCACTGCCAATTCGTAATCGGCAGGTTGGATACTCACCACAGGGTCGCCCTCTTTAAGCATCTCGCCGATACCGGGTCTGAGAGCCTTCACGATATAGCCATCTTGCGGGGCTATGATGTAGTAAAATGCCGACCGCAATGAGTAGTTTTCTTTGGCAATCATCAATTTATTCATGGATACATCGGCCTCCAATTGATCAGAGCGCGTGCTGAACTGATCGCTTTGCGCCTTTGCGATCTTATTGGCCAATTCATTTTGTACCAATCGCTGTTCGGTTTGATAAATACTAAGATCATTTTTACTGCTTTCAAAACCATTGATCGCCGCTACCAATTTGGTCTCTGTTTCTTGAAGTTTAAGTCGCTTATCCTCCAGTTCCGCAACCGATTTGATCCCTTTTCGTAAGAGGCTATCCGTTCGGTTATATTGCCGCTGAGCGATTTGGATATCCACCTTCGCTTGTATTATCTTGATGCTGTCATTCTCAATTTTCAAGCGCGTTTGTATGATTTTCAAGCGAATTTGAGCCATTTTGCTATCCAACTCTTGGCGCATTGCCGTCATTTGATTATCCAAGGCTCCTATTTTATCGCCGTAAGCAACAATCGCACTTTGTTTGGCCGTCACTTGATTTCCAGTGCGCTCCACTAGTTTGGGGTCAAAATAATCAGATTTCACCTCTGATATATGTACAATAGTGTCCCCTTTTTTGACCGCCTGACCCTCCATCACGTACCAACGCTCTATCCGTCCCGATATGGTGGCAGGCAGCACTTGAGGCCGTTGTTCGGGTCGCAAGGTGGTAACCCTTCCATCACCACGCACCGTTTGGGTCCAAGGGAGGAGCATAAAAATGATGAATGTGCCAAGTAGAATGATTAAAAAATTCCGAAACCTAAGGTGGCCACGGGGCATTTTTAACTGATTTTGGCTTTTCAGTCCATCGAGGTCACTTAAATTGGGCAGTATATTTTCAGATATATTTAGCATTAGGCTATTTAAATATTTTATCAAAATGTTCGGTAGCACGTATCTCATCATAATTGCCGATGGCTACTATTTTCCCTCTTTTTAGTACCACTATGCGGTCGCACATGGAGGCCAACATGGAATCGGTGGTGATACAAACTAAAGTCCAAGGTTGGCTCTTATCAGTGATATGCCGGGCTATCCGCTGCCGATCTTGGAATGCGATATGGCCAAGGGGTTCTTCCATCGCCAAGAGTTTAGGGTTGATACACAAAGCCCTAGCAACCAATATTTTAGATATAATACTACGGGGAGTATTCTTCCCTCCGGGCAATATTTCCGTTTCGAGCCCCCCTGGCTTATCTCTAATAAACCCTTGCAGGCCAACGGTTTCGATGACTTCCAGTACTTTTTTAAGGTTTACTTGAGCATTACCCAACGTAATATTTTCACGGATCGTACCTTTGAATAAGTCTTCTTGCGACGAGACATCGCCGATGTGTTCTCTAAGGCTGCGCAAATGCAGATTTTGCTTAGGCAAACCATTGAAAAGTAAAGTTCCTATAAAATCACGCTTGAGCACTGACACTATTTGTAAGAGGGTACTTTTGCCTGATGCATCGTACCCTGCTACGACCACCCTTTCACCCGGTTCTATTTTAAGGTTAATATCGTCCAGCACCCTCGTCTTATCACCATCGAAACTATACGATAGGTTGCGCATTTCTATCCCAATGGCTTGTTGCGACTCACAGAATTCTTCTACCCTGATCCCATCTTCCCGCTCTATGGGGAGATCCATCACCTGCCCTATTTTCTCTAATGAAGTCAGTACATCGTAGCCAGTTTCGTGCAGTAGGATCAGTTTTTCTACCGACTCTATGATGTACAACACCAATAGTTCGGATGCCACAAATTGTCCTAAATTGAGTTCATTTTCCATCACCAAAAGGCTTCCAATGATGAGGAAACTACCTAAAATCATGATTTTAAAAACGATTCCGCTAATAAACTGCACCATCAAAATACGCCAATGCTTGGTGCGCGCATTGAGGTACTCCACCGTTAGTTGATCGGTGCGTTGTACCGGAAAATTATTGTCTCCAGCCAATTTGAATGTTACAACAACCCGACCTAGTTCCTCTAACCAATATACGATTTTATATTTATATTTCGATTCTTGCAGGCTTGTTTCCATCCCTTTGGGAGCCGTGATCCAAAATAAAATGGATAGTGCAAAAAACAGGATCAAGGAGAATGTTACAAAAATGGGGTGGTAAAACGACAACAATAACAAGCAAAACAGGATTTGCAGTACGGCACCGCTTCCATCAATCAATAGTTTGGGCAATCCTTTTTGAAGGGTCAAGGTATCGAAGAAACGGTTGGCCAACTCAGGGATATGCTCCCGCTGTAATTGCTCTATATGCAACCTCGGAAAACGCATCGCAAACTCCGCAGCCGCATCGGCAAAAATGCGGCGTTGTATGAACTCCATGATGGAAAGTTGCATGAGCCTCAATAAACCCACCAGCAAGGCTCCCACCAGTACAAAAAGAACCAAAACACCCCAAGAGGCCGAGATGGCTCCGCCTGCTATAAGGCCAATAATGGCCTGAATACCCAAGGGTAAGGAAAGGTTGATAAGGCCGGCCACAACCGAATATAGAATAATAAACCGTATCTCTTTACGGTATCTCAGCAGTAGCCGCCCCAACCGTTGCAGGGGCGTAAGGGTTTGTGAACTCAATGTGTTAGACTTTTTTTCTATGACTGAAACCGTTGGTTATCTAAAAAGTTGCTCTAAAATGCAGTTTTAATGAAATTCTAATATTGCAGCATAAGCAAAAAAAAGGGCAACCCCAAGATCACTCGGAGTTGCCTTTTTTGCAGCACGATGAAATAATCACCCTAAACCATTTCCAGTACCTTGGTCGTAGAGCCAGTAACTGTCCTGAAACCTTTAATCAAGCCACGTTCGGCAGTACGCGCAAACTCAAGGATGCGGGCACGGTGTACCGTTGGTATAATTTCCTCTTCCACAATACTCAAGGCTTTTCGGGTAGAGAAACCTTTGGCAAAAAGAATCCGGTAAATATCTTCGATATGGTGTATTTCATCATTGCTAAATCCACGACGGCGCAAACCGGTAGAATTGACCCCTGCATATGACAGCGGCTCACGGGCGGCAGTCACAAATGGAGGCACATCTTTACGAACCAAAGAGCCCCCACCGATCATGGCATGTTCTCCTATTTTCACAAATTGGTGCACAGCCGATAGGCCACCTAAGGTAGCATAATCGCCTATTTCAATATGGCCAGCCAAGGTTACATTGTTGGCCAATACGCAGCGTTCTCCTATAATGCAATCATGTGCTACGTGCACATAGGCCATTAGCAATGAATTATCCCCGATTTTGGTCATTCCTGCGGCCTTAGTGCCCCTGTTGAGGGTACAATATTCACGCACGACAACGTTATTGCCCAATACCAATTGGGTTTTTTCGCCACCATATTTTAAATCTTGTGGAGCACTGCTAATGATGGCTCCAGGGTATATTTTGCAGTTGTTGCCAATACGAGCACCATCATAAATGGTTACTCCATTATGTATGTGACAATTATCGCCAATCACCACATCGCCTTCTATTACAGTAAAAGGATCAATGCGGACGTTTTTCCCTATCTTGGCGTTGGGATCAATAAAACTAAGACTATTTGAGTTGCTCATCGAATAAAATGTTAGTTGCTTGGCTTTGAGACTAAGAATTAATGGATTATAGGTTTTCTGTTTTACGGCGTACTATTTGTGCCGTGAGTTCTCCTTCTGAAACTATCTTACTGCCTACATAGGCTGTACCTTGCATATGAACAATTCCCCTACGAATAGGTTCTATCAGTTCTAATTTAAGTATTAGGGTGTCACCGGGGCTTACTTTGGCTTTAAATTTAGTATGATCTATTTTTAAGAAGTATGTATCCCAATTCCCTTTATCTTGAACGTTGTGGAGTGCCAAAATGCCGCCTGTCTGTGCCATGGCCTCTATTTGTAACACACCAGGAAATACTGGATTGCCCGGAAAATGTCCTTGAAAAAAGGCCTCATTCATCGTGATATTTTTGATACCTACCACATGCTGCTCGCTGATTTCAATGATTTTATCAACCAATAAAAACGGATACCGATGAGGCAAAAGATTCATCACTCCGTTGATATCATACACTGGCTCTTTATCAGGGTCATATTTTGGAACGCCCACCAACCGTCGTTGTTCCAACATGCGCTTTTTAAGGATCTTTGCAAATTCTACATTTGCAGTATGCCCCGGTTTGCTGGCCACTATTTTACCCAATATTGGTTTTCCAACCAAGGCCAAATCGCCTACTACGTCCAATAACTTGTGCCGGGCAGGTTCATTCTGAAAATGAAGTTTTATAGTATTCAAAACCCCTGCTGTATCCACCGTGATGGATGGCTTGTTGAGTTTTTTAGCCAAAATATCCAATTCCTCCTGTTCCATTTCGCGGTCGGCAATCACAATGGCATTATCCAAATCGCCACCTTTTATTAGCCCCAGTTCGAGTAGTTTTTCCAACTCGTGCAAAAACACAAAAGTGCGGCATGGTGCTATTTCCGACTGATAATTATCAAGGCTGTCGAGCGAAGCATATTGCTGCAATAACACCTTTGACTTAAAATCAATCATTACGGTTGCCTCAAAATGATCGTTTGGCAATGCCAATAATTCGGTTCCTGTTACCTCATCTTTGTATGAAATCGGTTCAGTGATCACAAAATACTCGCGTTCGGCCTCCAATGTTTCACGTCCTACACTGTTCAGCGCCTCTACGAAAGGCAGAGATGTGCCATCCATGATCGGCATCTCAGGGCCATCTATCTCCATCAAGACGTTGTCTATCTGCAAGCCAGCCAATGCAGAAAGCACATGTTCTACCGTAGATACTTGTGCTTCTCCATTTTTGAGGGTCGTACTTCTATTGGTAGATACCACTAATTTGACATCTGCTGCAATGATAGGCTCTTCTGGCAGATCAACGCGCTGAAACCGATAGCCTGAATTGGCTACCGCCGGTTTAAACGTCAGTGTAACACTTTTTCCAGTATGAAGCCCAACCCCTTGAATAGAAATAGGATTTGAAATCGTTGACTGTTTCATATTATAATAATTTCAAGGAGCAAAGGTATAACAGTGAAACCAAACTATATTATGAAAACCGACCAATAACGGCGTATTAACATTCTATATTGCTAATAAAATAGACCAAATTCAAATAATATTTCGCCAAATTTTTAACTATGGTACGGAATCCTAGATACTATTGACCTTCCGAGTGTCATTTCGTCTGCATATTCGAGATCACCGCCAAAAGATACGCCCCTAGCAATGGTACTAACGTTCACGGAAGTGCCCTGTAGTTTCTTCGATATATAATAGATCGTAGTTTCGCCCTCAATGGTTGGGCTGATGGCCATAATTATTTCTTTTATTTCTCCCAAGGCCACTCGTTGAGCCAATGTATCAATGTTAAGATCGCTTGGGCCAATGCCTTCAATGGGCGAAATAATGCCACCTAGTACGTGGTATAGACCCCTAAATTGGTTGGTATCCTCTATTGCCATGAGGTCACGCACGGTTTCTACCACGCAGATCACCGAGCGATCGCGGCGGCGGTCACCACAAATTTGGCAAGTGTCTTCATCGGCAAGGTTGTGACAGGTTTTGCAGTCTTTGATACCTTCGCGCATATGCACCAAGGCTGCGGCATACTGTTCTGTGAAAGATTTATCTTGTTTTAGCAAGTGCAATACAAGGCGCAATGCCGTTTTACGGCCTATGCCTGGTAGGCTGGCAAAGGCATCTACTGCCTGCTCAATAAGTTTGGACGAGAAATTCATGTAAATGCTTGGTTCAACTAATCAGACCCGCTTTTGCGGAAACCTCCAACATGCGATCAATAGAAGCGCGACCTTTATTGATCACCCAATCTTGAAGTAATACTTCTGGCAATTCATACTGCATACACAGATAGAGTTTTTCCAGCGTATTCAATTTCATATGCGGGCAGTCATTGCAAGCACAATTGTTGTTGGGCGGTGCTGGGATAAAGGTCTTGTGAGGGCTTGACTTTTGCATTTGGTGCAATATACCCGATTCTGTGGCCACAATGAATTCGTTGCAAGGGTCATTGATCGTGTATTTTAACAAACCAGTAGTACTGCCTATATAATCGGCCATATCCAATATGTGGGCTTCGCACTCCGGATGCGCTATAAACTTAGCATTGGGGTGTCGCTGTTGCAATTTGACAATGCGCTCATGGCTGAATATTTCATGCACCATACAAGCCCCGTTCCAGAGCACCATGTCGCGGCCCGTTTTTTTGATCAAATAGGCACCTAGGTTTTTATCTGGAGCAAAAATAATAGGCTGATCCTTGGGAATACTTTCTATGATCTGGACAGCATTGGTACTGGTACAGCAAATATCAGTGAGGGTTTTGAGTTCAGCCGTACAGTTGATGTAACTCACCACGATGTGATCGGGGTATTTCTCTTTGAATTTTTTGAACAAGGCTGGCGGGCATGAATCAGCCAACGAACAACCTGCTTTTAAATCGGGTAGTAACACTTTTTTATGGGGCGACAACATCTTAGCCGTTTCGGCCATGAAATGTACCCCCGCAAAAACAATGATATCGGCTTTGGTCTTAGCCGCTTCTTGAGACAAACCCAAAGAGTCCCCTATATAATCGGCAACATCCTGAATATCAGAATCTTGATAGTAATGCGCTAGAATAACGGCGTTTTTTTCTTTCTTCAAGCGATTGATTTCCGCAACGAGGTCTAAGGTTGGGTCAACCTCCAAGTCTAAAAATCCAACCTTCTCAAGTTTTTTTTCAGCAACTGCTATGTTCATTGTATTGATATTTATTGAGCCGCAAAATTATCGGTTTTTTTAGAGACTTTTAAAGATCTTTTTCAAGGACACGAAATAATAAAAAGAATTAATCCTCTGGCAATTCCTTTTTCTCTACCTTCGCACGTTCTAAAACACATTTATTGATGAAAATCTGGTGTAAATCATTGATTTTCAATTACTATGAGCAATTTTATTCAAAATATTACCCATAAAATTCGCGTCATCGCCAACTGGTTTGGTGTATTGCTCGCTCCCATTGCTATGCTTTGGGCAAAAATAACGGCTCCGGTTAGGATGCTTTTTTCTCCCCTTACCAATGCTTGGATGGGCTTTACGGCACCTGTAAGGACGCAGTGGGGCAACTTCAAAACTAAATTTCCTCTAATCGGAGGGATTTTAGGTTGGATTGGGACTCTTTTCAAGTGGGGATTTAACACCTTGTTGGTCTTGGTTTTGGGTGTTTGGGTTGGCGTATTTGGAAGCCTGCCAACCAATGAGGAACTAAAGAATGTGGAAACAGCCAACTCTACCGAAATTTACTCGGTGGATAGTATCATGATCGGTAAATATTTTATTGAAAACAGGACGGCTATCTCTTTGGATAATGTTTCAGATCATATCATCAATGCGCTTATTGCTACAGAAGACCGCCGTTTTCTTGAACACAGTGGTATTGACCTTCAAAGTTGGGTACGCGTAGGGTATGGTATGCTTTCTGGCAAAAAAGAACTGGGCGGCGGCTCGACGCTCAGCCAACAATTGGCCAAAAATCTTTATCCCCGCAAAGAATATGTGGTTCCTGGCTTGGGGATTATCGTGAGCAAAATACGGGAAAACTTTATCTCAGTACGCCTAGAACAAGTTTATACCAAGCCCGAATTGCTAAGTCTTTACCTAAATACAGTTCCGTTTGGAGGTGAAATATTTGGTATCAATGTGGCATCTCGACAGTATTTCAATAAAAAACCCAAGGATCTATCGGTGGATCAAGCCTCTGCGCTGGTCGGTATGCTCAAAGGTTCTACCCTTTACAATCCAGTGCGAAACCCTGAAAATGCCAAGAAAAGAAGGAATATCGTGATGCGCCAAATGGTAAACAATGGGCACATGACAGAAAAAGAATTTGAAGACTTGAGTAAGAAACCCGTGGGTGCCAAACGCTACAATGTGGATAGCAATAATGATGGATTGGGGACTTATTTCAGGGAATACCTGCGTACTGATGTTATGCCCGATTTGCTAGAGAAGTATAGGAAAGAAAATGGTGCGAAGTACAATCTTTACACTGATGGCCTAAAAATATATACTACTGTACACAGTAAAATGCAGCAATATGCAGAAGAGGCCGTGCAAAAGCACATGGGTGACCTGCAAAAACAGTTTAATCAGCACTGGAAAAACTACAAACAAGAAAAGGCTTGGGGCGATGACAAATGGATCACAGAACAAATAAAACGCAGCCAACGCTGGGATACTTACAAAGAAGCCGGACTTAGCGAAGTAGAGGCCTTGAAAGCCTTCGAAACACCGGTAAAAATGACTGTTTTCGGTTGGAAAAATGGAGGATCGGAAGTGGATACCACTATGAGTCCCTTGGATTCGGTTAGGTATTATTTCTTGATGCTCAATTGCGGGTTCATGGCAATGGATCATAAAACTGGATACGTACGTGCTTGGGTCGGCGGGATTAATTTTAAGCAGTTTAAATTTGATCACAACCTCAGCAAACGCCAAGTAGGCTCCACTTTTAAGCCTATTGTATATGCAGCAGCCATCAGGGATAGTATCAAGCCCTGCCAATATTTCCCAAATCAAATTAAAAAAATAATAGATTGGGAACCCCACAACTCCGACGAACGGTATGGTGGCTGGTACACCATGGAGGGCGCCTTAACCAAATCAGTGAATGTGGTGGCGGCTCAACTTATAGAAAAAGTGGGCATTCAAAAAACCATAGATTTGGCTGCTCAAATGGGCGTAACAACCAAACTCAAGCGTGAATACGGGATTAGCCTCGGCGCGGCCGATATATCCCTATACGATATGATGAAGGTATATGGCACCATTGCCAATAAAGGCGTTCGGCCTGATCCGGTGACCGTACTCAAAATCGTCAATCGCGATGGTGTAGTCATATATGATTACAAAAAAGAACTTTCGCTCAACCCAAAACTGGGACCAAATGTAGAAGCACTGACTCCTTATCAGGCTTCGTTGATGACAGAAATGCTTCAAAACGTAATAGACCGTGGTACGGGATCGCGTATGCGTCGTGGGTATGGGTTGACCTCCGATTTCGCAGGTAAAACTGGTACTACCCAAAACAACTCAGATGGTTGGTTTATGTGTTTTAATCCATATATGGTGACAGGTGCATGGGTAGGTGCCGAAAGTCCTGCTGTGCGATTCAGGTCTATGACGCTCGGTCAAGGCTCTGCTATGGCGTTGCCTATCGTGGCTTGGTTTTGGCACAAAGTGGCCAATGACAAGAAATTAGGGCGGTTGGTTCAAGAAAAATTCCCAGATCCAAAACCCGAAGTATCCAATGCCCTTGGCTGTTACCCTTGGATCGGTATCAAACCAGATTCTTTCAATACCTTAATGCAGGACTCTACCTTTAGAGATTCGATAGAGGCGAAATGGAGAGGCCCCAAAACAATAGAAGAAACCCCTGGTGGTGAATTAGAAGTAGAAATGGTGAAGGATGGTGATAATAAATCAGATGATACCAAGAAAGAGAAGAAAGGGTTATTGAAGACGATTTTTCCTTTCAAAGGCAAGGATAAAGATAAAGACGACGACAAGGACAAAAAGAAAAAGGAAAAAGATAAAAACGAAGACCGAGGCTAATGAAACCAACTATTATCTATGAAGACAACCATATTCTGGCTGTAAATAAACCAGCCGGCTGGTTGGTACAAGGCGACCAAACTGGCGATGAAACGCTGACTGACTGGGCTAAAGCCTATATTAAGGTGCAATATGACAAACCTGGGGCGGTATATCTCCATCCTGTCCACCGTATAGATCGCCCTGTTAGTGGGGCTGTCTTGTTTGCGCGTACCGAGAAGGCGCTTGGGCGGCTCAATGAGTTGTTTCGGAATAAAAAAGTAGATAAAACCTATTTGGCTATTGTACTGAAAGCCCCCGAAGTACCTACTGGAACATTGCGGCATTTTCTCCTCAAAGACGATCAAAAAAATCTAGTAAAAGCCTATCTAAAGCCTCATGGTGATGCGAAAGAGAGTATTACCGAGTACAAACTTATAGAACGCACCGCCTCCGAGCATTACTTACTGAAAGTGAACCCACTCACGGGGCGTTCGCATCAGATCAGGGTGCAATTGGCTGAAATGGGCTGTGTGATACTGGGCGACCTCAAATACGGAGCGAGCCAGCCCCTGCCTGATGCTTCTATAGCTCTTCATTGCCGATCTATGTCATTTATCCACCCGGTTCAGCAGATTGTGTTGAATATTGAAGCCCCGCTCCCGGAAGAGAAGTGGTGGGAATAGGCTATTCATTACAGCAATTCAATTAGCCTCAAGTGGTCAAAAGAATAGACTCGTCTTTTATTTCTATCCAAGCAAGTTTGTCAAATTGATGTGGCCACTGGAGCTATTTTAGGGAAGGGACGACAACATCCCTTCCCTATTTTATTTGTTTACAAAATCTAATAACCTGCCCCTGTACGCATCACAGAAGGCACTGCACGGAAATAATTATAATTGAACTCCAGTTCTTCCGAATTACTTGTCCATTTTTTGTCCAAATCCACCAATTTGTCATGTAAGCCTTCAAAGACTACCGCCATTTTATCTTTGTATTTCACATCAACACCGTCCAATAAGTACACGAATTTCTCGTCGTTTGACCCTAACAATAAGGTAAAGCGGGAGCAAGCCGTTGCTAAGCCCACGCTGAGAAATGAACGCCATTCATCCACGCCAGGGGTGCCGCCATCTTTCGGGATTTGTGGCGAACTGATGCGCGGATCCATCGCAGAATTGATGCCAGAAGTGCCATATACCTGATGGCGGACAACTAGGTGATGTATAGTATCCGAGGCCCATCGTGATACTCCCTTTCTCGTTTGTAAGTCATCATGACGGGTGGGTAATCCATTGAAATAGACCTCCTTTAACCCACGGAGCATATCCTGCAAGTATTTATCGTTTTGAACTTCTGCATCATTTTTATAAATAATATTTATTAGGCTATCAGCATACCACTGCCAGATATGAGCGTACTCCAATTCCCAATTGATGCAAGCCTTAGGTAATATCTCATTATTGTTCATTTTCATGATTTCAGCACGGTATTCAAAGTCCTCATCATCGGCGTATTCAAAATTATGGTACTCATCGGTGAGGTGATTGATCAAAGCATCATGTGTAGTAGCAAAAATCTGAGTGAAAACAGCACCATCTTGTACCAAGTGTTCGGTAGTCAATTCCTCAGCCAATTCATGCGAAAATAGGTGCAAATACATGAATGTTCTTAACGGATGATTGAACTGACCCTGCGCATCAAAAGCATTGTGTAATACCACTTCGAGCAGGTTATAGGTCATGTGAATATCGGATAGATGCTTACCACTGATCACTTGATAGTACATAGAAGCAAGAATCATGCTTTCTGCCCGTCTAAACGAGGTATCCATAGGATTTACTGCTATTTCCGTATTGGTTCTGGGCGTTATTATAGAGGTAAGTTCCAATCTTTTTTTCTCGCTGTTTACTTTAAAATAAGCAATGCCTCCATAAGGCTCATAATCTGGTTTGGTTTCATATTTTTCAAGAAACCGAAAATCCATTATTAAATAACCTTTACGATCGGGTGCTTTTTTTAAGAATGGGTTGGCGATTCCAAATGCTCCAAGATAAGCCAGCAACTGGCCTTCCTTGAAGGCATCAATAGCAGGTGGGGGTGTTATTTTGAAATGCTTGATGGGAAGGCTGAATCCAAACAGTGTTTTAGTAAAAATAGTCGGATAAATATCGCTGCCATCGCTCCAGATATTCATGCGCGGCTTGCTCTTAAGCGGCATCGTGGAGTCGGCTTGCGGAAAGACATGATCCAGCAAGGCGATGACCTTAAATGCTTTCTTTGCCTTCTTGACTAATGTTCCAAATGCCGTTACATTCCCTTCTATTCTTTCCACTGCTGGAATCGTCAATGCTTCTGGCAAATATTCAGGATGTTGTTGATAGTAAGGCTTTAATTTACTGGGTGCTGGAGTACCGTTTTTATACAATTCACTTAAATTTTTCGGAATAGGAAACCGCTTGGCACTGATCAGTAAAAAATACTGAAGTGACCAGATCAGGTTACTTACTTTGGAACGCCAGTTATTATAGGTCGAAGTGGAAGCCTTCATGGTAAACATAACTCCGGCCATACAAACGGCAATAAAACCCCAAAAAAAGAGCGGATTTGCCGTAACAGCGATGGTCTTTTCCTGAATAATTCTTGGATTGATTTTTAAGGCTTCCATGATGGCTAGAAACAATAAATATCCAGAAGCGGTGCTGAGCACATGAAAACCAGTACTCTTGAGGGGTGTTTGCGTGGAAACGATAAATGCCGTTGCCTGTGTCACAGCCTGAGCAATCAAGAAAATACCCACCAAGTGATAAGGTGTTCGCAATATACCAGATGCTAATACGATAACAAGTTGAGCGACCTGAATTGCCAATATGATCAGTGGAAGGATGGCTTTTGAGCCGCCATAATACAGCGCAGGAGCCAGCGCAAATGTCATGAAACCAGAAATATACAACAATGCCATGCGAAGCCCCTCATCCTGAATGGCGAATGAGCAAATGAAGAAGAATATACTCCCGGCCAACGGCGCAAGGTTTAAAAAACGGAACATCTCGATGGAAGTAGTAAAACGACTCCGCATCAGTTGAAAGGGCGTTCCTGTCACCAACAACCCCAATTCCAATACAACACCTAACCCCGCTCCAAATGCGGAAAGTAGGAAGGGAAGGGTAACCCATAAGGGCTGATGCTCTATTTTTAGGTACAAATAAACGCTCACCCCACCTAAGAGTACCAGACTGAGCACAGAAAGTAATGATTGAAATGCCGAGTAATTGGTCGGTTGCGGCATTTGAAACCGAATCGCGTCGGCGCTCACGTTTTCAATCAATGGATTTTGATCTTCGAGTAGATCTTTTTTAGTTGGCAGCATTATTGAGTTGGTTACGTTTTGAATGAAATTTGTTGTAGAAAATGCTAGAACCCAGAGATACCTGCTTAAAAGAAAGCACGTATCTCTGGGTTCACACCTTAATCTACAAGTTGGTTTTAATAGCCGTTACAATGTCGCGCAACTTTCCCTGCCCTTCTGGGGCGGTAAAATATTTGCTTGCAAAAGATTGTAAAGCACTGGTATTTTGGCAATTATCCATGGCAAGCAAAGTGGACGGTAATTCTAACTGAACCCTGATGTATTGAAATCCGGTATTAGCGGCGGCCAATCTTTGTAGTTGATTGTCTGGAACAAATTGGTTGGCATATAGCGCCGTTGACAGCGCTGCTGGAACTAGTTGTGGTTGACCAGCTAGGTTCGTAGTTATTTCAGGCGAACCCCAAGTGACAGTACCCCAAAAACCATATTGTTGCCCTTTTTGATCGTTTGCTCCTACCTGGTCAACATTAATACCACCATTGAATTTGTCAAGGCCACAACCCAACGAAATGACAACTATATCATTTATATTCTTTGCTATGCCTGTCCTCAAGCATTCAGTAACAGCCCACATGGCCGGATCATTTGACATAACACCACCATCAATAGCCCATTTTTCAGCAGCAGGTGACCTGCCATTTGCGCCTCCACCTACATTAGCAAGAGGAAAATACCCAGGCGCAGCACTGGTAGCGCGGGCAGCTTCCCATAGAAAATAATTTTGTGGACGGCCTTTTGTTTTAGCATCATACCAGTTGAATAAATAAGGGCCAAAATCAGTTCCCATTTTGGGATCACTGATATTTCCACCCGTGCTATTTACGAGGTATGATGTTGTAAATACTTGTTTAACCTTTTTATTTGGTAGCATTTGTTCAGCCTCTGCCAAACTCAGGTTGCCAAATATATCTCTCAAAAATGCTTCCACACCGTGGCCTGAAGAATCTGCATAGTAGGATGGCCCATATGTAGGATGAGGCCAATAACTATACTTTTGCCTATTTGTATAAAATATTTCTCCGCAGTCCTTCATGTAAAAGTCGAGCACCTGAGTAGCCGTTCTTGGGACGCCATTCGTACCGTATGGGGTCGTTAATCCCAGAGAAATGATGCCACCTGTAGAGGTGCCGCCAATGACATCAAACAGTTGGTAGGCCTGCTTGCCATCCATAGCCTGTTCAATTTGGGTCAAAATATAAGCGGGTAGTATTCCTTTGATACCTCCGCCATCAATGGAAAGTACCAATACCTTTTTATTGGCGGCTTTTACCTGATCGGAAGTATCGTGACTACTGGGGCCACAAGAATAAAAAAAAGCAAAAGTGGTAACGAGTAGTACCAAGCATAAAATATTTTTCATTTTGAAATAATTAAAACATGACTGTAATTCCTGATGTGAAATCAGGTGCTGAAATAGTTGATTCTTATGTTCCATTTGCACCCCATCCGTATTGCTACTGTACCCAATATATTGGCATTGCCCAATCTGGTTGAATAGAAAGGGATTTGAAGGGAACCGGGTAAATATGGGGTATAAATTTGGAGGGCTATGTGGGATTGAGCATCTTGATACTATTCCTGAATTTGTCTCCGAATAAATCCAGTTTCTTCATCCAAAAACACCACCTGTACAAAGGGTTCATTATCGTGACCAAGGACAAACAGGGATTTGTTTTCCTTTACAAATGCTTTGAAATAAGGGCCATATAAATGAGTTTTAAAGGCCTCCCAACTTTCATACTTTTCTACAAAAATAAGTGTTCCAGGGCGAGCCATAGGCTCAGATATGATGGCTTTTTTGCCTTTTTCTATTGGTGGAAAATCATATCGAGGCGCATGTACGAGATACATCAAAGTACCTTTCTCATGTCTTTCTACATCCCTTGCAAGGTTTTCCAGTGCTGGCTGCAAAATTTGTTCTTTTCCTGGCTTAACCCACCATGTGGAATACAATGATATCATATAAATGTATATTGAAATATTTCCACAAAGGTCGGGAGCGAATTAGACCTGAGTAAGCGTATAAATACGTGTTTAAAAAAACAGGTATTTATACGGGGTATAATAAAGTTTATGAATACAAGGCTTTTACCTAGAGGTTTTACGCCATTTGCTTACGAATGCGCCACCGTAATGATAACACTCCCTGTTTTTTCGCCCGTTTCAACAAAGCGATACGCTTCTTGTATTTGTTCCAATGGATAACGCCTGTCAATGACAGGTTTATATTGACCGCTTTCAATCAGTTCTTTAAAAAACGTGACTTCCTTTTTGCTGTGTCTGGGTATTGGAAACATCATTTTTTTATCTCCAACCAAAGATGTCCACAACGGCAAAACAATGTTCTGATAATAAGGGCCAAATTCCGTTGAGAAATAGATACCACCCGGGTTGAGTATTTTTTTACACTTAAAAAATGTAGATTTCCCTACCGCATCCAGTACGACATCAAACATTTTGCCGCACTGCGTAAAATCTTCTTTTTGATAATCAATGATGGTATCGGCTCCCAATGATTTTATTAAAGCCACGTTTTTGGTGTTGCAAACGGCTGTTACTTCTGCCCCAAAATGTTTGGCCAATTGGACAGCAGCACTGCCGATGGCCCCCGTTGCGCCGTTGATGAGTATTTTCTTTTGCCGTGTAAAATCTATTTCTTTCAGATAATTCATAGCATAGTGCGCCCCTTCACAGATGGCAGCCGCTTCTTCAAAAGTCAAATTTGCGGGCTTTCTGGTGAATGAAGCAGATTCGGGCAGGCACAAATACTGGGCGTGTGCGCCAAAAATATCGGGATGAAACCCGAAAACAGAATCACCTTTTTTGAATGATTGGACTGCCGCACCCATGGCTTCGACTTCACCCGCAAAATCACTCCCCAATATCGTTTGGGTAGGTTTTAACAGTCCGCTGAAAAGCCTAACGATGTAGGGCTTGCCGCTTCTAAAACCGCAATCTGTCCGATTGACAGATGTTGCATGTACTTTTACCAGCACCTCGTTGTCCTTGGGTGTGGGTTTATCCACCTCTTGGATGGTTACTACTTCGGGTGTACCGTATTTGGTATAGACAGCAGACGTCATTTTTTTTTAATTTAATAGTGATTAGACTTGCTACAAACAGTACCCCATTTCATCAAGTCTATTAGCCAGTCGAGCGCAGCCGATTGCGAATCCGGCTCAACGATTCGGGCGTAACGCCAATATAACTCGCCAATTGATATTGTGGCACTCGATCCAATAAATCAGGCCGAATTTTTACTAATTTTAAATACCGTTCTTCGGGCGTAGAAACCATGTAATCGGCTGCAATGTCTCTATAAGCGCCCAACTGCTCTTCTGTTTTTGAAGAACACATGGTTGCTAATCTCGGAAAAAGTGTATTCACTTTCCTATCGTTTTCGTAAGTCATGACGGTGAGGGTCGTATCTTCGATACACTCTAAGTAATGCTTAGAAGGAATCCGTAATACATAACTACTGGTTGAACCAACAGCATCGCCTTCTGTATAAAAACTAATCGTCTTTTCTTCCCCATCTTTCAAGAAATACTCTCTGACGCAGCCTTTCAAGTTAAAATAAGAGTACGAAGCAACTTGTCCTTCTCTCAGCAAAAAAGTGCCTTTTTTAAAGGTTTTTATTTGCATCATTTGACCAATTGTCTGAATTTCAGTCTCGTTGAGCATACCGGAAAGGCGCAAATAGCGGCTAATATCCAGTTTCGCTGCTTCCATATCAGTAGATTTCAATAAGACAGTGCTCTTTTCCGCAATCATATCTACACTTTTGTTTAAATTTTTCAAATAACAACAAAAGTATTAAAATTATGACTATACGCAATTGTTTTTCGATAAAGTGATCTGATTATTCGACTGGTATATTATTAACAGCACAAAGGTCGGCCTCTTTGAAAAGACGTTCATTGATGTTTGGTAAGAAATGAAAGCGTCTGAAATGGCTATTCTTTGTACAGTTCCCCGTTTAGCCACAAAAAACTTAGGATAAGGTGTTCCTAATACCAGTTGACTTATCGGAGAGGCTTGCACCCAATTCGTGTTCGTATTGCCAAAAGCATTCAAATAAGTAGTATTGTTGTCGTTGCATTGAAAAGCCACGTCATAACCTTCCGTGTCAATACTTGCAACACCTTTTATGATATTAAGCGGGATACTTCTTATTGGCAAGAACAAATTGCTTGTTCCAGTCAAATAAACAAGGTGTGCACCTGCACTATGGATTACATCTCGTAACTGCTTACCTTTAGGGGAAGAAAATTTGCGCCTTTTCACTATATTACACAGGATAGGACAGACGGTATTGAAACCACGCTCTCCCTCGGTCTATCGTAGAGAAACGGAGACAACTACACAAGTCAAACTAACTGATAATCAAGTATTTATGTTGCTTTATCAGTTGGGTATCTTGTGTAGATGTCTCCACTACGTTGCGACATGACAGATCGCGGGAAGGGAAAGATAACATAATCCGCGAAACTTAGCAAGTAAAAAAATGCGGAATTGAAGGTATTATTCAACGTGACAAACAACCTTAACTTGACGACATTGACATACGAGGGCGGCATAGTTTTTTTGAGCGGCTACACCTCAACATTTAGTCATATTAAATAAAATAATTTAAATAATTTAAAAATAAATTTAGACTAGCCTAAAAATAAACTATCTTTGCACTTAAATTGTGTTTTACAATTTCAAAAATTATTAAAAGATGCAAAAATTACGCCTTATCATATTCATATTAGCAACCAATTTCAGCCATTTGCTATCTCAAACAATGGAGGTAACGATTAAAGTGTCGTCTGAAAATCAGCCGATTGGTTTTGCTAGTGTCTATTTTCCTTTGATCAAAATAGGGTCAACAACGGATGAGATGGGTACGGCACGCATCAAAGGCGTAACGGTAGGCAAACACATGGTAGAGGTTTCGTTTGTTGGTTATGAAAAACACAGTCAAGAAATTGAGTTTTCAATCGAAAAGTCAACTGCGACGATTGAATTAGAAACGAATACATTAAATATCGTGGTTGTTACGGGTTCACTGAAAGAGATGCGAAAATCAGAAAGCGTAGTACCTGTCGAGATATTTAGCCCTAAGTATTTTGAGCGCAACCCTACGCCCTCATTGTTTGAAGCCATGGCGAGTGTCAATGGTGTACGTCCGCAATTGCAATGCAGCGTTTGTAATACGGGCGATATTCACATCAATGGAATGGAAGGGCCTTATACGATGGTTTTGATAGATAATATGCCGATTGTGAGTGGACTTTCAACGGTTTATGGGCTGAGTGGTATTCCCAATTCGATTGTTGAACGCATCGAAATTGTCAAAGGCCCAGCGGCCGCTTTGTATGGGTCGGAAGCCATGGGTGGCATCATCAATGTGATTACGAAAAACCCTAAATCTGTTCCTAAATTGTCGCTTGATTTGAGTACCACTTCTTATCAAGAAATGAATACCGATATTGCAACGGGTTTCAGTGTTGGCAAAAAAGCGCACAGTGTTTTGAGCGCCAATTATTTTTATTTCAATGAAAGATTTGACATTAATAAGGATAATTTCACGGATGTAACGCTGGCAAAACGCTTGTCAATTTTCAATAAATGGTCTTTTGATCGCAAAAATAACCGAAAAGCCGATATTGCTTTTCGGTACGTAACCGAAGACCGTTTTGGCGGTGAAATGCAATATACACCTGAATTCAGGGGGACGGATAGTATATATGGCGAAAGTATTTTTACGAACCGGTACGAACTTATTGCCAATTATCAATTACCGATTGAAAGTGAAAAAGTGATGTTTAATTTTTCTGCCAATCGCCACATTCAAGACAGTTATTATGGCACCACACAATACCTTGCTGACCAAAACATCGTGTTTGGGCAGTTCATTTGGGATAAAAAAATAAGCAAAAAACATGATTTATTGGTTGGTATTGGGCATAGATACACCTTTTACGACGATAACACCCCCGTCACTGCCAATGCCGAAAATACAGTAAATGTGCCGCAGGAAAAAACCCTGACGGGTGGATTTTTGCAAGATGAAATATCGCCAAACGACAAATGGAAACTGATCATGGGCGCACGATACGATTATAGCAACGTTCATGGGTCTATTATTTCACCACGATTGGGTGCAAAATATAAATTCAATGATTTCAATGCCCTTCGAGTCAATGCTGGCAATGGTTTCAGGGTCGTTAATGTATATAGCGAAGACCACGCTGCGCTGACAGGTGGTAGAAGCGTGGTATTCATTGATGCATTGCAGCCTGAAAGGTCGTGGAATGGCAATGTCAATTTTACCCGTTTTCAAACGATTCCAAATGGTTTTGTCAATTTTGATATCAGTTTATTTTATACCTATTACAACAACAAGATCATTGCGGACTACCTAACCGATTCTGAAAAAATAATATACGACAACTTGCAAGGGTTCGCCGATAATTATGGTGTTTCCTTAAATTCTGATTGGACAATCGGAAGGCACATTAAATCTACTATTGGCGGCACGTATTTGCAATCGTATATTCATGAAAATGGCACTAAGCAGGCACAAATCCAAACCCCTAATTTTACGGGTAATTATTCACTTTCTTATATGTTGCCGAAGTCGCATCTGAATTTTGACTTCAATGGATACATCAATAGCTCTATGCTCTTGCCGACATTACCCAACGATTACCGACCGAGCCGTTCCCCATTTTTTAACATCAGTAATTTTCAGGTCACTAAGACTTGGAATAGAGGCATAGAAATATACGGTGGGATAAAAAATATTTTCAATTTTGTCCCCAAGGAAGATGTCATCATGCGTGCTTTTGATCCGTTTGATAAGCAAATCAACGTAAATAATCCCAATAGATACACTTTTGACCCTTCTTACAACTATGCACCGATACAAAAGGCTCGACTATTTTTGGGTGTTCGGTTGAAGGTAAAATAGGCGATCGGATGGTGTAAGATACACTTATTTAACACAAAAAACGCTTGACTATCTGTGTGATAGTCAAGCGTTTATTTTATCTCTAACGTTTTATAAGTTGATGCGATCAACTTATTTGTTTGCGTCAGTTTGACAATGAAAACCGCCCACCTACGGCAAAAAAAGGCAATGCAATAACGGGTTGCGGACTGTAGGTCGATGCGCCCAATGTTCTTTTATCCGTACCCGATAAATTGAAGGAAACACCGTAGCCGCCATCAATGTATAGGTATTCTTTAAAGGGAAACCACCGAAATCCTGCCCGTGTGACTAGGTATAGTTTCGTGAATTTTTCTTTTTGTTGACTCTCATTGTCCGTCACAGAATACCAATCGTAACTCAAAATTGACCCCGCATAAAACCCTTTTCGGTCTTTTCTCAAAAACACATTGGCAAAAATCTCCGCAGCCGTGTTTTTGGGAACGGTGATGGTGGTAGCATCCTTGAAAATCGCATCCCTAAATGTTGGCGTAAGTTTGGTATCAAGGTAAATAAAACCCGTTTGAACCCTTGAAAATTCAACGCCTAAACCACCGCCATAGCCCCCAAAAGCAAAGAATTGGGGATTTATTTCGGCAAAAATTTGCATTTTTTTGGTTTCAGATTGCGCCCTGATTTGGTTGTTGTAGAATCGGCTGAAAATATTTCTGTTTTCAGATTGTGCAAAAGCCGTTGTACCGACCATAATTGTGGCGAACGCCACCAAGATAACTTGTCTCATCTTTTTACTATTTTTAGTTATTTAATGAGGCAAAGGTGGGGGTGTAGGCTTTTTAAAAACGATGACTATTGTTAAGACTTTTGTTTTTGAAAAATCCTATTTCTGATTCGGCTCAAACTTTCTGGACTTATGCCTAAAAAATTAGCAATATATTTTTGAGGTACTCGCTGAAACAAATCAGGTTGCTTCCGCATCAAGTTTGCAAAGCGTTCTTCGGGTTTTTCGGAAGACAAAGACATGGCAATTTCAGTGGCTCGTTGAGCCACTTGCTCCGCCATCAATCTGCCAAAAGTTTCATATTGACGACACACGCTGTATAATTTATAAAGATTCTCTTTACGGATAATAAATACCATTGTAGGTTCCATCGCTTGCAGATTCATGATACCTGAAGTGTTATGCGTAAAACTTTGAAAATCAGTTGTCCAAGAATTTTCAAACGAAATATCGCAGGTCTTTTCTACCCCGTCTTTGACGTGAAAATGTCGAATACTGCCTTCCGCAATGAAGCCAATAAAGTTACAAACTTTGCCATCTTGGAGTAAAAATTCCTTTTTTTTCAAGTGCTTTACCTCAAAATAGGTGTCAATTAGTGCCAATTCAACTTCGGTTAACGGAACTGCCGCTTTGCAATAGGCTTTAAGTACATCGTACATTTTATCTGATTTTAATGCGTTTGTTTAGGTCACCTCCATGCGTACCAAACAATGAGTGAAATGATAATAATGCAAAACTACTTTTGTTACTTGAATCTGGCATTGAAAAAATAAGGCCGAGCACCTATTTGTCATTTATCTGTAATTAGTCTTAATAAGATTAGGTTAGGAAAGATAGACCTTTTACCTTTGCCGCATCATTTAAAAACTTACATTTTTGACACTATGCACAGTCCAGTAAACACATTTAGGCTACTTGTTTTTGCTTCTATTTTTACCTTTGCGTTTGCTGCTTGCAGACCCGAAAAAGAAGAAAAAGCCCCTCTTTCTATCCCAATTACCTACGATGCGGCCTCATTCTCGGCCAATACTGGCACTCAAGATGCTGTCCGTAATCAACTCGAAGCCCTCGTGGCAGAGGTCAAAAAAGGTAGAACAGTAGGCACTGTACTCAACTATACGACGCTGTCAGGTCTATACAACGTTGGTACACCCAGTGTCAAAGCCATCACAACTTCGTACTACGCTGATCGCTTGGATGGCACTGGAAATTGGCTCGACGAAATAGCCAAAGCCAGTGGCACTGGCTACACACCCGGCTCCACTGTCGGACAGGGTGGAACCTTTGGCGGCTATCTTTTTGATGAAAATGGCCTTGAAATCGAGCAACTAGTAGAAAAAGGCTTGTTTGGAGCGGCGTTGTACAACCATGCAGTGACACTCATGCAAGGCACTATTACACCTGCTACCGCCGATCAGTTGCTGCGTATATTCGGTGCGCATCCTGACTTTCCGAATACACCGACTGCCGCCAAAGCCGCTAACCCCGACATGTTCATGGCCAATTACGCCGCCCGCCGCGACAAAAACGAGGGCACAGGTTTGTATTTTCAAATGAAAAACGCCTTACTCAAACTCCAAGCCGCCACAAAAGCAGGTGAAAAATATAACCAAGAACGGGACGAAGCCCTTACCAGTATCCGCCTGACTTGGGAAAAAATAAACGCTGCCACCATCATCAATTATTGCCACAGCGTGATCTCGACTATGAGCAATACCACCGTATCAGACAGTGATAAGGGTAAAGCCCTTCATGCATACGGCGAATGTGTGGGTTTTGCGCACGGTTGGCGTACGATTCCGGCGGCTTATAAACAGACTACCGATGCTGAGATTGACGCAGTACTCATACTGCTCAATGCGCCTTACACTGATACGCCGACTGCTTACAAATTTATCACAGAACCCGTCAATGAACTTCCAAAACTCATACAAATCATTGGTCTATTGAAAGCCGAATACGGATTTACGACTCAGGAAATTGAAGATTTTAAAAAGAACTGGGTCTCCGAACAAGGGCGATAATTTAAATGCTTAGATTAATTTAATTGACCTAACTTTTTGAATCATTCAAAAAGTTGGGTCAATCAAATTAGTTACAGAACACAATTTCAACATGAAAAATATTTCTTTTTTTGCTTTTTTTCTGATCGTCGTCTTGTCATTTTCGGCCTGCCAAGACCCCGAAAATACCCCAACCGACACTTTCGATCGTTCGGCCATGCTGCGCAATTACGCGGATAACCTCATTCAGCCTGCATTCAGCAGTTTGAGCAACGGAGTGGCGAGTTTGTCTCTCAATTGGGAAGCGTTTCGCATTGCGCAAACGCCGCAACTTTTAGATGGCCTTCGGCAAAACTGGGCGTTAAGTTACGGCCGGTGGCAAGCCGCCAATGCCTACAACTTCGGCCCAGCGGGCGAGGAGGGCTTTCGCAAAGGTTTAATCGAAGAAATCGGTATATTTCCCGTTAATTCGGTCAAAATAGAGGAGTTCATTGCGGCTGGGGACACGTCGTTTCAAAACTTCAACCGCGACACGCGCGGTTTTTTAGCCTTAGAATACTTGCTTTTTGAGGAAAGCAATGGCTCGGTTTTGAACGATCCAAAACGGCAAGCGTACTGCGGAGCATTGATCCGCCATCTGCAAGCCCGGATCGACGAAGTGAATACCAGTTGGGCGACCTACAAAACGGAATTTATCACCGCTGATGGCACCGACGTGGGTAGCAGCACCGCGCAATTATACAACGAATTTGTGCGGAGTTTTGAGAGCATCAAAAACTTTAAAGTGGGTCTTCCAGCAGGCAAACGCCCCGGCCAAACGCAACCTGAACCGCAATTGGTGGAGGCTTACTACTCCGGTCAATCATTGGAAATGTTGAAGTTGCACCTTTCATCCATCCAAAATATCTACTATGGTCGCAGTGCCAATGGACAAGATGGATCGGGCTTGAAAGATTATGTGGACAAAGCCATCGGCGGATCTGAACTAGCTACAGCCACCCTATTGCAATTGGCCGCAATTAACCTTGCCCTCGCCGCTGTACCCACCGACCGACCGCTTGCCACATTAGTGGCCGAAAATCACCCCTCAGTGGATGCATTACACACAGAATTACAGAAGCATACTCGCTTTTTCAAGAGTGACATGTCCTCACTCTTGGGCATTGCAATTACATTTAGTAGCGGCGATGGAGATTAATGAACGGTGAAATAATAACTGCTACTTAGTGCCTATCAAAAATTAATTTAATTGATAACATAAAATGGTGGAAGTTATTCCGATACCATTCCTTACGTTTTGGGAGAGTTTGTAAAATTGTTAAAACCAATGCTATCTAAGTTTCTTTCTAGCCTCTTCGCACCCGTCTCCAGCGCACCCCTCGTGGTGTTTCGCATCCTATTCGGAGCGATGATGCTCGTGAGTACCCTGCGGTTTTGGTGGCTGGGTTGGATCGAAGACCACTACATCCAGAGCAAAGTCCAGTTCAAGTATTTTGGTTTTGAATGGGTCGAATTGCTACCGCCCGTCGGGATGTATGCGCTGCATGTTATATTGATTATCAGTGCAGTGGGTATTATGTTGGGAGCCTGGTATCGGCTATCGGCACTGGCGTTTTTTATTGCATTTGCATATACCGAATTGATTGACCTGACCTATTATTTGAATCATTACTATTTTGTCAGTTTGGTCAGTTTGCTCCTTATTTTTGTACCTGCACACGGCCGTTTTTCGATCGATGCTTGGCGCAACCCACAGATCCAATTGACACAGGTGCCGCGTTGGATGATCTTCATGTTTCAACTCCAACTAGGCATCGTCTATATCTACGCAGGCATGGCCAAAATCAACTACACTTGGCTCATCGAAGCCTTACCGTTGCGCATATGGCTACCTGCGCAGGATACACTTCCACTCATCGGCCCACTTTTAGCATTGAAATGGATGCCTTGGGTATTCAGTTGGATTGGGATGCTGTACGATTGTACCATTGTAGCATGGCTCGCATGGCCACGTACGCGGGTATTAGCCTACATTTCGGTGGTTATTTTTCACGTTTTGACTGGTATTTTATTCCAAATCGGCGTTTTTCCGCTCGTGATGATGGTCGCGACGTGGATATTCTTCTCTGAAAAATTTCATGAAAAAATAGTCTCCTCGGCGGAACACGCATGGGGCAGACGCTCGCGGGTTTCTCTCAATTTAACAACCACTCAAGCGCAGAGCAACGAAGTCGCACGAAGTACTGGACTCGCCAATGGCCAACGGCCAATGGCCACTGCCATCTTCTGCCTCCTCTTCTTCATTTTCCAATTCCTTTTTCCACTCCGCTATCTTGCGTATCCCGGCAACGTGTTTTGGACAGAAGAGGGATATCGGTTTTCATGGCGCGTGATGTTGATGGAAAAAGCAGGTACTGCCACATTTTACGTCCGCGACGGTGCTACGGGTCGTGAAGGTGTGGTAAATAATGGCGATTTCCTTTGTGCCCACCAAGAGAAACAAATGGCGATGCAGCCGGATTTGATCTTACAATTTGCGCATTTTTTGGCAAAACATTATGCTACAAAAGGTGTTTTGATGGCATCAATCCGGGCTGAGGTGTATGTGACGCTCAATGCGCAGCCGAGCCGTCTGTTGATAGATCCCAATATTGACTTAACAAAAATTAGCGATGGATGGTCGCACAAAATATGGATAAACGACTGAATAATATGCCGCAAAACCTCTATTTTAGAGCGTTCAAATATCAGCGAGACTTGAAGTCACACCAATACTATATGAAAGTCCTTCTGTTGACTTTGGTGATTTTTGTGGTTCATTTTTGCGCTATATCCCAACCTGATACCACTCGCAACACGCAACTACCTCAGGTGACCATCATTGGTGGGCAAGAGCAGTCGCTGGGGCTTGATCGTCTCCGTAGTGTGGAAGGCGTGATGATTTACGAAGGCAAAAAAAGTGAGGTTGTATCGCTCAGCGATATTATGGCAAACGCTGCTACCAACAATCCTCGACAGGTATTTGCCCGCGTGGCTGGCCTTAATATTTGGGAAAGCGACGGCGCAGGCCTCCAACTCGGTATCGGCGGGCGCGGACTCAGTCCCAACCGCACGAGCAACTTTAATACCCGCCAAAACGGATACGACATTAGCGCGGACGCACTCGGATACCCCGAAAGTTACTATACGCCACCGACTGAATCGCTCACCAAAATTGAGGTCGTTCGCGGTGCAGCGTCGCTGCAATACGGCACTCAATTTGGGGGTATGATCAATTTTGTAATGCGCCAGCCGCCACATAGCGACCGCTTGCGTGTGGTGTCGCGGCAGACGGTAGGCTCTTGGGGTTTCTTAGGCTCGTACAACGCTATAAGTGGTAGTGTAAAAAAAGTTGGGTACTATGGATTTTGGCAACATAAACGCGGCAATGGATGGCGGCCTAATTCAGGTTTTGAACTCAACAACGGCTATTTAGATGTACATTGGCGGCCTTCAGAACGCCTCGAACTCGGTCTAGAACTGACCAAGATGCAGTACCTTGCACAGCAACCAGGTGGGCTCACCGATACTCAATTTGAGCAGAATCCGCGCCAATCGCTCCGCGCCCGCAACTGGTTTCGGGTGGACTGGAACCTTGCTTGCCTCGCCATAGACTACCGAATCAATGACCGTACACGAATAAACAACCGCACCTTTGGTCTCGTGGCTGCACGCCAATCTTTAGGCAACCTCGCGCCCGCAAACAACGTTGATTTTGGACAAAATCGCGACCTTATCAGTGGCACGTTTAACAATATTGGCAACGAAACACGGCTGCTGTACCAATACCAAATGGGCAATTTCCGCAATACGCTGGCCATTGGTGGGCGGGTGTATCGCGGCATCACGACGGCTCGACAGGGCGAGGCCAACAACGGCCAATCAGGTGATTTTCAATTCCTTAGACCCGACAATATTGAAAAATCAGATTTTAGATTTCCCAATTTTAATTATGCTGCATTCGCGGAAAATATCTTTTGGATATCGCCAAAATTTACGCTCACACCGGGCGTTCGTTTTGAAAATATCCAGACTTTTTCGAGTGGCTATTTTCAAAATCGCGTGTTCGATTTTGCGGGCAATCTGATCTCCGAAAACCGTCAAATAGAGCATTTGGAACGGCGGCGTTCGTTTATGCTGTTCGGTTTGGGTGCTAGTTGGAAAGCCACACCCAGTTTTGAAGTCTATGCCAATATCTCTCAAAATTACCGTGCCATCAACTTCACCGACCTACGCATTGACAATCCCAACGGGCGCGTGGATCCAAATTTGCGCGATGAACGCGGCTACACTGCCGATCTAGGTCTGCGCACCCGCCGCAGCACTTGGTGGTACGCCGATATGACGGCATTTTACCTCGCTTACCGCGACCGTATTGGCCAACTGTTACGCGCCGACCAGCCGCCGCTGTACAATGATTACCGCCTCCGAACCAATATCGCTGATGCCCGCAACGTAGGTATAGAAGCCTTTGCCGAAGCCAACATCTGGCACCTCATCTCGCCCCGCGATACGTTAAAAAAACTGACCCTTTTTATCAATTTTTCAATGATTGATGCCCGCTACATCAATACCGACGACAACAGTATCCGAGATAAAAGAGTAGAATTAGTACCGCCTATAACCTTCCGTACTGGCCTCACCTACAAGCACGGTCGCTTCCGCGTAGGTGCCAACTGGGCTTACACGGCAGCACATTTTACAGATGCCACCAATTCGAGGCGCACCGCATCGGCAGTCAACGGTATCATCCCGCGCTACTTCATTGCCGACCTTACAGCGGCTTGGTCGTGGCGTTGGCTGACGGTGGAGGCTAGTTGTAATAATATTTTTGACGAAAAATACTTCACGCGGCGAGCAGATGCCTACCCAGGGCCAGGTATCATCCCAGCGGATGGGCGGGGTTGGTTTTTGACGTTGGGTGTAGGTATTTAGCCGTGGCAAGAAATACAATTTGTGCTGACTAAAACAAGGCCTAAACCCGTTGCTGTCGTAAAAATTTCATTTATAGCGGCATAGCCTTTTTCTATCCTATTAAAACTTGCCTTTGGCGAGAACATTATTATTGTTTACAAATTGTTTGTAGCCCAAAAATCCAATCCAAACTGCTACCAAACCGATAACCGTATAGCCATTTGAGGTCAAATCAAAAAGTTGAAAAACAACAATCCCCAGACTACCCACCACCCATAAAGCATCAAGTCCACTTATCAGGTTGACAAAGCGTTTATCATGAATCTTTTTTTGGACAACATAACCCACAAATACGGCAAAAACGAGTAAATTAATACCCAAAACAGGAAAAATGTATGGATTTGAAATGTTAAAAAAGGTGTTCAATTTACCTGAAAATAACACCATGCCTATGCCGCTTATGGTTGAAAAGAAGGTATTAATTGTTAAGTATTTTTTTAATTCTTCCATTTTTGAAATCGTAGTTTGTATTAAAACAATGAGCATTTGACGATATGTGTTCGTCATTGAAAGCGCAAAGTTCCGTCAACTTCTACTCAATCCACTTGATTTTTGTTAAGAAATTTCTTTCGGATACGGCTTAGGCTCTCCGGTTTCATGCCTAAATAGGAGGCAATGTATTGTAAAGGCACGTTTTGGAGCGTGCTTGGGTGTTCATTGATGAATTTTAAATAGCGTCTTTCAGCGGTGAGTGTTATATTATCAATCACCCTGTTGCGCTCATCATCAAAGGCTTTTTGTAGCGTTTGCATCTCGTTTTTGATGATTATTGGGCTTTTTTCAAATAATGCATCAAGGTCATCTCTTTTGCACCTCAAAAGTTCACAATCCGTGATGCACTCAATATTTTCACTAGAAATTGTTCGATTGACGAAGTGATGATAGGAAGCAAAAAAGCGCGGAGCGTGGTTCATATCCACCGTTATTTCATTTCCTAAATCATCGAAATGAAAGTTTCGCATGTAGCCCGATATAATAAAATAAAGGTATTTTGGCACCTTGCCTTGTGCTTCAATTATCGTGTTTCGAGGATATACAACAGGCGTAAAGTATTGATAACAAAGGTCTTTTTCATAGTCTGGCAGGTGTATCATTGTTTCAATGATTTCAATAAATTTTTGGTGCATAATTTTACTTTTTCGGCTCCATCATACTTTTGATACTTATCACAGAGTCTTGTTCATAAAGAACCTCCAAGAGGAGGTTTCCTGTAGGAGTCCAGGTTCTGAAATACCCTTGTTTTTTATCAGTAACAAAGGTAACTGCCATTTGGACATTTCCGTTTTCATGCCAGACGGTATCTCCCCTAAACCTCATCCCATCTTCGTAGTATTGTACTTCTTTGATGCTACCGCTCGGATAATACAAAACAGTACGGCCGGTTTGTTTATCATTTTTAAAAAAACGCACCCCCATTACTTTCCCATCCGGGTAGTAATCGGTCATAGAGCCTTCTTTTTTACCATCTTTTAATGACACCCTTCGTGCAATAGTGCCTTTTGCAGTGTATTCAATTTTTTCAGTGGGGGTTTTATCTGTATTAATACAAGCACTGGTAAAGAGCAAGATCATACAACTGACCTGAAAGATAGGCTGTTTAAGCATTGTAAAGTGTGTGTATATATAAAATGAGTTAAACTATTGAATGTCAATAGTTTAACTCATTTTTTTGTGATGTATAATTACTAAGTAATCCTTATTTCTTCCAAGGCATGTCATTCACCTTGCGACCAATAACGCTACCGTAGCGTACACCTTCTTCGCAATCCATACGGAAGTGAACGCCTAGTGGTACACGCGACCAAGCATTTTCTTGAGCCATCTCAAAGAAACTACCGAAAGAACGAGGTTTGCCTTCAAACTCTACACGGTTTTCGTGGCAATGATCAGCCATACCATAGGCATAACCAAAAACAGCACCCAGTACTTCTGCACCAGCAGCACCCATAGTAGAGTGACCTGATGGATAGGCCGGGAACGATGGCGTTACACCTTCATCGCCAGTAATTGGATTATACAATGCAGGCTTCCAACTAGGATCAATCACACGATTGATATAAGTCTGTGGGCGTTCTACGTTGTAGTAGTATTTAGAATTCCAGCAACCTATAGAAGCATCATTGAGGGCTAGCCCCATTTTGGCACTCATCACAAGGGCAGTTTCTAAAGTGCTTTTTTCTGCTACCAATACTTGGTTGCCGATAGCCAACCACCTTGGGCCAGGACTAAAGGTAAGACCTAATAAGTCGTCGCTCCAAAACTCGCCCACCCATTCTGCTTCGTAAGATAGAGTTGGGGTATTTTGTGCATACACCTCCAAGGCTTGTGAATAAAGAGAAGAGTTGGATGAAGCACTGTATCCCAGTGGCGCACGGCAAATCATGTCAGCATCGCCGATAACAAATCTGCGGGCTTTGCTCCAAACACCGCCCATTGGCTTGCCTGGGCCAGGGAAAGTTGGCCTCCAATCGCCTTCTTTTTTATACGCTGCTTCCCAATCATAATCTTCAAAAGGATTGAGGTAATGGTCTTTTCCAATGTCGTCAGATTCGGCATAAGCCCAAATCAAACTGGCAACAGTTTCACCAAATTTTTTAGAACGCAAATATACTTCGCCGTCCACTTCGCCTTTGCCTTTATCATTATAAAAACTTTGGAGTGCCGTAATCTCATTTTTAAGATTATCGGTAGCCGCTGGGAAGAAATCGCGCATCAAATTAGCATAAGATGCATTGATCACTGTAGGCCAGTGGTATTCTTTGTTTTCTGGCTGTGGCATGGTCAATCCTGGGTATAGATTAGCCAATGAATTGTACTGTGGCATACCTGATACACAGGCTTCATAGGCTGATAGCCCCATGTATGCCAAAGCACGTGGTGCTGGCCCGGGACGGTAACCCGCCGCGTAGCGTTCAATTTCGAGGAACAGTTCGTTCCAATCATATACTACCTTGTAATCGTAATCAGCCACTGATTTTGAAGTAGTGCTTGGTGTGACTGGGGTATCCGAGTTTTTGCTACAAGATTGAACAAATACACTGACCCCCAAGAGGACTATACCGAAGAGAAGGTAATTTTTTAACAATTTCATAAAAGAATAAAAATTTTTAAAGTTGTGATAGTTTAAGTTTGCCTGAATTAGGAAACATATACTATACAAATTTATTGCCAAATATCATTTTGTGGGATTAGAATTTAGTTAGAGTCGGATAAGAATTTCCTTAGAAGCCCATTTTGGCTATTATTCCCATAAAATATTGGCAAAAATGCGGACATTTGCACTTGCAATGAAGATATTACTTATAGAGGACGAACCTAAAACGGCTAAATCCATTCAAAACTTCTTGACAGAGTGTCACATAGAGGTAGATGTGGCATTTGAAGGCCATGAAGGCATTATATTATCGAGTCACCACGATTATGATGTGATTATCAGTGATGTAATCCTGCCCAACTCTAATGGCCTCGATATATGCCGGACGCTCAGAAACATGGGGATACAGACTCCTATTTTATTGCTATCGGCCTTGAGTCAGCCCGAAGATAAAGTAATAGGATTGCAAGCCGGAGCTGATGATTATCTGGCCAAACCTTTTGATTTTCAAGAGTTATTGGCTCGTTTACAGGCCCTATCGCGCAGGTCAAGTGGGAAGGTGGCATTGAAGACTAAATTGACATTTGATGACCTGGAAATGGACTTGAATACCCTTGAGGTAATGCGGGCAGGGGTTAAGATAGTACTCACGCCTCGTGAGTTTGCCTTGCTCGAATACCTAGTTCGCAATCATGGGCGGGTGATACCCAAAGCCGAAATATTGGAAGCGGTATGGAATATTGATGAAATCATTAATACCAATGTGATCGAAGTGTATGTGAATTACATCAGAAATAAGATAGATAAAGGCTTTAAGTCAAAACTAATCCATACTCATTTTGGCGTAGGCTATGTATTAAAAAACGAGGTGCCATCATGAAAATAAGAACACGGCTATCGCTGCAATTCATCTTGCTGACGGCGGGCATTTTCACGGCAGCCCTATTTTTTATTTACAATCAGTTTGAGCAACACGTGGAAAACGAGTTTTTTACCCTATTGGAAAGCAAAGCACGCATGACGGCGCAGATGATACTTCGGCATGAAGAAGACCTTCGCCCCATTGCGGCTACGGAGTCGGGATCAAAACTAAACTTGCCCACGGCTACCAATATTACGATATACAACGCAGATACCCGACCTGTATTCACCCTAAATACAGTGTCTCAACAAATACCATCAAATCAACTTTCCATGATTTGGGAAAAAGGAAGTTGCCGATTTTTCAATGATGGCCTGTCCGCTTTTGGCACCGTCATGCAGTCTGAATCGGGGCGAAACTACCTAGTGATTTCAGAGGATAAGCCCGACTACTCAAAACTGGCCAAACTCCAGAATATATTGTTGATTAGTTTTTTTATTGCCATTGCGGCCATAGCAGCGGGAGGATGGTTTTATGCTGGTCAAGCACTCAACCCTGTTTCCAGAATCGTCAAAGAGGTAGAGTCTATTTTGCCTGCCGACCTCAGCCGCAGGCTACAAAGTGATGAGCAGCACGACGAATTGTCGCACTTGATTGACACCTTTAACCAGTTGCTAGATCGGATTGAACACGCATTTCAGATGCAACGCAGTTTTATTTCCAATGTATCACATGAGTTAAAAAATCCACTGGCGGCTATGGATGCTCAAATACAATTGGCTACCAATAAAACACGATCCAATGAAGAATATATGAAAGTGTTTGGTTCGCTCCGCGAAGACGTGCAGGGCATGAGCGAAACCGCTGGAAAACTCTTGCAACTAGCCAGTGTCTATGCCGATACAGACAACAAGATATTTACTCGGGTGCGCTTGGATGAGTTGCTGTATCAAACCAAACAACAACTCTTGAAGTCACAACCCAATTACGTTGTTCGGATAGAAATGAATGATTTACCAAGCGACGAAGACTTGCTTTGCACAGATGGCAATGAACCCTTGCTGCGCATCGCTTTGCTCAATTTATTTGACAATGGGTGCAAGTTCTCGCCCGACCACAGCGTTTATGTGAATATGGTTTTTTTAGAAACGGGCGGAACTCAGATTCGTATAAAAAACCTCAGTGGTATCCCTGAATCCGATCAGAAACGTATTTTTGAACCCTTTTTTAGGAGTACGATTCATGCTCGGCAGAAAGGATCGGGTATTGGCTTATCTTTGGTAACTAGTATTTTGAAACTGCACCGCTCCAAGATCAAACTGGATACCGATGCCGATCAAGAAACTTGTTTTGTGGTGACGTTTCCAGCTTTTCAACAGTCGAGTACGTTGAATTAGTTCTACTTTAGCACTTTAGTGGGAAACAGTGAGCAATGTCTCATTGTAGAGTAGTTTTTAAAACACAAAGGAACTAAGGTTCACTAAGTCGTAGTCATCAGATGACTACGATTTTGGCTAAGTTTTTACAAACAAAAATTTTAACATGCAAAAAAAACATTCAATATACCATTTTTTGATCGTACTTTCTGTGCTAGGATTTCATTGCAATCCCGATTTAAGCCCAGAAAAACTAGAGTATCAACAAGCCTTTAGGGCATTGCAAGACTGGAATCTCTTGTTGCTCGACTTAAATAAAAATGCTGAAGGCTATCGCCCTCCTGTGAGTGCCCGCATGTTTGCTTATGCTGGCTTAGCAGCCTGGGAAAGTAGTGTCCCCGCTTTGCCCCACGCTCAGTCATTGGCTCCTCAATTGAAGGGTCTAGTGCTACCCTCCCCTATTGATGCCTCCGTTTGTATTCCTAGTTTGTGTCTTGATGCGGCCTACCGAACCCTAATCCCATATTTTTATGCGCATGGTAGTGCTTCTGTGAAGGAAAAATGCTTGCAACTTTCAGCAAAACACTATAAAACCATCGACCCAATTGATTCTGCAAAAATCCAAGCCTCGATCCGATTTGGCACTGCGGTTGCAGAAGCCATTTGCCATTGGTCGGCTACTGACAGTGTAGGCCATCAGGCACATTTGCTCAATTATGATCGCGATTATAGATTGCCCGAAGGGAATGGTCTCTGGAGGGTTTCGGAAACAGACCCAATGTTGCCATTGCTACCGCATTGGGGAGGTGCCAGGACATTTTGTACGGTCTTGTCTGATATGAATTTTCAGGCTCCTATTGAGTTTTCCGATGAGCGCGGGTCTCCTTTTTTTGCACAAGCGATGGAGGTATATTCAGTGGCATCGCCCATCACTGATGAAAAACGCTGGATCGCAGAGTTTTGGAGCGATGATTTTCCCGGTCTTTCTTTTTGCGCGGCTTCTAGGTGGATTTCTATTGCCCGCCAAGCGGTGGAGCAACAGCGCACTTCTTTTCCGCTGGCACTGGAGACCTATCTCAAAGTTGGGTTAGCACTCAATGATGCGGCTGTCAACTGCTGGTTTGTGAAGTATCACTTTAGTGTAGAGCGACCCGACAGTTACATACGGCGGCATATCCAAAAGGATTGGTTGCCACTACACGACGCGCCACCATTTCCGTCATACCCTTCGGGTCATGCTAGTTTTGGAGCAGCCGCCAAAGTGGTTTTAGAGACATTATTGGGTAAAAACCTGGGATTAACTGACCGCAGCCATGAAAGTCGAAAAGAATTTTCGGGGGCACCACGTCGGTTTGATTCCTTCAATGATATGGCCATTGAGAACGCCTTATCGCGCATTTATATGGGCGTGCATTACCGTATGGATTGTGAAGAAGGGCTTCGGTTGGGTACGGTAGTGGGTGAAAAAGCAGCGACCTTATCGGTTTGGAAATCGGCTTTAGTAACGGTTAAGTAACGGTTCCGAAATAATCCCATGAATTTTAGCGTATTGCAACAACATAATAGTTTTCCCATCTTTTATTTCGCCACTTTGGATCATGCGTATCGCTTCCTCAAAAGGTAACTCCAATACCTCTATATCTTCTTGATCGTGTTCCAAGCCTCCACCATCGTTTATTTTTTGTTCTTTGGTGTATTCGGCTACAAAAAAATATAGGATTTCGGTGACCGACCCAGGCGACATATAGGCTTCAAAAACCTTCCGAACATCCGTGACCAAATACCCTGTTTCCTCTTCCGTTTCTCTACGGATACAGTCTTCCGGATTGTCTTTATCCAACAAACCCGCGCAGGTCTCAATCAACATACCTGATTCATTGCCATTCAAATAAGTAGGCATCCGAAACTGCCGCGTCAAGATAACCGTCGCTTGAGCCCGATTATAGAGCAAAATCGTAGCACCATTGCCTCGGTCATAGGCTTCCCGATTCTGGCTTTGCCAAGTGCCGTTTTTTTTCTGAAAATCAAAGGTCACTTTTCGGAGCGTGTACCAATTATCCGATAGGACGGATAGGCTTAGATTTTTTATTCTTGGATTGGACATGGATTAATGATTTGTTTAAAACCGCTCCTAAACTACGCCTTTCCCAACGCCGCCTTCCTAAGCCGCTGCAAAAACGGAGAGGCAAAAATAAACGATTGGAGGTTGTCGTTATCGCTTTCTAGTACTTCTTCTTTATTACCGCTCCACTCCAAGCAGCCTTCGTGCAAAAAGCAAATATTGTCGCCAATTTCCATCACAGAATTCATATCGTGGGTATTGATGACGGTTGTGATGTTGTTCTCTTGGGTGATTCGGCGGATGAGTTCATCTATTACGATACTGGTTTTGGGATCGAGGCCAGAGTTGGGCTCATCGCAAAACAAGTATTTGGGATCAAGTACAATGGCTCTAGCAATACCAACGCGTTTTTGCATACCACCCGATAACTCAGAGGGGTATTTTTTATTGTTTCCACCTAGGCTGACGCGCTCCAAACAGTAATTGACCTGCTCCAGTTTTTGGGCAGGGGTCATAGTGGTGAACATATCTAATGGAAATCGGATATTTGCCTCCACTGTCAGTGAATCAAAGAGAGCCGAGCCTTGAAAGAGCATCCCTATTTTCATACGAATGGCACGCATCCCTTCTTTATCCAAATTTGTGAAGTTGACATCATCGTACCAGACACTTCCGGTGGTAGGCGTTTGAAGACCCACCAATATTTTTAACAATACGGTTTTGCCAGCCCCAGAGCGGCCTATAATTAAGTTAGTTTGACCAGCCTCAAAAGTAAAATCAATACCTTTGAGTACTGGCTGATCTCCGAAGGTTTTCACCACCTGTTCTGCTCTAATCATGGCATGGGGAAATTTCTCATGTACGCATTCACTTCTTTGCGAACACGAACAGGCGTTTTTTTATCGTCAGGATGACTCAATACAGTATCAATCCAGTCAACCACTTTGCGGCAATCGGCTTCTTGGAATCCTCTAGTAGTGATAGCAGCCGTACCAACTCGGATACCAGAGGAAGTCATAGGAGGCTGCGGATCGAAAGGGATCATGTTTTTATTCACTGTGATATGGGCTTCGCCCAAAAGGTGGTCGGCTACTTTTCCAGTCACATTTTTGCTCCGCAAATCTAAGAGCATCAAGTGATTATCAGTACCACCAGATATAATATTATAACCTCTTTTTACAAACTCGTCCGACATAGCCTTGGCATTTTTCAGCACCTGCTCACAGTAGGTTTTGAAGGCTGGTTCCAGCGATTCGCCAAAAGCAATGGCTTTGGCAGCAATCACATGTTCCAATGGCCCACCTTGCATACCGGGAAATACGCCGCTGTCTAAAATAGAAGACATTTGTATCGGATTTCCTTTTTTTGTATTGCGTCCCCACGGATTATCGAAATCCTTACCCATCATAATAATGCCGCCACGAGGGCCGCGCAAGGTCTTGTGGGTAGTACTGGTCACTATATGGCAATGTGGAAGTGGATCATTCAATAGTTTGGTTGCGATCAGTCCCGCAGGGTGCGCTATGTCTGCTAATAACAAAGCACCTACGGCATCTGCGATCTTACGAAACCGTGCATAATCCCAATCGCGAGCGTATGCGGAAGCACCACAAATAATGAGTTTAGGCTTTTCGGCCAAGGCTTTTGATTCCACTTTATCCATATCAATCAATCCAGTGGTTTCTTCCACCCCATAAAAAACAGGGTTGTAAACCTTACCAGAATAGTTGACCGACGAACCGTGGGAAAGGTGTCCTCCATGCGACAAGTCGAAACCCAAAATCTTATCTCCAGGCTGCAAACAAGCCAAAAATACGGCTGCATTGGCTTGTGCTCCAGAGTGGGGCTGAACATTGGCCCAACTGGCTCCAAACAGCACTTTTAGGCGGTCAATAGCCAATTGCTCCACTTCATCCACCACTTCACAGCCACCATAATAACGACGACCAGGATACCCTTCGGCGTATTTATTGGTGAGGCAACTACCCATAGCCTGCATGACGGCTTTGCTGGTAAAGTTTTCGGAAGCGATGAGTTCAAGTCCATTTTGTTGGCGCTTGAATTCTTTTTTTATTAGAGAAAAGATAATATCTGACATAGGTACGTAATTCGATTCAGGCGCAAATGTATGAATTTATTAAGCCAATTTAATTATCTGATTTACCTTTACAGCCTAAACTTATTTTTTAACTACTATTCGTATGAAACTACTATCCACCATTTTCATGTTTGCGCTGTTTATAAGTAGCGCATTTGCCCAAGAGCAAACCCTTACCTATGCTGATGCTCCACCAGTACTTTATCCTAATCCCTTTGGCGATGGATACATAGCAGGTACCAATGGGTACGGCGATATAGGCAAGTACCAGCGTTTTGATTTTACCCAGACTGTCAGTCTCAAGGCGGTCACCATCTATCTCGGCTTCAAACAAATTAACGGTAATCCTGATGACATCAACGTGGTCATTCGGTCAGTTACCGACTCCATTCCAAACCAATATTTGGCTACTGTGGCCAAGACATTAGATGAATTTGCAGAGCCTGGAGCAGGCACTCGCATTGACCTCGACGTCCCTATTGCTATTCAACCGGGTACCAAAATTTTTGTTGGCTTAGAGTGGTCAGGTACTGCTGACGACCAGTTTGCCATATTTGCCGATGAAAATGAGTTTGGAGATCTAGCAAACCGCTCTTGGGAGCAATACAGCGACAACACCTATCATTCCTTCAATGAAAATAGCAGTTTTAGTTGGGGGCTTGATGTAGATCTTCACATTGATGCACACTATGTGGGCTTGGTATCAGCACAAGAGCCTGACAATCAGGTATTTACACTATCACAAAACATCCCTAATCCGTTTGTAGGTAATACCAACATTCCTTTTACACTCAAGCAAGGAGGTAATGTACAATTGGACGTGTTTGATATGAACGGCCGCCATGTGAGCAATCTATTGAACGAAATTCGTTCGGCTGGTAACCACCAAGTTCGTTTTGATGCCGCCAACCTTTCGGCTGGCCATTACGCTTTCAGATTGACTGTCAATGGTGTTACCGCTACTCGTTTATTCACTATTGAATAATCGGCTATGCGTTTTTTCTTATGCCTGCTCATAGCGGGTGGTATTTTGAGTGCCACCCTTGGTAGTGCTTGCGGAAAAAAAGAAATCATCGTGGTGGATCCCCCTATGGGCGGTGACACCACGATGGTTATTGATACCGTCCGCAAACCAAAACTAATTACCCTCGACCCTAGTTGGAAAAAAATAGACTCTCTTTGGAAAAAAGTCCCCGATTGGGTGGAGGTCTATGAACGCCCTGACAGCAACTTTGGCTACGCGTCTTATGTCGTTGTGTTTGATCCCAAATCAACCCAATCCGATTGGCGAGTACAAACAGCCAATCCACTGACCTCCCTTGGCAATTTTTGGCAAAACGAAACCGGCAATAAAATTGCTTGTATCAACGCTACTTTCTTTGGGTTGCCCAATCAAAATTTTGGGTTAGTGATCAGTGATGCAGCACTAGTTTCACCTAATATCCGTAAAGTTGCCCGTACTTTTCAAAGTGTTTCAACGCCTTATTTCCCAACGAGGGCTGCATTGGGTACTGATATTGCTGGCAATGCTTCGGTATTCTGGACTTACTCGCCATTCAATAGTACGGAGACTTATGCCTATCCAGCACCCGCTGAAAATCGGGAAGGACAAGCCCCTTTGGATACACCCAGCATCGGATTCCCATTAAATGCCATGCTCTGGAAACCACAACAGGCCGTAGGAGGATCACCAGTATTATTGAGATCAGGTCAGGTCAACATCACCGATCTCGCAGAATTGATTACCACCTCAGCCAGTCCGACCACCAGCCGACCACGGTCAGCAATGGGTATCACCGACAAAGGTCATTTAGTGCTATTAGCCGTACAAGCCCCCAATAATAAAGGGGTATCGCTCGCTGGATTGGCCTCCCTTCTCAAAAGCATGGGCGTAACCGATGCCATCAATTTAGATGGAGGCGGTAGCACCGGGATGATTGTGGCTGGCACTACCCTAGTGCGCAGTGCTGATGCTACTGACCGACCCATCGTAAGTGCCATTTTTTTAAAAAACAAATAAAATCTTATACATGAAGCATTTTTTCTCTATTTCAATACTCTGTCTTATTGCCACCCTCGCTTTTTCACAGCGGAGTGTCAGTGGTAGAGTAACCGATCAAGCCGATGGCAGCGTGCTGCCGGGGGTGACGATCAATGTAAAAAACACCCGTACGGGTACGGTCACAGATGCCAATGGAGCCTATTCTGTTGCCTTGGCTACGGATGCTGAAACCCTCATTTTTACTTATTCAGGATATAAAACCCAAGAAATAACCATCAATGGCCAAACCAGCATAGATGTGGTGCTTGGCGAAGACCTCAACCTGATGAACGAGGTAGTAGTGGTAGGTTATGGAGAGCAGCGGCGCGGCGATCTTACAGCGGCCATTTCTTCCATAAAGGGATCAGACATCAACAAAACCCCAGTGGCATCCTTGGAAGGAGCCATGCAGGGGCGCAGTGCTGGGGTACTCGTCAACAACTCCTCTGGCCAGCCGGGTTCTGCCATGCGCGTCAACATACGCGGTGCCTCTTCTATCAATGCCAGTAATGGCCCTCTTTACGTGATTGATGGCGTACCAATGGTATCAGAAAACAATTCTGCATTGTTCACTGGAGGTTATAATTTCAATTCTATGGCCGATATCAACCCCAATGATATAGAAAGTTTGGTGATCCTAAAAGATGCTTCCGCTGGCGCTATTTATGGTTCGCGAGGAGCCAATGGTGTCATACTCATCACCACCAAACGAGGCAAAGAAGGCCGTTCTAATATTGATTTGGAGTATTATCGGGGCTTTCAAAATCCGACCAATACGCCCAAAATGATGGATTCCAAGCAGTTTTTGTCTTTAATGAACGAAGCCGCTGCCAATGATGGGCTTCCAAGCGATTACTTCACCAATCCTGCCTCTAGTGGTTTTTGGGCTGATCCAAACAGTCCTGACCTTGTCAATACAGATTGGTACAAAGAAATACTCACCGAAAGTGCCCCTATTACCAACTATACCCTTAGCACACGAGGTGGCAATGGCCGCACGAATTTTTTTGTGAGCGGCGGTTTCTTCGATCAATCAGGTATTGTAAAAGGCACTTCGTTTCAGCGTTTCTCCGTACGGAGCAACATTGATGTTAAAGTCAATAATCGCCTGAAAATTGGAACCAATGCATTTGTCTCCAGAACAGGTAATACCAATCGGATCAGCGACAATTCTTTGTATGGTGTCATCATTAATACCCTTGCGGCCGATCCATTGATGCCCGTTTTGGAATCAGATGGCGAGTATGCCGACCCATTTGATTATCACTCTTGGTACGCGCTTGAAAACCCTCGCGCTTCCACAGATCTATACGACCGCAGTGTAACCACCAATCGTTTGTTGGGTACTGTATTTGGGGAATATATCATTTGGAAAGATTTGAAATTCATGTCGTCATGGTCAGCCGACTACCAAAACTGGCGCGATGATTTGTATTACCCATCCAATACCCGCCAAGCAAAATCGGGCAATGTAAGCGGTATTGGTATTTATGGCTATTCCGATCGGTTGGTTTGGATCAATGAAAATACCTTAAACTGGAACCATACTTATGCCAAACGGCATAATTTATCATTGTTGGGAGGTTATACCATGCAAGAAACCCAAGTGACTTCTGCCGATATCAATGGAGAGAATTTTGCCAATGATCGCTTGCGCGGTCTAGGCTTAGCAGCCGATATAACAGCGGGTTCTACGGGCGAAGCCGCCCAAGGCCTGGTTTCATGGATTGGAAGAAGTTCGTACAATTTTGATTCGAAGTATTACCTGACGGCTTCTGTCCGAGCAGATGCGTCCTCCAAATTTGATAAAGGACAACGGTACGGTATTTTTCCCTCCATTTCAGCGGCTTGGCGCGTATCTGCTGAAAAATTCATGGATTGGTCGGCCAATTGGCTAGAAGACCTAAAAATACGGGGTAGTTATGGCCTATCGGGCAACCAAGAAGGTATTGGTTATTTCGCTTCGCGCACATTGTGGTCGGCAGGTGCCGATTATAATGGTGCCGCAGGCACACGCCCTTCAGGTATGGGCAATGGCGATTTGACTTGGGAAAATACAGCCCAATTGGATCTAGGCATTGACTTGACCTTGCTCAAAGGACGCGTTGGACTTACTTTTGACTATTTTGACAAACAAACCCGCGACCTGCTCTTGAGTGCGCCCGTACCCGCTACCTCTGGATTCAGCGCAGTGACTCGCAATGTGGGCCAAGTGGAAAATAAAGGAATAGAATTATCCTTGAATACCGTGAATTTTAATCGTGGTGCTCGTGGATTCCGCTGGGAGACTAGTTTCAACATCGGAACGGTCAAAAACAAGGTAAAAAAATTGGAAACTGATGATAATTTGCAAGGCAACTTTGGGGTTTCACATATCTTGAAAGAAGGTTACGCCCTTGGCACTTATCACCTCATCCATTTTGAAGGCGTTGATCCAGAGACTGGCAATGCCAAATACACGGATGTCAACAATGACGGCATCATCAATGCTGATGATTCAAAATTAGTATCTGATAAAAGTTTTTGGCCTAAATTCTTTGGTGGATTGTCCAATAATTTCTCCTATAAAGGCATTGAACTAAACGTTTTCTTACAGTTTTCAAAAGGAAATTACTTATGGAATCATGGCCGTCATGTACAAGAGCAAGTGGGTTGGTCGTTCGATTATTTTGTGCCTTATGGTAACAATACCGTGCGCGTAGATGAAGCGCGGTGGCGCAAACCGGGCGACGTAACCGATGTGCCAAGAGCTGGATTGGGTCGGAAATATGATGCCAATGGCAACGCCATTGCTGGCAGCGATTACCAGAACTGGCAAGAATTCAGCGATCAATGGCTTGAAGATGCATCCTACCTGCGCGTAAAAACGCTGGAGTTTGCCTACAACCTTCCAAAATCATGGTTGAGCCGATCCAAAGCACAAAATCTACGCATCTTTATGCTGGCTCAAAATGCTTTTACCTTTACCAAATATTTGGGTATGGATCCTGAAACCAGCTCCAATGGAGAACGGGTACTCACACCTGGTGAAGATTTTGGCGGAATCGGACAGCCTAAGACGTTTACTTTTGGCGGAAAACTGACGTTTTAAGTAACAGTAAACCATTAAAAAAAACATAATTACATATTATGAATATCAAAAAAACAGTATTATCTATCATATCCTTGACCATACTGGGTACATCCTGCAATGTATTGGATCAAGAGCCACAAGGATCTCTTACCCCAGAGTTGGCATTTATAGATGAAAAATCGGCGCGCAATGCCTTGGTTGGCTTGTATGATCAATTGCAGCCTGAAGGGTACTATGGTGCTTATTTTCAGTTCACCAGCGACAATTTTGCGGATGTTAGTCGTTTTCAAGGCTTTTTTGAAGGTTTTAAAGAAGCCGACAATAAGCAAATTTCTGGGCTGAATGGTAATGTCGCCACTATCTGGGCAAGCATATACCGCACCATCAACCTAGCCAATGAAATCATTACCAAAGTACCAGCCATAGAAGCCAATGCATTTACAGATATTGAAAAAGCAGAAATAGTAGGTGCCGCACGTTGCATAAGGGCACTCTGTTATTTGGATCTGCTGATGTATTTTGGAGAGCATTGGGATACCAATTCTAATTTTGGTTTGCCTTTGATCGAAAAATCAACTGGCGGTGACTATGCCAATATCGAGTACCCTACCCGATCCAGCGTAAAATCAACGTATGATTTTATACGTGCCGATTTGGAAATAGCCAAACGCGACTTGAAAGATGGTGCTAATCGAAACTACGCCACCAAGGGCTTTGCTCAAGGGTTGTTGGCGCGGGCTGCACTCTTCCAAAAAGATTATGCCAAGGCTATTGAAGAATCAACCAGCGTAATCGCCAACACAAATTATGAGTTGATCGCCAATTATGAAGATATTTTCAAATTGAACAACACCAAAGAATCCATCTTTGAATTGGCTTATTTGCCACCATTGGATGGTAGCAGCCTTGCCCTGTTTGCGCTCCGCCGCGATGAGGTGCGCCCTGAATCAGGTCTGATATCCAGTTTCACAATGGGCGACAAAAGAAAGCCAATGATTGGAACGGTCACAGGATTCACGGGCAATCGCTTCAAAAAGTACGAGGACAATGCCTCTGATGGCAACCCGGCTTATGTGATGCGCAAGGCAGAAATGTACCTTATTCGTTCAGAAGCGTATTTTTTCAGCAATGAACCACAAAAAGCATTGGATGACATCAATGCGGTACGCACCCGAGCAGGTATATCAGCCCATGCCGACGTGACAGGTTTTGAAACAAAAATCGCCGATGAATACCGTTGGGAGTTTTTTGCCGAAGGCCATCGAATGCGTATGTTGGCTCATTTAGGACTCTTAGAAACAGTATTGGCCACTGATGCTTTTAGGCGCATTTACCCGATTCCTCAGCGTGAATTGAATTTAGATAATAATAAATTGGTTCAGAATCCGGGGTATTAAACCTCGCGCAAGGGGTTGTGTAAAAAGCATAGATTTAGGAGAAAGTTTTTTTTGCGCCAAATAAAGTTCCGAACACTGGCGGGAAAACGGTTATGAAATTTTTAAAAGTTTCGCAAATGTCGCTTCGTTCAAAATTATGTTTGAATCTAAAATAAACATTTCAGGTTAAATTGGCTTTTTACACAACCCCTATTCACGGATCGCTCAGTTAGTCATCTGATGACTTGAAGTCATCTGATGACGCTACACTACCGTTGTCATCTTAGTGAATCGCGCCAAGTGACGCAGGGCTGATTGGTTCTATAAAACTAGCCTCGGAGAGGCTTTCCATTTGTAGAAAACACACGAAACACCCCAGTCTTGACCTCGGATGAGGTGCTCCATTTGTTAAATCCATTGATTTTATTGATGATTTCGGCATCATTTTTAGCATTTTTTACAAGCATCAAAAACAACCCATGCTACGTACCACATTCCTTGTTTTTCTAGGCTTATCATTGATCTATGCCTGCAAAAAAGATCCAATAGAGCCAGCAGTTATTGTTAACAAGGCACCCATTATACAGATAGATGCCCGCGCCAATGCTTGCGTGGATTCTGTTTTTCAATTTGAGGTCAAAACCACCGATCCCAATGGCGATGTAGTAACAATCACCGTAGAAGGCTTGCCCACTTGGGCTAGTTTTGATGCCCCGACTGCTACCATAAAGGGAAAACCAAGCAAAACAGATGTTGACTCGGTGGTGGTCACCATTGTTGCTACTGATGGCAAATTGGATGCAACGGCCAAATTCAGCATTGTGACGCGCTCAAAATCGGATTTTCAAGTCCGATTAATCCAAAAATTAAAGGCGGCTTGGCTCCAATTGATGCCCAACCAACGAGGTATATCTATAGCCGTGGCTACCCCCGATTTAGGGATACTGACCGCTACTGAAGGCAAAGTGTCCCCTTGGAATGGGGCAGCACCCTTGGCACCTAAAGATCGGTTTCGGGTGGCCAGTGTCAGCAAATCCATCACAGCAGCCTTGGTATTGCGGATGGTGGAGCAAGGCTTGGTCAAACTGGATGATAAAATGACCGACCACCTAAATGCCGCTACATTTCCGAATGCCGATAAGATCACCATCAAACAATTGCTGAGCCACACAGCGGGCGTATTTGACCATTTCAACAGCGATGCTTTTTGGAATAGCCCCCTCAATACGGCTTATAAAGTCTGGACAACCGACGAAATCCTACAATTTGCCATTGACAATGGCCCTGTCTTTACCCCCGGTACGGCTTATAGTTACTCCAATACAGGTATTTACATTTTAGGGGCTATAGCACAGGTAAAATATCAAAAACCACTGAGACTTATCTTGGATGAGCAGATTTTTGGGCCATTGGGGCTTCAAAATATTTATTTTGACGACAGTAGTTCGCCCTCCAATAAGATCCCAGATATGGCCGAAAACTACACCACTTATGCTTATCATTTATCATCAGTCGGAGCGGCGGGTGCAGTAGTTGCTACCCCTTCCGATATTGCGGCCTTTGGCCGTGCAGTATATGGAGGCCGATTGTTAAATGCTGACCTAACCGCCCAAATGAGCATCAACATTGGTGCCACCGTAGGCGGCGACGACTATGGGTTGGGTACTCGCCTTTGGAATATATTGGATGTTCCGCACCATGGGCATACTGGTAATATTATGGGTTATCGCAGTATATTGATGTACATCCCCGAATCTGATGTGGCCATCGCCATGAGCATACACGAGGCCCATGACAATTGGTACCCGTTGGTAGATCAGATATTTGAATACGTAGTGAAGGAGTACTAAAAAATAGCCCTTACCTGAGCCCTACCTACATGCACCGTACGAGTACCCGTGCGGCGACCCTCATAATTGAGGCTCAACTGCATACTTTGGGACAGTTGTCGGTCTATGTTGAAAGACCAAAGGATGTTTTTACCGTTTTGAAGCCCATCCAGCATATTAAAAGCCACGGTAGAGTTGGGCGCACCTTGGTATTGGATATCCGCAAAGGTGACCTTGGCTCGAATAGAGGTAGCGGCTTTAAATCCGTTGGTATTGGCTTTGGATACTGGATTCCAAGTGATTTCAGTATTGGCATTCACTTGGGTAGCCTGCTCTCCGCTCGCGGCTTCGTTTTTGCTATTTTTCCATTTTAGGGTAGTTGCTATACGAAATGTGCGCTTGGGCAGCCAAGTAACTTTGGGTCCATATTCTTGGGAAACAATACTAAAATCGCGGGTATCGAAAGCCTGATTGTCGCTTTGGCGCAAGCCAAGGGTAGCATCTGATTCCAAAGTCCAGCGACGGTTCAGATTGACCCGCCCATGCAGGTTCCACTCTTCGTTTTTTCGAATTTCAAAACCAGTGGTCAAAGTCACTTGACTCCCATTTCTACTGCGGGTAAATGAGGCATCCCAGTCGGGTTGGGCTCGATTCACAAACAAGACATGCCGCACCAACTGGTTGAGCGCCACCAAAGCAGTATCATTCAATGATTGCTGAAAAGGATCCCAAACCCGCACCCCCATGGCATCGGCAAAAGTACGACGGTTGGTTTGCACGGTGCTTTGAGATGAAATTCGACCCACCCATTTCTTCCATCGTTTCCGAGAACCAACCCACAACAAACGCGGCTCCAACCGAATATTTTGATTTAAAACCAAGTTATTAGTCCGTTCGTAATCAGCAGTAGTCACCGCGATGCGCACATAATTAGCCTGATCTAAAAATACGGCTACCTCCATTTCATCTATCTGCAAAATACTATCCCGATTGCGATCCACCCATGAGTATTGCCCTTCTCCGGGGTTCACCAACAAGTAATTGAACTCAATGCGAGGGCTTTGGCCAGAGCCCAACTCATAGCCGTTGGTGATACTGATGGCGTTTTTTAAGCCCGAAATCTGATGATCTATACGACCTAAATAAGTATTTTGAGGCTTTTCAGTCGTCAATTCGGGCGCCAGCACCTGCAATTTTCGGTACGTCACATTCCAATTAAATTGTTGCTGCCATTTCAATTTTTCAGGATTGCTGCGCCACAATCCCTCCAATGCATATTCACGGGCGGTGGTACTTTGCTCAAAAAACGACAACCGGGGCGCAAAGTCATGGCGTTCCATGGCCGATGCTTTCCATTGCCACCGTTTGGCGTTTTCGGCAGTTTGTACATATACACGGTACAAATCGTACCAAAATGCAGCCCGATTGAGGGTATCAGCCACGATGTCGCGCCGCTCATTCTTTTCACGTTCGCCATAAAAACCGATTTTAAAAATAGGCTTTCGAGCACTGGAATCCCCTCGAAAAAACGTCTTAGAAACGTCCAGTTTGGGTCTCGAAAAACGTGAATCCTCTATAGTCCCCCGCGTGTTGAGCAGGTTGGCTTCCAACATCAGATCATAGCCCCTGCGCTGAATGCGCAAGGTTCCAGTCTGTTTTTGCCCTTCATACACTGATTTACGGTTGAACGCATTGAAAGCGTACCGCAATTCTCCCCATTGATATCTTTTTAGGCTAACCCCCGCCGCTGCCAATTGTTCCGCAGCAGTATCGCGACTGTTTTGTATATTCCAATCACGGATAAACTCTGCCGGCCTATACGGATTGAGGGGCTGATAGTTTCGAGTGGTTTGTTCCCATTGAGCATTAAGGTCAGCAGTCCACTGTTTTTGATTTTTTTGTACTGTTTTACCAAAATCCATGCGTTGTTTCCATACGCCTAGAAATGCCAAACCTCCGTCGTCTCCATTGCCGAGGGGTGAAAAACGATTGTAATCGCGGTTACTCAGAGCGGCCTCGGCTGTAAATTTTGCTTTTTTAAATACCTGTACCTCTGTCCCTACGGTAAACAATTGGCGTTGTTCGGGGGCAATCAAACGAATAACTGGTTCAAAATTGCCCCGACGTTGGCAAGTGAGTGGGTCGGGATCTACCCAGCGAAACACCCTGCCATTGGCCGCCGTCTGAGCCAATACATAATTGCCTTGACCGGGAGGCACCTCGCTAAACCGTGCTGCATATCGAGCAGAATCAGCATTGGTACTATACATAAGTATAGGTGTGGGTGTGCCACAAATGATACTGTCTTTCAGTTTGTACAATACCCTACCGGGATCGAAAGCCGCCAACGTATCAATGCCAGACACGAAAGCAGTTTGTAACTGGTCGCCGGCTTCGGCAAGGCTGCGCCGCTCACTGGGCGAAAGGTCTTTGGCACCGCCATTGGTACGGCTGTCTTGCTCGGAGTAAATATTGAGGTAGGTGCGTACTTTAGCGGTGCGCCAACTGGCATTCACTGCCGTGGTGGAGCGTAGGTAGGTTTGGACAGCGTATTCAAATTCGAGGATAATACGGCTATCTTTGGTGATGAGCCGCCGCGTGGTGAAGGCGACTTCGCCCAAATTATAATCCACGGTATAATCGGCATCCAACCCACGCTGCATCTGTACCCCGTCTATGAATACCTTTTCTGTACCCGCCAATACAATGATAAACCGCTCGCCCTCAGCCCCCGTCATGCGATAGGGCCCTTGATTGCCCTCTTGGCCTTGTATGAGTTGTCTTGAAAATTTTCCCCGCGATACCGCCGCTGCCACCCTCAATTTGAATGTGTCGCGGCTGGGTGTCCACCTTGATTCCCACATGGCTCCTTGCAAGCGTTTGAAATAATTGGAAAAATACCCATCGGGACGGGTCAGGTCATAGTCACCGGCGGTCAAGGCGTGGGTTTTTCGTTTTAGTTGTATAAATATCCGGTCAAACTCTTGGAGTTGGCGCGTTGTGCCATCTGGTTGTAGGGGGATTGAGTTGTCAGAAAGTGCAGCCACCAATTCCAAATCATTGCCCAGTTTTCCATTGAGTTGAAGATTCAGGTTAGAGTTGAATACCAGATTCTGGCTATTTCCAAAAGAAAGCCCTCTGGTATAGGCTCCTGATGACTGCAAGGTGCTGGTCTCCCAAGGTTGCGAAACGGGTTCGTAGGGCGTATAATCATACTCAATAGCATTGGTTTGCGCATTGCGGCGCATATCAACCGTATCTAGTCGTTTAAAAGTTGCACTGAGGTTATAAGGCAGCACCCGATACCCAATAGTCACAGTGCGGCAACTATCGCAAAAAGCGCGTAAAGCGGCCGTATCAATGCGCAATTGATTTTGGGAAACCGTAAAAAAATCAGTGTTGATGGTTCGCCCGGCGGCATCGGTGGCCGAATATATGGGCGGCATCACGGTCAAGGAATCTAAAGGCTGGAGGGGAATCACCGCATTCAGGGTGCGCGTGCGCAGGTTATTGAGTTGGGGCTGCTGTCCAAACAGGAGTGTATGCGCGCCAATGCAACAAAATATGAGTACCTGCTTGAGTAAAGACATGGGTCTATTTGACGAAATTGGCGGTCAAAAGGTTGCTTTAGTAACGTTCCTTATCGTCTTCTAGTAGAAGAAGCAGGTAAAGCGCCTTTGAATATTGGCTGCACGGCTGCCGAGTCAATGGCTGGAATATCGGCAGGTTGCCCAGGTTTTCCGGGCTTCAAGCGTGCCAAGGAGTCACTTAGCGATCCAGTCGCTTCGGTCAGCAAAATAGAATCAACCATTTTGTCAATGGTTGCAAAAAGTTCGTTTTTGCATGATTCTGCGGTTTCTTTCTCAAATTCAGCCACTTTTTCAGCCACTTTGCGTTGTATCAAGGCATCATCGTTGGTGTTGCAAGCCGCCATCACCAAGACTAGAAATGTTAAAGTTTTAAAAAAATTCATTTTTTTTTGTCCAAAGTATTGCGCATTCATAAAAAGTCCTTATTTTTGTGGTGCAAAGTTACTAATATAGTGGTTGAAAACGGGGCTTGAAAAAAAATTAAAAAAAATTTTAGTTGTTTGTACACTCAATTCAAAAACTTGTTTTACCTTTGCAGCATCAAGATGGAAATCATTGATACCATAATTTAGAGAAGGTCACCTTTAGGGGTGTTTATATACCAAGAATGTTTTCATTTGGTTTTTTGGGGTTATACAGGGTGCTACTAAGTAATTAGTCAGTGCCCTGTTTTTTTATTGGCCTGTACTGTACGAAATAAAGTACTTTACTGATAGACAGCACATACATTCTCCTTCCTACCCTACTCGAAAATCGAAACCAACTCATCATCAATAACTCACAAATACGACTCATGGCAGATTCTCAGGCATTGCATCCTATACTGGTACGATCGGTGGCCAATGCCCTCCACTCCATATTTAAAGAAGGAAAATACGCCGACAAGGTCATCGAGCAGGTGTTGCGCAGCAACCCTAAAGCCGGGAGTCGTGATCGCGCCTTTATTGCTGAAAATACCTACGATATTGTCCGGTACTTTAGGCTTTATACGGAGTTATTGGGCAAAAAGCCTGATTCTGAAGATGATTTTTGGGAAATTGCAGGTATCCATTTTCTAGTATCTGCTGCTGGTACCCAAGCAAACCTATCGCCCAGTGATATGAAATGGGCTGCCCTTTTGCCGGCTTGGAGAGAATTTCAATCCATTGATAGCAAAGCCTTACTGACCAAGTGGATATCGCTGCAATCGCAGCGGGCCATCAGAGAAAGTATCCCGGACTGGTTGGATGATACTGCCAGTAAGGAACTGCCCGAGGCCTGGGACGAGACCTTGGTGTGGCTCAATAAAACGGCTCCCGTGGTATTACGCACCAATTTGCTTAAAACAGATCGAAAGCAATTGCAACAACAACTCTACGAAGAAGGCGTGGAATCAGAACCGCGTGGCGATGGCGCAGCCTTGGTGTTGAAACGCCGACAAAATGTGTTTGGTACCAAAGCCTTTAAAAGTGGATATTTTGAACTCCAAGATTATAGCAGCCAGTTGGTAGCCCCTTATTTGAAGCCAGAGCCCGGTATGCGCGTCGTGGATGCTTGCGCAGGCGGGGGCGGCAAAGCCCTGCACTTGGCGGCGCTGATGCAAAACAAGGGTAGTTTGATCGCATTGGATACGATGGGCTGGAAATTGGATGCCTTGCGGCTAAGGGCTCGCCGAGCCGGGGCGACCAACATAGAAACCCGCCCCATCGAAAATAGGAAAACCATCAAAAGATTGTATGGCACTGCCGACCGTCTTTTATTAGATGTGCCTTGTAGCGGATTGGGCGTGCTGAGGCGAAACCCAGACTCAAAATGGAAACTCTCCACCGCACAATTGGATCAACTGCGCAACACCCAACAGGACATATTGCAGCAGTACTGCCCCATCATCAAGCCGGGCGGACTGATGGTGTATGCGACTTGTAGTATTCTGCCTTCTGAAAATGAAGGACAGGTAGCAAAATTCTTAGCAAGTGAGGCAGGCAAGGGCTTCGCAATGACCACCCAACAAAGTATTTTGCCTCAAGACGATGGTTTTGATGGGTTTTATATGGCTTTGTTGGAGCGGAGGTAGGGTATCAAACGATATGTCACTGAGGTAGTCGGAGAGCAAGTTATCTTATTAGACAAGAAAGAAACGTAGTTCGCATTTTGTATTTAAAACCACTTTTAATCATAGATATTGTTTGCAATTACTTTGTTATCAAGCGATTATAATTTTTAATTCGATACTATTGCATAATTTGAATATTTTATATACCTTTGTGCTAACGTTCTGGAAAGTGCGTTTATTTATGAGTTGGTGCAATTCGATTTAAAGTTTTTTAAATCAAGGAAAAATTAGAGAGCCAGATCTTAAATACTTGAAATAATAAATCTAATATGTAACTTTTAAGATTAAAAAGTACAAAGTAAAATAATCAAAATTATAAAAAAATATGTCAAGATGTACAGCACCAGTTCATGGTCATCGCACGGCAAGTGCAAGGGAAAACTGCCCAGCATGCGGAGGTAGAGGTGGCTATCGTAGTTACAATTCTTATCCTTCTTATTCTTCACCTTACTCTTCTTCCTCAAACAGTTCAATAAGTCGTAGCAGTAGTAGCAGTAGTAGCGGACAATCTAGAACTAAAGCTCGTTGGTCTTCAGTTGGTTCTACTATTCTATACACGCCTTCAGAAATTAGAACCCTTACTCCCATACGTGAAAATGTTGAGAAACGTTCGGATTTACCAGACTTGCGAGATGTTTTTCTTTGTCACGCTTGGGATGACCGTAAAGATGCTGCTAAAGAATTACACGATTTACTAGAATCGAAAGGTGTGTCTGTTTGGTTTAGCGAAAAAGATGTTTTGTTAGGCTCATCTTTACTCCGTGAGATCGATAAAGGATTGGCAAAGTCTCGTGTTGGTATCGTATTAGTTACCCCTTCTTTTCTGAAACGCATTAAAGGAGAGGGAATCGCTGACAAAGAACTTTCCGCTCTCCTAGCTCGTGATTTACTCGTTCCTATTGTTCACAATACAACTTATGATGATTTACGTGAGGTAAGTCCCTTACTTGGCTCACGAAGTGGTTTAAGTACTATAGAGGAATCAATGGCAGAAATTGCTGCTAAGTTAGCGGAATTGGTAACCCCAGAGCCTATCTTAAATTAATCTTTGAAAATTAAATTAGAGCAATTTACTACGAAACATAAAATAACTTAAAAAATTGAATCCTTGACTGTTACGAATCATGAAGAACTGCACACAACAGCGGATTTGGCAAAATTTGGGCAGAAGTAATAACAATGAGCATCAGTTCGCTATTGGGCTTTGGTTCGGGCAGACGATTTTCAATGCCCAAAATTCGCCAAGCCCTGTCCGTTAGGTGCAAGCGTAGCGGACGACAAAACAACCATCGACAAACTGACAAAACATAGAAAAAAAGAATGGCATTAAGTTGGAACGAAATAAAAGATAGAGCATTAAATTTTTCAAAGGAATGGGCTGACACTTCAAATGAAGACGCAGACGCAAAACCATTTTTAGTTGAGTTTTTTAATGTATTTGGCATTAGCAGTAAACGTGTTTCGACCTTTGAACACCGGGTAAAAAAATTAGATGACAAAGACGGCTACATTGACTTGCTTTGGAAAGGAACCATTTTAATTGAAATGAAAAGTCGGGGTAAAAACCTGGACAAAGCCTATCAACAAGCAAAAGATTACACACACGGACTGAAACAACACGAATTACCGAAATACATACTCATTTCTGATTTTGAGAATTTTAGACTGTACGACCTTGAAGAAGATAAGACCGTAGAATTTAAACTCAACGACCTTATAAATAATGTTCAGCATTTCGGCTATATTTTAGGTTATCAAAAAAAGGTTTACAAAGAACAAGACCCTGCAAATATAAAAGCAGCGGAGTTAATGGGTAAACTTCACGACAGATTAGAAGAAATTGGATATACTGGACATCCCTTAGAAGTTTACTTGGTTCGTATCCTGTTTTGTTTGTTTTCCGAAGACACGACAATTTTCAACAAACAACAATTTCAAGACTATTTAGAACAACGAACAGCAGAAGACGGAAGCGACCTTGCTTCAAAATTGCAAGAATTATTTCAAGTATTAAACACTGCAAAAGAAAATCGTTTCAAAAATTTGGACGAGCAACTTGCTGAGTTTCCTTATGTGAACGGAAAACTTTTTGAAGAAAACTTACCTACTGCAAGTTTTGATAGTAAAATGCGACAGGCCTTGCTTAACTGCTGTTACATTGACTGGAGCAAAATATCGCCGGCAATATTTGGTTCCATGTTTCAAAGCGTAATGAACCCAAAAGAACGCAGAAACTTAGGAGCACATTACACAAGCGAATCTAATATTTTAAAGTTAATCAAACCGCTTTTCTTGGATGACCTTTGGAAAGAATTTGAAAGTATCAAAGACAACAAAAACAAACTTCCAGAATTTCATAAAAAATTAAGCACACTCAAATTCCTTGACCCTGCCTGTGGTTGTGGAAACTTTTTGGTTATCACTTACCGAGAATTGCGACTATTAGAGTTTGAAGTGTTGAAAGCACACAACAAATCGGGACAAACATTTTTGGACGTTAGCCAAATTCTTTGGATAGACGTTGACCAATTTGCAGGTATTGAATACGAAGAATTTCCTGCCCGTATTGCAGAAGTAGCCATGTGGCTAATTGACCACCAAATGAATATGTTGGTGAGTAGCGAGTTTGGACAATACTTTGTGCGTTTACCATTAAAAAAATCTGCAAAAATTATTCACGCAGACGCCTTAGAAACAGATTGGGAGAACGTAGTTCCGAAAAATGAGCTTTCATATATAATCGGAAATCCACCTTTCATTGGTTCTAAAATAATGAAGCAAAGCCAACGTGACCAAATTGTAAAACAGTTTGACAATGCAGATGGAAGCGGAGTTTTGGATTACGTAACAGGTTGGTATATCAAAGCAGCCAAATACATTCAAGACACAAAAATTAAAGTTGGTTTTGTTTCGACAAATTCAATTGTTCAAGGCGAACAAACGAGCATACTTTGGGGTCAAATGCTCAACAAATACAAAATCAAAATTCATTTCGCTCACCGAACTTTTAAATGGAGCAACGAAGCAAAAGGAAATGCCGCAGTATATTGTGTGATAGTTGGCTTCGCTAACTACGATACTATTAACAAGAGTATTTTTGAATATGAAGATATTAAAGGCGAAGCCCACGAAATAAAAGCAAAGAATATCAATCCGTATTTAGTTGATGCGAAAGATTTTCTGATTACAAAAAGAACTTCCCCGCTTTGCAATGTCCCAAAAATGTATAAAGGAAGCCAACCAACTGATGGGGGGAATTTTTTATTTACGGAAGAAGAGAAAAACGATTTCTTAAAAAAAGAACCCAAAGCAGAGAAGTACATTAAACCTTTAATTTCAGCTCACGAATTTTTAAATGGACATAAAAGGTATTGCATATGGCTTGTAGATGCAGAACCAAGCGAAATAAAACAAATGCCTCACCTACTTAGAAGAATTGAAGGTGTTAAGCAAATGAGGCTAAAAAGTTCAAAACAAGCAACAGTAAACTGGGCAAATCAACCAATGCTATTTACTGAAAATCGACAGCCCAAAGATAATTACATCTTAGTTCCCTCCCATTCTTCTGAAAACAGAAATTATATTCCAATTGGTTTTATGACCAAAAACGATATTCTAAACAACTCTTGTTTATCAGTTCCAAATGCTTCATTATTTCATTTTGGCATTTTGACTTCAATAATGCACATGGTTTGGGTCAAAAATTTATGTGGTAGAATTAAAAGCGATTATCGATATTCAAACGAAATTGTTTATACAAATTTCCCATTCCCAGACAATCCAAATGACAAACAAACCCAAGCCATAGAAGCCACAGCACAAAAAGTATTGGATGCGAGACTGCAATTTCCAAACAGTTCGCTTGCTGACTTATACGATCCATTGACTATGCCACCTGTATTGGTAAAAGCACACAACGAATTAGACAAGGCGGTGGACTTGGCTTACAGACCACAACCTTTCACAAGTGAAGCCAATAGAATGGTATTTTTATTTGAACTATACGAAAAATATACGGCTGACCTTTTTACAAAAGAGAAAGTTAAGAAAAGTAAAAAATAATTCATATGTACATTTCAAAACTTAATATTAAAAACTACCGAAATTTCAAAGAATTTGAAATTGATTTAAAACCTTTTACACTAATTATTGGCGAAAATAATATTGGCAAGACAAATCTACTGAATGCTATTGGTTTGATATTTAGTCAAGATATAACATTCTTCAAAAAGAGGATGCTTGAAATTGATGATATCAATTTTGAAACATATCAAGCTTTTAAAAAATCTGCTTCAGAATGGAATGGACTTGATAAATTAGAATTTCCTGAAGTAAAAGTTGAAGTAATTTTAACGGGTTTTGAAAACAATGAAGACCAAGAAGCAATAGTTTCAGATTGGTTTATTGATGATACTTTTAAAGAAGCTAAATTAACTTATCATTTTGGGCACAGAGGAGACTGGAAAGTGTGGGCAACTGAAAATAAAGAAAAAGGAATTGATGATATTAATTTACCAATTGAAAAGTATGAATACAGTATCTACGGTGGACTTGACCAAACAAAACAAGTTGATTGGTATTTTTTGCGAATGCTCAAAATGGAATTTTTAGATGCTTTACGCGATGCACAAAAAGAACTAATTGCGAATAATGAAAGTAAGTTGCTTTTCAAAATTTTGAATAACCGAGATAAAAGCAAATTTGACAAGATAAAGGATAGTCTAAAAGAGTTAGACGTAAAAGTTAATGAAAATGATGAATTAAAAATAGTAAAAACTGAAATTTCCGAAATGTTAAAAAAAATGTCTTTAGAACAAACAGAAAACCAAAATAAAATTGGGTTTCGTTTTAGTTCTCTTGAACATACAGAAATACTTAAAAAATTAGCAATTGAATATGGAGTGAATCCTATTAGCATTGATAGAAATGGTTTAGGACGAAATAATGTGCTTTTTATGTCTTTGATCTTGTCGCATTTAACAAGCGATGCGATAAAAAAGCAAAATGTTTTTTTTCGGATAGTTGGTATTGAGGAACCCGAGGCGCATCTACATCCACATCTACAAGAGCATTTAGCAACAAATATTGCAACAGAAGTTAATGAAGGAATGCAAATAATTCTTACTTCACATTCTACTCATATAACTTCCAAGTTAGATTTAGAAAATACAGTTGTTCTTTATCACCACGAAAAGACTAATGAAGTTAAAAGCCATTTTATTTTAGATGGTTTGGAAAATGTAAAAGAGAAAGATGATAAAGAAACCAAAGAACACAAACGCTATTTAAGCCGTTATTTAGATGCAACTAAATCTACATTGTTATTTGGCAGGAAAATGATTTTGGTAGAAGGTATTTCTGAACAAATATTAATCCCACGTTTTTTTGAACTTTACACAAAAAAACTAAGTAAAATAAAGACACTACAAAAAATTGGATGCACATTAGTAAATGTTAATAGTGTAGCATTTTCTCATTTTTTAGAATTAGTACAAAACAGTCGTACTAAAAACGAAAATTTCTTTATAAAATGTTTGGTTTTGACAGACCAAGATACTGAGCAGAGAGATAAAAAAGGAGAATTAGTTGAAAGAGCTAAAAAACTAAAACTAAAATATGATAAACCATCAAATATATTGATAGAATTTTCTTCCGATACTACTTTTGAAAAAGATGTAATAGAAGCAAACAAATCAGATAAGGCTAAGAATATTATGTTTGATGCACTAAGTAAAACCAAATCAGAAAATGGCAAGAAATTAAAAGCATCTACATTGAATGATATAGAAATTCAAGTGTTTTTCGAAGAAATAGAAGAGTATAAAGCAGATTTTGCCACTGATTTATATGAAGTTTTAAAAGAAGAAGAGAGATACAAAGACTTTAATATTCCAAAATATATAACAAATGGTTTTGATTTTATTTTAGGTATTGAAAAAAATGAGACTTCCGATGAGCAAGAAAGTACAACAGAAGCCTAAGCCTGAATGTAAATTAGTTATTGCTGGACCTGGAGCTGGCAAAACACACAATATGGTTGAAAAAGTTTTGGCTTGTATAGAAGCATTACATCCAACACGCTTTTGTGCAGTTATTACATATACTAATGCCGCTACCGAAGAAATTAAATCACGCCTTTCAAAAAAGGTTAAAATTCCATCTAATGTTTTCATTGGTACTATACATAGTTTTTTGAATAGATTTGTTGTTATACCTTATGTATCATTGATAGATAAAAATATTGAGATTGATAAAGTATTTTTACAAATAAGCTCTGAAGATATTGTAAGAGACAAAATGAAAATCACAGGTAAAGATGCTGCAATAGTAAGGAAGCGTCTTTATGAATCATTAAATAAAAAAGGATTAATAACTTTTGACCAAACTATAAGTTTAGCATTAGAAGTTATTAAAAACCAGAAAGCTGGAACATTAGTTTGTAAACGATTACAATTCTTGTTTGTAGATGAATTTCAAGATATTAGCAATAAACATTTTGAAATAATTGAATCAATAAGAAAACAAAATCAAACTGAAATATATTGTGTTGGTGATCCTGAACAATATATAAGCGGATTTCAATATGATATGAAATACGAGTCCATACCAATTCTGAAAATTCCAAAATCTATATACAATATTGAGAACAATATTAACAATCATAGATGTTCATTACCTATAATTACATTTATCAATAATTTTAATGGTAGAATTTATAATAACATACCTTTTCAGCAAAACAAAGTTGTGAATAAAAATATAGCAGCCCATTGTGTTTATTTTATTAAAGACCATGATTTAACACCTATGATTGAAAAGTTTACGACTTTAATAGAAGATAAAGACTACAAGAAAAGTGATGTATATATTATTGCAAAAAAGAATCCTACTATCGAATCATTTAAAAAGATTTTAACTACACACAAACAAGTGTTTGAAAGTAATACAACTACACAAGTAGAAACGATGTTAAATATAATTACAACTGTAACAAAAAAAAGCCAAATAAAAATTCAAGCAGAAACAAATATTTCAAAAGTAGAATTTAGGAAATTTGCTTTAAAATGTTTGAAAAATCACAAAGCAGATAATAATTTAAAGATTGCTGATTTGAAAAAATATATTGTTGAGCAATTGAAAGTAGATATTTCTGAGCAAGAAATAAATAAACAACACGATATTTTCGGTGATTTAAAAAAAATATTAACAAATAAAAAATTAGAAAATTCTGAATGTTTCACTTTGAGTAATATTCATAATGTAAAAGGATTAGAAAGTAAAGTTGTTTTATGTATTGCAAAAACTAAGAAAGAATTAGAATTATGGTTAGAAACAAATGTTAATGAAAGAGAAAAAACAATTCTTAGGAAAAATAAAAATGACAAATTAGTTAAAGATGATGAATTAGATGATTATCCTAGAATCGGCTATGTCGCATTCTCACGAGCCAAAGAATTACTATGTATTGCTTGCCAAGAAGAAATAGATGAAGAATTGAAAAATAGAATTGAAAAACTAAATATTCAGATTATTCCAAATTGTATCAGCCTATAATTTTACATTTTAATACAATGAACATAAAATTAAAAACACGAACAATTAACCTTTATCATTTAGAAGAAGAATTGGATATGAAAAAGTAACAATAAAATAAAAGAAAAGAAATAATTGAGTTGGACAAACAACAGCCAACGCATTTTGCAAGCACATTTAAAAACCGCACAAGCAACCACACAGACCAAAGTTTTTAAAAGAGCTTGCAAAGCCGACCCAAAAGAAAAATTGAATTAAAAAAATCCAACGCTTTAAAAAAATAAAAAATACGCAACGCACAGCCGACACTCAATGACACGACAACTCAATAACGACAATGGTTTACAAGCACAGTGGACAGAACGCCAGCACCTAACAGCGGTTTGGCAAAAGTGGCGGTTCAGTGCTCACCAGACACATTTGTGGTTAATCAAAGATTGGTTCTCCGCATCAATCCCGATTACGATCGGGATGGTGAAAGTCGCCACCTTCGCCAAGCCCGAAAACGTTATGTGCCATACTGCCCAACAGTTTCACCACCATTGGGGCGACAGTAAAAAATGTTCTTTATCATTTAGGTTTGACTTGACCCAAAGCCCACATCGGCTTGACGTTCTTTGTTCGGCTTTTGTACATTTTTTGTTCTTTGGCTTTAGTATCGGGTGACTTTTGCTCAAGTCATAAGCAAGCGGACACAGTAAACGATTTGACAATCACTACAACCTTGACAAAAACTTTTGAGCAGCACGACACATAACTAAAACTGACAAAGAATGAGAATTGAGCCTTTTGGAAATATTGAGTATAAAAGAAAAGACAAAGAGTGGTTTGGACTTGTGGACAATATTGTACCAAACAATAAAGTTGAGTTAGTAATTTCTGCTGATGATAGCAACCAAAGTATTGATGACAAAATTGAAAGTATAAAACACTTTGCAGTTGACTATAATTCTGTAATGAAAAATCTTTATGAATTAGCGTATCAGAAATATAAAAACACACAATGGGAAATGACATTAGACGAAATCAAAGAAATGTATTTTCTAACGGCAGTATCATTAAAGGACGACAATAAAACCTGGTGGCTTGTGTTAGAACCCGATTTTAAGGTGGAGACCATTTATAATCACTTTCTAAGGTTCACAATGGTTGACAGAAAAATAGTTTGGGCAAACTTCAATACAGACAAAATCTGACTTTGAAGCGAAGAAGTACGGCACACAACATTGGTATTGCTGCAAGTGGGGCTGGACGTTGAAACTTCGGCTGTTTGCATCGCTGTACTTTTGTTCCGGCAGACGAATATCTACTTGGCTTTTTGTTGTTAACTTAAACTTTATATTTTCAATTGGGCGGCGGTTCCAGGCTGGACGGTATAAAATATCCCACCTGCCACAAGCCCTATACGTTGCGCCGCAATCCCTTCGGGATCGCGGCGCAACGCCCGATCCGCTTCGCGGACAGCCGCACGCCGCCCCGAAGGGACTGCGTGCAACTGTCCGCTTGGCAAAATTCCAAAAAAACTTCTCGCTACGCTCGATTTTTTTGTAACTTTGCCAAGCGGATCGGGCGTTAGCGGGCATTGTAAAACGGCACTATACTCCTAAACAAAGCATGAATATGGCAACAAAAACTAAAACGACAGAGACAGAAGTCAACGTAATCGACTTCATAAACTCATTTGTTGAAAACGAACAAAAAAAACAAGATAGTTATCTCCTTATTGACCTAATGAAAAAATGGTCAGGCTTTGAGCCAAAAATGTGGGGACCGACTATGATAGGTTTTGGAAGTTATCATTACAAGTATGCTAGCGGACACGAAGGTGACTCTATGTTAATTGGCTTTTCACCGAGAAAAGCCGAATTCTCACTTTATGTTTCTGCACCAGGAAATGACAATAAACAACTGCTTGATAAATTGGGGAAATATAAAATGGGTAAAGCCTGTATCTACTTCAAAAAGTTGTCTGACCTTAACCTTGACACATTAGAGAAGTTAAGTAAAGCGACAATCAAATACATAAACGAGAATCACGAATGTGCTTGTAGAGAATAAGAGTAATGTATAACAACGACCCGCTAACATTGGGTTTTGTGCAAGTGTGGCTTGACAAACAAACATCAGCCAATTGCAAATCCAATCTGTGGTTCGGGCTTGACAAACAACTTTGAACTTTAGTTCTTAATTTCAACTTTATATTTTCAATCAGCAGCGGTTGTGGGCGGACGGAACCTGCACAAAGCCCTGCTCGTTGCGCCGCAATCCCTTCGGGATCGGGCGTTAGTGGCTATTTTAGAACAATACAACATGACACCAACCCAAGAATTTAATAACAAATAATGACAACAGATATCATAGAAATAAACAACTACATCGTTCTAATTGAGCAATCAAATGCCGAAAAAACGATTGTTCAAAAATGCGAAATTGACGGAGATGCTGTTGGCTTTGCTTTCTATGGTTCTGGTAATGTAGAATTGGAAATAAAATATGAAAGTAAGACTAAAATAGTAAAAAATACAACAGGCATTGTAATATCATTTTTCGGAAATAGCAAGGTTGAGTTTTCGCACAAAATAGAACCTAATAAACCGTTACAATCTATTAGCATTTTTTCAAAATTAAAGAATTTGCATATTTTACCAGAAGCAGAACGTGAGATTTTTAATGAGTATTTACCTCAACTTATAAACCCCAAAGCAAATTTTGTAGAAGGCCCCAGTTTTTACATGACACCTGATATGCAAAATGCAGTTCAGAAAATTATGACCACCCAATACAAAGGAAGTACACGTCATATGTTTCTAAAAAGTCAAGTAAATGAATTACTGTCGCATTTTTTCGCCTTTCTTGCTTCGGATAAAGTTGATTATTTAACAGCGTTAGACAAAAATAAACTTTTTCTAGCAAAAGAAATTATTGTAAGCAACATTGCCAAGCCTCCTTCATTGAGCGAATTATCAAAACTCATTGGGCTTAATAACAATAAACTTAAAAAGAACTTTAAAGAACTTTTTGGTATTCCAGTTTTTAAGTTTCTGCAAGAAGAACGCTTAAACAAAGCTTATGAATTGTTGAGCCAAAACGATATGACTGTTCAAGAAACAGCTTGGTTTGTAGGATATGAAAGTTTAAGCTCTTTTTCAAACGCTTTTCAGAAAAAATTTGGAGCTCGACCCAATGACATCAAACATCAATTCCTTTCAAACAAATCTTAATTCTTTTCGGACAAATGTGGTAAAATATGGAGTTGCACCTTTGCACTGTTCATTAACGCATTTTAAAAAAGAATTAATTATGAAAGAGAAACAAATCTTAATCCTTGGAGGAAAAGGTAAAACAGGTCGCAGAGTAGTCGAAAGATTAACCATGTTAGGATATAAAAATATCCGTATTGGTTCACGAAGTGAAGCTCCCTCATTTGATTGGGAAAACCCAGCAACGTGGGCAGGTGCCCTTGATGAAATGGATACAGTTTATATTACGTTCCAGCCCGATTTGGCTATCCCAAGTGCCATTGAAATTATTCAAAAATTTACGACACTTGCCAATAAAAAGGGCGTTCAAAAAATGGTCTTGCTATCTGGAAGAGGTGAAAAAGAGGCGCAAATTTGTGAGCAAATCGTCATGGATACCGCAAAAAACTGGACTATTGTAAGGGCGAGCTGGTTTAATCAAAATTTTAGTGAAAGCGTTTTTTTAGACCCTATAGTTGCGGGTTATGTGGCTCTTCCAAGAGCCGAAGCACTTGAGCCATTTACAGATGCCGATGACATTGCCGATGTTGTTGTAGACGCTCTTTTAAATGATAAACATATTGGACAAATATATGAATTGACAGGTCCTCGTTTATTAACCTTCCCACAAGCCATTGCAGAGATAGCAACTGCAACTGGCAGAGATATACAGTTTCAATCGCTTACTTTGGATGAGAATGTAACACTATTGAGAGAATTTCAATTACCTCAAGGCTATATCTGGTTAGTCAATTATCTTTTCACAGAAGTTTTGGATGGCAGAAATGCCAGCATTACGCATGATATTGAGAAGGTGCTGGGTAGAAAAGCAAAAGATTTTACAGATTTTGTAAAAGAAACTACTGCAACTGGGATATGGAACGGTTAAGAATTTTTAAACTTATTGCTTTGGCAATAATTACCAAATCATTAAAAAATATTCAAAAATGGAAATAGTTAATATTGATAAAAGTGCCGTTGTATTAGCATTGGCAACACTTTTCACAGGGCTTTTAGCCGGCGTTTTCTTTACTTGGACCAATGCCATAACCCCAGGCATTGGCAGACTCAATGATATTAGCTACCTACAATCTTTTCAACACATGAATAGAACCATTATAAATCTGTGGTTTTATATTGTCATTATTAGCCCAATATTCCTATCCCCTTTGTCCGCTTACTTGTATAAATCCAATCATGGTTTTATGTTTTGGGCAATAGTTGGTGCATCTATATTGTATTTTCTGGGTGTTTTTGTTGTGACAATGACTGGGAATATACCATTAAATATTTTATTAGAAAAAACCAATTTGGCTGAAATAAGTATAGATGATGCTAAAATTTTACGTGATAAATTTGAGGTAAAATGGACCAATCTACACTTCATTCGAACGATAACTTCAACAGTTTCTTTTTTGCTATTGATACTGGCTTGTTTGGTTAGAACAGTGGGCAGTAGCTTTAATCACTAAAAAAATAATTAAAATGAACAAAAAGAGAGTAATTTTAACAGGCACATTAGTGTGGTTATTTATCTTTATTGCATTTGCCGTGCTAAGTAGTATGCCAACTATCAAAGATTCGTTGAATCTGCAAGCATCAATTGTGGGCATACTTATTATCCCCTTTGCAACATTGGGCGCATATATTTATTATAAAAACGGCAACAAAGACCACGGCTTAACGATTGGCTTTACTGTGGTAATCATAGCCTTTTTGCTTGATGCACTCATAACAGTGCCACTTTTGGAAATTCCGAGTGGACGAAGCTATCAAAGTTTTTTTAGTTATCCTTTACTTTACGTGCTTGGATTAATCAATATGTTGACTATTTACTTTTATTGGAAATTTAAAATTGCCTAACAAAATGCAAAATAAAAAATCAGAAAATGGTATAGGCATTGGGGCAGCACTTGGACTCTTATGCGCTGTAGTCTATGAAAAGTATTCTGGAAATACGTCTTTAAGCATCGCAATGGGATTAGCTATAGGTGCTGCGGTTGGTGCTATTTTTGACTTTGTAAAAAATAGGAAATGAAAAGAATCTTTAAATACTTTTTTACAATTGTTTTTCCAACTTATGGGGCGCATTACATCCCGCACGGCATACTGTACGGCTTTGACTGAAATGGGTTCTCCTTTGGTGTTGCCTTCAAACAGCCAATCATAGGGCTTTTCCGTCCAGCCAGTCCTTTAATTTTTTTTTGGCATAACGCGCAAAATTTAAAAATTAATAATGCGCTAAAGATAAAGTATGTATGTATATTTGTGCGGGATTAGTGTTGGGCGGAGCGGTTGCCGTAGGCTTTGTTCAACTATCTTTTCACGCTAATGGGGCTATTTAAGTGAAAAGATGGGAAGTTTGAGTGAAAATAAATATATTATTTTTATTTATTTGATTGTGCATCGCAAAAGTGGCTTTGAATGCTTGCTGAAATAAAAGAAAATGAAGTGCTGAAAATGCTTACTGTGGTTGTATTAACAATTTCTTTACCGAAGAATCTTATTTATGAGCAAAATATGATGGAAGTGCTTAAAAAGGCAATTCATAATGCTCTTAACAAAACGGTTGAAAAATTAAATTATAAACGATGAATAAAAAACGCCTTAATATCCTGCTTGCAGATGATGATACGGATGATTGTATTTTCTTTAAAGAATCTTTGGATGAATTGCTGATAAAAACAAACCTGACTACAGTTCGCGATGGCGAGCAACTAATGATTTATCTTGACGGCACATCACATGAGCGTATTGATGTTTTGTTTCTGGATATTAATATGCCACGCAAGAATGGCTTCGAATGTTTATCTGAAATTAAACAAACCGAAAATCTAAAAGAACTTCCGGTAATTATTTTCTCGACCTCTTACGAGCAAGAGGTGGTGAACTTATTGCATGAAAGCGGGGCCCATTATTTTATCCGCAAGCCATCGGATTTTGCGCAATTTAAGAAAATCATTTATCATACTTTATTGCTCATTGCTCAAGATGAAATAGCACAACCTTCGAGAGCAAATTTTGTGCTTACTGTAGATAATAGTTTGATAGATTAATGAATAAAATTTATAACAAAAGAAATTTATAAAAACAGAAGATGGCTAAAATAAAAGAATTGAAAGAAGATGAATTAACCCTTGCCCGCAAAGAAATTGCCACTCAAAAGGAAGCTAATGAAAAACTTTCCGCTGAATTAATTTTGCTTCAGAAGGAGCTTGTCTTTCAGGATGAAGAGAAAGGGAAACGGGCTGCCGAGTTAAGCATTGCCGATAAAGAGCTTGCGTATCAGGATGAAGAAAAAGAAAAACGGGCAGCAGAGTTAATTATTGCTAAGTATGCCCGAAGTTTGATTGAAGCAAGTTTAGACCCGCTTGTTACGATCAGTGCCGCAGGAAAGATATTAGATGTGAATGAGGCATCGGTAAAAGTTACGGGTGTTCCTCGGGAAAAGTTGATAGACACGGATTTCTCCAATTATTTTACCGAACCGCAAAAAGCACAAGAGGGTTATCAGCAGGTTTTTGAAAAAGGTTTTGTGGCAGATTATCCACTAACGATAAAACATAAGAACGGTGATCTTACCGATGTGTTATACAATGCTTCTATTTACAAAGATGATAAAGGCAATGTGCTCGGCGTTTTTGCCGCAGCCCGGGATGTTACCGGTGCAAAAGAAGCACAAGAAAAATTGCAGGCCAGTGAAGAGCGCATCCGTTTGGCCACTACAGCATCAGGAGTAGGTGTTTGGGAATGGAATGTGATTACAAATAAAATTAGGTGGGATGCACAGATGTTTCGTATTTATGGCGTAGCTCCAACAGCCGATGGATTAATAGAGTATTCAACCTGGAGCAATGCCGTGGCACCGGAAGACCTTGCAGCTCAAGAAAAAATATTACAGGATACAGTAAAAATATTGCTACCAGCAATCGTTCATTCAAAATTTACCGGGCAAATGATGGTATGCAGTGTTTTATAAAATCTATAGAAACCGTACGAATAAATGCTGTCGGTCAGGCTCAATGGGTGGTAGGAACTAATTTGGATGTAACCGAACAAAAACAAGCATCCCAATATGCCCGAAGTTTGATTGAAGCAAGTTTAGACCCGCTTGTTACCATCAGTGTCGCGGGAAAGATTTTAGATGTGAATGAGGCATCGGTAAAAGTTACAGGTGTTCCTCGGGAAAAATTGATAGACACGGATTTCTCCAATTATTTTACCGAACCGCAAAAAGCACAAGAGGGTTATCAGCAGGTCTTTGAAAAAGGTTTTGTGGCAGATTATCCACTAACGATAAAACATAAGAATGGTAATCTTACCGATGTGTTATACAATGCTTCCGTTTACAAAGATGATAAAGGCAATGTGCTTGGAGTTTTTGCAGCAGCCCGGGATGTT
>JANMMZ010000127.1:0-4058 GCA_031373665.1 Saprospiraceae bacterium | reverse complement strand
AAATTTGTCTTCGATTTTAACGTTACCCCAGCACTTAACACCGTTGTCAGGGTTAGTTACCCGTACTTGGTAGGTTTTGCCTACGTCGCCAGGACCCAATACTGCAGGAACCCAAGGACCGTTGCCAAATGGTGCAGTCTTATCAAGTTCTACAATATAGTCGTCGTAACAGCCATAAGGACCACCTTCCAAAATATCGTCAGCACCTAGTACTGCTGAGCAGAACTCGTCCAATGATACATATGATAGGTCATTACAAATCAATGAACCAACTGGGTTGGCGAATTCGTTGACGGTAACAGACCAAGCGCAGATGGCAGTATTGCCAGATGCATCAGTAGCCGTGTAAGAGAAGTTGGTTGTTCCGATTGGCAAAGAAGTACCAGAAGGAAGTGTAGGAGGATTAGGCGCAAGCGTAAAGCCCAAACCTGGGCCATAGTTATACGTAAATCCAATCTGTGGAGAACGTGGAGGACCGAAAGCCAAGGTTCCGAAACCACCAGATCCAACACCTGACAAAAGCGTTAACTCACCATTGATGCTTTGTGGCACCAAAGTTGAGTTTGCAGCAGAATTATATACCAAAGAGTTATTCACACCCAATACGAACATACCGATGGTTGCTCCTGGAGCAATCACGATAGGTGCAGGGAAAGGAACATTGGTGCGTGGTGCCGTAGCAGTTACTACGATCGGTGCACCACCAACCTGAGTCCAACCAGCAGCAGAAGCAGTACCACCTACATAAGTACCGGGCCTAGAGAACACAGAAACAGGTGTGTTAGTACCAGTTGCAACTGCGCCGAAACGTACGGTAATGCCATTAAGGTTAAGCGGGAAAGCAGTATTGTTCGTCAAATTGAAGAAATTACCACCTGCTAGCGCTGGGCCAGCGTATGTAAACTCCGTTGCATTGAATACATAACCAGCAGGACGACCGTCCACACGATTGGTGATATCAATACAGTTATCAGTAGCGGCTACATTATAGTTGTAAACTGATTCGCACTCTCCAGCATCTAGATTGATGGTGGTATTAGCAGGACAAGAGGTGAAGGTAGGCTTCTCTACATCCCGAATCGTGAATGCTTGCGTCTCTTCGTCAACACCACAAGTGGTTACTACACGCCAAGTAATGGTACCTGTGCCAGTAGGCAAAGTAACAGGGGTAGCAGCGGGTGTAAATGCACCGCCATTGATAGACTTGGTCAAAACAGCACCTGTGCAAAGTGCGCCACCTACTAGGGTAGGTGCCGTCAAGACACCATTGAAACCACAAACGCCAGGCGTATTGTCCTGAAGAATAGCAGCCAATGGGCTGGTGATCGTACACAATTGATTAGCAGCAGATTGGATCGCTAGCGAGTATGATGCTACCGAACCAGCGTCACCACCTAGGTCATCTGTAATACGCAATGTCCAGTTACCATTTGGGTTTTCTCCCCAAAATTTGAAGAGTGGTTGCTCTGGTGTTAATGGAGTCGCGGCTGTTAGGTTCACATATAACCTGTCAACAACCTGATTGACACCAGCACTTGTGTTAGGATAAGGAGCCACGTTACCTGGATCTACATCATCATTGAATAATGTACCTGCAAACACATTGTCATTACCACCGCCATTATCCGTAGATAACTGAACAATAGTACCCGCTGGAGAGATCAAGAAGATGTCCAGATCCGCATTAAAAGTATGGGTTGCATTCAATGTGAAGTTTACATCCGTAATAAAGTTTGGTGCACCTGCTACCGGGATGTTGATATTGATGGTGTTCACATCCACGATTGGTGTGGCTGGAGATGCACTCACTGTAGTGAGCGTGAAGGCTGGTAATGCCACAGGAGTGGTCACAAAATCCAAACTCCAAGAAACCAGATTTCCTGTATCGCCACCCAAGTCATCATCAATCGTGATAGTCCAAGTACCGTTAGGATTTTCGCCAAAGAATGCCGAAAGTGGCTCTTCTGGTGCCAATGAAGCAGCAACCACAGCGTTCGTAAACACGAAATTGGTGGTCGTGTTATTAGATTGGTCGTCGAAGATCGTACCATTGAATACATTGTCATTACCAGCACCATTGTCGGTTGTCAAGGTAACCGTTCTACCGCTTGGAGCAGTAAGGGTAATGTCAAGGTCAGCCGCAAAGGTATGCGTCAAGAAAATCTGGACATTGAGGTCAAGGATACGCGTATCCAAACCTGCTACGTTCAAAGTAGAAGTTACCGTAGGATCGTCAGGAATCGCCACTGGCGTACTCTGTACTATGGCAGCGGGGTCATTGCTGGTCACAGCACATCCCCCAAAGCCTTGCGCCGAGGCTTGCTGCAAACTCAAGCATCCGAAGATTGCGAGCATACACAAGCGAGCAAGTTGATTAGTTAAATTTTTACCCATCATCATGAGATAGTTAAATAGAATATGTAAAATAAAAATTGAATAAATGGATCAATTGGCAATGGATTTGGTTGGTTTAGTTGGTCAAAAACACTTTCGTGTCGCTGATAACTACAGCCTTTTCAGACTTACTGAGTTCAGTACAATCGGTAAGATCTGTAGGATAACAGATGCCCCGATCAGCCTGTCCGATAGCAGTGGCTACACTTGAACCTGTAGTAATGTACTCAATGATAGCATTGTAGTAATTGTAGGTAGCATAGGTCACATTGTAAGCGGCAGTACCCATTTTGATAGAATTCAGATTGTCGGCCAAAACCAATGTCTGATCTTTGAGTTTAGCAGTCGCTTCTGTGGATCCCAAATAGTTTTGGGCAGAAACCTCAGTTGTGCCTAAGAGAAACATCACAAAAAGGAACATCACAGATGTGAATCCTTTGCTGATTTTTCCTAGATGAAACAAATTTTTCATATTAAAGAAACAAAATTAAGTGAAAAAAAATTATATAATTGAAAATGAAATGCAAATGATAGTTGGTTATTTTTTTGAGTTGGGGTCTGGGGCACTCATCAAATCTTTGCCTTGGTTTGGAAGTGATTGAAGTATGTTTTGGTAAGGAGCGGATAGTCGAGCAAGTTCTTTTTTGAAAGTGACAATAGATTCTTGTATGCGTCGGCGCTCTTTGGTGGTATCTTCAAATTTTGCGATGGCTGAAGTCCGGTCGTATTTACCTTCTGTCACGGCTGCTGCAAAAGATTGGCCTAGTGTGCTCATTTCTTGGAGGTCAGATTCATAGACGAGCATTTTTTCAGTATAATCAAATACTTCTGACTCAAACTTGCCATAATCAGGAATAGACTTTTTAGCAGACTCAGGAAGTACACGAAGTACTTTGGCCATAGACTGGAAGTCTGATTTTAAATTAGTATAGTCCTGAGTGATGGAATCGGCCATAATGCCCTCGTTTTGAATACCTTTGACAATGTCAGGGCTGACACCTTTGGGGGTACAGGCAAGAAATAGTGTTAACGAAACAAAGATGCCAAAGGCAAATTTCATGAGACAAAGATTAACGTTCTTAAAAAATCAAATTAAGACTCAAAAACGTGGGAAATGGAAGATAATTTCAGATTAATAACGGGCTGATCTACCAAAAGCAGGATAATACAAGCAAAAATCGTACCAGAGCCATGATCCAATGTGTTAAACATTGAACTGAACTATACTTTAACAAAAAAAATCTGAAAAAACTTACAAATGGGAAACCGAAAATGAGATACACAACTTAAAACAGCGGACAACATTAATATAAAAGAACGAAGTGAAAAAAGTGACCTTTATATGTAATGACCGGTAAACCTTCAGAGATACTGGTAGTGGATTAAAATTATAAAGTGCAAAGGTAAACATGTTGCAATACATAACCTAATAATATTTTAAAAAAAAATCGTAACTATCCAGTCGCCTTAAAAATTCCCGTAGGGAATACATGTTTATAGTGATAAAAATGTGATTTTACGCTAATCCCGTAGGGTAGGGTGTCCAACGCCCTAGAAAACCTGTTCATTTTTTTAAGATTTTATTTCGCCTAACCACTTGATTATCAACGAGATTATCACTTTTCCACTTTTTTAAATCTGACATAAAAACGGTCTCCAAAGCC
>JANMMZ010000126.1:0-45547 GCA_031373665.1 Saprospiraceae bacterium | reverse complement strand
GGCTTTGGAGACCGTTTTTATGTCAGATTTAAAAAAGTGGAAAAGTGATAATCTCGTTGATAATCAAGTGGTTAGGCGAAATAAAATCTTAAAAAAATGAACAGGTTTTCTAGGGCGTTGGACACCCTACCCTACGGGATTTGCATAAACCCACATATAACCCGCTATAAATATGTATTACCCTACGAGAATTTTAGAGTGGCTAGATAGTTGCCAAAAAAAGAGCCGCCCCAAACAAGGAGCGGCTCTTTTATATGATACCTGTCTGAAAAGGTAGTTATTATTGAACGCCAGAAACCAACAAAGAAACCTCATTGTTCAGCATCTCAACAAACCCGCCATTGATAGAAAAGGTCATTTTCTCCCCGTTGGTTTTCACCACATTGACGGCTCCTTTTACCAAAGAGGAAACAATGGCTGCGTGATTTTCCAATATTTGGAAACCACCATCTTCGCCAGGTACCTGTACTGATTTTACAGCACCAGAAAAAATTTCCTTATCAGGACTAAGAATTACTAAATTCATAACTTAATTTAAGTTTGAGTCAAGGTATAGTTGGTTGAAAAAGAAGTGTGATGCCTTAAAGGGCTACAACATCGGGCTAACCAAAAAAAAACCAAAACAATTACCTAGATGCTTCTTCAAGCAATTTTTTGCCTTTTGCGATGGCATCATCAATATTTCCAACCAAGTTGAATGCTGCTTCTGGATATTCGTCCATTTCACCATTCATAATCATGTTGAAACCACGGATGGTTTCATCAATCGGAACCAATACACCTTTAAGACCAGTGAACTGCTCTGCTACGTGGAAAGGCTGAGAAAGGAAACGCTGAACACGACGTGCACGCGATACAATCTGACGATCTTCGTCGGAAAGTTCTTCCATACCAAGGATGGCAATAATGTCTTGCAACTCATTGTAACGTTGCAAAATTTGTTTCACACGCTGTGCGCAATTGTAATGCTCATCTCCAATGATCTTTGGATCGAGAATACGTGAAGTAGAATCCAATGGGTCAACCGCAGGGTAGATGCCCAAGGATGCAATTTTACGATTCAATACCGTAGTAGCATCTAAGTGAGCAAAAGTAGTAGCCGGAGCCGGATCCGTCAAGTCATCCGCAGGTACGTAAACCGCTTGTACCGAGGTGATAGAACCACGCTTTGTAGAAGTAATACGCTCTTGCATGATACCCATTTCGGTAGCCAATGTTGGCTGGTAACCTACCGCTGAAGGCATACGACCCAACAAGGCTGATACTTCCGAACCCGCTTGGGTAAAGCGGAAGATGTTGTCAACAAAGAATAGAATGTCACGACCGCCTGCTGGGTCTTTCAAATCGCCATCGCGGAAAAACTCAGCCATAGTCAATCCTGAAAGTGCTACACGAGCGCGGGCTCCTGGTGGCTCGTTCATTTGACCGAATACCAAGGTAGCCTGAGACTTAGCCAATTCTTTTTTATCAACTTTAGAGAGGTCCCAACCGCCTTCTTCCATAGAATGCTTGAACTCTTCTCCATATTTAATTACGTTTGATTCGATCATCTCCCGAAGCAAGTCATTGCCCTCACGGGTACGCTCGCCCACACCTGCAAATACTGACATACCATCGTATGCTTTTGCGATGTTATTGATCAACTCCATGATCAATACGGTTTTGCCCACACCAGCACCACCAAAAAGACCAATCTTGCCACCCTTTGCGTAAGGCTCGATCAAGTCAATTACCTTAATACCTGTGTAAAGAATTTCACGCTCGGTAGAAAGATCTTCGTATGCTGGTGGCTTACGGTGAATAACGTAGGCATCTTTGCCTTTTTCTACGTGACCGATTCCGTCAATGGCCTCACCAACTACGTTGAAAAGGCGACCGCGAACCTGCTCGCCCACTGGCATTGCAATAGGAGAACCTGTGTCAACACATTCCATGCCACGGGTCAAACCATCGGTTGAGTCCATTGCGATGGTGCGAACAGAATCTTCACCGAGGTGACGTTGAACTTCAAAAATAACCGTAGATCCATCTTGACGCTTAAGCGCCAAAGCGCTAAGAATCTCAGGTAGTTTACTGCTTTCGCCGCTGAAATCTACATCCACAACAGCGCCGATAATTTGTTTGATACGACCGATATTTGCCATAAAGCGAAATTTAGTTTGGTGTCCGGTGAGGTAAATTCGTCATAAAGTCACCGAAAACAGTATGACGTTTTCAAAAAGACGCGCAAAGGTACACTTAATTCCTAAAATCAACCCTGTTTGGTTACTTTTTTTACACAAAATTTAATTTTGTATCTACTTTATCAGAAATGCTTTATTTTTGAGGCTAAATCGTAAAAATGAGTCCAAAATTATTATTGTTTATCCTTTTTGCCATGGTGGTTTTGGTGGGCGAATCAATGAGTAGGCCTGATTTAGTGGCTGGAGCCAAGCCCCTATTAATGCCTGCGCTCATGGTTTGGTTTTACTCCGTATCGCAGGATATACCTAGCCGATTAAGGAATGCTTGGCTGTTGGGTTTAGGCTTTTCAACCATTGGTGATATACTGCTGTTATTCGCTAAAGGCAACAAGGGAGAGATGTTTTTCATTTTAGGACTCAGTGCATTTCTATTGGCACACCTCTGCTATATTCATGTATTATGGCAAAAATCAGGCAAAAAACTGGATTTTCTAAAAGAAATGCCAATAATTATTGCGATTCCAGCAATATATTATGTTTTATTGATGTTATGGATACTATCGGGTGTGCCTAACGCGATCAAACCACCAGTCATGGTATATGGTCTTGTTATTTGCTCAATGTTGCTGGGTGTGATCAACCTATTTCGGCGTATAGATCAGCCTACTTTTAGGTGGTTGGTGGCAGGAGCGATACTATTTATACTGTCTGACAGCCTAATCGCCCTCAACAAATTTGCGATGCCCATACCAGCGGCAGGGTTTCTAATTATGAGCACTTACACAGTTGGGCAGTGGATGTTAGCCAATGGCATTTCAAAAAATGAAAATCACAATAAAAACGTATAAAAATGAAAATTTTCTTCTACTTCTCGTCCTTGTTATTGCTTTTTTCTTGCAAAACAACCTACCATCCCTTCTTTCAAGATACTGCCGATTATTATAAACGCACTGTGGCAAACAATGGCCATAGTGCTATTAAAAAGGCCGATGAAGGAGTCTATCATTTCAAGGTATGCATGAAAGACACTACTTTTTCGGAAGAAAAAATTCGGTGGTTTTGCGATTGCGCCGAGCCGGATGCCAAAGTAAAAGAAGTGATCAGCATGGTTTTTGTGGACGATGCCAGGGTGGTATATTACAAAAATTTTGACCTCAATAGCCGCGAGATCAAGTTAGACAAGACCCATAGGAATTATTTTAAAATAGGGATTTATACTTTTGAACGCCCCCCCTCCGATGCCTCTAATACGGAATTGAAAGTAACCCTCCACTACCCTAGTTCCAAAGATTCTGCGGAGTTTCCCATTCACTTATATTTCGATGTGACAGGCGATCACTTGTCTCTCCAAAAAATGGACTATGTCAAGCGGCAAACTGGTATTTCTCCGGACGCTGACGCTCCGGGTGGTGCTCCAGTTTCCACTTTTTATATGAATTCGATCAACCCACCCGAAGCCTTTTCTTACAATAAAATGGATTTTATCTTTGAGCAAAGTCCTTATGTACTAAAACTGAACGGTACAGAGATCAAATCAATTCAATACAAATCTACTTCAAATGGATGGGAGCGGGTCTCTACGTTTAAAGAGAACACTGATTTGATTCTAGAAGACTTGAAAAAGCCTTCTGTTATTGGATCTTGGTAGTACTAAAAAATAATCTTCACGTTCCACCAATCTTTTTCAATCGTCGCTTCATTTTTTTCATAAAATCGGATGGCTGGCTCATTCCAGTCTAGCACCTGCCATTTCACCAATCGGCATTCGCGCTTTTTGCCCTCTTGCAAGAAGGTATCAAATAGCATTTGCCCAATCCCAAATTGGCGGTACTCTTCAGAAATCACGAAATCATCTAAATAAAGCATTTTCCCTTTCCACGACGAATATGCCATATAATACAGGATCATACCCACTATTTTACCGTCCATCTCTGCTACTTGGCTTTCAAACAAGCCGTTTTCAAAATCTTCGGTGTATTCCTCCACCGTAGCAGCGACCGATTCAGGTGACTTTTCATAAACAGCCAGTTCATACATCAAGGCGTGTACCTCTGGCATATCGGCAGCCGTGGCCACCCTGATCTTAATATTATTGGAATAAATCTTGCTTTTGGCCAATTGCAAGGCTTTTTCCAGTTGTTGATCTTCTGAAAGCAAGGTATTATCAACGATCAGCGCATCTTCCGCCCGCATCAATGGGCTATCGGCTCGAGTAGAATCAATGCGGTCGCGGGTGAGCAGATTTCTCTGAATATCATCCCAGTTGGCATCTATGCCTTTGGCTGCCAATTCCAAGTGTCGGCGACTGGTGCGTACATCAGGGTCGGCTGTCAGAAAGATTTTCAATTCCGCATCCGGGAATACAACCGTACCAATATCGCGGCCATCGGCTACAATACCCCGCCGAGTACCCATTGCCTGCTGTTGTTTTACCATAGCCCTGCGCACCGCGCTGATAGCCGACACTGGGCTGACCTCTTCACTGACGGCCATCGCCCGTATTTCGTGCTCAATATCTTTACCATTTAAAAAGGTGTGATTTTGGCCTTCAATACGCTCAAAATGAATATTAATTTGTTTCAAAGCCAGATCAACGGCTTTTTCGTCATTGTAATCCACTTTATTTTCCAGAAAATAAAGGGTCACGGCGCGGTACATGGCACCGGAATCCAAATAAGCATAGTGCAATACCTTTGCAAGTCCTTTGGCTAGCGTACTTTTGCCGCAGGAAGAATAGCCGTCAATAGCAACAATAATCTTTTTCATAACTGGTGCAAAAATGCAGCGATTATTATATTCCTAATTCCTTTTTTGGCGTAAATTATTATGTTTTTTTATTTTGAACTTATAGGTTGGTGTTTGTTCTTGGCCGCAAGCCTTGTTCAGTTGTCTGTATGGAGCGGTGTTTTGAGTAGATTAGCCTATGGTTCTGCATTAAAACCGCAAAAATCAAAGAAAGATAACCCAGAGATGGCATATCCTGTGAGTGTGATTGTTTGCGCCCGAAATGAGCGTGAAAACCTAAAAATATTGTTACCCCTGTTATTCCAGCAGGTTTATAGCGAGGCTTGGGAAATTATTTTGGTGGACGATGCCTCAACCGATGGAAGTATGGATTGGTGGTTGAGTGTCAAAGATCAATACCCATCTATACCGTGTAGATGGATACGATTGGAAAACAAACAATCGCCCGGCAAAAAAGAAGCACTCGCAAAAGGGGTGGCAGCGGCTGGCTATGAAAATATCTTATTGACGGATGCCGATTGCAGACCAGCCAGCCCTTGTTGGATACATGAAATGATCCAGACGATGCGACAAAATCCAAAGACCGAAATAGTGTTAGGTTATGGGCCAATGTCATTCCAACCCGGGTTCATTCAGGCTTGGAGTCGCTTTGAGACGACCCACACTGCGATGCAATACGCTGCCATGACCCTTATTGGGCTACCCTATATGGGTGTTGGTCGCAATTTAGGTTGGAAAAAAACGGCCTATCATCGGGTGGGTGGTTTTGAGGAGCACCAGCACCTGCCTTCTGGCGACGATGATCTGTTGGTCAATGCCATAGCCACCCCTCAAAATGTAGCCTTGTGTTTCACACCATCAGCGTTTGTATATTCGGAGGCCAAAGGGCATTGGCGTGCGTGGGTGGTTCAAAAACAAAGGCATTTGTCAGCCGGAAAAGTGTATCAGTGGAAGCATAAATTGCCGCTTACCGCATTTGCGGGCTCTTACCCAGTTCATTATTTTTTTGGGTTGATGTTGATCCTTTTTTCTGAAACTTACGGTATGAATGCGTTGTTTGTCTATTTATTCCGCCTGTTATTGGTCTGGATATTGACAAGTATTATACATTTTAGGCTTAAAGAAAAGCAATTATGGCCATATTTTCCTTTGTTTGATGGATTTTTGGCTATTTATTATGGGGCTTTTGTGCCTATTATTTATATGAACAGGAAGGTAAAACCTTGGTCATAAAAAACATTATTATGAAAAAAATAGTAGTACTCACAGGAGCAGGCATCAGTGCCGAAAGCGGAATCAGCACATTCAGGGACTCTGACGGGCTTTGGGAAAACCATCGCATTGAGGATGTGGCTACCCCCGAAGGTTGGGCCAGAAACAAATCGTTGGTTTTAGAGTTTTACAATCAGCGGCGCAAGCAGTTGTTTGATGTAAAGCCTAATGCTGGTCACTACGGATTGGTTGATTTGGAGGCTCAATATGAGGTTTTTATCATCACTCAAAATGTGGATGACTTACACGAACGCGCAGGCAGTAAAAATGTGCTGCACTTGCATGGTGAATTGCGCAAAGTGCGCTCCACTGGCAATCCATCCTTGGTGTATGACTGGGAAAAAGACTTAAATCTCGGCGATCTCTGCAAACAAGGCTATCAATTGAGGCCCCACATTGTGTGGTTTGGAGAGTCGGTACCAATGTTGGAGGCTGCGGCGAAGTTGGCCGAAGCAGCCGATTATTTCATCATTGTGGGTACTTCGTTGCAGGTATATCCAGCAGCGAGCCTAATGATTTATGCGGATCCTTCCATTCCGTATTTTTATATTGATCCGAGGCCACAGTTGAACCATGAGTTGAAGTCTATGAAAAACTTGGAGGTTATTGCGGCGACGGGGTCGGAAGGGGTGGGAAAGGTGGCAGCATTTTTGCTTCATAGTGGGTTGTAGGGTGTTTTTTCAACACTTAGAGGGAGGAGGGGTGAAAGACAAGGGCTCTATTTTAGAAGTAAAAATTAAGATAAAGGCAAATATGCATCATACCCGATTACTTTTCAAAAACGTGCTCATCATAATGGGTGTGGCGATGATCATCACTGCTTGCAGTGGTTTAAAAAATCGTCAAAAATTAGATAGTTTTGCTGAAAAATCGGCACCCAACGATGCTTTCGAGTTGCAGCGGATGTATCCAGATACGGTTTTCGATTGGAAGGGTTGGCGCAGAGCCATCCAAGCAACAAAAGCACAGGAACAATCGGCGCAAAGGGGCGGTGGGTGCAGTAGCAATACCACTAACTGGACGATACACGGCCCCGGCAATATAGGAGGGCGTTGCAATACGTTGGCTACTCAACCGGGCAATGATTTGGTTGTATTGGCAGGTTTTGCCGCCGGCGGCATTCATAAAAGCAGCGATGGAGGTATCAATTGGCATCCTGTTTTTGACGATCAGAGCGAATTGGCTATTGGAAAAATTACTTTTGATCCCAGCAACCCTAACATAGTGTATGCTGGCACTGGCGATCCCAATGTGCCTTCTATACTATTTAATGGAAACGGGCTTTACAAAAGTACTGATGCGGGCGAAACTTGGCATTATTTGGCATTGGATCAAGTGGGTATCATCTCAAAAGTCATAGTAAGCCCCAATAATCCATCTTTGATATGGGTGGGTGCCATGGGCAATCCGCATGTTAGAAACACCGATCGCGGCATTTACAGATCCACCGATGGGGGCGTGACTTTTGAAAAGGTACTGTTTGTCAGTAACCAAGCGGGCGCGAGCGATTTGGTGATGAGTCCCGCCGATCCAAATATTTTGTATGCCTCATTTTGGGATAGAATTCGCACCAATTCGGAATCTGTGTCAACAGGATTGGGCGCGCAAATTTGGAAAAGCAGCGACGGAGGTGTCACTTGGGTCAGGTTGCAAAACAACCTACCTTCTTGGCCGATGGGTCGCACCGGGTTAGCCATTTCACAGACCAACCCTAATAAGGTGTATGCTATATTTGTAGATACTTTACAAACACCTGGTGGACTGTATAAAACCACCGATGGTGGCAATAGTTGGACGGAGGTCAACATTGGGCAATTGGAGGATTCTAGTGGCGATTTTGCTTGGTATTTTGGCAAATTACGGATAAATCCCACCAACGATGAAGAGTTTTATTTCCTAGCCATACTCAACTGGCGCAAGATACCGGGAAGCAATACATTTCAAGCAACGGGCAACGGCCACGCCGACTCCCACGACTATGTGATCACGCCCTCTGGACGGCGGTACTGGGGCCACGATGGCGGAGTCAGCCGATTAGAAATAGGCGAGACGGTTTGGAAAAAGTGCCTAAACCTCAATGTTACCCAATTTTACCACAGTAGTTTCAACCCACATGAACCCAATGTGTATTGGGGCGGTGCCCAAGATAATGGTGTAAAAAAAGGAAATGGAGCCATATACAATGCTTGGACCAACGTGCTTTCTGCCGATGGGTTCAGGTGCGCTTTTGAGCCCAATGATCCAAATATTTTTTGGGCAGAAATACAAAATGGAACCATTTACAAAACCACCAATGGCGGCGCGAGTTGGTCTATTGGTGCTGCTGCTTTTGGCAGTCAAGATCGGGTCAATTGGGATGCCCCTTTTTTCATGAGCAAACATAACAGTAATATTTTTTACGCCGCAACTTATCGGCTCCAAGTAGGAGACGGCAGTGGGTTTGCGCCTGCTTCGGCCGATCTGACCGATGGAAATATTTTGGGTGCGAGGTTTCATACGATTTCTGCCTTGGATGAATCCCCAGTGGTGCCTCAAAAACTGCTGGTTGGTACTTCAGATGCCAATGTATGGCGCATGGAACCGACCGGAGCCACCGTCAATATCAGCAATGGATTGCCCAATCGTTATGTCACTTCGGTGACGGGTTCTACCACTACGGCACAGCGGATTTTTGTCACCCAATCGGGTTTTCGCGACAATGACCCCATTCCTCACGTACACCGCACCGATAACAATGGACAAACTTGGATAAATATATCAAGCAACTTACCAAATATTCCTGTCAATGACTTACTGATATTGCCCAACCACGCAGATTCAGTCATTTTTATCGCCAATGACGCAGGGGTGTATTTCACAAAAAACAGTGGCCTTGAGTGGGGTCGCCTTGGCGGCAATATGATGTTTGTACCCGTTTTTGACCTGATCGAAAACCCCGTTCGGAAGGAATTGGTCGCGGCTACTTTTGGAAGAGGACTTTGGACATTTCCGTTGGATTCTATTTTTGTGCAACAGGCAGCCCCTTTGATTTCTTTAAGTGGTTTGGTCAACACTGAAACAAGTGAAGGCGTGGGCAATACATTTGTGAATCAAATCATTACAAATAATAATGGAAATTATACGATTAATAATTTACTGGGATGTGAAACCTATACGTTGACCCCACAACGCAATGATTTTCCGTTGAATGGGGTCACCACCTTTGACTTGGTATTGATGTCTAAGCATATTCTTGGCATTGATACCCTTGATTCGCCTTATAAAATGATCGCCGCCGATGCCAACAAATCTGGATCTATTACGACTTTTGACATTGTACAACTTCGCAAATTGATTTTGGGTATTCAAGACACCATACCGGGCAACAAATCTTGGCGGTTTGTTCCATCCGATTTTGCATTTCCGAATCCAAATGAGCCATTTCAGCAAATATTTCCAGAATCGAGCATTGTTCCGGCGATGGATTTACCAATAACCAACCTAGATTTCATAGGCATTAAGATTGGAGATGTCAACAACAGTGCCACCCCCAACCTATTGTCAACCAGTGTCGAAGACCGATCCAAAACCTTAGATCTACAGATGGATGACCTTAGTTTTGAAGCGAATCAATTGGTTAGTGTTCCATTTTCTATGAATTTGGACGGTATTATTGGTTTTCAGGCCACCTTGAACTTTGACCCAAAAATATTTGATTTCCAAGGTATTGAACCTGTTTTACAAGGCATGGGCATGGAGCATTTCGCGCTCAATCGGGTAAAAACCGGCCAAATCACTTGGAGTTATGACCACAGTGGCACAGAATCAATGCCCTCCCACGACAAGATCCTTTTCATCTTGCATCTAAAATCAAAAAAGGTGGGCAATTTAACGGCCTCCATTTATATAGACGACAGCCCTACCCTAGCGGCGGCTTACCAAACCAACGGAACCGCATTGCGGGTACAGTTGAATCAAGGACTAACCCAATTGGGTTCAAAAGCATCGCCCAATCCATTTGGTAGCCAAGGTGTTGGGATAGATTTTGAGCAACCATTGTCAGAGTCCTGCATTTTGAGTATTTATAATGGGTCAGGAAAAGTAATTTTTCAGAAACCACTCCTACCATTTGAAAAAAACACCTTCATTTCAGCGGAAAAATTCCCTCAAAAGGGGATTTATTGGTATCAAGTGAATCAAACAAAAAACAATCACCTACTTTTAAACGGAAAATTGGTTTTTTCGCTTTGAATAGACAGAAGTTGCCGTAAGTTTGCGCGGTTTTTCTGAAAAACAAATCAAAGTACCTATACATGAGTCTGATACTGATACTGATTCCACTTATTACGGCAGTTTTCCTGCTTTTTGTGCGACCTTCTGGCAGCAAAAACATTGCCTTGGTTGCTGCCTTGGCCAATCTTTGCGTGAGCGGCTTCGCAGCCCTCGGTTTTCTGGGCGATGGATCTATCAATAACCAAGTAATATTGCCTTGGGTCGCCCAAATGGGCATCAATCTCCACCTAGGCATGGATGGGATCAGCCTATTGATGGTTATTTTGTGCAATTTGCTTGCGCCACTCATCATTTATGCGAGTTTTAGCCGAAGTTTCGATCCAGAGCCTCGGTACTATGGATTAATTATGCTCATGATTGCCGCTATGAATGGAGTATTCATGGCTTTTGATGGGTTGGTATTTTATATTTTTTATGAAATGGCCTTGATTCCAATCTATTTCATTTGCGCCATTTGGGGCGGTGAAAATAGGATTCGGGTGACCTTGAAATTTTTCATTTACACCTTCGTGGGTTCTTTATTCATGTTGGTATCGTTACTATATGTGTATTTGCAGACCCCCGGAGCGCATTCTTTCGGATGGGCAGAAATGGTCAATGTACACCTCTCTCAAGAGGCTTCCATTTGGGTAATGATTGGCTTTTTCTTGGCTTTTGCTGTCAAAATGCCGATTTTCCCTTTCCATACTTGGCAGCCAGACACTTACACGGTGTCTCCGGTGGGCGGCACCATGTTGCTTGCAGGTATTATGTTGAAGATGGGCGTTTATGGTGCTATCCGCTGGATGGTGCCTTTGGCTTCTGAAGCAACCCATATATTGACTCCCATATTTATCGCATTGGCAGTAACGGGCATCGTTTATGCCAGTATTATTGCCATCAAACAAAGCGATTTGAAGCGATTGATCGCTTATTCATCCATTGCCCACGTCGGTTTAATTGCCGCTGGTGTATTGGCTTGGAATAAAATGGGATTGCAAGGTAGCCTCATACAAATGCTCAATCACGGTATCAATGTAGTCGGGTTGTTTTTTATTGTGGACATCATAGAACGCCGATTGGGCACACGCACTTTGAATGAAATGGGCGGCATTGCCAAATCTGCGCCCAAGTTCGCTACCCTATTCATGATTATCATGCTTGGATCGGTGGCCGTACCACTGACCAATGGATTCCCCGGTGAATTCCTGCTATTGAACGGTGTTTGGTCTTACAATCACTGGCTGGGAGCCATAGCAGGTTTGACCATTATTTTCGGGGCGGTGTATATGCTACGCGCTTATGGATTGGTTGTATTTGGTGAATCCAATGAACAAACTGCTCGATTTGCCGATGTGAACACCCAAGAATTTGTGATCTTGGGCGTGATAGCAGGCTTGGTGCTGATTCTTGGTTTTTTCCCCAATATGGTGCTGAACTTAACTGATGGCAGCGTGAATCGTATTTTGAGCATGTTTTAATGCTACTTTGCCAATTCCTTATACCATTTCATTCCACTGCCCTCACACGACAAAACGTTTATTTTTAGGTATTCTCTCATTCGAACTAAACAATACGCCGTATCTTCGCATCGTTCTGATATAGGGTTAGGGACTTGTCCCTTATTTAAATACCACTACCATGATAAAAGATCTGCGTTTTACGTTACTTATATGGCTCTGCGTTAGCAGCGCAACCCTCTTTGCGCAAACGACCAATGGGACTACCTTTGGCAAAAACCGGGTACAGTTCAACCGTCAAATAGACGAATGGATGCTGTATGAGACCCCTAATTTCATTACTTATTGGTATGGCGATGCCCGCAATGTAGCGCAAGCAACCTTGCAAACGGCCGAACTCGATTACCCCGAACTCCAACAATTGCTGGAACATCAGTTGACCGATAAGATAGAAGTGCTGGTGTTTAGCGATCTAACAGACCTAAAACAAAGCAATATCGGAGAGGATGACGTGTTTTTGCTCCAATCAGGCGAAACAAAAGTAGTCGGCAATAAGGTTTTTGTGTTTTTTGATGGCGATCATCGGCACTTGCGATCACAAATCAGGGAAGGCATTGCTGGAGTATTGATCAACTCCATGCTTTATGGAGCCAATTTGCAAGAAATCGTACAAAATGCGGTACTCCTCAACCTCCCAGGATGGTATGTAAATGGATTATCCGCCTTCTCTGGCCAAGACTGGAACACTGAAATGGACAATCAATTCCGGGATATTTTACTGACTAAATCATTCAAAAATTTTGATGCCTTGGCCAAAGATCACCCCCGATTGGCAGGGCAAGCATTTTGGTATTATATCAGCCTACATTACGGACGCGGCACTATTAGCAATCTGGTTTATTTGACTAGGATCAATCGCAGTATAGATGCAGGTTTTTTATATGTTTTGGGTACGGGTTATCGCACTACGACTTCCTCTATGTTGGATTATTTTACCAAACGCTACCGCGAAGAGGCCAAAATGACCAAAGGACAGCCCGAAACCCAATTAATTCCGATTAAAAACAAGAAAAAACGCCCGTATAACCATTTAAAGATCAGTCCTGATGGTAAAAAATTAGCTTACGTCACCAATGACATTGGCAAATGGAGGGTATATAGTTATGATTTGGAAACAAATACCAGAACACTGGTCATGAAAGGTGGAGCCAGAAATGCCCTCCAAACGACCGATTACAATTATCCGCAAATAGCGTGGAATCCTGACAACCAAAGGCTAGGAATTTTGTATGAACGCCGTGACGTACCAAGGGTGGCCATGATAGACCTTCAAACCAAGAAAAAAGAAGTCAAAGATCTTTCTCCGGATTTTCAAAGGGTATTCAGCATGGATTTTTTGAATCCAAATGAAATGGTGCTTTCCGCCGCTATCAAAGGCATTTCTGACTTGTTTATTTATCGGTTTGCTTCTAAACAGACGGAACGAATTACCCAAGATTTTTGGGATGACTTGGATGCCAGTGTCACTACTTTGGATGGACAACGCGGAATCCTTTTTTCAAGCAATAGATCCAGTGATTCTTTACAGCCCCAACGTTTGGATACGATTTTACCGATTGGCAATTTTGATATTTTCTTTTACAACCTCAATACCCGCAGCACAGAATTGCAACGCCTAACCCAAACACCGCTGTTTGACGAGCGGTTTCCATTCGGTACTGACAGTAGCCATTTTTCGTACCTAAGCGACGAAAACGGAATTATGAATCGGTGCGACGGATACTTAGAGCCATATACTGCTTATCATCAAGCCATTATATATCTGAAAGATGGCGCAGAAATAAAAGCACTAGATCAAACCCAGCCGATGGAGTGGCCGATTAGCCGTACCCTAGCCTTTCTTTCTCCCATAGATTCTGTCTTGAAAAATATTGACTCCACCAAAATTGACAGTATTCGAACCATACCAATCATCAAGAAAAAACCGATTTCTTGGCGTTCGACCAATCTTGATCGAGATATATTGGAGCAGCATGTTTCCCTTAGGAGCAAAAAAATAGCGGAACTGACCCTCCGAAATGGCAAGCACCATATTTATGTGCAAAATATCAGTCGTACCGAACCGATTACGTCCAGATGGATCAGTAAATACCGTGAAAAATCATTGGTTGACGAAGGTTTACCTTTACCGGTGCTGCCTGTGACCCCATCCGATACCCCCCCCGTAAATGTACCTAATCCCAAAGGAAAGAAACAGGGTAATAGTACCCAACGTACCCTGTCGGATACGCTAACGCAAATTGATCCAGGATTGCTGTTTCAAGTACCCGACTATCTATGGGCTACCCCAACAGACAAAAAAGGAGGCACTGTAAAGAAGCCCGATATTCAAATCATTGAGTTTGACACCCTTGTTCCATTGAATGCCCCCAAGGTATTTAATACCCTTAGACCCCGATTTGAGGTGGCAAAAAACAATGCCATTATTCGATTTAATCCTCCACAGATCGTGCCTTACCGCACCAAATTCAGGACAGACTATATTTCTACCAATATGGACAACAACCTGATGTTTGAAGGATTGCAGCGATATGACGGCCCAGGTTCACAACTTCAAACCCCGCCACCTGGGATACTTTTGAAGGCAAATTTCAAAGATTTGCTTGAAAATTATGTTTTAGAGGTTGGTTTTAGGCTTCCCACCTCGTTCAATGGAATGGAGTACTACGCTTGGTTTGACAATAAAAAATACCGGATTGATCGCCGTTATGTACTGTATCGCCGTACCACCGTGGACAACAAACCGCGCACTACCCCTATTTCGCCCAACTTATCGCCCGATTACCAAGAGCGTACCAATACCCTGATGGGACAATATGAACTGCGGTATCCTTTTGATGTATTCACAAGCATACGCGCCACGGCTTCGCTGAGACAAGATAGGAGCGTGGCACTCAGTAGCGACCGCTTCACCTTGGAGCGGCCCGACATCAGGGAGCAACGAGCCATGCTCCGTGTATCTGGCGTATATGACAATACGGTGGATGTGGATTTAAACATTAAAACTGGTACCCGCGCCAAGGTTTGGGTAGAGGTCATGAAAGGATTCAGCCTAAATACCAGTCCTAAGTTAGATCTCGATCTGAAAAAAGGATTTACGACCATTTTTGCCTTGGATGCTCGCCATTACCACATGCTCGATCGAAAATCACAATTGGCCCTCCGGGCTTCGGGTGCTACTTCTTTCGGATCTGAAAAGATGCTTTACATACTGGGCGGTGTGGATAATTGGATATTTCCAAAGTTCAATGAGAATATCCCTTTGCCCGCTGGAGAAGGATTTGCGTTTCAGACCCTGTCGGCTCACATGCGTGGATTCAATCAAAATATTAGAAATGGCAACTCGTATATGCTGCTCAATTCTGAATTGCGAATCCCCATTTTTAAATATTTGTCAAAACGCCCAGTCATCAGTAGTTTTTGGCGCAATTTGCAATTGACTACCTTCCTCGATGCTGGTACGGCCTGGCAAGGCCGCAGCCCATACGCGGGCGACAACCCCATCAATATCGTGTATCTTTACAGTCCGCCAACCGTGACTGTAAAAGTCAACTATTTCCGTGATCCGCTGGTGGTGGGTTACGGGGTAGGACTTAGAGCCTTGCTGTTTGGTATGTATTTGCGGGCCGATTATGCTTGGGGTATCGAAACACGGGTACGCCAAAAGCCTATCCTACATATTGCCCTTGGTACTGATTTTTGATCGTCAAACTATGCTTTTTACAGTTATTACCGTCGTATATAATGGAGAATCGCTCTTGGGTGCCACCATAGAAAGCGTGCTTGGCCAGACCTACCCAAATATTGAATATATTATTGTGGATGGCCGTTCTAAAGATGGAACCATACAAATCATTGAAGACTATGCCGCTAAAATGGCAAATATTAAGTGGATTTCAGAGCCTGACAAAGGGCTTTATGACGCTATGAACAAAGGCTTACGGATGGCTACTGGCGAATTTGTCTGTTTTCTGAATGCTGGTGACCATTTGTATGCTCCAGATACCATCGCCTTGGCGGTGGCACAGGCCACCCCGAAAACGGGGGTGTTGTTTGGAGATACCATGCTGGTGGATGATGCCCGAAAACCCGCCGGACTAATGAGTACGTTGAGCACTCGACATTTACCAATAACATTGAATTGGCATGATTACATGGGTGGTATGTTAGTGGTACACCAATCGTTTTATGCCAAACGAACCCTCGCTACGGCCTATATCAACAACAATCTATGCGCCGATTATGATTGGTGTATCAAGATATTAAAACTAAGCAAAGAGAACATCAATACTGGCCTGATCCACACCAATTACTTGATGGGCGGGATGTCAAAAAAACGGCATCAACAAAGCCTCAAAGATCGTTTTGTGGTGATGCGCACCCATTTTGGATTATTTCACACGGTAATTGCTCATGTTTGGATTGTTATTCGGGCTATCTGGCACCGGTGGGTCAGGGCTGGGGCGGAGCGGTATTGAGTCAAAAAAAATCCGTTCTAATCCGAAAAATCCGTTGAATCCGTTTTGCGTCCACCACGGAGGTGAATAAACTGTCGCCATTCACTCTAAAATTGAATAGATATCCATCCGGTATCACCTGCTGCTGCTATCAAATTAAAGAGCATAATTATTTTACAATTTATTTTTAATTAATTTACATTAAGTCTCATAACTAATTGATAATCAATGGCTAACACTTTGATATTATTAATTTAACATACACTTTACTTACCTCTGATTTGGCTTAGACTATGTTTGCTGAACAATTGACAATCTATTGTATTCACTAACATTTTAGTCTAAAATGAATAAATTTCTGTTACAAATGCTCTTGAGCCTATTTGCCATTTCGGCTTATGCTCAGCAAACAATCACTGTGCAGGTTAATGCCCCCTCCGACGATTTGGAAGAGTGGATTGCTGGCCCAAACCAGACGAAAGTTGTAGGAACATTGGATGACGCAAGTTCCGACCTTGAATTGGGTACGGAAGCAGCCAATAACTTTGACCCACAAGTAGTTGGGGTTCGTTTTACAGGCATTGCCATTCCTAAGGGTGCTTTTATTACAAAAGCCTACCTTCAATTTCAGGTGGACAACAACACCAAGAACACCGACCCTTGCAATATTTGGATTAAAGCGGAAAACGGCAGTAATCCACTCACATTTGCGACAACCCCGTTCAACATCACATCCCGCCAGTCTTTGAATGACTCCGTTTATTGGAGTGTTCCTGCTGGTACCTGGACTACAATCGGAGCCAATGGCACAGACCAACGCTCTACTGACATTTCGACGCTAGTACAACAATTGGTGAATCAATCTGGTTGGACCTCTGGAAACGCAATGGCCTTTTTCTTGAAAGGAACTGGCTTGCGTGAAGCAGAGTCTTTTGATGGCTTGCCTGCGGGCGCACCGAAACTGATCATTGAGTTTATCCCCGCTATTAATTTTGTAGCGCAAATAGCCGCAGCCGACGACGACCAAGAAGAATGGATCGCTGGCCCTAACCAGACCAAAGTAGTAGGTACATTGGATGCAGGTAGTTCTGACCTTGAGTTGGGAACAGAGGCAGCCAACAATGGTGACCCACAAGTAGTAGGACTTCGTTTTGTTAACCTCGCTATTCCAAAAGGCGCGTTGATCAAATCCGCAAAAATTCAGTTTCAGGTTGACAATACCAATAAGAATACAGACCCATGTAATGTTTGGATCAAAACTCAAGCGAGTGCTAACCCGCCTACATTTGACCCAAATACGCCATTCAACATCAGTTCTCGCCCAACTTCTACAGACTCTGTGAATTGGGCTATCCCAGCTGGCAGTTGGAATGCTATCGGCCAAAACGGTACCGACCAGTTGACCGCTGATTTGTCCACCCTTGTTCAAACATTGGTCAATCGTCCAGATTGGGCATCTGGCAATGCCATGGCGTTCTTCGTCCGTGGTTCAGGTTTGCGCGAAGCGGAATCTTTTGACGGATTGCCAGCAGGTGCTGCAAAACTGATTATTGATTACATCTCGGTTACAACAAGTACTTTCCAAGTAAGTGCTGCAGAGGATGACCTCGAAGAATGGATCGCTGGCTCAGGCCAAACCAAAGTAGTAGGTACTATGGATGCAGGTAGTTCTGACCTTGAGTTCGGTACAGAAGCAGCCAACAACGGCGACCCACAAGTAGTGGGTGTGCGTTTTGCGGGTATCAATATCCCACAAGGCGCGGTCATCAACAAAGCATATCTGCAGTTTCAGGTAGATAATACCAATAAGAACACCGACCCTTGCGCGGTATGGATCAAGTCAGAAAATAGCGACAATCCAGTTTCTTATGCGACTACTCCATTTAATATCACATCACGGTCGTACAATCAGGATTCTGTAAACTGGGTCATCCCGGCTGGCAGTTGGAATGCGATTGGCCAGAACGGAGCAGATCAAGCCAGTACTGATATCAAATCCTTGGTTCAATCTTTAGTCAACCGTTCAGGTTGGACTTCTGGTAACGCTATGGCGTTCACATTGAAAGGTTCAGGTTTGCGCGAAGCGGAGTCATACGATGGTTTGCCTGCAGGTGCAGCCAAACTCATTGTTGAATACCTTGGTGGTGGTGGTGTAAACCCACCCGTAGTAGGCAATCCAACTACTGCTTACCCTGTTGCTAGAAAAGGCAGCTGGTCTTACTTGGACAACGGCGTGATTCCAGCAACAAACTGGACAAGTCTTAATTTTAACGATACTACTTGGGCTAATGGCAATGCTCCCTTAGGTTACGGCTTTGCCAACCTTGGAACCACGGTTTCTTTTGGTGCAAATCCAAGTGCAAAGCCCGTAACGACTTATTTCCGCAAACGCATTACCATCGCTGATGCCGCAGCACTTCCTGCTCAATTGGAATTGCAAGTGCGTCACGATGATGGTGTGGTAGTTTACGTAAATGGTACAGAAGTAAAACGGGTAAACATCCCTACAGGTGTAGTTTCCAATACTACTTTGGCTAACGCAAACCTTGAAGGCAACCGCGAATTGGTATATGTAACTTATGACATTCCAAAAACTGCGTTTGTTACTGGCGAAAATGTAATCTCAGCAGAAATCCATCAGTTTGCCGCCAATAACGATGACTTGGTATTCGACCTTTCATTGGTTAATCCGGTGGGTACTACCAATCCTACTGCTCTAGGTTGCATTGATCCGAACGACCAACACATTGCCTGTTTTACGTCTCTTATGCCAAGAGAGCAAAATGAGGTCATGGAAATCCCTTCTGCTACGCACTCGTTCCAATATGTACATTTGGCAGGAGTTCCTTATACTTTAGGCGGTGGAAACACGCCTACTAATTTTGACTTCACGGGTTATGTACCTCAAAATGGCACCAATAGCCGTCAAGGTCACCTTTCAATCAACCATGAATTATCTGTAGGCGAGGTATCTATTTTAGATGTCAGTTATTCTAATGCAACTGGACTATGGAAGGTAGATACTTCTGGTAAAGTTGATTTCGCGCCTGTAGTAGCAACCAAACAGAACTGTTCTGGTACGGTCACCCCATGGGGTACTGTCATCACTTGTGAGGAAGACGCGCCTACTACCGGCGATTTGAATAGTGATGGCTATCTAGATTTTGGTTGGAACGTAGAAATAGACCCGATCACCAGAAAAGTACGCAACTATGGCAATGGCCCTGCAAAATTGTGGGCAATGGGTCGTATGGAGCATGAAAACGTTGTAGTCGCTCCTGATAGAAAAACCGTTTATCAAGGCGAAGATAACCCAACGGGCAATGTCTATAAATTTGTGGCAAATAATGCTGAAAATCTGTCTAGTGGCAAATTATATGTATTGAAACTAGACCAACCGCTTCTGAATGGCGATCCTACTGGCACAACTGGCACTTGGGTGTTGGTTCCGAACTCCACGCCACAGGAGTGCAACGATGCTGCGATATTTGCTGGAATCAATGGTACAAACTTCAATGGTATTGAAGATGTTGAAATCAACCCATTGACTGGAGATATTTATTTTGCGGTAAAAGGTGTTGGTCGCACCTATTCATTTAAGGACAACGGATCTACCCTGAGTGGTTTCAAAACCTTTGTCGGCGGTAAAGCATACCGCGTTACTGTTGGCAGTGAAGTAATAACAGAAAATTGGGGCTCAGGTAACGACAACCTTACATTTGATGAACGTGGCAACCTTTGGATACTACAAGATGGTGGCAACAACTACGTTTGGGTAGTTCGCCCTGACCATACACAGGCAAATCCTAAAGTGGAGATATTCATGCAAACGCCGATTGGCTCAGAGCCAACGGGCATGACTTTTACTCCTGATCACCGCTACATGTTTATCTCGATTCAGGAGCCAAGCAATACCAATAACGAATCAGTAAGTGATGTAACTGGTAACGCTCAGTTCTTCAACAAAAGCATGGCCATTGTGATTTCACGCACAGAATTCCTGGGTGTTGAACAAAAAGCGGCTGCACAGATCAAAGGCATTAGCCCTTGGAACACAACAGTTCTGACGACCATTGGCGATTCTATTGGCGGTTATTTCGCTCCAGGCTTGCTCGACGGCGCTGGTGCCCGCAAACTGGCGGATGGAACCGTTCGTGCTTACGTTAACCACGAACTTGGACAATCTGCTGGTTATACCTACCAGTTGGCCAACGGAACTTCTTTGAAAGGTGGACGTGTGTCTTATTTTGACATCGACCCGGCTACCAAGCAAATTGAGGGTGCAGGTTTGGCTTACAAATCCATCATTGACCGTGCAGGCGTAGTCGTGACTTCTGCTACGCAAATCAACGAAGGAACCAACACCGTCAACGGCATCGACCGTTTGTGCGGCGCTACGCTCTTCAACGCTGGCAAATACGGCCTCGTGGATGATATCTTTTTCACGGGTGAAGAAACTGGCGATGGTCAGGAATTTGCACTTGATGTGGTTACCGAAACCCTTCACTGTCTGCCCTGGTTGGGCCGCGCAGCTTGGGAAAACGTTACCTTGCTGGAAACTGGTGTCGCTAACAAAGTCGCCATCCTTATCGGCGATGACCGCGCTGGCGCACCGCTGCTCCTTTACATCGGAGACAAAAACTTCACTAACGACGGTTCTTTCATTGACCGCAACGGCTTGGGCCACGGTAAAATGTACGTTTGGGCTGCCGACAATGGCGATCTCAGCGTACAAAACTTCAATGGAACCGGTAACAGCCGCGCAGGTAAATTTAAAGAGATCGCTTATTACAACCCGGCACTCGCTGGCACTCCTGGTTACGACGCCCTCGGCTTCGCTAACCAAGCCACCCAAGATGCTTTAGGCAATGCTGTGGGCGCTTTCTCTTTCTCTCGTCCGGAAGATTTGGCTACCAACCCAGCCAATGGCCGTCAGGTCGTACTTGCTTCTACGGGCCGCGACCCAGAGTTCCCTGCCGATAAATGGGGCACGACCTATATCATTGACTTCAACCTAAGTGATTTGGCTAACCCAAGCGCTAAGATCAACATCTTCTATGATGGCGACGATGCAGGCGCCGGTCAGTTCTCTGGTCCAGACTTCGGTCTGCGTTCACCGGACAACCTCGACTGGTCGCCAAATGGCTTGATCTATATTCAGGAAGACCGCTCTTACAGCCAGTTTGGTCTTACCAGCGGTCAGGAAGCTTCGCTTTGGGAGGCAAACCCTGCAACCGGTCAATTGACCCGTATCGGTCAAATTGACCGCACGGCAGTTCCTGCTGGTCAGACTGACGCTGCTCCTAATGATCTTGGCAACTGGGAATCTTCCGGTATTGTAGATTTGAGCAGCCTGTTTGGCGCTACAGATGAAGTTGTATTCCTTGTAACATCACAGGCACATAGCCTCACTGGCGGCCCAATCACAGCAAACACCCTGGGCGAAGGCGGTCAATTATTGCTGCTTAATGGTCCTAGCAAATCTGTAACCACCGCTCCGGCTCAGATCAAAGGTCTGGATTCCTGGAATACTACCCCGCTGACCACTATCGGAGAATCTATCGGCGGTTATTTCGCTCCAGGTTTGCTCGACGGCGCTGGTGCCCGCAAATTGGCAGACGGAACCGTTCGTGCTTACGTTAACCACGAACTTGGACAATCTGCTGGCTATACCTACCAGTTGGCCAACGGAACTTCGCTCAAAGGCGGACGTGTATCCTACTTTGATATTGACCCTGCCAACAAACAAGTTAGAGGTGCAGGTTTGGCTTACAAATCCATCATTGACCGTGCAGGTGTAGTCGTTACTTCTGCTACGCAAATCAACGAAGGAACCAACACCGTCAACGGCATCGACCGTTTGTGCGGCGCTACGCTCTTCAACGCAGGCAAATACGGCCTCGTGGATGATATCTTTTTCACAGGCGAAGAAACTGGCGATGGTCAGGAATTTGCACTTGATGTGGTTACCGAAACCCTTCACTGCCTGCCCTGGTTGGGCCGCGCAGCTTGGGAAAACGTTACCTTGTTGGAAACTGGTGTCGTTAACAAAGTCGCCATCCTTATCGGCGATGACCGCGCTGGCGCACCGCTGCTCCTTTACATCGGCGACAAAAGCTTCACTAACGACGGTTCTTTCATTGACCGCAACGGCTTGGGTCACGGTAAAATGTACGTTTGGGCTGCTGATAATGGCGACCTCAGCGTGCAAAACTTCAATGGAACCGGTAACAGCCGCGCAGGTAAATTTAAAGAGATCGCTTATTACAACCCGGCACTCGCTGGCACTCCTGGTTACGATGCCCTCGGCTTCGCTAACCAGGCCACCCAAGATGCTCTAGGCAATGCTGTGGGCGCTTTCTCTTTCTCTCGCCCGGAAGACCTCGCTACCAACCCAGCCAATGGCCGTCAGGTCGTACTTGCTTCTACCGGCCGCGACCCAGAATTCCCTGCGGATAAATGGGGCACTACCTACATCATTGACTTCAACCTCAGTGATTTGGCTAACCCAAGTGCTAAACTGAACATCCTGTATGACGGTGACGACGCTGGAAACGGTCAGTTCTCTGGTCCAGACTTCGGTCTGCGTTCACCGGACAACCTCGACTGGTCGCCAAATGGCTTGATCTATATTCAGGAAGACCGCTCTTACAGCCAGTTTGGTCTTACCAGCGGACAGGAAGCTTCGCTTTGGGAAGCAAACCCTGCCACGGGCCAATTGACCCGTATCGCACAAGTGGACCGCACGGCAGTGCCTGCCGGTCAAATTGATGCAGCACCTAATGACCTCGGCAACTGGGAAACTTCTGGTATTGTGGATGTGAGCACCCTGTTCGGACTTACCGGAGACAATGTGATGTTCCTGGCTGTATCGCAAGGCCACAGCCTCACCGGCGGCCCCATCACAGCAAATGGTTTGGCAGAAGGCGGACAATTACTGCTTGTGGAAGGTGCTCGCGCTTGCGAACTCAAACTGGACAGCCTTTATACGGCTTGTGCAGGTCAGTCTGTCAGCATTCAAGTGCCTGCCAACTTTGACGGATTCTCTGTGGCTGGTGGCTCCCTGGTTGAGACTTTGACCTTTACACAAAGTGGTAACTATACTATCAATGCTGTTACTGTTTCTGGTTGTTCTGCCTCTACCGATATCGTAGTGAGCATATCTGCACCTGTGATAAACCTGCCAGCCACGACTGCATTTTGTGTGGGATCAAGCGCTACCTTGGATGCTGGAAATGCAGGAGCCACTTATAAATGGTCAACCAATGCTACAACCCAAAGCATTACGGTTACTTCTATAGGGACTTACACGGTTACTGTTACCAATACTTTAGGTTGCTCTGCTACTAAATCTGTAACGGTAGGTCTTAGCCTAGTCCCAACGATCAACCTGCCAGCCACGGCTTCATTTTGTGTGGGATCAAGCACAACTTTGAATGCTGGAAATAATACTGGAGCCACTTTTATATGGTCAACAGGTGCTACTACCCAAAGCATTACGGTTAGTGCTATTGGGACTTACACGGTTACTGTTACCAATACATTAGGTTGCTCTTCTAGTAAATCTGCAATAGTAAGTCTTGGCCTAGTCCCAACGATCAACCTACCAGCCACGGCTGCATTTTGTGTGGGATCAAGCACTACTTTGGATGCTGGAAATACTGGAGCCACTTTTAACTGGTCAACAGGTGCTACAACCCAAAGCATTACGGTTACTGCTGTAGGAACTTACACAGTTACTGTTACCAACACTTTAGGTTGCTCTGCTACAGACAACATTGCTGTCGTTGCTAATCAGTTACCATTGGTCAACTTAGGTGCGAACGATACACTCTGTACTTCTCAAACACCTTATGCAGTTAATGCCGGAAACTTCACGAGTTACCAGTGGAGCAACGGTGCCACCATCAGCACGATCAATGTTACTGCTACTGGAACCTATACTGTGACGGTGACTGATATCAATGGATGTACAAGTACAGATGAAGTAACCTTAATTGTAAGGCCTTGTGTTGGTACTAATAATCCTATCCTAAACGGTATCGTGAATTTGTTCCCGAACCCAGCAGATGGGTTGGTAAATCTGGAAATGGTTCAGTTTGAACAAGGCGATTATCAGGTGAGGATGTTTAACATTCAGGGGCAATTAGTCCTTACAGAACAAGTGACTCTTTCGTCTGATCGTCAGGTAGTGCAAATGGATATGAGTAATTTCAATCAAGGCACTTATCTGATTAAACTGAGTTCTTCAAAGGGCATTATAATACGTCGTTTGGTTGTAACCAGATAGAATATAGCACAATAAGATTGGCGGGCATCACCTACATGGAGGTGTCCGCCTTTTTTTAAGCATAAATTTATGAAAAATAATATCATATTCAAAATCGCAGCACTTTTACTGGCCTCTTTCATACTACTCTCATACAATGACGACCCTCCAAATGGCAGTACTGGAGCACCCTTCGACGGGAATTGTGGAGATTGCCACAACAATTATAACCCAGGTAATTTCAATGGCGTTGCAACAATTATAGGATTACCCGATACCATTCAACCCAATGTAACTTATTCGCTCCAAATCAAAGCAACTGTAACTGGAGGAAACCCAGTTAGAGCGGGATTCCAACTCGTGGTGGTGGATAAAAATAACGTTAATGCTGGCAATTTAATGTCAACAAACACTGAAACAGATACTGAGTTCTTAGATGGCCGGGAATACTTAGATCATCGTAGCGGGAAATATTTCAGCACTTCTTCTGTCAGTTGGAATTTCAATTGGACAGCACCAAACAACGCCGCTTGCAATACAATTAAATTTTATTACATCGTCAATTTTTGCAACGGCAGCGGTGATTTCGGTGATTTCCCAATTACCTTTGCCGATTCCATCTATTTTGCAGGAGTCCCCCCTTTAATGAGTATTGCTGCTGCCATCCAGCAGAATTTCTGTCCAGAAGACCAACAAGGAATCGCCCAAGCCCAAGTAATAGGCGGTGCATCACCATATACCTATCAATGGTCTAACGGATTTACTGGAAATACGATATCAGCACTTGAAAATGGTATCTATTCCGTTACCGTAATAGATAGTCAAGGTTGTAGCCAAACAGATTCCACCATCATTAGTAACCAAGATACTATTGTTCCACAATTGATATGCCCAATGTCCTTTTCAGTTTGTGGGACAGATACAGTTCAATATACCTTACCCGTTGTTTCGGATAATTGTGATACCGAAGACATCCAAACGATTTTAATGAGTGGACTGCCGAGTAACATAATTTTCCCTTTGGGCCTTACAACACAGATTTTTCAAGCAACGGATTTTGGAGGAAATAGCACAACTTGCTCGTTCAATGTGCAGGTAAATCCACTACCAATCATCACTTTAGACAGCCTGATCCACGATTCAGGCAATGCTGGTATTGGGCGCATAAACGTAACCGTAAGCGGATCTTCTGGTGGGTCTTTTTCTTATTTGTGGAAAAAGGATGGAGTCGTTTTTGCTACTGAAGTAGCAGATATAAATGGTTTATTTACAGGGAGTTACAGCCTTGAGGTTACAGACAATCAGGGTTGCTCCGTTGTTTTGGCTAATTTGATTGTAGGAAATACGGTCAGTACTCATAGTACCGTTCAAAATACTAACCTTATTACCCTATTCCCTCAACCTATTTTGAAGGATTATTTTTTCTTAAAAGGAGGAAAAACGGTTCCTGCCGCCTTAGAATTGATCAATTTGTATGGCCAAATAGTAAGGTCTTTTCCAACATCAAATTGGCCTGGCCCATTTGATATAGCAGGTATCCCGTCAGGAGTTTATGTATTGAGGATTCGATATGAGTATGGGGCAATTTATAGTATTAGTTGCCTTAATTTCTCGTTGTAGCAAGATGGGAGAACGGATGGTGCGGATTGAACGGGTTTAAACGGATAGCAGTACAAAAAAATCCGCTCCTATCCGAAAAACCCGTTGGATCCGTTTTGCGTCCCACCACGGGCGGGTGCCACAAAAAAACAACAAATCACTCAAATAATCCAAGCCGTTTCTTCAAAGCCAACATCTCATCGCGGTACTGAGCAGCCGTGATAAAGTCCAATTCTTTGGCTGCTTTTTTCATCTTTTGCTCTACTTCAGTGACCATTTTTTCCAATTGTGGCCTAGTGGCATAAGCCAAAATAGGTTCTGCGGCTAGGTTAACTTCTTCGTTTTCTACATAGTATTTGACAGGTTCAGAACCCCGCACATCGAGGATACTCCGTTGAGCCATTATCTGCTCGCGGGTCTTGCCCACAGTGGTTGGTGTAATCCCATGTGTTTCATTGTAAGCCATTTGAGCCAATCGGCGGCGGCTGGTCTCATCCATCGTCATTTGCATAGAATCCGTTACTTTATCGGCATAAAAAATGACCAAACCATTAGAATTTCTGGCCGCTCGACCAGCAGTTTGGGTCAAAGATCGCGCATTGCGCAAAAAGCCCTCCTTATCGGCATCTAAAATAGCAACCAACGATACCTCCGGCAAGTCGAGTCCCTCCCTTAATAGATTTACGCCGATCAATACATCAAATTCCCCGAGCCTAAGGTCACGAAGTATTTCTACGCGCTCCAGCGTCTCCACTTCTGAGTGGATATATCGGCATTTTACGCCGACTTTGGTGAAATATTCAGCCAATTCCTCCGACATGCGCTTGGTCAAAGTAGTGACCAAACAACGCTCATTTACATCCGCCCGCTTTTGAATTTCTTCCAATAAGTCGTCTATTTGATTTAATGAAGGGCGCAATTCGATCGGCGGATCCAAAAGACCCGTTGGGCGGATCAGTTGTTCCACCACCACGCCTTCAGTTTTTTCCATTTCATAATCGGCCGGTGTAGCACTCACAAAAATAACCTGATTGATAAGTCCTTCAAATTCTGCAAAACTTTGAGGACGATTATCAATGGCCGAGGGCAACCGAAACCCATAATTGACCAACATTTGCTTACGAGCCCGGTCTCCGCCCCACATACCGCGCACTTGAGGGAGGGTCGCGTGGCTCTCATCTACGAACATCAAGTAATCATCAGGGAAATAGTCCAAAAGACAAAATGGACGAGCACCCGGTGTACGCCGATCAAAAAACCGCGAATAATTTTCAATACCAGAGCAATATCCCAACTCTTTAATCATTTCAAGGTCAAAATTGGTGCGCTCCTTGATCCGCCTTGCTTCTATTAGTTTTCCTTCTTGATTGAAATACTTTTCTTGAGCCATCATCTCATCTTGAATCTCTACCATGATCTCATTCAGCCGATCTTTAGGTGCCACATAAAGATTGGCAGGAAAAACGGCGGCGTTCTCTTCCGAAGAAATACGTTTCCCCGAAATCAACTCAATATGTTCTATGCTTTCTACTTCATCACCCCAAAAAATCACCCTAAGCCCATAATCGGCATAAGGCAGGTTTATATCCACCGAATCGCCCCGCACTCGAAACGTAGCACGGCTAAAATCAGTTTCAGTCCTAGAGTATAGGCTGTCCACGAGCGCGTACAAAAATTGGGTTTTGGTCATTTTCATGCCCTTGCTCAACTGGATAATTCCTGATTTATAATCTTCGGGATTGCCCATACCATAGATACAGGAAACCGAAGCCACTATGATAATATCGCGGCGGCCCGACAGCAAAGTGGAGGTCGCTTTTAACCTAAGTTTATCCACCAACTCATTGATCTGCAAGTCTTTCTCAATGTAAGTATCCGAGACTGCAAGGTAGGCTTCGGGCTGGTAATAATCGTAATATGATACAAAATACTCCACCGCATTGTCAGGAAAAAAGGTCTGCAACTCTCCATAAAGTTGCGCAGTTAAGGTCTTGTTATGGGTCAATATCAAGGTAGGGCGATTGAGTTGAGCAATCACATTGGCCATGGTAAAGGTTTTGCCCGATCCCGTCACACCCAATAATACTTGAGCCCGATCTCCTTGAAGGATTCCATGTACCAGTTGTTGAATGGCTTGGGGTTGATCGCCCGTTGGGCGATATTTTGAAGTTAATTTGAACATGATATAGGTTTCGACAAAGACGGCACAAGTTACAAACTTTGGAAAGATTTAATCAAGGAAAATCAGAAAACCATGTATCTTTACCGACCAAACTGTAAAAATTTAACAAACATGAATAAAATCATCCTTCTACTCCTGTGTCTGCCCATGATCTTGGGTGCACAATCATTCAGCAGCCGATCAGGTGTCACCTTTCGCAGTGGCGAAACCATCTGGATTGACTTTGATTTAAGCAAAAGCAATATCAAGAGCCTCGACAAAACCGAAATCATATTGATGGAATCCGATGGTAAAACCAATGAGGTGGCTGAAGTAGCCATCACCTCAGGTATCCAGAAGATCAGCGGTGTGGTCACCTTGAAACTAACCACTTTAGCCGTATTTGTTGCCTTGATCCAAGGAGATTTATTTGACAACAACAATGGCGCTGGCTATTTCCTAATGTGTGCCGATGCTAAAGGCATAGTATTACCCGAAGCCAAAATGGTGCAAGCCGCCATGTATCCCTCCTTGCGTCGTTTTGAATTAGACCCAAAACCAGATCAAGTATGGGCCACCATGAGCACGGCTACGCCCGATTTGCAGCGCAAATACATGAATGCATACTTGAGCAGTTTGCTCAATGCAAAAAAAGGAGATGAGGGCAAAAACGAGGCACTTGCTTACATTTCAAAAGTAGAAAAAGAAACCAAGGTAGAAGAAAAAGACCTGATGAGTATCGTTCGGTTTTATGACAAGTGGAGTATGGCCGATCAGTCAAAAGCAACCAAAGAACGGGCAAAAAAAGAGTATCCTACTGGTATCTTGGCCAAACAAGATCGCAGAAAAACCATCGCCAATGAAACCGATCTGAACAAAGTGGAGACCATGATAGAAGCCTATAAAAATGACTTTCCGCCTCAAAACCAAGAAGATCAAGACCAAGTTGCCGGCTTGCTATCAGACCTGGTCAACAAACTGGGCGATCAAGGTGACTGGGATCGTTTCCGATCGGTTGGCGCAAGGTTGGCTGAATCGCCAAGAGCCAGAATTTACAATGGTCTTGCTTGGGAATTGGCCGAAAAAGGGCAAGAACTCGAAAATGCCCGCACGTTTGCTGCCAATGCCACGATATGGGCAAAAGATCAAATAGATCACCCTACCACGCCTAAACCGACCATGTACCGGATGAGCGAATGGGCAGAAATGCGCAAATATACCTATTCGCAATATGCAGATACCTATGCTTATGTATTGGATAAAAGTGGAGATTATATCGGTGCGATGGACTACCAAGCACAAGTGGTGGAAATGGCCGAAGGTGCCAATTCGGAATACAACGAACGCTACACCGAATACTTGGAACACGCCAAATCGCCCAAACTGCGCCATGCCTTGGAAGGGTTCATCATGGCTGGGCATTCAACGCCTAAAATGAAGGAGCAATTTGTAAAATTATACAAAGCCGAAGATCGCTCAGAGGCGGGTTCTAATATTTACATGAGTGGATTAGAGCGTATTTCCAGCGAAAACACCCAAAAAGAATTGGCAAAAAAAATGATCAACAAGCCATCTCCAGCCTTTACTTTATCCAACCTAGAAGGTCAAGTAGTAAGCCTCGAAAGTTTGCGTGGCAAAGTGATTGTAGTTGATTTTTGGGCTACTTGGTGTGGCCCTTGCAAAGCCTCGTTTCCGGGTATGCAAAAAGCCGTTGAAAAATACAAACACGACCCTAATGTGGTGTTTTTATTCGTAGATACTTGGGAAAAAGGGACTGATAAGGCCAAGAATGCCCTTGAGTTCATCACTAGCAAAAACTACACCTTCAATGTACTCATGGATAATGAAGACAAAGTAGTCACTTCATTTGGCGTGAGCGGTATTCCTACAAAATTTGTAGTGGATCGGCAGGGCAATATTCGGTTTAAAGCCATTGGATTTGAAGGATCTGATGATGGCCTTGTCAATGAAATTAGTAGTATGATCGAGTTGGCAAGAGCCCAACCTTAGACTTGTAGATACTGAGGGCAAAAAGCCCTCGGTGGCAGGATAGGAAAACGGATGAAACGGATCGCACGGATTAGAGCGGATTTTTTTGATCTGCTTAAAATCTTTGCGATCCGTTCTTTTATAGTCATCCGATGACTAACTGAGCAGCGGCCTAATAAAGAATGTCTTAATTTGAAGGCATTAACCTTCGCTACTCAAATTACCTCCCCGCCTTCATAGTTTCCCGAATCAAATCCTCATCGCTCTCCCAATGTGATTGATCCAAGCCAGAAATATGACCCGCACAAACCACTGTTTTTTTGGCTGAAAAATGAATCTCCCGAGCCTTAGTCTCCCGTAGAATCGCAGCAATATTGTCTTGATTTACCCCTGCACCGGGCATCACAGATAAAGCAGTGCCTGCATGTACCACCATTTTTCTTAAAGTATCACGCCCTGCCCATGCACTATCGGCTTGGCCTGAACTCAATACCCTTCCTATATCCAAGTCCATCAAATCATCCAAAGCCTGAAAGGCATTAGGCGTAAAATCAAAAGCCCTGTGAAAGGTAATATCCAAGTCACCTGCGGCTTCTTTCATACGCGCAACAGCCTCACAATCAATGCGATAATTCTTATTTAAAGCACCAATCACGACCCCGCCCACCTTTAGTTTTTGGCAGATACGAATATCTTTCAGCGTCGTTTTAAGATCGGAAGAGTCATAGATAAATGAGCCAGTCCGAGCACGAATCAAGACATACACGGGGATCTCCGTAGCCTCCAGACTAGCCTCTATCAACCCTATGGAGGGAGTCAACCCACCCACCTCCAAGGCGGCACACAATTCCATCCGGTTAGCCCCAGCCTTGGCTGCTGCTTGCACGGAGGCAATATTAGAAACACATATTTCAAAAATCATGGGGCAAATGTGCGAAAAATAATTTGTACCTTTGTACCCCCAAGCACTAAGTCTTTCTTAAATATTAATAGTATTGAACATGAAGATCCTATTTCTACTCGTTGCTGTGTGCTCATTGGCCCTCCCGCTCTCGGCGCAGGATCTTCATTTTGCCCAATTTTACAACCACCCTACCCTTTTCAATCCGGCGCAAACCGGAATATTCAAAGGAAACCTGCGTGCGTCCTCCCAGTATCGAAGTCAATGGGCAAGCGTTCCCGTATCTTATCAAACTTTCGCTGCCGCTTTTGACACCAAACTCATCCGCCGCCGCGACAATTTTTTGGCTGGAGGCATCCAACTTGCCCACGACCAAGCGGGTGATGCCAATTTGCAGTGGACTCAAGTACAGTGGAACACCTCCGTCATACATGCATTGGGTAAATATCAGGCCGTTTCGGTTGGTTTTGGCTTAGGCATTGTCCAACGCACTTTTGATATTAGCGGCCTATCTTTTAAAAATCAATGGACTGGCGACGTTTTTAATCCAGGATTACCTAATAAAGAAAGTTTCAATACCAAATCGGGGCTAAAACCAACGCTTTCTGCTGGCATTAACTGGCATTTTTCTGGGACAGATACCCGCACCCGCATCAATGTAGGTGTCGGAACCGCCCATTTGAACCAGCCCAATATTGGTTTTAAAGATGCACCAACTTCAGAATTGCCCATGCGTACCAATGTCATCATGGACGGAACCTTCCAAATGAACCAATTTGTGGATTTAGTAGCCTATGGCTTATTTCAAAACATGAAAAAAACGAAAGAACTCGTGGTTGGAGCGGGGGCAAAAATCATATTGAGCAACCAACCTGGCAACAATATGGCCGTACAAGCAAGCCTAGGACTGCGCCCCGGAGATGCCATTATCCCCGCGTTTCAACTAGAACGCAACGAATGGATCCTCGGTTTGAGTTACGATTGGAATATTTCTAAGTACCAAATTGCAACAAACCACCGTGGAGGCTTTGAAATTGCCGTAATATACCGAACTTTGCCCGTCGCTCCGATGAAGACCTTTAAAACTTGTCCCATTTTTTAAAAAACGCATCAATTCATACTCAATCAAAAACAATAACTACAATGCCTTTTCAGGATTTTGATAGCATGCCCATTGGATGGGAAGAACACGAAGATATTGCTATGGCACTATACGAACGCTTCGGGCCATCGTTTAACGAAGGTAAAATATACCGTATCCGTTTTACCGATTTATTGGAGTGGATTATGGAAATCCCACATTTTGAAGGAAAACGGGAAGGTTCTAGCGAAGGCCACTTAGAGCAAATACAAGCAAAATGGGTGTACGAATGGCGAGCGAGCAACAAATAATACCGTCCATAGAGGAAAGGGGCATGGAAATTCGGGACATAGGATATGTCACCACTTACGACAACTCCCTACTCCCCGGCCGACTCTCCCCCAATTCCTTAGAGTTGGTACACGTCTTCGATAAAATGAGGGCCGTCAAAGCCTTCATCTTTGATGTGGATGGCGTATTAACCAACAATGAATTGCACATTACAGAAACCGGAGAGCTGCTGCGCACCATGAACGTCAGGGATGGGCAGGCCATCAAATGGGCATTGGAAGCGGGCATGACCGTGGCCATCATCACAGGAGGCAAATCTGAAGGAGTCAAAAAAAGGCTGACCGAACTTGGCATCAACGAGTACTATTCAGGCGTAAAACACAAATTGGAAGTATTTCAAAGTATTTTGGATCGTAATCAATTGTTAGCCTCCGAAATATGCTACGTCGGCGATGATTTACCCGATCTGCCTGTGCTAAGAAAAGTAGTCCTTTCTGTTTGTCCAGCGGATGCTGTCTCGGAGGTCATGGATATTTGCGATTTTATTTCACCCTTAAAAGGAGGCATGGGCTGTGTACGAGAGATCATCGAAAAAGTATTAAAACTGCAAGATAAATGGCCGGAGTATTGAATGGAATAGCCGCCGTGGTGCGGATGCTGCGTTTGCCCAATTTGGTGATGGTGTTTTTGACACAATACATCCCCTATTGGTTTGTGCTGCGCCCAGCCATACTCAAGGCAGGCGGTATTCCGGTATTATCCGAGCGTACTTTTTTCCTTATTTCCATCGCTACCCTACTCACTACGTTGGGTGGATATGTCATCAATGATTATTATGATCGGTCTTTGGATCTGATCAACAAACCCAACCGCGTCGTTTGGGGCAAGTGGATTTCTGCCGATTTTGGATTATTATTTTACAGTAGTTTGGTCGCTGCCACCCATCTATTGGCGTTTTGGATTGATCGAGAATTGCGCGTGGATAGCAGGTGGCCGCTTTGGGTATTCCCAGGGGTATCCTTCCTTCTTTTTCTCTATGCTTGGCAAATGAAATGCACCCCCCTCATCGGCAATTTGTTAGTCTCTCTGCTATGCGGTATCGTACCCGTCATGCTCATATTTCCAGAAGATCGCCCGTTATGGCTTACAGCATTTATTCAGCCCGACATGATCCAAAAAGCATTGGGTTTAGTCTGGATTTTCGGTATTTTTGCATTTTTGACCAATCTTTTCAGGGAGCAGGTTAAAGATTTGGAAGACTTTGAAGGAGATGCTGCTTGTGGCTGTATGACCTTGGCTGTTGGGCGGGGTACCCGTTTTGCCAAAAAACCAGCCGCTATCACAGGCATCTGCGTCACCTTGATGACAGGAGCATTGATGTACTTTTGGGTGCAAACAGGCGCACCTGCTTGGAAAGTATCTGGTGGTTTCATGCTCTTACTTTTGCCTTGCGTCTTTGCTACTTTTGTGGTCATCAGTGCCAAAGAGAAAAAAGATTATACCCGGGCAAGTGCCCTCATAAAAATAGTAATGTTTACTGGCTTGGTTTTTTTAGCCATAACTGGTGAAAATTAAAATCAATCGCTCACTTAATCTACCATAACATTGAACCTCAGCGTTGTTATACCCTTAAAAAATGAAGTAGAAAGCCTTCCTGAATTGGAAGTATGGATCCGTCGGGTCTGTGAAGCCCATAGCCTCACCTATGAAATAATCATGGTGGATGATGGCAGTACAGATGGTTCTTGGGCTTTGATCGAAAGCCTAAAAACACAGAATCCTTGTATTAAAGGCATCAAATTTCGTAGGAACTACGGAAAAAGCGCGGCCCTCCACGAAGGCTTTCAGGCGGCAAAAGGTACGGTAGTCATCACGATGGATGCCGATTTGCAAGACAGCCCCGACGAAATACCAGAACTATACCGCATGATTACCGAAGGAGGCTATGACCTGGTTTCAGGCTGGAAAAAGGTGCGCCACGACCCCATTAGCAAAACCATACCCACCAAATTATACAATGCCGTCACCCGTTGGATGAGCGGCATACATCTCCACGATTTCAATTGTGGCCTCAAGGCTTACCGCCTTGATGTGGTAAAAACAGTGGAAGTGTATGGTGAAATGCACCGTTATATCCCCGTAATTGCTAAGTGGGCTGGTTTTCATAAAATAGGCGAAAAAATAATCGTACACCATGCCCGAAAGTATGGCACCACCAAATTTGGTGGTTTTGAACGCTTCATCAATGGCCCATTAGACCTTATGTCTATCTCTTTTGTAGGCAAATTTGGAAAACGCCCCATGCACTTTTTTGGCACCTTGGGTCTCTTGTTTTTCCTGTTTGGATTTTCGGTATTAACTTACTTGAGTATCGTCAAAACCTTCTTTTCAGAGTATGGTATTGCCGACCGGCCTTTGTTTTTCTTTGGAATACTAGCACTCATCGTAGGGTCGCAACTGTTTTTGACTGGTTTCTTGGCCGAAATGATAAATCGTAACTCCTCTACACGCAACAACTATTTAATTGAGAAAGAAATTTAGGACTGCGTGAACTATTTTTAAATAAATAGTGCATAATATAACTACTACCATATTATATTTGCACCACAAATGGCTTCATAGCAAATTTCGCATTTGCAAAAATCTTCCATTTCTATACACAAACAAGAAAATCGGTAAGGCCACACGCCTCGTCGTAGATTTTTTGCTGTCATTCGATGACGTTAAATCGTATATCAACTTACGAGTTTAGTGGCTGTGAAGGTAGATTCATCCGATGCCTTCAAGTCATCAGATGAATAACTGAGCGGCCTATTACTAAGAGCCTATCAAAATTTAATTTAATAACAAAACCTGCTTTTTATGAACAAGTTATTTTTACTACCCTGTTTTTTATTCATTTCGACCCTAGCCAAAGCCAATTTTGACATTTACCAATCCTATGCTGTCATAGGAGCTGGCAATACGTATTATGACCTCATTGGAACTTCAACTGGCAATCCTGATCTCAATGGAGCCAACCTTGGATCCCTTACCGTCGGTGGTACACTAGCCTTCAAAGGTGGAGAAATGCGCACCTACAAAGAGGATATAGGCGGCTGCAATAGTAATTCATGTGGAGGAACCATCAATTGGGAGGTCAAAAACTCAGGAGGCACCGTAGTACTTTCAGGCAATAATACCTTAAATTATGATAGTGGATTTGGGAATCAATTTGGCGGCGGCTGTTCCACCAACCAACAATGGGACAATAACAATGGCGGCAGCGCAAACATATTGAATGGTTTGGGCAGCGGCAGTTACACCATAGAAGTTTGGTGTATCGCCAATGGACATGATTCAAATGACGGACTTTGTGATCAAAACCGCACTCAATCAAGGGCTATCGCCTCCTTTTCTCTGGCTGCGATGCCCATCAGTTTAACCGATTTCAGGGTAGTGCGCAACACCACCAACGCACTTATTACTTGGCAAACCGCCTCCGAAATCAACAACGATCATTTTATCATTGAACGTTCAGATAATGGAATAGATTTCTATACGATCGGTACTCAAAAAGGCAATGGTAATACCCCAAAAACAACCAACTATATTTTTGAAGACCAATCACCCTCTAAAAACAAGGCATACTATCGCTTGAAAGACGTCTCCTTTGATGGTGCATTCGAGTATAGCCACGTAGTAATTTTAGCGGCGGCTATCAAAACCCAAATAGCCTTATTCCCCAATCCTATCCAAAACGAGGAACTTCGCTTTGACTTCGAATCAAACGAAGACCAAGAAATAATGGTCACTTTAACTGACTTATTGGGCAGAGCCCATGTTAGTACGCTGAAAAACATCAACAAAGGCAACAATAACATAAGCGTCCCCGTGCAAGTATTGCCTGCTGGCACCTATCTGCTCCGCGTTGGAACCAATGTGGATACTTTTGTTAAAATGTAATATCCAAAGGCGGTCTTACGAGTAAACATCCATTAAAAAATTCGCTAGTGAGGCCGCCTCAATGTTTACAATCTTCTGCTATCATGTCCCATAGGGGCTACAAACCAAACCACATCTATGTATCGCATTGGGGTATTCCTTATATTGTTCATTTTGCAGCCAATTTTGGCTTCCGCCCAAACCACTTACGTAAAAAAAGTGGTGTTACAGGCTTTCTGGTGGGATTACAAAAACAACAACTATCCTTACAGTTGGTCCAATTACTTGACCGAATTGGCACCCCGCCTCAAAACAATGGGCGTTGATGCCGTCTGGATTCCGCCATCTTACAAAAATCAATCCCCCACTTGGGTGGGCTATGGCCCTATGGATCATTATGATCTAGGCGATAAATTTCAAAAAGGTGCGCCCAATACCGCTACTGCAATGGGTACCAAAGATGAATTATTGCGAATGATCGCCGTTTTTCATGCCAATGGTATAGAGGTAATAGAAGATGTAGTGCTCAACCATGTGGACGGATCAGGCTCTCAGACTGGTGCAGGTGGCCAAGATACCGAACCGACCTATTCTATGGTCACCAATGATGGCTATAAAAATTTTCGCTACGCATGTTACGCCACCCCAGCCTTGGATGAGACCCAAGATGACTACTGGACCCGCCGTGGTCGCTGGGCAAAAAACTATACCAATTTTCACCCAAACGCCAACAATAACTGCGTCAATGGAGATATTTGTAGCCCATTTTTTGGCCCCGATATTGATTATTCTATCAATTCCATTGGCCTTAGTTCCAATATTCCAACCTCTGGAACACCCATGGGCTACCCAATAGGTCGTACCTACCACAACCCTACCCAAAGCACCGACTATATGTACAATGGTGCTACCGATTGGATCAAGTGGTACAAAAAACAAACTGGGGTAGATGGATTCAGGTGGGATGCAGTAAAGCATTTTCCAATCTATGTACAACGCGACCTCACCCGACAAACCAAATACAACCTCGGAGCATTCAATGGTGGCTACTCCATGCTGAACATTGGAGAATGGATCGGCAACAAAACCGAAATTGATGCCTATGTCACCAACATGGCCGCTCCGAGCCTTAGTTTTGGATATGAAGAACATACTGGTACTTTTGATTTCAGCCTTCGTTGCTACGGCACTTCCGTCGGTTTATATCGTATGGTGACCGACAATATCTCCAATGGTTTCAACTTAGCCAGTCTTCCAGGGCTTCAACAAGCCAAACGAACCTACCCGTATGCCTCACCACCAGCCGTGGTACATCGCACTGTCCCTTTTGTCAATAGCCACGATACTTACCGCCCCAAATTAGATGCCAACGGCAACTTCCTCTCTGCCCTAGGCATAGAATCAGGTTGGAACATAGGCAGTGAACTTGGCGGCGATGGCAAACACATTGATCCACGTGAGCCACGCATGGCCGCAGCCTATGCTACTTGTTTTGCAATGGATGGAAACCCTATCATCTTCTTTGAAGATGTTTTCGACATAGGCACCACCAGCAAACGCTGGTCGCACTTACCGACCAATACTACCGATTTGCCCCTTTGGAATGACATTGAAAACATTTCAAAATGCCATCAAAAACTGCAATTCAAAGAAGGCGCATACAAGGTACGCAGTTCCGAATCAGGTGCTTTTTATCCTTCTGGATCTACCGCCAATGACCATTTAGTAGTAGAGCGCAGCGGCAAAGCCGTCATCGGTATCAACGACAACTATGATATTGACCAAGAAATGTGGATTGATTCCGACTTCAATGCTGGCACTATACTCATGGATTACTCTGGCTCACATGGATTGACACAATCAGTAGTACAAAACGACAAACGCGTTTATATCAATACCAAAAGAGTAGGACATACCGTTAGCGGTGCATTTGGTCACGGTTATTCCGTTTGGGGTCCTGTACCAGGAAACAGCCCTTTTACTTCTGTTTCTAACATGTTAGCCCATCTCAACTATGCTCCACCGTTAGCACCCGAAACAATCCAAGAATGGGAAATGGACAGCGATCTCGGAGATAGCCATTGTCAATCGCTCGGACAAGGAGGTCGTACCCCCGATAATTCGCCCAATGAAAGGGTAGTTGGAAAAATATTTGCTAAATCATCCTCCACCGTTACATTCACCGTCACCTTACAAACCGTTGGCAATAGTATTAGCATTGATTTTTATGATCTAAATGGCAATATCTTACATGCGGCCAATGGGAGCAGTGCCACGTTCACAGGTTCATTTACCAATAGCACCACCCGCTGGATCACTGCAAAAATAAGGAATACGACTGGAAATATATCTGGACAAAGGTGTTATGTGAAAATTGCATATACCGCTCCCGAAGTGGTCGCTACTGCAAGTTTTCCTTCCGCTACCACCATCTCCATTTGGACAAGCAATGGTGGATCTACCGATTGGAATGATTGTCGCAACTGGGAAGAAGGTAAAATCCCCACTTGCACGGGATCAGTCCTGATCCCACATGCAGTATTGTTCATGCCTGCCGTACCGGATTGCTTCACGGGCATACTCACCAATTATGCAGGATTGACCCTCAAAGTCAAAGCAGTATTGCAAGGCCCTTATGTCACTATGACTGGATTGATGAACGACAACCTTCGTGCTAGCGGTCTGATACCCTCAGCCAGCCCTTATGGTACAGGAGAGTCAGTAGGAATGGCAGTCTTGGCAGTCACCGGTAATAATGCCATTGTAGATTGGGTAAAAATAGAACTAAGAGATCCTGCCACCCCTTCTACCATTTTACAGACGCGCGGTGCTTTAATACAACGGGATGGAGACATTGTGGATGTAAATGGCACTTCGCCATTATATTTTAATGGTGTTGCTACTGGCAATTATTACGTGGCCGTTCACCATCGCAATCATTTAGGAGCTATGTCCGCTACCGCCCGTACCTTGGACAATATGCCCCATGATCTAGATTTCAAAACAGAACCAACCTACGGAACCAATGCTCAAACAAATATCAGCGGCATCAATGGTCTTTGGGCTGGCAATGTTAATGGCGACAACTTTGTCAGGTACAACAATGCAGGAAATGATCGCTTACCGATTTTGACGTATGTTGGATCAACCACGCCATTGAATACTGTTTCCAACGTGTATCGAGTAGAAGATGTAAATATGGATGGTACAGTAAAATACAATGGCGCTCAAAACGACCGCCTGATCATCCTTAATAATGTTGGCAGTACCACACCGTTGGCAGTCATCACCCAACAAATTCCTTAATCTTTTCGATTTTACTTTATGACAAAGTATATTACTATTGCCAGTTTTATAGCCTTTTTGGGGTCAATATCCCAAATCCAAGGGCAGTTATTTGATATTGGACTTTTTAACATGCCGCCAGGAAGCAATTGTTTTGAAGTGCGGGTGCGCCCTACCGCTACCAACAATACCGGTAACTGGTCGGCTTCTGCCTTTACCATCAAATGGTCAGATACTTATGATGTCAACCTTGGCTCTATACAAACCAACCCTTACGGATTTATCAAAGCCACTGCATCTCCTATATTAAATGGAACATTTAAATATCAGCCATTCAGCCGATCAAATGACCAATTCTTATCTTGGACGGCAGGCCAAGAACTAGTTGTGATGACCATCTGCCATACCAACAGCCTTACTATGGGCGGCAATGGTACTTTTGAAATCATCAATGATGCTTTCACAGGAAGTAACAATTACAATCATTACCAAGAGTTTGCCGGAGGAGATCGCACTGGAATCATCTACAATGGCGCAGCCCTAAGCCCGCTACCCTTAGAATTACTTGCATTTGATATAAAAAATACTAAAAGTGCGCTAACACTCTCTTGGAAAACAATCAATGAACAAAACTTTGAAGGATTTGAACTAGAGCGGTCTGTCATTGATGCCGATGACTTCAAAAAAATGGCGGTTATCCCTGCCAAAGGCGGCACATTTGAGCAATCATATGCGTACCAAGATTTTGATATTCAACCGAACCTCAACTATTACTATCGGTTAAAAATGAACGATCAAAATGGGAACTACACTTATTCAAACATACTTTCCGGGAAAATAGATGGCGTAGGCATTGGTATCCAAATATCACCCAATCCAGCCAGTACCGAACTCCAAATTGAATGGAATGGGATCGAAGCCGCTCAAGTTTCAATAATGGACCCGCAAGGAAGAATCTTGAAGAACCATAGCCTTAATACCTCGGAAATTTCAAAAATAAATATTGAAGACCTCCCTACAGGTATTTATTTTGGGCGTGTTGTTACGCTTAAAAATGAAGTTTTAGGCTTCAAATTCATCAAAGAATAGATTGATTTTGCTAACTCAAGCAATTTATCAAAAAAAACAGTGTCTATCCACCAATTAATTTAGACATTTGGCCTACTAATTTAGTTCAACTAAACAATTTTTTGCTTTTTTATTTTTACAGTATGAAAAAACTTATCCTTTTTGCGGCGTTGGCTCTTTCATTGCCCGTTTTTGCCCAGCATAGCCGTCGTGTATTGATTGAGGAATTCACTCAGGCTTCTTGCGGCCCATGTGCAGCCAACAACCCTGCTTTCAATGCAACACTTGCACAACGGGAAGACATCATCACACCTATCAAGTACCAGACCAGCTGGCCAGGTGTAGATCCTATGAATGCACAAAATCCATCTGAAGTGGCCACTCGAGTTACTTACTATGCTGTAAGTGGTGTTCCTGATGCATGGCAAAACGGCACAGTTAGCCTTGGTACTCCTGGTGCATATACCGTAGGTCAGATTGATGATGAATACAACAACAATGTGACCCCTGTCACCATGACTGCCATTCACAACATCACAGATGATCTTGATTCTGTTTATACCACCATCACAGTCACTTCTGATATTGCATTAACTGGCACCCTTCGCTTGCGCGTAGCAGTGGTTGAAGATGAAATCCTATTCAATAAGGCTCCAGGCTCGAACGGTGAAAAAGAATTTTACCAAATTATGCGCAAAATGCTTCCAAATGCGGCTGGTACAACCACTGGCAATTTTGCTGCTGGCGAAACAAAAACCTATACTTTTGCTTGGAAACTAGCCTACATTTACAACCTTAACGAGGTAGGTGTTTCTGCTTGGCTTCAAGATGATGCCTCCAAAGAAATTTGGCAGTCTGCACGCTCTATGCCCAACACCAATATTGAGCCACTTGGTATCAGCATTGCTTCAGGTAACAAACTTGCATGTATAGCAGATTCACCTGTAAGTTTCACATTGACCAATACATCTGCTACCCCACTTACTTCTGCAAAATTGCGTTATCGCATAGGCACAGGAGCATGGACTTCATATGATTGGACCGGAAACATTGCTGGCGGTGCAAGTAGCGAAGAAACTTTGCCTGGAGTAATACTACCTAATACAGGACTAACAAAAGTAGATATTGAAGCATTAGAATCAAACAACGGTGTTCAGACCAACATGGTTGGCGCAGTATCAACGCTCAACTACAAAGCACTTACTGCTGCTGCTACATTACCACTCGCTGCTGATTTCCAAACAGTAATTCTACCTGCCACTTGGACAGTATTCAACGCTGGTACAAATGGATGGAAAGGTTCAACACCTGGCTCTGGCAGTACTCGCTCTGCAAAATGCAATATGTTTGATATTCCAGCAGGCGATGACACCTACCTCATTTCACCTAAATTGGACATGTCAACGGCTACTAACACATCAATCTTGCTGTTTGATCATGCTTACGCATACTACGATGACACTTTCTTTGACTCTTTGCGCATTGAAGTATCCATCAACTGTGGCAATACATGGGCAACAGTATTCAATGATGGATATACCACGTTAGCAACATCGCCAGCCAAGACAACTGCGTTCACCCCTACAGCCAGCCAATGGCAAACGGGCAATGCTATTGATATGACAGCATACAATGGCAATTCAGAAGTATTGGTTCGTTTTGTAGGTGTAAGCGGATTCGGTAATAACCTGTATTTGGACAACATCAACCTATCTACTTCTGTAGGTGTTCAGCAATTGAACTTGAATGGTTTCAAAGTACAGCCTAACCCTACTCAAGACCTGTCTCGTGTTTCTTTCAATCTTCCTGCTGCCGACGATATTCAAGTATCTGTTTTCAATGCAACAGGCCTATTGGTTCAAACGCAACAATTGGGCAACTTAGTTTCAGGTACCCACAATGTGGATTTGGATGCTGCTCGCCTACCATCTGGTAGCTATCGCGTAGTATTGCAAGGCAATACTGGTCTAGCACAATTGCAGTGGGTAGTGATTAAGTAAGTTTAGTTTTTACACACTATACTATATAGGTTGAGCCACTCCAATATTTGGGGTGGCTCATCTTATTTTATGTCAGATGTATAATCTTATGTACATTTGCCATTCACCTTGATTCAACAATGTTTAGAATCTATTTAATCTTTTTTATTGCTGCTGGTGCCCAACTCAGTTCAGCTCAAAAACCTACTGCTTTGGAAGCGGAAGGGGATCGCTTTTTGGAAAAGGGGATGCTGCTAGAAGCGGCTGAACGTTTTGAGAAAGCAGGAAGAATCAAAAACAGTGATCCAGACTTAATGCTAAAGGCAGGAGAAACCTACTATCAAATAAGGGATTATCGCAACGCCGCCAACTGCCTACAAATAGCCAAGCGCGATGATGTCAGGCTTCCATTAGCCGCCCTTAGGTACGGTAGGGCGCTCAAACAATGTGGCCTTTATTCCGAGGCGATACAAGTACTCAATAATTTTGCCCAACATTATAAAGGCGAAAATAGAGCATCCGTATTTGATATAGTCCATTTAGAAATTGAAGGTTGCCAAAAATATTTGCAACGCTTCACAACTGGATTCACAGAGGCCAACCTCATGGAGGCAGATCGCCTCCCTTCTAGTATCAACTCCACCTTGAACGAACTTTCGCCTTGGTTATTCAACGACAATACTCTATATTTTAATCAATTTACAACCAGTGGTAAAAGCCAATTGTTGCGCAGTATCAATAAGGATTCCATTTGGCAAACAGCAGAATTGGCCAAAGGCTTGCCAGAAAAAGTCAAGGAACACTTTGGTACTGGCACCTTTTCTTCAGATGGAAAACGATTCTACTACTCTAAGTGCAAAAATATTAGTGCTATTGATGTATTTAGTCGCGGTTACCCTACCGATTGTAGCCTTTATATGATTCAAAAAAAAACCAATGGTGATTGGGAATCCCCCGAAAAACTACCCGAATACATCAACATGCCTGGCACTTCGGTCATCCATCCTTTTGTGACAGCATCTGATACCGAGGAAATCTTGTTTTTTTCAAGCAACCGCTCAGGAGGCCTTGGCGGTTTCGATATTTACACTTGCCGTCGTCCACGCTCAAGCGAAAACCTTGATTTTTCTTTCCCCCAAAACCCAGGACCCCACATCAATAGCGCTGGCGATGATATCTCTCCCGCATTTGATCCACTGACACAAAACTTATGGTTTTCCAGCAATGGTCGTGTAACGTTTGGAGGACTAGATGTTTACTATAGCCACCACCTCAATCGTGAATGGGAAAAAGGAATCAATGCAGGCACACCTTACAACTCTCCAGCCGATGATTTTTGCTTTTTCCCTCGCCCCGGCACCAATGCTGGCTTTTTAGTATCCAATCGTTTGTGGAGGGTAGAAAAAGCCAACACCATTGACCAAGACATATTTGAGATCCACGAATAAACATGAAAAACATCATTGCACTTATCCGTGTAGAACATTGGGTCAAAAACTTCTTTGTTTTTATTCCTGCATTCTTTGCCGCTAGGCTCTCAGAGCCAGCCCTGCTCTGGAATGCCATTTGCGGGTTCATTGCCTTTTCCTTCGTAGCATCTTCCGTATATATCCTAAATGACCTTGTTGATGCTCCCCAAGACCGAAACCATCCCGACAAATGTAATAGGCCAATAGCCAACGGCAGTATTTCAAAACCCGAAGCCATTTGGGGCATTGCGATACTCTTGTCACTAAGTATAGCCCTGAGCCTATACATACATTGGGAATTGCTATTGATCGTACTCCTATACTTCATCATCAACCTAGCCTATTCCTTTTCGCTAAAGCACTTTGCCCTCATTGATGTCTCCCTAATTTCCATAGGCTTCTTGTTGCGTGTTTTTGCGGGCGGCCTTGCTACTGGGGTGGCCGTTTCACAATGGCTGATCGTATTAACTTTTTTATTAGCCCTCATCCTTGGCTTTGCCAAAAGAAGGGGGGAGTATATTGTTGCATCCAATGGCCACAATTTCAGAAAAGCACTAGAAGGCTATAACCTTCCCTTTTTAGATGTTGCCATTGTAGTTTGTTCCACAGTAGCCATTGTTGCCTACCTCATGTACTGCTTCTCGCCCGAAGTAACCGAGCGCATTGGTAGCGACAAAATCTACTTTACCACCTTTTTTGTGATACTGGGAGTTCTACGATACTTGCAGCTCACCTTAGTATATAACAAAACCGAATCGCCTACCCGTGCGCTACTACGCGACCCTTTTTTAAAAATCATACTCCTCGCTTGGATCGGTGCATTTGGGTGGTTACTTTATTTTAAAAACTGAATCGCCTACCCTACTATTTAGATCCACCCCCAATTAATGCTCATATTGGCCACCTACTCAAAATACAGTATTTTACATCTAAAAACAGGCGGCCTCCAAACACAAAACCACCCCAATCACCAAACAAAAGATTGCGAAGTGGTCATCAAAAAGAATTAAGCAAAAAAAACGAAAAAACTTTAATAAAAGTTTGGAATAAAAGAAGGTGTGGTAGTACCTTTGCGGCCGCTTAGGAGATAAGGGAATAACGAG
>JANMMZ010000108.1:0-18601 GCA_031373665.1 Saprospiraceae bacterium | reverse complement strand
GTGAACCTATATTTGTCCCGTATATACATGAAGACCTCCTGTTTATTTTGTGATTAGAGAACACTAAAGTACAGGAGGTTCTTCTTTTATACAAAAAAAATGAGTCACCCCAAAAATTCGGGATGACTCATGTTTTTCATTTTATAATCAGAATTTGACTCAAACTTAGAGCGTCCCGATTTTTCAATCGGGAATGTCGGAGGTTCGAATCCTTCTGTGCCCACAAAAAAGGCTATCAATTCCCTCCCACCAAAAACTGCCGCCGCCCCAAGCCATGCAGCGTTTGTATCCACAACGAATACATCATTGAAGGCCAATCACTGACGGTGATGCTCGATTTTGGATTCTTATCAGACCAAATCCTTTGTCCCAATGCGTTGGTAACGCTCATTTCTAGCACTTGATCAGGTTGCACACTGGGCTACCATTATTGGATGTCGTTACTTAAAAATTGCCTTCCAAAAAATCTTTTACGTCTTTGGCACTTTGAACGGGGTTTTCTTCTTGAGGCCAATGCCCTGTATTTCTGTATATCTTTAATACTGCGGGCTTTATTTTTTGGTGAAATTTATAAGCATTCTCTGGAGAAATACGTGTATCTTCTGCTCCCCAAAGGATGAGTGTGGGTACTTTTATTTTTTCAATGATTTCGACTGGCGGGCGGTTATCCCTTACAGATGCCCTATCGGTAAATGCCTTTCGATTGCCGACCCTCAAAAACAAATCAAAATGCTGCTGGACTAACGAATCAGTGACTTTTATATTGTCAGCATAAATATCTTCTAGCATTAGACGAATAAAATACCGTGGTGTGACACGCCGTATGATCCGATTGATGACCGGTGTACGTGCCAACACTAGTATCCAAGTATTGCGTTTGGGTTCAAATCCGGGTGCATTCATCAGTACCATGTGGTCAATCCGCTGCTGCGCCTCGGCGGCATAATGCCAAGCTATCTGAGCCCCTAAGCCATTGCCGACAAGATTGAATTTTTTAAGATCCAATTTTTGAACCAAACTATCCAAAAAACTAGCATACATAAAGGCACTATAACTGCCTTGGGGATGGGGGCCAGTCAGACCAAATCCAGGTAAATCTACACTGATGACCTTATATTTTTGAGACAATGAATCCGTCCAGGTTTGCCAAGTGTGGAGTGAACTTTGGGCATCGTGCAAGAGTAAAATAGGGATTCCTTTTCCGGTAATCCGACAATGCACCTCCATCCCATCTATAGCAATAAATTTTGAGTCAGGATACGCATACTTCTGAGCCAATTGTCCCGGTTCAATGGCTTGGTGCCAATTGGTGTAGATACCGTAAATCATGAAAAAGTAAACAACCCACCTAAACAGGCGGGAAATACTCAATATTTTAAGCCATTGATTGAGTCGGACAGCAGAAGACTGGGTTGGAGCAGGGCTATTGGTCATAGTAGCGCGAGTAATTTTGACGCTAAGGTAAACCGTGTACGGGAGAATGGTGGGAAAAATAAATCTACGCAAAAAATTTATTTCATCGAATATGCTTACTTTTATTTTATTCTTATCAAGACAATCCCTACGAATATCTGTGATTAAGTATCTGTTAACCCAGCTTACAATACATTATATTTCTAAAATCTTCAATACCTTTGCGCTATGATTACCAAGGCATATTAAACCACCCAATTACGTTATGCGAAAGCAACACTTCATCTTCTTTTTTCTTTTATTGTCCAATTTTTTCCTCTTAGGACAATCACCTACTTTTTCCCAGTTTTATGGGTTGCCAGCGGCCATGAATCCCGCTTATGTTTCCACAGTTAAAGGCTTACAATTCAATGCGGGTTATCGCAGGCAATGGGGGCAGGTACAGCAAGGTTTTGATACACGTTTTGTGAATATCGCTGTGCGCTCCTGTCAAGCACCGTTGGCATTTGGTGCTTATTTCAGTGATGTGAAGGAGCCTTTTTTGGGTTATCGCCAGCAAGAAGGCGGGATTCAAGTAGGGACTTTTGTCGCCCGAAAAAAACGATTTTCGCTGCATGGGGGATTACAGGCGGGCATAGGCCAACACCGCGTTGATTTTGCACGATTGTTGTTTAGTGGCCAGTTAGATCCTGTTTTTGGAATCCAAGGCCCTCCATCTTCTTATTTTTTGAATGATGGTAGCAAAGTACAAACCTTCGAAATTGGTGCGGGAACTGTAGGGCGGGGCTTATTGAGTTGGCGTAACAGCGACTTGCCTGCAAGTATCGGTTTTTCGGTCTATCACTTGGCTGGTAGTCGGGATGTATCCTTCCTTCGCGTGCCACATACACAAGCCAGACGTTGGACTACACATGGGTCTATTACTACACCTATTACTACAGGATTGGGGAAAAAAGATGCACTTTACCTCAATTGGTTGGCACGATATGAATGGGAATCTTCGCTACAGCGCGGTACTGTTGGGGTTATTAGCCAATACCAAGAGGCACATATAGGGTTACTGTATCAATGGAATAAAAAGCCGTTCACCACCCGTAACACTCATGGCTTTACCTTCACTTTGGGTTACGATTTTGCCCTCAGTGAGAAGGCTAGGTGTTCTATTCAATACGCTTTTGATGGAACATTGGGAGGGCTTGGACAATCGTCCACAGGAGGCGCGCACGAAATTATTGCGACGTTTACGTTGCCTCAATCTTGCCTTTTTAAAGGAAAAAACATATTTGGGAATACCGATTGCTTTGATTTTCAAGGGAAAGGCTATCGGAGATTTTTGAATTAAATATGCACATAATTAAAATACATCAAAAAGAACCTCACTATAATTTTAATCCAACTTCAATCATCCCTCCAATTTTTTTAAAATGTTACGATTCTTATCCATACTCATATTTGTATGCGTTTCCTTTTATAGCCTGAAAGCGCAAAACCCATGCACTATTTCCAATTGGGGCAACCTTTTATCCAATGATTGCGGCGACATCCAAGCCTCCGGTGGTTTAGCGGCAGGTAGCCCGGTAATTTTTTGCGAAGGACAAACAGTCACTGTAGAAAACAATTCAAGTCCAGTTGCCGAAATCCAGAAAACATATATTGACTGGGGAGATGGAACCTGTGAAATGTTCAGTAACTTTCAGGCTTCGATGACCCATATTTATGACTTCCCCAATGATACTTGTATCCTCAATCTTGATGGAACCATTGTATTCAATATAAAATTGGGTGTCGAAAAATCATGCCCTGTCAACAAGCGCAGTTTCAACTCTGTCAACTTTAGTATCAAGGTGCGTTTTAAACCCATTGCCTCTTTCAATGCAAACCCACAAACCGCTTGTATTTCCACCCCAGTTGATTTTACCAATACCAGTTGTGAAAACACCAACAACCCTGTATATCTTTGGGACATGGGCAATGGCACTACTTTTACCACTGAAAACGTGTTGGATTATGTTTATCCGGGTGGTGGCACTTATACCGTAAGCCTTACCGTAACCAATAGTTGTGGCAGCGACACGGAAACAAGAACGATCTCCGTTTTGCCACCCGCCACTGCCAATGCAGCACCCTCCGATACCCAAATCTGCGCTGGAGGCACTGTATCATTTACCAATACTTCTACCAATGCGAGTGCGTACAATTGGATAGTTACCCCCTTGTCAGGCGTGGTATTTGTCGCACCTACCAACAGTAACTCAGCCACACCTATCATCCGATTTAATACTCCGGGGACTTATACCGTCAAGTTGTTAGTCGTTGGTTGCGGAAGCCCTGAATGGATGACCACGATCACCGTTTTAGCACCAGCGGCCATCAATATTGCTACCATTCCAGATCAGTGTGCGGCTACTAGTGTGAGTATTTCGCCAACCGCCAGTATAAGTGGAACCAATACAACGGTGATGTGGTCGTTTCCTAGTGGCAATCCAGGATCCTCTTCAAATAATAGTCCTGGCCCTATTGCTTACCCAAGTCAAGGCACTTTTATTGTCACGGCTACTGCCACAAATATCTGCAATACGGTCGTAGATATGGACACTTTTGTGGTGGCGGCTCAGGCCACTGCTGCATTTATGCCTTCTACGACTGACCTCTGTGGCCCTGATGATATACTTACTCTAACCAATGCCTCTACCAATGGCAGTAGTTTCACTTGGAGTATTATGCCCAATAGTGGATTCACATATGTCAGTGGCACTAATGCTTCCAGTGTTAACCCTCAAATCAAGTTTTCGCAAGAAGGGACTTATACCATCAAACTCAAGGTAAATGCTTGTGGAAACCCTGAAACTACCGCCATCGTAAATGTAAGATTAAAGCCTTCAGTAGCGTTGGTGAACACGCTAGACAAATGCGAGCAGTCTATTTCATTGACTCCGAGTACTTTATCAACCATAGGTGGTGGCGCTGCCACCAGTGTAGAATGGACTTTTTTGAATGGTAGTATCCCAACTTTTTCGGGTACTAATCCTCCACCCGTTACGTTTTCGGGGGTTAATATATTTGCTGTTTCAGTGGCAGTGAGTAACCAGTGTGGCACCCAAATAGCCACTGATACTTTTAAGATTTTGCCATTGGCCATTGCGGCTGCCACTATTTCGGATGATACCTTATGCGCGCCATCAGAACTGCTCATACTTACCAATACCACCACCAATGCATTTAGCAACAACCCCTATACTTGGTCGGTGACACCAAGCGTCGGCGCGGCTTTTACGGGAGGCACTTCAGCAACTAGTGCAAATCCTCAATTTTTATTCACTAAAGAGGGTCTTTTTACCATAAAACTAGAAGTAAATGGCTGTGGAATGCCAGTTTGGGATACCACAGTGTTGGTTATACTGGAGCCTTTGGCTACGGTCGCACAAATACCTGAAGGTTGCATTGATGTATCTCTTAATCCCTTGACTTATACCCAATTGACCAATATTGGTTCTGCAAATATTAACTGGATATTTGGAGGAGCCACCCCTAGTACCGCTTCAGGTGCGGCACCGGGGCTCGTCAATTTTATGGGGTATGGCAATCATTTTATATCAGTTACGGTATCTAATGTATGCGGTAGCGTAACCTCTGTTGATAGTTTTCAAATTATTCAGCCCTCTGCCGTGTCGGTAACACCTGCTGGGCCATTTTGTAATTCTGATGCTCCGGTGCAATTGCAAGGAACCCCCACTGGTATGTGGAGCGGCCCGGGCGTAAGTCCCACTGGTGTTTTTACCCCAGCCAATGCGCCTTTAAATACGCCAATTCAGTTGGTTTTTCAAGTTGGATCAGCCACTTGCACCGTATTTGACACTTTGATCGTACTGGTACGTGGCACGGTGGTAGCAGCGGGTCTTGACAAGTCCGTTTGCTCCAATAGCGGGTTGTTATCATTGAATAATTATAGCCCCGCAGGTGGAATATGGACTGGCGATTCAGTGACAACAAACGGTGTTTTTGATCCAATTTTATCCAATAATGGCGCAAATGTATTAAGTTACACCTTTACTGATCCCGTATCAGGCTGCGTCAATAGTGACCAAGTGATCATCACGGTTTTGGGCGTTCCCACGGCTGGACTAGACAGTATCGGGCGTACCTGCGTGGACGAACCGCTTGACCTCGGGCCTTTTTCTGGCGGTGTGGGTGTAGCATCCTGCCAATGGGATTTTGGAGATGGCGGTACGGCCAATGTTTGTGATCCAATACATACTTATACTACCCCGGGCAACTATACCCTCACTATATTTGTAGAAAACAGTGCTGGGTGCAAGGATACCGCAAGCGCAGAAATACAGGTAGTTACGCCCCCAAATGCGTTATTTGTGACCGATACTACGATGGGTTGTGCAGATTTGGCAGTGACTATCAATAATATTAGCGCGATCAACGATTACACCCTTTACATCTGGAATTACGGCAATGGCGTAATAGACACCTTGCCACAGCCAGGTACGATTGTGTTTACTCAAGGAGAAACAGATACTATATACACTATTAAACTTCAATCTGTAAATGGCTGTGGAACAGCCAGTGCAAGCATTCCCATTACGGTATTCCCGCGCCCACAAGTGCGCTTTGGGACGGATGTGAGTAGTGGGTGTACGCCATTGGAGGTCAATTTCAACAATGTTTCTGTGGGCGACCCCAATTTTTACCGCTGGTACGTCAACAATGTATTGGTGGATACCAGTTTTCAACTGCCGCAGCAAGTTTTCTATACCGTAGATCAAGACAGCACCTATTTTATTGCTTTAGTGGCTGGAAACGAATGCGGGTTAGATACCGTAATTCACAGTGTTATCGTGAAGCCTAATCCAGTAGTGGCCTTTTTCAATACCGATACCCTCGTAGGTTGCCAACCATTTGCGATACGGCTGATTGATTACAGTACAGAAGGGCTGTACGTCAGTTGGGATTTGGGCGACGGTACTACGGCGGTAGGTGATACTGTTTCGCATACTTATAACACAGCAGGCACGTTTATTGTGCAAGAGTTTGTGAACAATGGGTGTGGTTTTGACACTTCTTTCATTAGCATTACGGTGCTACCCGCCCCTGATGTTAGTTTTAGCCACAATCCCTACATTTGTCAGGGCGATACCTTGTTTTTTCAGAATACCTCTGCTGATATTATTGGTAGTTACTGGGATTTTGGGGACGGTAATACCGACTCTACTCAAACCAATACCTTTCATGTGTATGATATGCCGGGTCAATACTCCGTAAAAATGACGGGATTAGCCGTAACCACTGGATGTCCAGCAACTGCGAATAGCCCTTTAGAAGTAAAAACGCTCCCAGAACCCGCTGTTTCCTTACCTGATAGTTTGGGATGCCAACCACTTACGATACAACCCATCAATACTACACCGGGTAACAATAATTTTTATGTCTGGAATTTTGGAGATGGCACTACCGCAACCGGAGTCAGTGGACAGCATATTTACCCCGACCCAGGTCAATATACCATTGGTCTCGTCGTTACAGATTTTTATGGCTGTAAAAATGACTGGTCTTTTAATCCCATTCAGGTGTACCCAAAACCGATCGCGGAATTTACCACCGACCAGACTGAATTGTGCGCCACACCTACTACGGTGCTGTTTACCAATCAATCTGTCAATGCAGATGCGTATCAATGGAATTTTGGCGTGTTGGGCAATTCTACAGCAATAAATCCATCCCTATTAATCACAGGCCCAACTACTATTTCGATCAATTTACAGGCCGAAAACCAATACGGTTGCCGTGATACCCTTATCCGCTCTGCAAAGGTATATACCCGTCCCGATTTAGACTTTATGGTAGCCGATCAAGTAGGCTGCGAGCCATATTTTGTGTTTTTTGAAAATAATTCTACTGGAGTTAATCAATATAGTTGGTATTTTGGAGATGGTGGCCAGTCCAATCAGGCCAGTCCAACCCATTTGTATGAAACAGCGGGCGTTTACAAGGTATCTTTATACGCTTCGGCAGATTCGATATGTTTTGACTCTTTGGTGTTCAACAACTATATTACGGTACAGCCTTCGCCCTTGAGCAACTTCTCTTATGCCTTCGTCAATGACACTACGGTCGTCCCTAACGGGATTGTTCGGTTCTCCGATTTATCCTTGAATGCCATTCGTTGGCGTTGGGATTTTGGCGACGGCGACACTTCTGTGCAACGCAACCCTACGCACCGATACATGGTGAATGGGCCGCGCACCGTCCAACTCATCACGTACAATATTATAGGTTGCCCAGACACCGCGAGGATTGAAATTTTACCCGAATTTTTCGGTAATCTTTACATGCCCAATGCGCTCTCTCCAGAATCGGGATCACCAGCAGAGCGAGAATTTCGAGCCGTAGGACTAGGCTTGGTAGAGTTTGATCTATCTATTTACGCCTCCAATGGCCAACGGGTATGGAATACGAAAGCACTCACAGAAGGGCAGCCCTCAGAAGGCTGGAATGGAAGACTTAACAACCAAGGAGAACTACTGCCACAAGGTGTATATTGGTGGAAAGCAACCGCCCGTTTTGAGAATGGACGCATTTGGCGCGGCATGGCATTTGAGGTAGGCGGCGAACCCATAACAGAGGGTAAAGTTTTGTTAATTCGGTGATTTTAACTAGTGAACACTATGCTGTTGCATTTTATGCTAAGTACCACAAAAAATCCCCCCAACAAACCAATGTTGGGGGGATTTACAATACCATAAAGGTTGAACATTATCCTTTACGAGGATTGTTGCGATCCAAGACCTCATCCACCATTCCATATTCTTTGGCTTCTTGAGAACTCATCCAGTTGTCGCGATTGCAATCGGCTTCGATTTGCTCATAGGTCTGACCAGTATGGTGTACCATGATATCATACAAAGACTTTTGCATCTTTTTGATCAGTTTGTACGTGATTTCGATATCCGAAACCTGACCCTGTGCACCACCCGATGGCTGGTGTATCATCACGTGGCTATGGAAGAGCGCGCTGCGCTTCCCCTTCGTACCCGCTGCGAGCAATACTGCCCCCATAGACGCGGCCAGACCCGTACAGATAGTAGCCACATCGGGCGATACATACTGCATGGTATCATATATACCCAGACCGTCAATCACAGAGCCACCGGGACTATTGATAAACATCTGAACATCGCGCTTAGGATCTGTACTTTCCAAAAACAACAATTGAGCCTGAATCACATTGGACACATACTCCGTCACAGGCACACCCATGAAGATAATACGATCCATCATCAAACGGCTGAATACATCCAAAGATGCCGCATTCATTTGACGCTCCTCGATAACGTAGGGCGTGAATGCACGTATGCCTGGTGCTGATGCGTCCATGTACTTCTCTAAGTGCATAGAGCTCATACCTAGATGCTTAGTCGCATACTTCTGAAATTCATTTTTGTCGAACATATTATTACATTAAATTTGAGGCAAATTAAACAACAATTTTGACCGCATGTTGTACTTAAAAAAGAATGGAACTGAAATGCTGGATAATCATTCTATTTTATCCGACCAACGCAGCCCATCATCCGATCAATATTATACAGGCACTCTACTCCCTGCGCTCTAAAAACCCAATCTAAATCTCCGTGTAGTCTCCACTCCTCTACTCCTCCGTGGTGAAGCCCCTCGCGCCCCTCTAACCCCGAAACCTCTACCCCAGGGTCAACCCAGTCTCATTCTCCTCCTGTTCCCCCTTAGCCTTAGCCGATACTTCTTCCACAATTTTATGGAACTCCTCCGAAGGAATCGCCTTATCCACGATGGTTACTTCATTGCGGATCGCGTGAGTCAATTTTTCCCATTCGATGTCATCCGTTGCTTTTTTTACATCATCTTCCTTCTTCATCATGGTTTCTGCAAATTCTAAGGCAAATTTGCGATCCACTTGACCTTGGAAATAGCCCATAATCCGATCTGCAAAATGGTTTAGAATATCCTCTTGGGTTGCTTCTACATTTAACACTGCTTTAATCCGGTCACGGATAAGAGTCCAGCGTAGGTTTTCAAGGAAAAAGGGCAATTCTAGCTCCAATTGAGAATCGCTGATGGTATCTTTATTGGTCAGTTTTAACCAACGCTTGATGAAGGTTTCGGGCAGTTCAAAGCGATTTTCAGCCATCAACCGTTCCTGAAACGAACGCATCAACAAGGCATCAGCACGGCTATCATAAAATTTTTGGATTCCTTTACCAGTTTCTTCAATGGCCTCCTCGCGAGAATCCATATTTTTCCCAAAATATCCAGTGTAGAAATCTTCGTTCAGTTCAGCATCTTGAACCCTGTTCACACTTTCGATCACACCAACAAACATATCTCCTACCTCGCGACCATCGTCTTCGGGTAAGTTTAATATATACTTCCGGTACATCTCATCTTTGGGATGATCCTCCAACGAACGCGCATTGAAACGGATACTGTCACCCTTCTTGAGGAACAATATCTGTGTCTTAAACTGCTCATCTTTGATAGAACTCACCAATATAGTGATGGTCGTCTCCCATCCACCCGCTTTGGGCTCATCGCCGTCCAATTCCGTGGATTCGATCTTGATGATGTCATTTTCCAAGATATTATCTTCTGGTTCGCTCCGTTGGCCCATGCGCTTGCGAGCATACTCCAAGTCTTTTTCGGCCAAATCAGTCAAATCAGAGATGGTCAACCGCTCATAAGTACTCTCTTTGCTCACGCCTTTCAACTCAAAGTCTGGAACAAAGCCAATTTCGTATTTGACCGTATATTCTGGATCAGGGTTACTAATCTTGAAGGCAAATTTTTCTTGGTCATCCAGTGGCAAAGGCTGACCCAATACTTGTATCTTAGATTCCTTCAGGTATTCGTACAACTCGTCGGTCAATAATTCATTCAATGAATCACTAAAAATAGAAGGGCCGTAAACTTTTTTGATAAATTCAACGGGAGCCTGTCCCGGACGAAAACCTTTGATGGGTGCTTTTTGGCGAAATTTTTTCAATTCCGAATCCAAGCGTGGCTTTAATACCTCCCTAGTGATAGTGACAGATAATACCGTAGAGGTGTTGTCTATATCGTTGCGGACAACCATAAGTATATACTAATTGAAAGATTTTGTGAGAAAGAAGGGCGGCGTTGCATTGCAACGCCGCCCTCTTATTGATGTTGTGCGGGCGGAGGGGCTCGAACCCCCATGCCTCGCGGCGCCAGATCCTAAGTCTGGTACGTCTACCAATTTCGCCACGCCCGCGCATCTTAAAACACTGTTTCCCAGTTCAAGAACAAATGTATTTTTGAAAATGGCTGCAAATGTACAGCCTTTACTATTAAACTAACAAATTAATAATCAATTTTTTCTAAAAATAATCCAGAAGGTGGCGCGGTAAACCTACCGGGGTCTTTAGATGGCACTTTTAAGAATTGCTCTGGGGTACTCATGTCCATTCGACCCCGCCCTACTTCTACCAATACACCCACGATACGGCGCACCATTTTCCAAAGAAAATGCGAGCCACTGATGTGTATATAAATACGGTCTGCATCTTCTTTAATCTCCAATCGCGTCAGATCTATCATTGTACTTTGTTCCTCGCGTTCGATATCGCCAAAAGATTGAAAATCATGAAAACCCACCAAAGAGGCTGCGGTTGCCCGCATAGCATCCACGTCCAATTTGTCACGCACCCACCACAAGTATTTTTTCCCGAAAGCATCGCGGCGTTTAGAGATTTGATACACATAACTGCGGTTTCGGGCATCGTGCCGGGCATGAAACCTAGGATTGCACTTTTCTACTCGTAGTACATTGATGTCGTGGGGCAGCCCCTCGTTCATCTTCACTTGGATCTGTTCAGGAGTCAACCGCGACTCTGGCACCTCCAAGTGTGCCACTTGTCCACGGGCATGCACCCCAGCATCGGTGCGGCCTGCTCCGTAAAGTTCTATCTGATTGGTCTCAAAAATATTAGAAGCTGTATCCAATAACTCGCCCTGTACAGAGCGGTCGCTTTTTTGTATTTGCCAACCCGCGTATCGCGAGCCGTCATATTCGATGGTAAGTTTGTAACGCAAAATTTCAAGTTAAGCCGCAAAGGTAAAACAAATTATCCGAACCGTTGGAAAGCCTGCATCAAGCGATCGGGTAATTCTTCACGGCAAGCCGATTGATAATCTTGATAAGAACATGGAATCAGGCGATGCCGATCATGTTTTCGCTTCGTATTAACGGGTACCTGCATCCACCACCGCCCACTGCGGGTACTTTTCCAAAAAATTAACTGATAGCTTAGCCTCCTGAAATCCACTACATATTCCGTCATGCCATCTATGGACACTGGATAATCGCCTTTTCGGCTAAAAAAGCCTTCCAAGAAATACCAGAGCATTTGGGCGCAGGTTTTGGCAGTCTGTTGGTCTTGATCGCGGTCTGGCACATACCCATACAGGCCAAAAGAAGTAAGTTTGTCACTCATGCCAGCATAGCGACACAGTTGGCAGGCTTCTTCTGTGAAATAACCCGACGGTGAAGGATCGGTGGTGCCCGGTGCTTCACAATGCTTCAAGACACTCAAGTGAAACGTAAGCAAATCAGCATCGCGCAGCACTGGTTCGGTTTCTTCCAAAGCCGCTTTAGACCTACCCAGTCTCACGGTATCAAAATTATTTTTAGTCATGAACTGTAGCACATCCGGCGGAGTCTGGTGCACCTGAAATCCAATCAAACTAAAGTGAAAAAGCAAAGGGTTGCGCTTTGGCGCAAACAGGGACGCATAAGTCTCTTTGACGGAGCCTACCCGCATTTTTTGATCCACCACCGCCAAGTTAACCAAGGCTTTGGTGTCTTGATACGCCAAAAACTGAGCCTTCGCAAATTCATCAGATGCACCGATCACAATGGGCAAAATTTTGCCACTCAGCAGTTCATACAGCACTGGAATCAGGACAGAAGTTTCCATTTTCCGCAGGTTACCCAAATCCGCAATTTGATCCTTTGGAAATGGTGATACCATATCATATAGTTGCTCCCGCACATCATTGGCACTTTTTTCATCCACGCCAATGATGGCTACCTTCACCAATTTCAGGTTGGGCAATACCTCTCTATATAGAAGCATATTGGCACCAAGGGCAAAGTCAGGTAGTTTTTCAACCCGTTTTTGCAGGGCTGATGATATGGGTTTAAGCCAGTTTTGAAGCATAGGTAGCGGCACCGATGATACCGGCGTTATTAAGCAATTTGGCGGGTATTACCCTTGCTTTAGTGTGCAATTGATCTTTATATTGTTCAAAAAACTTACTTTCTCCTCCGCCCAAAATGAACAAATCGGGCGAAAATAATAGTTCTAGGTGCTGCAAATACTCACCGAATCGGTCTGCCCAATCCTTACGGCTTATCTTTAACCTTTCCCTAGCACCCGAAGAGCACCAAGCCTCTGCTACTTTACTGTTTTTCCATAAAAGATGTCCCATTTCAGTGTTGGGTATCAATACGCCATTGTAAAACAATGCCGACCCAAGTCCTGTACCGATGGTAATCAAAAAGACCAAACCAGTTTCTCCACGGCCTACCCCAAACTGCATTTCGGCTACTCCGGCAGCATCAGCATCGTTGGTTGCTAGTACGCGGCAACCCGTGGCCTTTCCGAAAGTCTCCTCAATGGAAGTACCAATCCATGATTTATCAATATTAGCCGCCGAATGCGCCACCCCATTTTTTACTATAGCCGGAAAACCGCAACCAATCACGCCTTTATAATTGAAAAAATCAGCGATTTCGGCAAAAGCCTCACCCAAGGCAGCCGGGGTAGATGGTTGTGGGGTTGGAACCCTAAAACGCTCACCCTGCAATTTTCCTTTTTCAAGATCCACCAAAGCACCTTTGATGCCTGATGCACCTACGTCTATACCTAGAATGACACTCATTGATTGTGTTGTAAGTTTATGATTATAAAAAAAATGTAGTTCCTAGCGGCCATTTTTACATTGGTGCAAATGTCCGAAAAAAATACCGTAAGCAAAGGTGTAAAAAATAAAAACTAGGATTCTCATGCTTTTTGTTTTATATCTTTGGCATTAGTTGTTACTTTGCAATCGTATTTCATTTCTAAATCACCACATTTTGAAGCGTTCTTTTTTAATCATCATGGATGGGTGGGGCATAGGTCCCAAACCAGCATCCGATGCTATTTTGCAGGCCAATACCCCTTTTGTTGACCAATTATTGGAACAATATCCGCACAGCACCCTCACTACTTATGGTGAAGAAGTGGGATTGCCAGAAGGTCAAATGGGCAATTCAGAAGTAGGACACCTCAATATAGGGGCTGGCCGCGTGGTGTGGCAAGAACTGGCTCGTATCAATAAGGCCATCCGCGATCGCGAATTGGACGAAAATGAAACCTTGCTCAATGCGATTAAATATGCCAAAGATACGGGAAAAAACATTCATTTGCTTGGATTGGTCAGTGATGGCGGGGTACATTCACATATAGAACACCTTAAAGCATTGGTGCGTATCATCGAAAAAGAAGGCGGCACCCATTGCGCCATACACGCTTTCACCGATGGCCGCGACTGCGACCCTAAAAGCGGGAAAGGATTTATAGAAGACCTAGAAGCCTTCCTGAAGGGGCGCAGTACCTACATTGCTTCAGTCACGGGGCGTTATTATGCAATGGATCGAGACAAGCGTTGGGAGCGGGTCAAAGAAGCATACGATGTTTTGGTGAATGGCATTGCTCATGAAAACCGCCACTTTCCTACAGCATCTCAAGGTATAGCCGCCGCTTATGCTGCTGGCATCACCGACGAATTCATTAGGGCATTCACCGTAGGCGAGACCCCTACCACCATCCAGCCTGATGATGTGGTACTTTGTTTCAATTTTAGAACCGATCGCCTTCGTGAACTCAGCGCAGTACTGAGCCAACAAGACATGCCCGATTTGGGGATGCAAAAACTTCCCCTGTATTATGTCACTTTGGTGCGCTACGACGAGTCGTTTAAAGGGGTACAAGTCATGTTTGAAAAAGATGATGTTTCTAAAACTTTGGGGGAGGTCATCAGTGATGCTGGATTGACCCAGACACGGATTGCTGAAACTGAAAAATATCCACACGTCACATTCTTCTTTTCTGGTGGGCGCGAAGCCCCATTTCTTGGCGAAGAACGCCTCATGGTGCCTTCTCCTAAAGTAGCCACTTACGATTTGCAGCCCGAAATGAGCGCGTACGGGATCACCGAATCCATTATGAAAGACATTACTGAACGCCAACCCGATTTTATTTGCCTCAACTTCGCCAATGCAGATATGGTTGGCCATACGGGTGTGTTTTTGGCCGCCATTAAAGCCGTTGAAACCGTGGATGATTGCCTCAGTAGGATCGTGCCACTGGCTCTGGAACATGATTATGCTTGCCTGCTCATAGCAGATCATGGCAATTCAGACTACATGATTAATGAAGATGGATCGCCCAATACCGCGCATACCAAGAATCCAGTGCCCTGCATTTTGGTTCAAAAAGGATTTCCATCAGGCACCACGCTACGCAACGGCCGTTTGGCCGATGTAGCACCCACCCTACTCCACCTTATGGGCATAAAACAACCCAATGAAATGACTGGTAAAAGCCTGATTTTAATCTAAAACATTCAATAAAATGCTTATACATCACGTCCTTTTTTACATGGATGCTGCGGCAACAGACGCAGATAGAGACACACTAAAGGCTGGGCTAGAGACCTTAACCCAAATAAAGTCTTTTCGTCAATGGTACTTGGGGGTGCCGGCATCAACTGACCGACCTGTTATTGACAGGACTTATGCCTTCTCTTGGTTGACTATTTTTGATGACGAGGCGGCGGAGGCCACCTATCAGATAGACCCGATTCATTTAGCGTTTATAAAAAATTATGCCCATCTTTGGACTAGGGTACAGATTTATGATGCACTCGGTGATACTAATGAAGGCGCTGTTTAAAACGACTGAATCTTAGAGGTCGTTAGATTTCGGAAGTTTTAAAACTTCCGAAATCTAAGCAACTGGGGCTTTTCTAAGGCATTAATCTTAGTTGACACACCTTCTTCGTCTTCGTACCATAAAACTAGCTACCAACAAAAAAGGGCATGTGATTTTTCAACAAAAATCACATGCCCTTTTTAATTATTTCACTAGGTAGCCTAGTTCCCCCCTTTATTATTCACATCACCTGACCCACTCACAGAGGTACGCACATTGCCGCTTACATTCAAATCAACATCACCAGAACCGGAGATGGAGACGGCCGCTTTTTCACCAACCAATTGCCCAGCATCAATGTCGCCAGAACCGGAGATTCCATAGTCTTGGTAAGTTGCTTGGCCTTTCAGGCTCATATCGCCAGAACCAGATATGTGAATGCTTAATTTGGCTACATCAAATTCTGCTTTTAAATCGCCAGATCCACTGCTGTGGTATCTAAATTCGTCAGCCTTGATAACATTGCGGGTTTCTACATCGGTAGAACCAGAATTATGGATGGCATTGATACTTTTATAAGTGACCACAATGTTGATTTTGGCGCGGTCATTCCAACTATTGTACCCTTTTTTCATACCGATACTTAGGTTCTTGTCTTTGATTTTGGTTTCAATTTTTTCGAGATCAACACCCGTGGCTGTGATGTCCACCCGTTCGGCATCACCGGCTTGTAGTGTAACGATGTCGTATCCTCCTGAAATACTGATGCTCTCAAAACTACCCAAAGTACGGGTCTCCGTTTTTTGTGCAACGACAGAAAGGGTGGCCATGAAAAAGGCTAATGCGATGGAGAAAATGCGATAAGTCATACGTTTTGTAGTTTTTAATTTTTCATAGAGACAGGTATTTTAAAAGAGGGTTGCATCAAGGATAATTTTAAAAATTTCACCTTAATATTCCGTCAAAGCCCTTATCTTTGTTTCTCAAATTTACAACCATCTTCTTAATACATCACCGCTATGAAACAATTTTCCAGTATTGCAATTCTCTTGATTTTGGCTCTAGGGCTTATCCGGTATATTGCTATCAAGCCTTGTGCAGGGGCCGAATCAGTTGAACAATCGCCCTATGATGGGCTTTGGGCACAGCGCGCATTTCCGTACCAAAAAATACCTTCCGAAGCCTATTTTACGGCTCAGGATCAGGTAGCCAATCAGGCGCAAGCACGAGGAGAAGGCTTGCTTAATTGGGTCGGTGCTGGCCCTACCAATGTAGGCGGCCGGATCACTGACGTTGCCATGCACGCTTCCGATGAGCAAACAATTTACGCAGCCAGTGCATCGGGCGGTGTTTGGAAATCGTCGGATACTGGGGCTAGCTGGTTTCCCATTTCAGATGCACTGCCCAGCCTAAGTATAGGAGATATTGCGATAGATCCTTCCAACAAAAACGTACTTTATTGTGGCACAGGCGAACCCAATGGCGGAGGTGGCTCCATTACTTATGACGGCCGTGGCCTATACAAGAGTACCGACGCTGGCAGCACTTGGTCATCGCTTGGATTGACCAATACAGGCAGCATTGGCCGGGTAGAAGTGAATCCAGAAAATCCTAATCACCTATTCGTGGCAGCAATGGGCAATTTGTTTGGAGACAATGCCGAGCGCGGCGTTTTCCGCAGTACCGATGGGGGGCAGAGTTGGGATAAACCCTTATATATCAATGATTCCGTAGGCGTGATTGACTTGGCCATACATCCCCTTGATCCAGATACTATATTTGCAGTTAGTTGGCAGCGGGTACGCCGCCCCAATAGGCGGGTATATGGAGGTACAGGGTCTGGTATTTGGCGCAGTACTGATGGAGGCGATAACTGGACAAAACTAGGCGGTGGACTTCCTACTGGCAGCCAAGGTCGGATCGGAATCGCTATCGCGCCTTCAAACCCCAATGTGATCTATGCTACTGTTGCTAAGACCACAGGCTCATTTTCAGGGGTTTATAAAAGTAGTGACCACGGCAATACTTGGGCACTGGTTCCTGGGGATGGAACACCTGGTTATAGTACCTTTGGATGGTGGTTTGGTCAGATCAGGGTACATCCCACGAATCCTGATTTGGTTTTCAACTTGGGTATAGGCTGGGTACTAAGCCCTGATGGTGGAACCAGTTGGGCTGAGGTCAGCGAATACCTACACGCGGATTATCATGGATTATACATACATCCGGCCAACCCCAATCTTTGGGTAGTAGGCAATGATGGCGGCGTATATATCAATACCAACGCGGGAAATACCCCTTGGGCACATCACCCTTTCCCAATTTCACAATTTTATACTTCGGAAATTGACTATCAAGACCAAACCAACTTTTACGGTGGTACTCAAGACAACGGTACTTGGCGCACCCTTAGTGGGGGATTAGATGATTGGCAATTCATAGCAGGTGGTGATGGTTTTGTGACTTTAGTCAATCCTCAAGACAATACGCTTTATTATACTTGTTATCAATATGGTGGTTTTTCTGGATCCAATGGTGCTCTTCCGCCTCCAGCAGCCCGTTTCAATTGGAATACACCTTATATACTAGACCCCAACAATCCACAAAAAATGTACTTAGGTGGAGAGTCTCTTTTTGAGTCTGACGATGCTGGGTTGACATGGAATGCCATTAGCCCCGACCTTAGTAATGGAGTTTTAGGATTGGGCGGGGTTGTATATGGTACTATTACCACGATAGCAGCCTCACCCATCAATGGCGATCATTTGGTGGTCGGCACCGACGATGGTAATGTATGGGTAACCACCGATGGAGCACAAAACTGGGCAAAAGTATCCTTAAATCTTCCCAAACGCTGGGTTACTCGCGTAGTGACCGACCTTTGGGATGTCAATACCATCTATGTTTGTCTATCAGGCTATCGGTATTTTGACGATATGGTGCACATTTACAAAAGCACCAATATGGGTCAATCATGGGTTTCTGTCTCGGGTAACCTACCTGATGTGCCAGTCAATGATTTGATTTTGGATCCTTTGAATCCACAGGGGTGGGTCATCGCCACAGACGTTGGCGTATTTATAACCGACAATGGAGGCAATACTTGGATTCCAGCCAATGATGGAATACCGAATGTACCTATACTTGATTTGACTTTTCATGCGCCATCGCGCACCTTGGCAGCCGCCTCTTTTGGCCGATCTATG
>JANMMZ010000044.1:0-58047 GCA_031373665.1 Saprospiraceae bacterium | reverse complement strand
CAGCCTGCTGCTGGTGTTGCTGTGCGCCTGCGGGCTGTGGAGCAGACTGTCGGGGCGCAGTGGCGGTCGCTTGCAGGGGTTCTTGACCAAAACCAAATTGGTCAAATTGGTCAATTTTCCAATTCCAGATGGTAAAGCCGTCAATTGATTATCGCCCAAATACCATTGGGTCAAGTTGGTCAGTTTCCCAATCTCAGGCGGTAAATTCGTCAATTGATTCCCGGACAAATTCAAATTTGTCAAGTTGGTCAGTTTTCCAATGTCGGGCGGCAAAGCAGTCAATTGATTATTATACAATTTCAAAGTAGTCAAGTTGGATAGTTTTCCAATTTCGGGCGGTAAAGCCATCAATTGATTATTGCGCAAATCCAAAGTAGTCAAGTTGAACAGTTTTCCAATATCGAGCGGTATATTTGTCAATTGATTATTGCCCAAATCCAAATTCGTCAAGTTGGTTAGTTTTTCAATATAGGACGGTATATTCGTCAATTGATTAAGGCTCAAATCTAACTTAGACAAGTTGGTCAGGTTTCCAATTTCGGGCGGTAAATTCGTCAATTGATTAAAGGACAAACTCCAAGAAGGCAAGTTGATCAGATTTCCAATTTCGGGCGGTAAAGTTGTCAATTGATTACTGCTCAAATCTAATTTAGTCAAGTTGTTCAGTTTTCCAATTTCAGGCGGTAAAGACGTCAATTTATTATCAGACAAATACAAATAAGTTAAGTGGTTCAGTTTTCCAATTTCAGGCGGCAAAGACGTCAATTTATTACTGCCTAAACCCAAATATGTCAAGTTGGCCAGTTTTCCAACTTCGGTCTGTAAGTTCGTCAAAGGATTAATACCTAAATCTAACTTAGTTAACGTAGTCAGATTTCCAATCTCGGGTGGTAAAGTCGTCAATTGATTATTCCATAAATTCAAATTCGCCAAGTTGGTCAGTTTTCCAATATCGGGTGGTAAAGTCGTCAATTGATTAAAATTCAACAGCAAAACCTTGAGTTGCCTATGTAGAAATACTCCCTTAGGAATTTCTTTTAACTCTTTACTTTGTAAATCCAAGGCTGTTATACTCGGATCTAATTGTTCCACACTCGTGGCTAATTTATATTCATGTCCAGAACTATCAATTAAAAAATAAATTTCACCTTTCTTCACCTTTGCAAAACCGTCGTAGGTTTGCCCTGATACTTTTACCGTGGAGAGTGTGAAGAGAATTATGGATAGTAGCAGATATTGTAACTTCATTCGTATTCGCTTTTTTATGATGTATAATTAGGGCAAATGTAGAGAAAATTGCCGAAAAGCAGGCTTAGGCTCATTTCTCGCCAAGTGACCCAGTGGTTTAAAACTATATTGTTAAAAAATATACTACACAACCTTCAGATGCTTCTTGATTTACCCAATATGCTGCTTGATCCTCTACGAAATTACAATGCTTTAATAACCGGATAGAATCCACATTGTCCACCTCTGATAACGCGAGTATAACACTCAATTTCATCTGTTCAAACCCATATTTGACCACTGCTTCCAATGCTTCTCTCATATAACCTTGACCCTGATGATCTGGGTGCAATTCGTAGCCTAATTCTGTCAAATTACGGTCTGGTTCCATATTCCAATAACAGATAGTGCCAATAGGTACATCCAAGTCTTGCTTACAAATAACCCAATAAATGGCTTTCCGCGCTGTACGATCGGCTATTCGTTGGCCAATAAACGCCTCCGTCTGAGCGATATTAGTCTCTAAAGCCCTACCAATATACCGATTGACCAACGCATTGGAGCGAATCTGATATAAGGCAGCGGCATCATCATCCGCGACGGGTCGCAGCGACAGCCTAGGTGTAGCAATATTCAAATATTCTGGAAATTTCATCTTGCAAAAGTAAATTTTTTTATTAATGTGTGGCTGCAAAATTCGAGTCATCGGACGACTAACTGAGTGGCCTGTCGTCAACTCAAGGTTACCGACCACGAAGTGGTTAAACGTGGATAGCCCTGAATGAAATTCGGGGTCTGGAATGTGGTAATGTTTAACCAACCACGAAGTGGTTGAACGTCAATGTGTTACGAGTGTTTCATTGAGTACCCCTATAGTGCCGCAAAGCCTCCCCAAGGGCTGCCGATATCCGCTTCACCAGCAGGCGCGGCCCCAACACCTTCACCCCAGACCCAAAACCCAATATTTCGCGCTCCAACTCAAAATTCAGCACCACCTCAATTTGGATCACCGTACGACCCTCCTCCTCATGAAGTATAGTCTGGGTAGGGTGGAGCGGCTTGGTTAGTATGTACGGTTTAGTCTTAACATCCAGTTCCAATATGACCTTGGTCGGTAGGTTGCGCTCGTTTTTCGTCACCCCGATCACATTGTCATAATAATGATCAAAATCCACACTCGGATGGGGCACAAAAGTGTCGCGGGGCAATTCCTGTACCGACTCTATGCGATCAAGGGCTAAGGTAAGCAACTGTGGGCTATTTTTACCCTTAACGATCAAAAACCACCGATTTCGGTATTCTTTCAATAAATATGGCGAATAAACATCCTGTTTGGCATCGCGGGATCGAAATGACCGATAATCAATCAATAAAACGCGGTTATTAGAAATAGCCTTATAAAGTGGGTCAATCCAGTTCAATCCCTTGAGCAAGGGATTGGATTCAAACTGTATAATATTGCGCCCTTGGCCTCGGTTGCGATCCAAATTATGTTCAAGTTTGGCGATCATTTCGTTCATTTCTCCAAAATGACTAAACCCATTCAAGTGTTTCAGGATACCCACCACTTCACTCATCTTTTCAACATCGGCTTTGGTGATCTTAGATTGAGTGATCCTGAATTTAGGGTCTTCATAAGTATAAAACTTCCGATCTGTCACAATAATCGGAGCGTCATACAGGCTAGTACTGCGCATAGTCTGAATATCCAACTGGATCGTGCGCTTGCTGATCCCATCCTTGATCCCTTCAAATTCATACAATGCCTCCGATACTTTTTCAATCAAATCATGGAGCGTCCATTTGCGGGCGCGGTTGCTCAAGCAATCATCTATGGTTTTATAACGTATGAGGGCGAGTTTGTTGAGTGCCATATATATCGAGACTGGAACTTTATGATCGTATATTCAGTTTAGGTCTAGGTGTCCAAAAGGATACAAAATTACAGCATTCAAATAGAAGTACGCAATTAATTTGCGTAGTATAGGACAGACGGTATTGAATCCGACCCTGACCCTCAGTCTGTCATGTCGTAACATAGTGAAGACAACTACACAAGCCCAATTAACTGAAAATCAAGATTTATCTTGCTTTGTCAGTTGGGCATCTTGTGTAGTTGTCTCCGTTTCTCTACGACATGACAGATCGAGGGAAGGGGAAATTAATGCGATCTATGAAACGTAGCAATTAACCAAATGCAGAATTTCGGACTTTATCCAAAGTGGACTACTAATCTTAATGGGGTAGGGGATGAATATGTACTATAAAGTGCCAATGTAGAATTATATCTAGGTGTTCAAAAGGATATAATATTCAAATAGAGTTACGTAATTAATTTGCGCAGTTACTATTTTTTAAATTTTTTTAAAATAAAAAAAGAACCTAAAACTTTGATAATCAATTACTTAAAATGAAATTAAAAAATTATTTTAAAAATAAAATTGACTGCGCAAATACATTGCGCAGTAGCGTATTCATCTTTGCAACATCAAAAAAGAAAGGAATACAACAATTCTAAAAACTTAAAGCAATGTACAAAGGAAGAGACCTCATATATATGGGATTTGCTGAAGGAAGAATCCTCGGTGCCGCCCTCGAAATAGCCAACGCATCATTTGCAGCGGCCAACAAACAAGAAACCCTGACCCTATTGAAAAAAGTTCGCAAATCGCCAGAGAACTATCTGGAAGATCCAATATTGGCACCGCTGGCCAAGACCGTGATGGAAGTCGCCGCTCAAGAAGCCGCGAAAGAGACCATTACCCTCAAAGAAACCGCCGGAGAATACGCCATATTTGGAAAAGGCCAGATTGAAGAAGGCGCATTGAACCAAATGGATATCGCCATGCGCCTGCCTGTGACCGTGGCAGGCGCATTAATGCCCGATGCCCACCAAGGCTATGGCCTGCCTATTGGCGGCGTATTGGCTACCAAAAACGCCGTCATACCTTACGGAGTTGGGGTAGATATTGGTTGCCGTATGGCATTGTCGGTGTTTGATATACCGGAGACCCATTTTTTTGAAAATAAGTCATTTTATAAGCGTGAATTAATCGCCCATACTGCCTTCGGTGCCGGAAATGGCTTTAAAGGAAAAGACCGCTCATACAACCACGTGCTGGATCGCAAAGAATTTGATATGAATGGCCTCTTGCGAGGCTTGAAAGACAAGGCTTTTACACAGTTGGGATCTTCAGGTGGTGGAAATCACTTTGTAGAGTGGGGCATCATTGATTTCGCAGAAAAAGATGAGGTTTTGGGCATTGAACAAGGGCGTTACCTTGCCTTGTTGACCCACTCTGGTTCTCGCGGACTGGGGGCTACATTGGCAGGATACTATACCAAAATCGCTAAAGAACAGTGTAAATTGCCGGCTTACGCCGCTAATTTGGCCTATTTGGATATGAACAGCGAGGCAGGTCAAGAATATTGGTTGGCTATGAACCTGGCCGGCGATTATGCATCGGCTTGCCACGAAGTGATCCACCGTAAACTGACCAAAGCCATTGGTGCCAACGTATTGGCCAAGGTGGAAAACCACCACAATTTTGCTTGGAAAGAAATGCTGAATGGCGAAGAAGTGATCGTACATCGCAAAGGGGCAACCCCTGCGGCGGCTGGAGTGATGGGTATTATACCGGGGTCTATGACCGCACCGGGATTCTTGGTGCGCGGTAAAGGCGAGGCATCGGCCATCAACTCGGCTTCGCACGGAGCAGGCCGACAGATGAGCCGTACCCAAGCCATCAAATCGGTGAACAAAAACGATATGCGTACCCTCTTGCAAGATTTGGGTGTATCTTTGATCGGTGGTGGCCTCGATGAGGCTCCTATGGCCTATAAAGATATTCACCAAGTAATGGCTGCACAAACGGATCTCGTGGACGTAGTCGCCAAATTTACCCCCAAAATGGTGAGAATGGCCGATGACGGAAGCCGAGAAGACTAGTCATTCCATCAAAAACGTACTAAACAATGATAGAAACAACAAGATTGCGGATACATCCTTTGACCCCTACACAACTTCGGTTGTACATCCTCGCGGATAACTCTTTGGAGCAGACCCTAGGACTCAACCCTACGACCCGAACCATATCGCCCGAACTCAAGGAAGCCTTGGAAGAAACGATTTTGCCGAATGTAGCCGATCCCAAAAATAATTATTTGTACGGTACGCTCTGGACAATGATTGATAAATCGGCTCAAAAGATGGTCGGTGACCTCTGTTTTGTAGGCTCACCTGATGGCGATGGCAATATCGAAATTGGATACGGCACTTATGAAGACAGTAGGAACAAGGGCTATATGACCGAAGCCGTGGGTGCCATGGTAGAGTGGGCGGCTAGGCAGCCTGAAATCAAGGCCGTCATAGCAGATACTGATAAAGACAATACCGCCTCTTGGGGCGTACTCGAGAAAAATAACTTTGTTCGATATGGCGAAACAGAAACTTTGTTTCGCTGGCGGATAGAGGTGAAGAAGTAACAAATCGAAATTCATGATCCTTGTCGGGTGTTTCTGTATAGCACCGTTGTATGCGCCGCGTGCGGCACGCATATTCAGATTGTGATCGGTAGATTGGTTTCCTAATGTATGGGTTGTGGGTTCGAGTCCCACCGTCCTTGCGGACAGTAGCTCAAGGGTAGAGCAATACACTCCTTTCAAGCAGGTTCGAATCCTGCTCCAACTTAACATTGGATCGCATATTTGGTAATGCACTGACTTTTGGAGTCACTTTTATGAAAGACGGGCACTTTAAAGCCCACCGGACATATCGGGCGTATCCTGCTGTTTTCAGCAGTTTGCCAGAGGCTTAGCAGGTTTTCTGAGCCGCCGATACAGTACTGAATAACAGGTTTTGGTATCCAAAACACCAGACGCTTGCCAGGTATAACACCCTGTACTGGCTGACGGAGTACGAGCAAAAATCACATTCATCGCCCTATCGGCAGCCGCCATTACTTCCGCTTTTGGAAAACGGATGCCTCCGATATGTTCATTTTAAAATTATCGTAAAACAACAGAATATATGAAATACATAACTATTGAAACCAACCAAGTGGGCTTGGTTTTCAAAAACAAGGATTTGAGCCAAGTCCTGACCACTGGCCGCTATTGGATTGGGTTTGGTGCCACTGTCGAGTACTACGATATGTCTGCCGCATTTTTACCTTCTAAAGAGTTGAATGTCCTTTTGCAAAACGCAGACTTGTCTGCCTTGTTACATGTAGTAGAGTTAAAAGACAATGAAATAGCCCTTTTGTATAAAGACGGCAACTATCGGCAGGTGTTGAGTGCGGGCAAGTTCGCTTTCTGGAAAGGAGCCACTGTTTATACCACCATCAAAGCCGATTTGAACACTTTGTACATAGATGCAAGCATTGATAAAAATCTGGTAGAAAAGGGCTTTTTGGGTGCATATACTCGTAATTTCAAGGTAGAAGCCTTTGAAAAAGGCATATTGATGATTAATGGCAAGGTGGAAAAAATCCTTGATTCTGGTCTTTATCATTTCTGGAGAAACACCGATATTGTGGTGGTAGTCAAAGCCGATATGCGTCAAATGACCAGTGATATTGGTGGGCAAGAAGTATTGACCAAGGATAAGGCCCAGTTGCGGGTCAACTTCACTGTTCAATACCGGGTAAGTGACTTAACCAAAGCCTTGGTGGATAACAAGGATTTTGACAAACAATTATACACCCAAATGCAAATGGCGCTGCGGGAGATTATCGGCAAATTGACCTTCGATGAATTGATGGAGAGCAAAGACCAAATCGCGGCACGGGTGCTGGCTACCACCGCCGAAAAGGCTGAAGACTTAGGGGTAGCACTCACTGGATTTGGTATCAAAGACATCATTCTGCCTGGGGACATCAAAGACATCATGAATCAGGTGTTGATTGCTGAAAAGCGGGCTCAAGCCAACATCATCATGCGTCGGGAAGAGACTGCATCTACTCGGAGTCTGATGAACACTGCCAAACTGATGGAGGAAAACGCTATGTTATTCAAACTCAAAGAGATGGAATACGTGGAGAAAATCGCCGAAAAAATCCACACCATTACCCTCTCTGGAGGTAGCCAGGTGGTGGATCAGTTGAAGGCTTTGTTTGTGAAATAGGATATCATCGTGCGGCAATGACCATTGGGCTGTTGTCGCACGGTGGCAATAAATAAAAAACTCATCTGACGACAAAAGTCATCAGATGAGTAAATCTTGAATTGAAAACTCATCCGATGGCTCAACAGTCATCAGATGAGTAATTATTTTTCCCTAATTAAAAACTATACCTCAATCCAATCTGAGCCTGCCAACGAGATAGGAGGCTAGGATCAGCAGTGAAAGTAGATTTCAAAGAAGAATCGAACGCATAAGTAGGTACACCATTAGCAACACTCACGCCAATTGGTTGGCTGGTGGTTGGGATCTGGCGTACACCCAATTTAGAACTCAACAAATTGGTAAAGTTCAATACATCCAGACTGATCTGGATATTGTTGGTGCCACGGATACCCAAGTCTTGCAATACACGAATATCCCAGTTGTTGTACCAAGGGCTTAAGGTGGCATAACGCTCTGCTACTTTACCTTGGTTGGTACTCAAATAGTCATCTTGTGCGATATATGCCTTGAAAGCAGCACGTTGTGCGGTTTGAGCGGTGGCATCTCCAGCAAAGCCCATTTGATCCACTTGCTGATCAGTAGGGATGTAGATCAAGTCATTCAAGCCAGAGCCATCATTGTTGATATCGCCAGAGTAAGTGTAACTGAAGCGTCCACCTTGAGCAAACTGCATAAACAAAGAAACCGTAGTACCCATGCGGCCACTTGGGCCATAGGTGAATTTCTTGCTGGCAGTGCCCACGATACGGTGTCTATTGCCATACAAAGAGTGGCCTAGTACATCTTCATTGACGTTGCCATACGAAGGGTTGCGGTCATAGGCATCCGATGAAATTTCAGCATCAATAGAACTGGCATCCTTGGCTACGCCAAAGTTGTACGCCAAACTAGCATTGAAATCTTTTGCAAATTTGCGCTGCAACTGGAAAGTAGCATTGAACGTGTAACCTTGATCCGTATTCGTGAATACGTAAGCATTGGTCGGTACTTGTCCTCCAGCAAAGAAATCAAAACGGTTAGAGCGATCATCTCCATCCAAATTAGTAGGATCAAAAGTATAGATCGGACGATTGTCAACACCTTGAAGCCTTCCTGTTGGAGTTTTCAAGCCATAGTTGCGAGACATCATAGCATTGATGTCTTTGGTGTAGATCAAATCGGTTGTGAAAACCCATCCAGCACCAAATTTCTTGTCAATACCTAAGTTAGTGCGCCAAACCTGTGGGAATTGGAAATCTTTAGCAGAAGTACAGTAGAAAAAGGCATTTGGGTTGGCTACTTGATTGCCTACCCATACAAATGGGAAACGACCTGTGAACAAACCTGAGCCACCGCGTACTTGTAAAGAGCGATTGCCCATTACATCCCAGTTAAAGCCCAAACGTGGTGAGAACAACAACTTGGCTTCTGGCAACTGGCGAGAACTCAAGTTAAGAGACTTCGCATTTTCATCATAATAAACAATAGTTGTATCATAGCAGCAATTGCGAGCAATATTTTCCGCTATTTTACTTTCTGTATTCATATAAAGTGCTTGGTCTCCACGGATTCCTACAGTAAGGGTCAAGTTTTTGCCCAACTGAATTTCATCCTGTAAAAACACACCCAACTGACCTACATTGGTCTCTGCCAATGCCCAGCCACCGGCTACACCTTGGCCTTTGGCCTCCGAAGCGGCATAAGTAGCACGTGCAGCGCGTACCGTATTTCCAAAACTACCTGATTGTACATTTGCAATAAATGCGTCAACTGATTCATATCCAGGACCAAATACGCCATCATATGCGCCGAGGTTGAACGAGTTATCAAACTGGAACGATTCGAATGCAAAACCTGCTGTCAATGTGTGATTGTTCAAATAAATATTGACCACATCATTTACTTGGAAGGCATCTTGCTTCAGAGCATTGTTGATAGAGAAAGGCTCATGTCCTGCAACGATATAGCGAGAACCATCTTTGTTGATGTTGATGGTTGGGAACGGATCAGAGAGCGGGTCGCGGGTATCGCGGAAAGCCGTTCTTCCAACTTGAAGTTTGTTGGCAACACTGGTACCAAATACAGACCTAAGTTCAGCAATACCAGAGAAAATCACGTTGTTGATTCGGTATCCAGAATTTTGGAACTGCAAAGTCGTAGCATCTGGGCCACGGCGACCAATCGCCGATGGATGTGCCGGCTTTTCCTTGAAAGCATCCAACCAGTTACCAGTGATAGATAATTTGTGGTCTTGGTTAATGTTCCAGTCTAATTTCACCAACGCCTTATTGTTATAGGTTTTATGCTTGAAATTTTCGTAAGCACCAGTGGCATAACCAAAACTATCGCGCAAAATATTGCTAATACGCTCAAAATCTGCCGCAGATGCACGAGAAACATTGGCGCCTGTCAAGCCGGGGCGTGAAGCCACGTAACCAGCAGTACCGAGGTCTTGGCGACGCTCGATTTCAGCATTTGCAAAAAAGAACAATTTGTTCTTCACGATAGGGCCACCCAAACTGAATCCATACTGACCTTGTGTAAGATCAGGATAAGCAGATTTGTCGCCATCTACTTTGCCACCAATCATGTCTTGATTGCGGAAAAAGCCAAATACAGTACCTTTGAATTTGTTGGTACCAGACTTAGTCACGGCATTGATTGCTGCGCCAGTGAAACCTGCTTGAGTCACATCGTAAGGTGCAATAGACACCTGGATCTGATCAATGGCATCCAATGATACTGGTTGTGCATCGGCCTGACCGCCCGGTGTGGCAGCATCCAATCCAAATGGATTGTTGAAGATCGTGCCATCCAAAGAAAAATTGTTGAACTGGTCATTGCGACCGCCAAAAGAGTTACCGTCAGACATAGGTGTCAATCGGTAGTAATCAGATGCCGAACGGTTGATTGTAGGCAAACGCTGGATCTGCTCGCTACCAATATTGGTAGAAGCACCCGTGCGTTGTCCATTCATGATAGATCCTGTTTCAGCCACTACCTCTACCACGTCAAGCGTTGCATTCATCTCTTCCATAGTCAGGTTGAGTACCAACTTCTGGGCAAGGTTAAGGTAAATGCCTTCTGTTGGGTTACTTTTGTAACCTGTATAGGAAGTAGCAATCGTGTAAGGGCCACCTACACGCATGTTAGGGATGGTATAGCGGCCATCAGAGCGTGTGGAGATACCATAAAAAGTACCAGAAGGTTTGTGTTCGGCAGTTACCGTAGCACCAGCCAAGGTTTCTCCTTTAGAATCAGTTACAATACCGGTCAAAGTAGCGGTAGTAACTTGTGCCCAGGTAGCCTGAACACCCATAGCAAAACAGCAAAGCAATGCCATGCGGAATGTAATGTACATTCGCTTCATACAAAATAAATTTAAGGTGTGATTATAAAAAAATAAATCCCATCTCGCGCAAGGCGAAGATGGGATTTATCCTGAGACGGCATTCAGATTAAAAATATCAAGGGAAAAGGGGGCAGAAAAGCAAGAACACGTATGGTCGTATCCCAAAAAACAGTAAGGTGTATTTAGTTTAAACTTCATGAACGCTTTGATCCTTATTTCCTTTCTGAGGGCAAAGGTAAAAACATTACTTTAATTTAATAATTACTTTACGATTAAGTCTAAAAAATTAACATTGTGAAACGCAGATTCAGTTTTAAGAAAAAGAAAAAGCCGGAGCCTCCATGAAGGAAGTTCCGGCTTTCTACTTTTTAAATCGTATTAGATCAATACATCAAGAATGTAACCGTCATACTTTCGCTGACTTTTACTTTATAATCGGTGTTTTTTTCAGAAAACATATTGCCCATCATCTTAAACAATCCTCCAAACATACCGCCGTCGCCCATCATACTTTCCATTTGTTTTTCAGGACTGAGTCCGTCAAAAGCATTGCCTATCTGGTGAATATCGCCGATCCGTTTGCCCGCAAGGCTAGCAATTTCGCCGGCTTTAACACGTGATTTTTTGAATAGTTTTTCATATAACCCTTTTCTGTTCACTGATTCTTTGTCCACGCTCATTCCCATCTCCAGTGTTTCAGCAAAAGTAATGGCTTTTATTTTAGGTAAAACTTCATCCATTTGGGCTTTAGATTTGAAATCAAAGGTAATATTACGAGCAGAAGCAGCGGTGTCCTGTTTTCCGAGTGCGGCCATTCCACCCATGAGTCCGCCCATGAGTCCACCCATTTGATCTGCGGTTTTTTTCCAACTAATGTTGTTCTTTTTCAAAATGGCTTTCACTTGTTCAAATGAACCAGCGAAGTCTGGCCCTACTACGATTGGTGGCGCGTCTGTCGCAGTTGCATTTTCTGCTTCAGATGCCTCTCGGTCGCCTTCTACCTCATACATATAGGGTGGTATGGTGGCAGTATCTTTAAATGTGACAGCGATCGTAATATGGTCGGCAGGTACCATGATGGTATCGCTTACGGTCACTTGAATGGTGCTCATTTGGCCAAACAAATTGGCACAAAGAAATAAAGTAAGTGTGGTTGTCGTGATTGCTTTGAACATGACATGTATTGGGTTTGTGTGTGCGATATTGCAGGTTATTAACGATGTTTTCTTGAAAAAAGTTTCGGACTTGTTGATAAATCACCGCATCATATTCACAAACTCATCAAACAAGTACCGAGCATCATGTGGGCCAGGGCTTGCCTCCGGGTGATACTGAACCGAAAATGCAGGTTTGCCTTTTAGTCGAATGCCTTCTACCGTTTGGTCATTCAGATTGATATGGGTTGCTTCTATAATGGATGGAGAATCATATACACTTTGTTCTACTACTCCAAACCCATGATTCTGGCTGGTTATTTCAGAACGCCCAGTGAGGAGATTTTTCACTGGATGGTTAAGGCCACGGTGTCCGTGGTGGAGTTTGTAGGTGGGTAATCCTGCGCCCAGAGCCAATAATTGCTGTCCAAGGCAGATCCCAAATAAAGGTTTTCCTTCTGCCAACATAGATTCTACGAGCGACACCGCGTAGGGCATTGCTGCCGGATCGCCGGGGCCATTGGATAAAAAATAACCATTGGCATTCCAAGCCTTCACCTCTTCAAAGGATGTTTTGGCCGGGAATACTTTCAAATAGCAGTTTCTTTGATCAAAACATTTCAGGATACTTTTTTTGACCCCAAAATCCATCACCGCTACCCGCAAAGTCGCATCTTCTTGGCCAATATAATAGGGAATTTTGGTTGTGATATGGCTTGATAACTCTTGGCCAGCCATAGAAGGCGTATTATCGAGGCGTTTTTTTAGTTCTACCACGTCGTCCGTTTCGGAAGAGATGATACAATTCATAGCGCCTTTTTGTCGGATATGCTGGACAATAGCGCGGGTGTCCAGATCATGAATAGCCACAATGTTTTCTGCCTCAAAGTAGTCTTGGATACTGCGATCACCCATGATTCGGCTGTATGGGATATTAAAGTTTCGGCATATAAATCCTGCGATTTTTATGTTTTCACTCTCTATTTCATCATTTTTGATGCCATAATTGCCAATATGCACGTTGGTAGATACCAAGATCTGACCAGTGTAAGATGGGTCAGTAAAGATCTCCTGATACCCAGTCATCCCAGTATTGAAACATATTTCACCTGTGGTCGTGCCTTTAATTCCTGCCGCCTTTCCTATAAAAACGGTTCCATCTTCTAATAACAACGTCGCTTTGTCCATATCGTAGAGATTCAAAATTTTCGCAAAGTTCTGAAAAAAAGTACAAATTCTAAAAACAGATGTATCTTTATCACGAAAAAATTACACTTCACATGCCAACTCAAGGAATACAAGATCAATTTTTTGACCTCATATTGGCGCGATTCCCGCGCCGAGCTGATGCTGTGGAAGCATTGTGCGGTATCTTAAACCTTGCAAAAGACCCTGTCTATCGGAGGCTTAGGGGTGATACTTTTCTTTCGCCACAAGAAATGAAAACCTTGGCACAGCATTTTCGTATTTCATTGGATAGTCTTATATATGAAGGAAACAATGATGTGCTTTGCACTTTTAGTGATTTTACCAGAAAAGTAAAGACGTTTACCGATTATCTGGAGTTTTTTGAGGGCGATTTTGAGTTGATTAACAAGTTTCCCTCACCGCACCTCTGGTATGCATCGGCAGAATTACCCGTATTCTCCTATAACCTTTTCCCCGAATTGATGAGTTTTAAACTCTATGTTTGGGGGCGCACCACCTGGAATTTTGATTGGTTGCGCGAACGCCCTTTCTCTTTTGACTTGATTACTGATCCAATGTTGCAATTGAGCAAGCGGATACTCAACCATTATTTGAAAGTGAACAGCACTGAATTATGGACGGTGCAAATCATGGACAATACCTTGGCTCAAATCGAATACCACCTTTATTCAGGTGGGTTCCGCGATCCCAAAGATGCCTTGGTTTTGATGGATAAACTCAGGGAATGGATTGCCCACATGAAAGAAGTGTGTCGGGTGGGGCGCAAATTTGCCATAGGCGAAAAAGCGGAATTGGGACAAGGCAAAATCAACGTTTTCCATAATGAAATGGTTTACACCAATATATCTGCACTGATCACCACCGATGTGGGGCGACTTGCCTATATAGCCTATTGTACCCCCAATTTTTTAAAGAGTACGGATACCCAACTTTGCGATTATGCGCAAAATTGGTTTGATATCATCATCGGTAAGTCAACGCCGATCTGTTCTGGTTCTGAAAAAGAACGGGATTGGTATTTTAGAGAACTTACCCAAAAAATAGAACGCAGGAAACAGAAAATTCAAATGTATATTGATGATTTGAATGAGTAATCACATTACGGAAAAATTTTCTTAGCAGCCTTATAAACTGCCTTAGCAACTTTTTTAGCCACTGACTTATCCAACGCATCAGGAATGACGCATTCAGGTACTGGATTTTTGACACAACTTGCTATGGCAAATGCGGCAGCCAATTTCATTTCAATAGTAACCCTTGGCGCACGAGCATCCAAGGCTCCTCTGAATACGCCTGGAAAGCCCAGTACGTTATTTACTTGATTGGGTAGATCACTGCGGCCAGTGCCAACGACAGCCGCTCCGCCTTTTTTGGCTTCTTCAGGCATGATTTCTGGCTTTGGATTGGCCAATGCAAACACAATAGCGTCATTGGCCATGGTTCTGATATGAGCGGCCGTCAGTAGATCGGCCTCACTTACTCCAATGAACACATCGGCTCCCTTGATCGCATCAAATACTAGCCCCTCCATATTGTGGTTATTGGTGTACTTCAAGGCTTCTTGTTTGTATTTATTGGAGCCAAGATCCGTTCTGCCCTTGTGTATAATACCAGTACGGTCGCAAAGAATAATATTTTTGACGTGTACTTTGGGGCGTTTTAATCCATATCCTTTCAGCAGTTTTGCAATAGCAATACCCGCAGAACCCGCTCCATTGATGACAATGACCAACTCATTGATGTCTTTATTGACTACTTTAGCGGCATTGATAAGACCGGCCAAGGCTACAATGGCGGTACCATGTTGGTCATCATGAAATACCGGAATACCGAGGTCTTGGAGTCGCTCTTCCACTTCAAAACAATGCGGTGCAGCGATGTCTTCAAGGTTAATACCGCCGAATACTGGGGCTATATTACGCACAGTCTTGATAATCTCTTCAGTATCTTGGGTATCCAAGCAAATAGGGAAAGCATCAATATTAGCAAACTTCTTGAACAACATGGCTTTACCTTCCATCACCGGGATGGAAGCCTCCGCTCCAATATTTCCTAGCCCAAGTACCGCAGAGCCATCCGTCACCACAGCAACCGTGTTTCCTTTTATGGTATAAGTATAGGCTAATTCTTTGTTGTCTTTGATTTCGAGGCAGGGTGCAGCCACCCCAGGCGAATAAACGGTGGAAAGATCGTCCTTTGTGTTGACAGATATTTTTGATTTGATCTCAATCTTCCCTTTATGTTTCTGATGTAGTGCTAATGACGCTTTGTTGTAGTCTATTTTTGACATGAGACAGTGATGTAGAAGTACGTATTTGTTTAAAACGAGGGGCGAAAGTATATTGAAAATCAGATTTTTATACTACTTCTGATATTATTTCAAAATAAAAATATCTGGTTGGTCTAAATACGACTAAATATATGGAATTTAGAGAGGGTTCATATACTTACACCCGTACAAAAATTTTCTTTTTCCACATCCACCACAACACCAACCATTGTACCAATAGCATGGCTCCGCCACGGATCAATGGGGCATAAGCCTGCCCCAACATCAACTCATACGATGCCCCAAAGTGGATCTGCATAGACTGATGAATGAAAGCCGTCACCGTATGTGCCAGCACATAAGCCGCAATGGAGTTCATGCCAATTACTTTTAACCAGAAAAACGGTTTTTGTATCTGTTTGACATCTGCAATTGCATAGAATCCAGCCAATAAAAGGAAACAAGTGCCACCGCTAAACAATGTCCAAGCGGGTGTCCAGATTCGCTTCACAATCGGGCAAATATCAAGAATATGTAGCAAAAGACCCGTGATGAGAAGCCCCCCGCCTACCACTACTCAACAATGACTTCGTCCAAAAACAACCAAGCCCCATTGCCAGCACCGGGGCTGCCCTCGGGTATCACGCCAGTTGTTTTGGCTACTAACTTCAAATAACGTCCTTTGGACTTGGGTACATCAAATCGGACTGATTCTACCGTGGTACCGATCAGAGATTCGTAGTCTATTTCAAGGGTCTTGAGTAGTTTGAAATCAGTCCCATTATCCGATACAAAAATGGTAACGGATTTAGGTGGATGTATCCAAGATCCTTTGGCATTCACAAAGTGTGTGGTAACTTGTGAAAAAGTGGTAGGTTCTCCAAAATCAATGATAGGGTCGAGGTCGCGATTGACCAAACCTACCCAATTATTCCAAGTTTTGGTGCCACCACTTACCCCATTGGTTAGGGCATAGGTTTCGCCGCCAGTGTATTGGGTAGGCGTACGACCAATGGTGTAAGGCTTGCCGCTGGCCTTATGAATGGCGTAATTGACTTTGATAACCTTACTTAGTAATGTAGTGCCCGAATATGCTGCGGCACGGATGGTTGTTGATTCATTCAGCGCAAAAGGTGCGCGATACAGGGTAGAAGTGGCCGAAGGTTCAGTCCCATCTTTAGTATAGCGAACGTCTATACTTGGAACCCCGCTTTTGAGCGTGACGAATCCACCAGCATAAGCACTACCGATATCGTAAAAAGAGCGGGCGTAATTGAGATCCATAGCATTAAGTCGAGCAAAGTGCTGTGGTATGCGCGCTGCAAAACTTTGCCAATTGCGCAATTTTTTGTCAGACCACACTACTTCCGACAAGGCACACACCCGTGGATAAGCCATATATTCTACCTGCTCTTCGGTGGGCATATATTCTGTCCATACGTTGGCCTGTGCACCCAAAATGTGCTTGGCTTGGGCAGCGGTCAGGGCTTCAGGGATTGGTTCATAAGCATAGGTTTTCTCTAAAGTAGTGAACCCACTGATGGCCAATGGTTCATTGGCTGGATCGGATTGGTAGTGATCGAAATAACAGTGCGAGCCGGGCGACATGATGGCATCATGGCCTGATTTGGCAGCAGCGATACCACCTTCTATACCGCGCCAACTCATCACTGTTGCCGTGGGGGCTAGGCCACCTTCTAATATTTCATCCCAACCAACGAGTTTTTTCTTGTTTTTGATCAGCGTTTTTTCCACTCTTTTGATGACATAACTTTGCAACTCATGTTCATCCTTTAGTCCCTCTTTTTTCATGCGAGCCTGGCATTTTGGACACTCTTTCCAACGGTCTTTAGGGCATTCATCGCCTCCAATATGGATGTAAGTGGAAGGGAATAAAGCGCAAACTTCTGTGAGTACATCATCGAGAAACGTCATTGTTTTGTCGTTGCCAGCACAAAAAACATCTTCAATAACTCCCCAAGTAGTATGCACTTGATAAGGGCCACCAGTACAACCCAGTTCAGGATATGCGGCCAAGGCCGCTGTGGCATGACCGGGCAATTCTATTTCTGGCATTACCGTCACAAATCGGCTTTGTGCATATTTTACAACTTCTTTGACCTCTTCTTGGGTGTAATAACCTCCATAACGCGTGCCATCGTACCGGATTGGCTCATCGGAATAATGGCCTATGAGGGTCTCTTCGCGCCAAGCGGCTACTTGCTGTAAGAGTGGATATTTTTTTATTTCTATCCGCCAACCTTGGTCGTCGGTGAGGTGCCAATGGAAGGTATTGAGTTTGTGGATGGCCAAAAGATCAATGTACCGCTTGATAAAGTCAACGGTAAAAAAGTGCCGTGCCACATCTAAGTGCAGGCCACGATATTGAAAGCGGGGGGCATCGCTAATTTTGCAGCAGGGTGCCAGCCATTCGACTTCCTTCAAGCCTAGATTGCCATTGATTTGAGCCGGGAACAGTTGGCGTAAAGTCTGGATACCATAAAATGCACCCGCAGCGGTACGCGCCCTAATTAACACAGCTTGTGCTGTCACTTCTAGTTCGTATCCTTCCGCCGATTTTATTTTTTCATCAGGCAGCAAATAGATGATATTGGGCTGTGCTTTGGTGAATTTTTGCTTGAAAGCCTGTATTTTCAAGGCGAATCCGGTGCCACCTTTCACCAATTCAGTCAAATATTCAGTTGCAGTAGCCCAATCCTTTTTATCCGCTGGATAATAGACTTTGGTATTGGCATTCAGGGTGAAATTCCCTAATGTTTCAATAATATTATAAGGTTGTGGAATCACCTGTACGCGGCTTTGAGCAGCCAAAAGGCAGGGAAAAAGGATTAGGAATAATATACGCATGTTATAATTTATCAGTGAGCAATTAGCAGTAATCTGTCTCTCATATTGGTCTCCGTTTTCAGTAAGTCATTTTTGAAAATTAATGCCAAAGGTAACTGAAAAACAAAGGGCTAATCAAAAAAGTATCTCACTTTTTTTGATTAGCCCTTTGTTTTTTATCTAAATGCTGTTTAAGATCCGCAGCCACCTCCACAACCGCTGCCGCAGCCACTACCACATCCACCCCCGCCATCTACCCCGCAGCCATTGCCATCACTGCTGCCATCAGTGGAGAATCCGCCGCTGTCGCCATCAAACATACCATCCAAGAAATCGCTATTGGATTCCCAATCAAAATCACTTTGGCTGCTGAGCAGACAAAATTTCCGCTATCCTATAATTTTTCCTAAAAAGTGAAATCAATCTGCCTTCCCACCATAACGTGACGGCGGGCTTTTCGTATTTTTTTGCAAAAAGCCGCTCGATAGCAGCTTTCTTAGTAGCGATTTAATAATAAGTAACGGTAAAAAAATAACTTATCCTTTTTAACTGATTGCTTATCGCCCAAACTGCCCATCTTTTTGGTTAAATAGCCCCACTATTCGCCCAAAAAGATAGTTATTTGGTCAAAAATCAATCTACCTAAAAAGAACAGTTATTCTTTTACCGTTACTAACTGTTCTTTTTTCATCGCTATTTTGCTTAAAACAGGTATAAAAATGTTGAAAAACTGAAATTGCGCGGCCCTTTCGATTGACTGCACCTTTGTGGCATCGCTGGTTGATATTGGCGACGACAAGTACGAAAACTAATTTCCTTTCATTAAATAACTTAGACCACATCATGCAAAAAGTCATGCAAAATCAAATCAAATGGCAAATTGTCACCCTGTTTTTTCTCCTCGTTTTTGGCCTCAGTGCCCAAGACCCTGCACTGCTCAAAGACATCAATGTCGCAGTCGGCAATAGTTCGCCGCGCAATATGACGACCGTGGGCAACATCGTATTTTTTAGTGCCGACGACCCCGTCCACGGCTACGAACTCTGGAAAACTGACGGTACCATTGCAGGTACTGTCCTCGTCAAAGACATCTGTACGGGCAGCATCGCGTCGAATCCTGCCAACCTGTTCAATGTCAATGGCACCTTGTTTTTTTCCGCTAATGATGGCTTCCGAGGCATCGAACTCTGGAAAAGCGACGGCACCGCCGATGGTACGGTGCTCGTGAAAGACATCAACCCCGGTGCGGCGGACAGCGCGCCGCGTGGCCTGTTTCGCGTGGGCGGCGTGTTGTTTTTCGTCGCCAATGATGGTACGCATGGCTTTGAAATGTGGAAATGTCCGCTTGCCGAAATCGGCATCGAAATGGTCAAAGACATCAATCCAGGCGGAGCGGATTCTAATCCCAGCAGTTTTGTTCTGAATGGTCCGGCGGTGTTTTTTGCGGCTACTGTGACCACTAACGGCGTGGCTGACCGCGAGCTTTGGAAAAGTCACGGCAATGAATTTGGTACCCAAATGGTCAAAAACATCAATCTGAATGGCAGTTCCGAACCCAGCGAAATCGTGAGATTCAATAACAAAATATTTTTTGCGGCCGAAGTGACCATCAACGGCGTGACCGATCGAGAACTCTGGAGCAGTACTGGCGACACACTTGGAACCCAGTTAGTCAAAAACATCAATGCACCTTTTTCCAGCATGCCTACTGCTTTGACCGTATTCAATGGAGCCTTATTTTTTGTGGCCAGTTCGCCCAATCTAGGCCGTGAATTATACAAAAGCAACGGTACTCCCGAGGGCACGACCAATGAGCCGACTTTCGATCTCGTCTCAGGGGCGGTGTCTTCTACCCCGCTACATTTGACCGTCGTCAACGGCATGCTTTTCTTTTCTGCCACCACGACAGCTACGGGTCGCGAATTGTGGAAATTGACGAACGGCAACGTTGCCTCAATGGTAAAAAACATCAATCCGCTGAATGCCAGCTCCACCCCACAGGCACTTATTGCAGTAGGTACGACGCTATTTTTTACAGCCAAGACGGGTACTCACGGCCGTGAACTCTGGAAAAGTGATGGCACCGAACTAGGAACAGCACTGGTGCAGGACTTTGTGGTAGGGCAAACTGGCAGCAATATTTCAGAAACGGACATGGCCGTTCGAGGCAGCGACCTGTTTTTTTTCAGTGATGGTGCAGATGGCCGCGAATTGCGCCGCGCAACTACTGCCAGCATCAGCACCGTCCGCAATATCGGACAGGGTCATTCCAATCCCGCCGATTTTGTCAAAATGGGGAATCTTACTTTTTTTAGTGCCGATAATGGCCTCAATGGCCGCGAACTTTGGCGCACCGATGGCACCGAATTGGGTACTTTTATGCTGAAAGATATAACAGTAGGCTCCATAGGTTCTAACCCAACGGAACTAACGGTTGTGACCAATGGTAATGTCTCCACCTTGTTTTTTGTGGCGGGCGGATCCCGGCAAATATTCAAATCCAACGGCACGCTAGCGGGTACGATACCAGTGCAAACGTTTTTTTTAGGTGGCATTGGCCAAAATCCGACCAACCTTACGGCATTTCAAGGTAAATTATTTTTTGTCGCCACCAATTCATTTCCGAATGGCGCTCCCGACGAAAAACGACTTTTCAAAACCGATGGCACCATCAATGTCGTGGATCAAGTTGATAACATCGCGCTTGATCCGCAAAACCTGACTCCCGTCGGTACCAACTTGTTTTTCACCGCCACCAAGAACAATACCGACCGCGAGCTCTGGAAAACCACCATCAACAGCATTGCTCAACGGGTCAAAAATATCAACGCCGCGAGCAGCAGTAATCCCACTGAACTCATCGGCATCGGCAATAAACTGTTTTTTACGGCCAATAATGGCAATGGCAGCCAAGTATGGAAATCAGACGGCGTGGCCGATGGCGCAGGCACCCAACCGATTGCAGGATCCTTTGGGGCGCACGAACTGACCAATTTCAATAACCGCTTGGTGGTACTTTCGAATTCATCGAACATACCAGGCATGAAGAATCTGCTTCGAATGAATGCCGCTTTGACAGGTTTTGATTCATTGACCCGGGGTTTTATCCAGATTTTACAAGCGGCAGGCACCAATCTGTACATATTTGAGAGCCATGCTGGGCCACTTTTTTTAAGCAAAATGAATACGCAAGGCCAAGTCGTAGATCTCGGTGAGTTACCTGAATCGAACGCCATGGGCTTCCAAATCATATCGGCCGGAGCAAAGATATTTTTTGCTTATCCGATGACCGATTTTGGGACTGAAATGTGGCAATCTGATGGCACTGTGGATGGGACGCGCCTCGTGTTTAACATCTGGCCCGGTGTTGGTAGCGCCAATGTGAATGAAATGGCACTGTGCGGCTCCGACATATTTTTCTCCGCCAACAACATCACCAACGGCCAAGAACCTTGGAAATTAGCAAACGTAGTATTATTCGATGGCGGCGGCGGTGGCGAAAGGGCTAGCAATGATTATATGGATGAACAACAAATCGTTTTGCCGCTGAGTATTGCCCCCGAAATAAAAGCCTATCCCAATCCGGCTACTGATTTTATTCGAATAGATTTGCCTGATCATGAGGCAGTTAGCGGTATGTTGTCGCTGATGGATGTCTCTGGGCGGAGCCTTCGCGAAGCACAATCCAAAGCGGGTGAAACCAGCATCCAATTTGAGATCAGCGATCTACCCAAGGGCGTTTACATCATCCGATGGACGCAAAGCGATGGTCAGATTGCAACCCAAAAAGTGGTGGTGCAGTAAAAAAAATGGCAGTCGAGGCGTATGCTTCGGCTGCCATTTTTTTGATGAGGCTAATTTCCACGTTCCACCGTCAATAGCCAACAAATTTCTAAACCCTGAGCACTGGTACTTTCACAGAAGGAGGTATGATAGGCTTATTATCTTTACCTTTAATGTCTTTGCCATATTTTTTAATCACCTTATTGATGTCGTCCCATTTGAGTTTGCCTTTTACGCTGACCATCACAAACTCTTCGCCGGTCTGAACCAAGACCACCATTTTACGGATGGCTTTGCGGCGTTCTTTGACCATGATACGCACATCGGTATCGCCAGTATGTACCGTAATCAGTTCTTCTAAGTGTTTGCGTTTGGCTCTGCGATCAAACTTTTTCATATCACGCTTGGTGATGGGGCTTTTACCTTCAAAAAACATGACCCTTACCTTATTGATGTGGCGCATCAATTGCCTGTCTTCTTTGTCTTTTATAAACCAAGATCCCATGTCTATGGCCACCGAAGGTACGGTTAAAGAAATACCTGTATAGTCTTTATATTTCCAATAAAGGCCATAATCTTGGGCTGATAGGGTGGAAGTCAACAGTGTAAGAAAGCAGCAAAAAAATAGGATACGCATAGAAGAATTATTTTTTTAGTGAAATGGTTATTGGGGTTATTCGCACTGATACTTAATACTTCTCTTTAGGCTCTACTGGCTTGTCCGTTTTAATTTTATCCAGATGTTCCATCCCATTGATGTCCATTTTCTTAGCGATCTTGGAAATTTTAGCTAGGTCAATTTTACCAGTAAAACTCAAGAGCGTAAATTCAGAAGGGGAGCCGACCAAGAGCAATAGTTCATCAATGACATTATTATTGCCGGTTTCTCTAGTCCAGATACGAACATTTTCTTTGCCATCACGTACGGTAATCAATTCGGCATATTCGTTTTGTGGTACCATCGAAAGGGCGGTTTTATACATTTTTTCGGCATCGCCAATGCTATCTTCTGCGGTTAGGATGCGCAAACCACCTAGGTCTTTTACCACATCGCGATATACGTTCCATTCTTCATCATTGGTTTCGATATTAGCAAACATCTGAAACAATTTTGGGCTTATATACACCATAGTGAAGCGTTCGTCATCAGAATATTGCTTGAAAAAACGGCTAATACCATCATTTTGTGCTTTTAGGTTGAATACAGTTGCCAAAACAAATACAGGCAACAAGAAAAGTGACTTATTCATAATTATTAATATTTTATTGTTAGAAAATGAGTGTTGTGGAAGTGAATTCCACGATTAGGAGTTTAATTTGGCTTTAGGTACTTTCTCAAAAGCATCAAGGTGTCCGGCCCCTTTGATGGCTTCTTTGCGGCCTCTAGAGAGTTTTGATGAAAGCAAGGCCAAGGCCGCTTTCACTTCTGCAAAGGCTTTTTCTTCTTCTGGTGTCAATGCTATGGGCTCCCTTGGTGTGGGAGGGGCTGTATTGATATTGGTGTTTTTGCGGTGTCGTACTTGTTTGACTTTTGGCTTGGCCGCTGGCTCGTCTAAATTAGCCACTGGGTTTGATTCGGTTGCTGTAGGCACTGGGTTGTTCGGTATCAGTGCTGGTTGGGGCGTATTCACCGCAGGAGCAGTGTCTGCTACAGTGGGGGCTGTAGAAGGGGCTGCTGGCTGCTGAAGCCACCAAGCGACCAAACCTAATACCAGTACTGCGGCCGCAGCGGTACGCCATAAATTGAGGTTCTTGTGTTTTACCTGCAAGGGCATGGGTATCTGCGCTTGCATTTGTATGGTTTGCTCTCGTACGAGGGCTTTGAAAAACGAAATTTCTTGCGTTAAGCGCGAATCTACTTCATTGGAGTTGAAATAAGCCCTGAGTGTACGCTCTTCCTCTAGGGTGGTTTCACCTTCCCAGTAGCGATCGAGCAATGCCTGAATATCTTTAAAATTTGTCATGTTCTTTAATTTTTAAGCGAAAGCATTCATTTTTTCGCGTACTGTTTTTCTGGCTCTGTGAAGGTTTACTTTTACTTGATCGAGGCTTATATCGAGATTGGCGGCGATTTCTTCGTAACTCATCTCTTCAATATCCCTTAAGTGGATCACCAATTTTTGTTTTTCGGGCAATGCTTGAATACAATGCCTGATTTGATCTATCATATCATTTTGTTCGGTACTTTGCGCTGGTGTTTTGAGGTCTGTTTGGTATTCTGCCACCCCGTCGAGGGTTGATGTTCTTCTGTAATCTCGGGTCCTGTTCTTATCCAACGATTTGTTTTTGGTCAACGTCATGCACCAAGCCTCCCAATTCTGCACTTGCTCGTTTTGATCTGGTGCGGCCTTCCATATTTTTTCAAATACCTCCTGCACCACATCTTCTGCTTCGTGCAGGTTGCCAGTGATTCGCAGCGCATACCGATATAATTTATTTTGTATCGGAAGTACTTGTTCTTGGAAGATAGACCAATTCATACGAGTAGTTAAATACCTTGTTTTGTGTTTACAGAAGGAAGACGACCTTGTTTAGGTAATGTTACACGCAAATGTATATTTTTTAAATTATTTCTTTTGGGGTAAAATGGATGTAGCCCAATTACTGGCTCACTGCAATGTTTCTCACGACATGTTTACCATGACATTCACCCTGCACCTAATGCTGTGATGAGGTTTATACTCAAGTTGTTGGCCCAAAGCCAAGTCGTGAATGAAAATCCCTATCTTAGAAATAGATAGGACTGCACCTTAGCTTATGATAGTCAGGGATATATTAGACAAGCAAGAGTTTTCAAAGTGTTTTTCGAGCAATACTCACGGCCTGATCCATGATCTCTGATAGCAATTTTCGTTCCTTTTCTTTTAGATTTTTCTTTCCGCCTTCCGCACCCGGTATATGGGCAGGAATGGTGTTGTTTTGACAAATTTTGTCATATACCTCCAAGGTCAGGTTATCTTTTAGGTTGCCTCTGAATTTCATATTAAAAGTCAAGGTAATATCCTTTACCAAATTCCAAGCGTTCATACAATCCACACTGTTTAGTGCCTGATCGGGGTCGGGTATCCAGCCAATAACTGTATCAAAATTGTTTAAAAAGGGCATTTCCTCCACCAATTTGATCCGTTGTGCCGTGGCATAGTCGCGCAATTCATCAATGCTGTCAAAAGTGGGCACCTGTTTTTGAATGACCAAAACGCCGTCTATTTTAGCAGAAAACCAAATCAAATATCGGTCTTTCTGATCTAAGCGATACCAAAGTATGTAGTATTTTTTCATATTGTAAAAGAATGCAAAATTATAAAAAATACACCAATTTCATATAACTATCAAAGATTATTGTCACTTTTGTGAGTATTTATTTGATTCTCTATTTCCATTCTACATGCGACAAATATTGCTATACGGCCTTATGCTCGGTGTTTCATACTTACTCATCGTGTACTTTCAATATCGGCTGCTATTTGTGCAGCATTACGAATCATTATATACAGGTATTATAGCCGCTTTATGCTGTATAGCGGGGATTTGGGCTGGTGTAGAGATCACGAGAAAAATTCAAAAAAAATCGGAAACTTTACCTTTGGTACCACCAGAGAAAGACCATCTTGTGCCAGATCCCAGTAATTTGAATCACCTGAATATCAGCCCTCGCGAACATGAAGTCTTGGTATTGATGGCTAAAGGACACAGTAATCAAGAAATAGCGGAACAACTTTTCTTATCCCTAAACACCATAAAAACCCACGCCTCCAACATATTCATGAAATTGGATGTGCAACGGCGCACACAAGCCATCCAGAAAGCCAAAGAACTTGGGTTGTTGGCTTAAAGAGGACAGATACCCCTCACCCAAAAGTATGAATCTGGCTAAATATGCTCGAATCACCCAAAAGTATGAACGCCAAAACGCCACACTTGCCGACATTTGCCCCTATTACAATTATATTTAAAATTAAAAAGTATGAAAAATTTAGTATTAAGGTATGGCCTTTATTCTGGGGCTGTTGCAGCCGCTTTGATGGTTGTAACCACTTGGCAATTTCAAAAAAATGGAATTTCCGAAGGGGGTGCTTTTTATGGTTATGCGGGCATGATCCTCAGTATGTTATTCGTTTATTTGGGGGTACGGGTGTTCCGTGACCGAGAGCGAAATGGTCATATTAGTTTTTTGGAAGCCTTTAAAGTAGGCGGCTTGATTGCCCTTATTTCGTGTGTATGTTACGTCGTCACTTGGCTATTGGTGTATGAATTTGTTTTTCCTGATTTTTTGGAAAAGTACATTGCCTTTGCTTTGGACAAAATGAAAACAGATGGAAAGACAGCGGTTGAAATTCAGGAGGCTAGTGTAGAAATGGACAAATATCGAGAACTGTACAAAAATCCACTTTATCGCGCTGGTCTTACTTTCATGGAGCCATTGCCTGTAGCCTTGGTTATGTCGCTGATTTCTGCTGCTATTCTTAGGAAAAAAGTACGCGATTAGGTGTTTTTGGTATTTTGGGTTCTATAGTAACGGTGAAAAGCAATCAGATAAAAAGATAAGTTGTTATTTCATCGTTACTAATCATTGCTGTGTAGAGGGTTAGTTATGGAGCGTTAAAAAAGCATTTATTACTATCAAAAACACCAAAAGGCCATTAAGAATTCGTATCTTTGCACTGAAAATACATCAAAAATGATAGTAACGGAAGTATTTAATGATATTGCTGGAATCATTGCTCACTTGAATCCTGCGCAAATTGTTGGGTTGAAAGCACCCCAACAAATGTCAAATCGCGTAGAAGCACTTGTCATCAAGAAAAAACAAGGGGATATTAGTCAAGAAGAACTCTTGGAGTTGGAACGTTTTCTAGCGTTAGATTTATTTATTAGTTTAACCAAAGCAAGGGCAAGGGCTTTATTGGCAACATGAACAGGGTCAGTCAAGCAACGAGAAAGTTAGTGGCTCAAAGAGCGGCAAAATACTCTCTACTTATATTGCTCATCCTTTGTTGCAGGTATCATAATTAATTGGATTACATCACACTCACCGTCCAACTTCGCACAGCAAAACGTCCGAAATCGGACAAAAGGGTGTCGATATCGAAACCATAATTATTTGATTACTAGTTAATTAGGTCAATGGCATAGAGATTGCAAATATTTCTCAAAAAAGTGCTATGCTATATAATTATGTTAAAATTGCCTTGCGCAACCTTATGAAACACCGCTTTTTCTCCATGCTCAATATCATGGGTTTGGCTATCGGTATGTCTTCATGCCTGACTGTCATCCTCATTATTCGCGACCAATTGGGTTATGACAAGTTTCACTCCGATCCTGAACGCATTTTTAGGATCTTGTGCCAGCAAGAAGATGGGTCAAAAGTGGCCACCACACCATATCCATTGGGCGTTGCGCTGACCCAAGATTTTAGCATAGCCGAGACCAGTGTCAATCTGGTACGTGGTATATATGGCCACGATGCCACCACCAAGAGCAACTTGACGCTTCCTGTGGATGGATATTATACAGAGCCTTCGTTTTTCAAAGTTTTTGGGTTTTCATTGGACGTCGGCAATGCCACCACGGCTTTAAGCGAGCCCAATACAATGGTTGTTTCAAAGGAAATGGCGGCGCGTTTTTTTGGAAATAATAACCCAGTGGGGGAGGTATTGACCCTGAAAGACAGGGGTTCTTACCTCATCACAGGGATAGTGGCCACCCCACCGGGTAAAACCCATATCAATTTTGATGTTTTGATTTCTACTGGTTCGCTCGCCGCTTTGGAGGCTGCTTATAAACCTGATCAATTGTCTGAAAAAGTCATTGGTAACTGGGAAAATATCTATACAAACTATGTTTATGTTAAGTTGAGACCCGACCAAAAACCAGCAGATCTAACCAATGCACTGACACTCGTGGCGGAGGCTCGTGCTAAAGCCGGGCAATTTGATAAAGGGGTCACTTATTTTAGCCAAAACATTGACAATATTTCGCCTCAACCTGATAGGTATGCCAATGATGTTGGCGGTAGTGCGCCTTGGTTTTTTATTTGGGGTATGGCCGCTTTTGTATTGATTTTAACGATCTTTCCTTGCCTCAACTATGCCAATATGGCCATTTCTCAAGCACTTTTGCGTACGAGGGAAATGGGCGTGCGAAAAGCAATTGGAGCCCGCAACACCGATGTAAGACGCATGATGCTGACAGAGGCCGTAATCACCGCATTTTTGGCTTTGGGGCTGGCTTACTTGATACACCTCCCACTCAACTATTTTGTCATGGATTATTTCCCACCAGTGGCTAACCTTACTGACCTACATGCTAGTGCTTCCGACTGGGGTATATTTATCCTATTTGGATTAGTAGTAGGGCTATTGGCTGGGTGGCTTCCTGCCCAGAGATTATCAAAACTACATCCCTCTTTTGCGCTCAGGGGCAATAACAGCGGCGAATCACTCAGGGTGGCGCGGTTTGGATGGCGTAAGACATTATTGATTGGCCAATTCTCATTATCGCTTATATTTATGATTGTCGTGGCTACTTTATGGAGCCAGATGCGATTTATGACCATCACTGATTATGGATTTCAAAAAGAAAACCTATTGACCATTGAATTGCAGGGCAATAAGGCGCAAATATTGGGTGCCGAATTTGAACAAGATCGGCACGTGGTAGGCGTAACGACAACCACGGTACAAGTAGCAAGCAATAATCTGCAAGGGATGCCCCTGTTTAAAGAACCGGGAGGAGATGACCTAGGTATTCACTGCGCTATGGTGGATGAAAAATATATCCCAGTGATGAAACTAGACCTTCTGGCAGGTGAAAACTTTGAACAAATGCCAGAAAATTCAAAAGAAAAATACCTGATTATCAATGAAAAAGCCCTTGATCGGTTTCAGTTGGGTAGCCCTCAAGAGGCCATTGGTAAGGTATTATGGATGAGCGATACCATGCCTGTCACCGTGAAAGGTGTGATCCGTGATTTTCATTATCGCACCCTTGAAAATGGGATCGAGCCATTTGCCTTACGCTACGCTACGGGTCATATCATGCATGTGCGTATTGCTCCAGGCGATCCCACCTTAGCAATGGCTTCTTTGGCAAGTATTTGGAAAAAAGTAGATGGAGACGTACATCCCTTCAAGGCCACTTTCATGGAAGACTCTATGCAAAAAGCCTATGGCCACGTCACTTTTGTGGGCGGATTATTGAGTTTTTTCTCCATACTGGCCCTTTCATTGGCTTGTTTGGGCTTGCTTGGCATGGTCACCTACTCCGTTAGTACTAAAGTAAAAGAGATCGGTATTCGCAAGGTATTGGGTGCATCAGTGGCACAAGTGACGTTTCTTTTATCGCGTCATTTTTTAATATTGCTGGCCATTGCTTTAGTGATTGCGTTGCCGCTGGGCTACTTATTAGCCACGCAGTTTCTTCAATTATTTGTTTATCGTATTGCCGTCAATGGGCTGATATTAGGAGGTAGTGCGGCGGCCTTATTAGCACTGGGTTTATTGACCATCGGTTTACAAGCGGGCAGGGCTGCTTTGGCCAATCCTGCAAAATCTTTGAGCAGCGAGTAGAAGCGTGTTGAGTTCGAGTAGGGGCATAAAAAAAGCGCGAGACATTTCCCGCGCTCCGAATTTTTTCAATTCTAAACAATACTTACACACGATTATTTAATATCCCAAAACCGTGCCAAAAGTTATTTTGCTGTTTCAAATATCAATTTTTCTTGTAAAAAATTTGAAGCCTGATATTGATGTCGTATTTTCGTAGGTATGAACAGTGAAAGTATTCATCTTTTTGCCCTTCTCGCAGAGCGAATCGTAGGTTATATGGCAGATGGCAAGTACGAAACCGTAGAATACATCACGTTTCCTCCCGCCAACGCAGGGCTGATTGATTCTCTAAAACTAGCCTTGGAGAGACCCTAACATTTGTAGGAATTTACATTCTACCACCATCTCGATCTTCGTAGAGGTCGCCCATTTGTACAAAAAATGCTTGAAATGATGCCGAAATCATCCATAAAATCAATGGATTTAACAAATGGAGGACCTCGTCCGAGGTCAAGACTAGGGTATTTCGTGTGTTTTCTACAAATGGGAAGCCTCTCCGAGGCTAGTTTTAGAGAGCCAATCAGCCCCGTCGGGGAGTCCTACATTTGTAGAAAACTAGAATAATCTAGCATTAGTGCTCGATTATTTTACCTTTGCCTATGGAATGGTGCTGGAATAAAGAGTCAAACGATGTGCCTCAATTTGTACCTTTATTTCGGAACCGTCCATATAATTATCCACGCTATCAAAGGTGGCAAAAAAGCATAAATTTTTATAGCAATGCGTATTCTGCTGGTTTTTTCCTTAGTTTTCTACTGTTTTGGCTTATTTGCTCAGCCCGCCAATCCTCGGCCTTCGCCGATGCCTGCCTTTGGCTCTATCCAACACATTGAGCAATTCCCATCTAAGTACATTCGGTCGCGCAATGTGGATATATGGCTGCCCCAAAGTTACGATCCCAACACTCGGTACAGTGTGCTGTACATGCACGACGGGCAAATGCTTTTTGACAGTGCCAATACTTGGAATCACAAGGAATGGGATGTAGAAACCACCGTACAAAAACTCATATTGGATGGTAAAATAGGGCCTTGCATCGTCGTCGGTATTTGGAATACTCAAGAGACCCGTCGAAATGAATATTTTCCTCAAAAACCCTACGATCTGATCTCTGATTCGGTCAAACAAGCAGTAGTGGCACAAAAACTCATTTCTGGTCCGATAGAATCGGATAATTACCTTAAATTCATTGTCGAAGAACTCAAACTGTTCATGGATCACAAATATCCAACCCTGTCTGATCCTGCGCATACCTTCATTGCGGGGTCTAGTATGGGTGGGTTGATCTCCATGTATGCCATTTGTGAATACCCAGAAGTATTTGGGGGTGCAGCCTGCCTTTCTACCCATTGGATAGGGGTACTGCCAAACTCAAGCCTTGAAATACCCTTGGCGTTTCAAACCTACTTGTTAGAAAAGTTGCCGGATCCTAAAAATCACACCATTTATTTTGATCATGGCAGTGTCGGGTTGGATGCTTATTACAAGCCCCATCAAGATGCCGTGGATCGAATCATGGAGTCTAAAGGCTATACAGCACAAAATTGGATGACCCGCGAATTCCAAGGTGCTGGGCACCATGAAGCCGCTTGGCGGGCGCGGTTGAATATCCCACTTGAGTTTTTGATGAAGTTAAAATAACAGCCACTCATACATGGGCTTAAACTCTTGAGCCCAAAAGGTTTCGGAATGTCGGCCACGGTCGCGTATTACCACCCTCAACTCATCGGCTGTATAACCAGCCTGTGAAAAAGTCCAGTATGTTTTTTCCAAAGTTGCCGCCATAGATTCCATCTCGGTTTTGCTGGCTGCTACGTATATTTTGCTTTTGGGGGTTGTTTTGGCATTTACCAAGGTCAATACCCTTGGATTGAACCAAATGGCTGGTGATAATACCCCTATTTTACCAAAAACATGGGCATATCGGATACCAGCGTATAAGGTAATCAGCCCACCCAACGATGATCCCACCATACCTGTCGCCTCCCGATGGGGCCAAGTACGGTATTGGCTATCTATAAAAGGCTTGAGTGTATGTTCCACAAACTGGAGATAGAGATCGCCTTGTCCTCCTTTCTGACCCCGGAAATGGGGCGCATACTCTTGGGTTCGGTCTATACCTCCATTGTCTATTCCCACCAAAATGGCTTGTTTGTTCAGTGGTTGCCGTTCCATAAATTCCTTGAGTTTCCAATGTCGGAACGCTGCTGTTTCAGGGCTAAATAAGTTTTGGCCATCATTGATATAGATGACTGGATACCGCCGATCTTTATCTTTGTCATAGTTACGTGGCAACAATACCCGTATCGCCCGATTGCGGTTCAATTGGGGCATGTGAAATGGGAAATGCGTGATTAGGTTTGACATAGGTGACTACAAACATTTAATAGCCCCTAAGTGTTCATTTGTTTGGTTTAAGGCTCCATAAATTTTCCCGGATTCAAGATGCCAGTAGGATCAAACACCGCCTTAATGGATTGCCGAAGGCGACGCTCGGTTTCATTAAATATAATATCCAGATACTGTACCTGCACATAACCGATTCCGTGTTCACCCGATAGTGTTCCGCCCACGCTCTTTACATATGTGAATATCTCTCGGATGCCTTGGGGTACAGTGTTATGCCAAGCGTGGTCGTCAAGACTACCTTTCAATATATTCACGTGTAGATTTCCATCTCCAGCATGTCCATAACAGACTGATTCAAACCCGTATTGAGTACCTACTGCTTTTATCTTTTGGAGCAAATAAGGCAACTCTGCCCTTGGCACTACAGTATCTTCTTCCTTATATATAGAATTGCGCTTCACCGCCTGCCCTACACATCGGCGCAACTTCCAAAGCAATTCCTTTTGAGCATCGTTGTCCGCAAAAAATATATCACTGCATTCATAGGCTTCCAATACCTTACCAATGGTTTCGCAATCAGCCATCATGGCTTCGGGATGAAATCCGTCCAATTCAATCAAAAGATGGGCTTCATCTTGATCGCCAATAGGAACAGGGGTTTCCCCAATATAGCGAATAGCCCAATCTATGGCATTGCGCTCCATAAACTCCAAGCAAGAGGGCGTTACACCTGCCTGAAAAATGGCAGAAACCGCTGAACAAGCCCTTTCAGCCGATTTAAAAGGAGCCAACATCAACAGCGTGTGGGTAGGGTGGGGCTGCAATTTCAACACGATTTTGGTCACTATGCCCAGCGTACCTTCGCTACCAACCAACAGTTGGGTCAGGTTATACCCTGTCGAGTTTTTGATGGTATTGGCACCCGTCCAAATGATTTCGCCAGAAGGTAACACTACCTCCAAATTCAGAACATGATCCCTTACTACTCCGTATTTTAAGGCCCTTGGACCGCCAGCGTTTGTATTTACATTACCTCCTATGAATGACCAACCCCGACTCGAAGGGTCGGGCGGATAAAATAATCCCTTTGCTTTGAGCGTATTTTGTAGGTGTTCTGTAATGACTCCAGCCTCTACAGTTACTTGGAAATTTCGCTCGTCAATATTCAAAATCTGATCAAAACGTTTCATTGAAATAACCAATCCCCCATAGACAGGCAAGGCGGCACCGGCCAACCCCGAACCTGCACCCCTCACAGTGACCGCTATGTGTTCGCGAAGGCAGACCTGCATCAATTGGCTGATCTGGTTGGTATTTTCGGGGATCGCCACCACTTGGGGCAAAAAAAGCAAGTCCTCCGTTTCGTCGCGTCCGTGTTCCTCAAGGGTAGTTTCATCCGTCAATAGGTATCTTTCACCAACTATGTCGCGCATTTCTACCAGGAGATCAGCAGATATGGTAGAAAAGGTCTTACTTTTGTGGATCATTTAAACTGGAATTAAATATGAGTAAATATATTTATGTATTTTTGTTCTTTTTTGGATTCATAGCACCCGCTTTGGCGCAGAAAAAATTTAAAAAAAACGAACTTCAAGAATCTAGGAACAAAGGTAAGTTAACCGCCATACATATTACAGTAGGTGGGCATTTGCCAGCGGCAGATATGGCCAAACGCTTTGGTAAAAACGGTGCCCTCGGAACTGGTTTTGAATTGATGTCGGCCAATAACTGGTTTGGAGGCGTGGAAGGTCATTTCTTTTTTGGCACTGATCCACAAGAAGATCCTTTGGCTATTTTAAGAACGCCCGAAGGCGATATCATTGGTAGGGATCAAGCCTTGGCTGGCGTTGCTTTGCGCGAACGTGGGTTTTATGCTGGCGTGACAGGCGGCAAACTCATTACCTTTAAAAAAGAAACCAGAAGCGGACTACGCCTATCCTTAGGTGCCGGCTGGACCCAACATAAATTTAGGCTTCAAGACAATACTCAAACGGTCAATCAAATCACTGATGCCTATGCCAAAGGCTATGACCGTCTCACTGGCGGCCCTGCCCTCCAGCAGTTTATTGGGTGGCAGCATCTGGGTCGCCTCCGCCGAACCAATTGGATAATCGGCCTGGAGTTCAATCAAGGGTTTACCAATACCCTTAGGAGTTGGGATTTTAGCACCATGCGCAAGTTGGATCAGTCGCGGCTAGACCTACGTTTTGGAATCCGTGCGGCTTGGACTCTGCCCATTTATGTGGCTAAAGCGGCTAGTATTTATTATTGAGTACTCGTCAGATGAGTCAGCGTAATCACTATGTTGATGATCCCAGCACTACGATTTTTACAGTTATAAAACGAGTGTATTTGGAAAATCACCCCTGATGGTAAAACTACAAAAATCGTGATTCCGAATGACTTAAGTCTTAGTATCAATAAAATTCAATGAAATTACTCATTCCAACCTTGACTTATATCACTGTATCTTTCATTGCCTTATTGGGCAGTTTGATTGTCAAAGCACCTATTTTACGGCTTCAAAAATGGGTAAGTGTGTCGTTTTTGGTGTCTATTGCTGCGTATCTTGTTTTGGAATTGGTTGTGCCTATCTCTCTGAATTTTGGCTGTTTCGTTTTACTTGTTCCGACATTTGCTTTGCCTTATCTGTTTTGGTTGTATGCAAAAGTGATATTTTCGGATAATGTTGTTTTAACCTATCGTTATGGGCTGGGGCTTATAGGGTTTGTTTTTATGGAATTTTTGTTTTTTTTAAATTTTATGAACCCTAATATACTTTCCGAAACCAATCGGATAATAGTAGAAATGCTATCTCGCGCGTTCTCTATGCTTTTTGTGGTTTTAGGACTTTGGGAAGTAGCGCGTCACAAAGCAACCGATTTGGTGATGCCTCGAATTCGATATCGGGAATTTTTGATTTTGGCTACGGCTTTTACGATAGGCTTGACGCTTTTAACAGAATTGGTTTTTTTACGAAAAGATGTACCCGATTTTTTGATAGTTTTACAAAGAGCAGGCATCTTAGTTTTGATAGTCTATGTGTTGTATCGTCATATTGATTTTAAAAATGAACTTTATCAGACCCCCTCAATATCGCCGCTTAATTTGAGTAATTTGACGGAAGCACCCGACTTGGTTTTGATCGAATTGATAAAAAACAAAATGAATACAGAAGTTTGGCGAGAAGAAGGGTTAACCATTCAAAAATTGGCAGAGACATTGTCGGTTAAGGAATACCGTTTACGAAAAACCATTAATATGCATCTCGGCTATCGAAATTTTAATGAGTTCCTCAATGTGTATCGTATCGAAGAAGCCAAAAAACTTTTAACTCAAAAGAATAAAAATGAATTGAATATTCAAGAACTTGCTTTCCAATTAGGTTATACCTCTTTATCAACTTTCAATAAGGCGTTCAAAGAAAATACTAATATGACCCCTACCCAATGGCGAAAAAAACAAGAATCGTTGCTTAATTCTGACGAATTTTGAAATCCATCAGCCTTTTTCAGAATCTATTAGGTATCTGCCTATGAAGGGCGGCACTTTTGTGTAAAATTTAAAATTAATTGTTATGCAAGAGTATTCGTATGTTTTTCTGAATGATTTTTTGCGTTATGCCCTCGTTGCGGGTCTGGCTTACGCTATTTTTTATGGGCTGTTTAAAAAGAAATGGATACATAGAAAAATCCAAAACACTGTTTTATGCAACAGTCAAATAAGGTTTGAAATGACCTATTCTTTTAGTACCATTGTCATTTTTTCCTTGGTAGGATTCAGTATTTTGAAATTGAAAAAGGCTGGTTTTACCCACATTTATGACGATTTGGCGCAATACGGCTATGGGTGGTTGATCTTGAGTTTCATTATTATCATCATACTCCACGATGCTTATTTTTATTGGGCACACCGACTGATGCACCACCCAAAATTGTTTAAAACAGTACATTTGGTACACCATAAATCTACAAGCCCTTCCCCGTGGGCCGCTTATTCTTTTCACCCGATTGAAGCCGTTATTGAAGCGGCTGTTTTTATTATTTTTGTTTTTTTGCTGCCGCTACATCCTTTGGTCTTATTTGCCTTTACAAGTTATATGATTATTCGAAATGTATTTGGGCATTTGGGTATTGAAATTTTGCCAAAAGGGTTTGCTCGTAGTAAATGGACAGGTTGGCATACGACCTCTGTACACCACGATATGCACCATAAGTATTTTAATAAAAATTTCGGACTCTATTTTAGTTGGTGGGATAGGTGGTTTGATACGCAACATAAGAATTATTTGAACCAATATGAAGACACGACTTCCAAAGAATGCACCAATAGCGTTAAAAAAGCGGTGATACTGTTATTTTTTATGTGTGTGAATGGTTTAAATGCTCAGTCGGTGTTAGGTTTGTGGCAAACTTATGATGAAGCAAGTGGTTTGCCGCTGTCGCGAATTCGGATAAGCCAGTCAGGAAACAGTATTGAAGGGAAAATAGAAAAAATATTGTTATTGCCGTGGCAAGGCGATAGCCCGATATGCAGCAAATGCACAGGCGCAAGAAAAGACCAAAATGTAGTAGGCATGAACTTGTTAGATGGTTTTTCAGCCATTGAAACAGCAACACAACAAACACTTTGGGACGATGGGCGAGTATTGGATTACACATCGGGTCAATTATACAACTGTGCTATTCGTCTTTATAATCCTCAATCTGCCCAAATCAAAGGTTCGGCGGGACCAATGGGTTTATTCAGTTTTTCAATGACCATGAAAAAAATCTATTCACAGCCTCAAAAACACCCCTTGATAGGAAAATGGGAAGTGTATGATGACAGATTTAATGCCCTCAAATATGTAGTCAATGTCCATTTTGCAGATAACAAATTGCAAGCAATCATAGAAAGCATACACCTTTTAGCATGGGAAGGCAGCGACCCTATTTGTCAAAGTTGTACAGGTGCTCTGAAAGGAACGAAAGTAGTAGGCATGACAATACTGCGTAGTTTCACAAAAAAATCAGATACTAACTGGGTCAAAGGACAAATAACAGACCCCGGAAATGGTAAAACCTACAGTAGCAGTATATGGTTAGAAAATAGCAATGTATTGGTAGTGAGGGGCTATTGGGGTGTTTTTTTTCGGTCGCAAAAATGGAAAAGAATTGAGTAGTACACAACTACAAACATGAGTCATCCCGAATTTTAGAAAAAGGTGCAGCGCACCAGAACATTTGTAGATATTGGTTATCAATGCGTTATGAGGTGCCGCGCACCGGAACATTAAATGCAATATTACGGTGTACTGCACTTTTCATGAATTAATGCGACTTTGTTGTATTAATAAAAACAATTCCTAATTTTGCTAAAAAAATTACAAAATGACAAGAAGAGACCTCATAAAACAAGGTAGAATGGCGGCATTAGTACTGTCTTTTTCACTAACTTCATTCATAAAATATAATACAGTTTCTTTCTTAACTGATATTATATAAAAGTGAGTCCATTTCAAGAAACCAATATCCAAGGTGTATTCGCCTGTGGCGATAATCGTAGCATGATGCGTGCTGTAGCCAATGCCGTTTATACTGGTGGCGTGGCTGGTGCAATAGTAAATGGGAGGTTGGTAGAGGAAAAATTAGATACGACCGAAGTTATTCAAGTGGGTGGAATTAAACAAGTGGTTACATTATTGATCAATCCAACCCATACTTCGCCAAAACATCAGTAGGCGGCCCATCCCAGGTATTAGGCACGTTTCCGAGGTAACCGATATCTGAAATCCCCATTTTACTTGACCAAAAACCCGTCGCCGTCAAGTTGCGAGCGAGGTTAAAAAATGCGATGCCTTGGCTCATGCCGGGTACTTTTCGGCTAGGGAAAGCGATATCATCAATGATTTCCAATCGCTGTTTGGGCGAGATTTCGATAAATTTTTCCGAAAAACGTTTCGTCGCCTGCGCATCTAGCCAACGAAGGCCACCGCGCAGTGGTGTCTGAAATTCGATGCGATCTTTCGCCATAAATTCAATAAAATCTGGTACGCCTGCATCGGTTGCACTACCTGATTTTTCGTCGGCTGGAATGATAATATCAACCAAAATGGCAAGCGTTTTCAGTTCATTTTTTGTAAAAAAATGTTCTTTTAAAAGTTTTGTGTCGCGTACAACTTCCGTTTCGATACGACCAAATTGCTCGAATACAGGCTCTTTTTTTTCAGCGGGTGCAAAAATTTCGGGCAGTTCAGTTGCACTAATTTGTGGATGCAGGCCAACCATGCCGAGTGAGGTGAGGCCTATATTTTTTAATAGATTTCTTCTTTTCATTTTTCAAACAAGATGAATTAAAATATATTTTATAAGATAGGCTTCATAAACGACCTGCTTTTTTCTCCGAAATAATATATTCCGAAGCCCGCAGCGATAAGGCCAATATTGTCCAAGTCACGTTTTTGTCGGCTTGTGAAACGAAGGGTGCAGCGTCAACGACGAACAAGTTTTTGACATCGTGGGCTTGCTGCCATTTGTTGAGTGCAGACTTGGTGGGGTCGTTGCCCATCCGAATAGTGCCGACTTCATGTATGATTTCACCAGGCGCGTTGAGGCCGTAATCTTGGTCTTTGGCAGGCTTTTTTCCGAGCGGAATCCCGCCAACTTCGTGGATAATTTGCTCGAATGTCTCTTGCATGTGTTTGGCTTGCAATCGCTCAAAATCCGACCATTTATAATGAAACCGAAGGACAGGAATGCCGAATTTGTCGATTTTTTCGGGGTCAATCTCACAATAATTATCCTCACGAGCAATCGCCTCACCGCGTCCCGCCATACCAATATAGGCTCCATAAAATCGGCGATAATCTTCTTTTAATGTAGCACCGTAGCCGCCCGCTTCACGTTTTAGCCCATTCCGATCAGGAAAAAGGCCATTTACCTCCTCGACTCCCCACCCAAACCCATAGGCGGGCATTCCCATTCCACCCCAATATTCGATATGATAACCGCGCGGAAAATCTAGTTTTTTGTTGTCCAACCACCACGGTGAATAGACGTGGAGGCCGCCAACTCCATCTTCATTGTAGCGTTTTCGATCAAAAAGTTGTGGGATAATCGCGCTGCGCGAAGCACCTGTGCTATCGTGCAAATATTTTCCGACAACACCTGACGAGTTAGCCAAACCATCGGGAAAACGCGTTGATTTTGAATTCAACAGAAGCCTCGCAGACTCACAGGCACTTGCAGCAAGGACGATAATGCTGCCTTTTGCTGATTTTTCTTCGAGCGTACGGGTGTCAATATACGAAACGCCCGTACAAAGCCCTGTTTTCGTATCGGTCAAAACTTCGCGTACCATCGCATGATTGATGACGGTCAAACCCATTTTTTTTGCCGGTTTTACCAAGCAAGACGAAGATGAAAAATCCGCATAAGCCACGCAGCCTCTATAACATTGATTACAGTAAAAACACGAACCTCGTTCGTCATTAATCGCTTTTGTCAGAATCGAAAGCCGCGATGCGATCGTTGTGACACCAAGACGTTTATTGCTTTTTGACAACATTAATTCATGTAATCGTGGTTTGGGAGGCGGCAAAAAAATACTGTCTGGGTCATTTGGCAGATTCTCGGTACTTCCAAAAACACCAATCATTTTGTCAATTCGATCATAAAACGGTGCAACATCTTCATAGCCAATTGGCCAATCATCGCCCAAGCCGTCTATGCTCTTGCTCTTAAAATCTTTCGGGCCGAAACGAAGTGAAATCCGCCCCCAATGGTTTGTGCGCCCTCCCGTCATCCGGGAGCGAAACCACTTAAAAATCGTATTGTCTTTCGTTGTGTATGGTTCGCCATCAAGTTCCCAACCGCCGTATGCTGCGTCAAAATCGCCAAAATACCGCGTTTTTGTGGCTGCGCCACGCCTCGGCGATTGATACGACCACTTCATCTGCGTGATATATTTCGGATCGGCAGGATCATAATGTTGGCCAGCCTCCAAAAGTAAGACACTCGCGCCTGAGTTTGCGAGTGTGTAGGCCGCCATGCCGCCGCCTGCGCCCGAGCCGACAATGATTACATCATAGGGCTTTTCGCCGTCTTTGAATTGAAAATCTAGCATTTTTTTTGAACTTTTTGCCTGTGTCAATGAGTAGGCTAATTGATTTTTATTTCACCAAGATCTCTTCTTCTGATATAGCACCCAAAAACCAACGCCTGCGATTCAGCCTCTTAAATTCATCAGGCATCGCCCCCTAAATCTTAGAAACCGACCTCAACAAAACCACCCCATTGATCACCGCCCTATATTGATAATAGCCTGATGGATAAGCACTTAAATCAAAAGGAAGATTCAATTCGGTCTGTTTTTCAAAGGACTTTGACCACAATATTCGCCCCGTCATATCTAATAGCGAAAGGTCAAGATTCATCGGTGACGGTAGTTTTATGCGGAGGTTAGTCATGCTTTGGGTCGGATTGGGAGCAAGGCTGAACGCTTCCACCCAGTCTGGCAAGTCAGTTTTGCTCAATTCAGAAACCATAGTCTGAGCAACACTAGTACACCCATTGGCATTGGTGATGGTGCAGGTATAAGTCCCTGATTCCAATCCAGTTAGATCTTGCGTAATAGCACCATTACTCCATAGGTATGTAAATGGTGGTATGCTGCCCATCACTTGCAAGTCAACGCTACCATTAGATTGACCTTGATTGGTGGGAGTCGTTGTAATAACTACGACCGCACCTGTGGGAATGCTTACCGTGATGGCATCGGTAGAACTACAACCATTAAGGGGATTCGTAACGGTCAAAATATAAACACCTGACACCGATACCATGGGGTTTTGTAAAAACTGATTGGCGGGTGCTATACCGGGACCTTGCCAAGCATAAGTAACACCAGATGTGGACGAGTTGCCCGTTAATTGTATCGTGCCATTGCAATCGGCAGGCCCACTGACTCCCGCCGAGGCTCCGGGGGCTGTGATGGACTCGATTACGCTAAAGTTAATGACCTGGGCACAGCCGTTAGATACATTGATAGATGTCCCAATATACAAGCCCGGACAAGATGCACAAACCATATTTCCTTGAGTGCTCACACAAGGCCCCGTCCAAGTGTTGGGGCTGCCGCCCAAACCCGTGGGGGGAAGTAAGAGGCAAGTATTTGAACAAGTCAACGTACCGGAGGTTGAAACGATTGGGGATTCTGTGTCTGAAGGAACAACGGTATTTGCAGAACTAGTGCAACCGTTATTGGCAGTGATCGTTACCGTATAAGATCCAGGATCGGTCACTAGAAGTATGCAATCCGCTGTTGCTCCTGTACTCCATGCACAAGTGTAGGTACCGATTGGCAAATCCACGATGGGGGACAACGGTAATGAAGTAGTGATGCAAGTTAGTGTTCCATGCGGAGCGATGGAGGCGACAAAAGGTGCTGGCTTCATCACTGAAATGATCGCGCCCGTGCTACTGTTTAGATAGATGCCACCGCCGGGGGTAATCACCTGTTTCACGGCCTTAATCTGATAAAATATACTGCCAGCGGGTGCTGTCAAATCTAAAAAAGACGTATTCGATATTAGGTCTGAGGTCAACCGGGTATAAACACCATTTTTTTGAACTGCTCTATAAATATGGTAACCCTCAACATCCACATCGGTGGATGGGCTCCACGACAGCGAAACATTTGTACAAGTGGCCACCGCATTTACTCCTTCAACAGGCTTTACCACGTGTGCCCTCACTGTGGGGTCACCCAATAAGGTCAGGTGCGCACCGCTGCGCCCGAAAGTATTGGCATAACCTGTATTAAACTGCGCATTTTGAGTTTCGCGGTGGCAAAACCCAATGGTTTCGCCCGAAGCCAAGGCTTGGTTAAACACGTGAGGCCGTCCTGCCCAAGAGCAGGTCAATATTCCCCCCCGCGATGCAAGTGCAGCAGGCATAAAAGGATCAGCCTCATAATCCCAGTCTCCATGATAAGATCCAAACAAGTTTGAAAACACAATATTAACCGTATCAGTCATGAAATTACTACTACTGCCTACCCCTCCTGCTGATTGGTAGGAGCCGCCTCCTGTACCGTAGCCTAAAAGCCACGTTTGAGGATTGGTATTGTTGAAAAAATCAGTCTCGACAATATTATCAGCGCCAACCAAAGGATAGGCATTTCTAAAACCATTGGCAGCGAATGCCTCTCCACCAAAATACCCAAAATTGTCATCCACCAATGCCTTATTTGCTACGGTGTATTGTCCTGATCGCCAAGCGTGGTTTTTATTCAAGTATCGGCGGTATAAATCTACTTCATCAACCGCCCCATAAGCTGCCCAACTAAGGCGGCGAAAATCCACGCGGCCTACTTGTAGTTCCACACTGGTTGGTATGTAACTTTGGTCAAACTTTCCATCTCCAGGAATATTATCATTGGCATCGCGGTTAGGTGAGGTATTATTAACGCTCACATCTGTCCATCCTGTCGTCGAAAGGTCTGCATAAAGGGCATCACTGGGCCAAGCACCTTGGTGATCGGAGTGTCCATCCCAAGCACTGTTGCCAGCGTATGGTACCGGAATAGCCCCCAATAAAAAAACTGCCTTTACCAATGTCGGTTCAGCATTGAATGCTGCTGTGATTTGGTTTCTGGTGGATGTTACAGTAGCGGTGGACTCACTGCTAAACACCACCAATTCCCACCCATCACCGATGAGGTCATCTTGGAGGCGTTCTATTTCGGAAGCCAAAGGTGTGGCAAGGGCAGCATCCACAAATAGTAGCAGTTTTCCACGGGTATCCGTCACATTCGCATGAATAGCGGCATGGGCGTATCCAAAAGCCTGAATGGCATTGGTCGTCCTTTGTAGTGCATACTCATAGGTTTGACCCATGACTAAATTATTGTCTGTAAAACTACTCAAGGTGGAAGCCGATTCATTGACCAAGGTTGTCCATTGCCCTGCGGGCAAGCCTTTGGCGCGCCGCCGCAGTAGAAGGGTGGCATCGCCAGGGTTTACCCATGCTAAGGTAATACCATTGGCAATGATAGTGGCGGTCATGGGCACGGTTTTGTCTTTTGAAACTTGTGCGGAAGCAAAAGTTGCGACAAGACAAAACACGAAGGAGAGGAAGTATTTCGTATGCATAAAATAAGTAGATTGCGATATATCGGGGCTTCTGAATGTGAGATACAGTAAAATGGATAATCGCTCCTATTATTTTTTAGTACCCTCCATACATCCGATCCCCTTTTTTATAGTCAATCGTCGTATATTTTCCGGGGTATTCCTGAAAACGAAGTGCTTGGGTAGATCCTATCTCTGAACTGAAATATCCCCAAAGAGCCAAGTCTTTGAATACCCTAAAATAATGTTGGGCTTCGCCGCTTTTGCGGGTCTTTTGAAAATCTTTTTGCTCCTTATCCAACCCGTTGAGTAGGGTAGTGCGTTGTGTTTTATTAGCCTTCAAAAAGGTCTTGCCCATTTGTTGCTTAGAGGCAGCATCTATTTTGGCTAATCCCTCCAAGAAACGCTTTTGGTCGTCTGGTTCGTAGCAATCGCTCACCATAATAGCCATGAATTGGCCAGTTTTGGCGGCCTTGGCACCGGGCGATCCGGGTGTATCTGGCAAGATCGTATCGGCTAGTTCATTCATCAGTTTTACCTGCGTTTTACTGAAAAGACCGATGGCTTTGCCTTCAGGAGCATCGGAGATGCTATCCCAATCTATGTTTTTTGCTAAAAGGCTGTCTGCGCCCACAAGGGTACCTCCAATGAGTAGTGCGCTGCGCTGCAATAATGTTCTTCTGCTAATCATATACGATGCTTAATTTATAGGCTCAAAAGTATTCTTTTTTTGAAATAAACTAAATAAATTTTTTTTGAGTCTTTGGAGTTCATCAAACCAGCCAGTATTTTTGGAATAGGTTTTATTCGGGTACTTATATGAGCCTTTGGACAAAAAACAGGTATCCACCAGTTATCTTTGGGATCAGTCGCTTTGCTTCGCTACTCCAGGCGATTACAGAGGGCAATTGGACACCTTTTATGCCAACCCCGATGTGTTCGGGATGCTCTATGGAGCGCTGCGCAACAGTTATGTGGGTAGGGCGGATGGTGGCCTGCCCACCCCGTCGGTCTATCTCAATCAGATCAAAACACCTCCTTTCAACGGCTCTATCCCGCTCGCGGAATGGCCATCCAGTTTGATCGAATACGCCCCGATATTACTTTGTCGCAAAATTGTCATTTTATCAAAAAGACCTTTCATAGACCTCTTTTCCGTGCTTAGTTAGGTCTCAAAAGCCCTTCCCAAAAAATATTTTTAACCCTATAAAACACCTATCAGCCTACGATTGCTCCAAAAATTGTAAAAAAACAAACATAAACAACATTTTTTTAACACCCGAAATAAAAACTAAATATCCTAATTTTTTCCCAAAACTTAAGTTTTTGAAAAGTCCGAAAATTTGCCTATACTTTTGCAGCGGCGTTAGAACCACGAAAATGTAGGAACGGTGTTGGAATTTATTTTGACACCGTTCCTGATAGTTTTTCTAACATTTTAAAATTATAAGACATATGAAAAAAATATTTTTGGTAGTCCTGCTGCCTTGGCTATGCCTTGATTTTTTGCAAGCGCAAGATCAACCTTTGCCCCCAGTAGTATCACCACCAACCCACGATACTCTAAAAAATAGAATATATGCCGTTTGGGTGAATGGATCAATCTTTAAAAAAAGGTATTTATGGAACCTGACGGATAGCACTATAACCCTTGGAACGAACCCCAAACGACCACGTACTGGGTTGGTGACTTATCCCATAGAGGAGGTAAAATGGCTAAACGTCCGAAGAGAAAAAAACGTCCTGCTTGGAGCTGGAATCGGTTTTGTAACAGGTGCTGCCATCGGCTATGCAGAGGGAGACGATCGGTGCAATCCAGGTAGTTGGTGTCTTTTTGAGTTGACAGCAGGGCAAAAAGGCTTATTTGTAGCTATGTTAGGTGCTCCTGTTGGGGCAATGGTGGGAGGGGTATTGGGGAGTATTAGAACAAAAATCCCGATCAACGGCAGCCGCAATACCTTAGCGCAACAAAGGAAGGCGTTAGAACAGTATCGGAGGAGACTATAAGACTTTAACGCAATCGAAATCGTCAGATTCAGAACTAGCAAAAAAATAGTTATTCAACACTAAAACGCATGAAAGAAGGACTTTTAGTTTTCTTTTCTTGGAAGGTTTGGGCGGTTTCCGCCCAAACCTTCAATCATTATTACGATACAGATAATAACCTTTACGATGGGCCATTCAATATGGCAGTTTCTTCCAATGGATACGGTACTCGCGCAACAAACTACCTATTCCTGCCCCTTCAACGCCTGCTTATAAGTAGCCAAACACCGTTCTCTAGCAAATACATGATCCACCATAGGGCGAGGGTACAAAGGAGTCCCAAACTCAGGCACCCATTTGCGGATATACTTATACTCGGCATCAAATTTTTTGGTTTGCTCGGTAGGGTTAAATATCCTGAAATAAGGGGCGGCATCCGTGCCGCATCCTGCTGCCCATTGCCAACCTCCATTGTTGCTGGCTAGGTCAAAATCCAAGAGTTTTTGGGCAAAATAAGCCTCGCCCATCCGCCAATCCAAGAGCAAATGTTTGGTTAAAAAACTAGCGGTGATCATCCGTACCCGATTGTGCATAAATCCAGTAGTGTTGAGTTCGCGCATACCCGCATCCACAATGGGATACCCAGTTTTGCCAGCACACCACTTTTCAAAATCATCGGGCGCATCGCGCCAAGCGATCAAATCGTACTGGGCACGAAATGATCTAGTGGCTACCTGCGGGAAATGTGCTAAAATCTGGCTGTAAAAATCGCGCCAAATCAGTTCGTTCAAGTACGTAGCATTGAGTGTTTGGGCGTGTCGCGCCTTTTCTCTAATACTGATGGTGCCAAACCTAAAATGTATGCCCAACCGAGAAGTACCAGCCAAGGCTGGATAATTCCGCGTTTTATCATAATTACTAACAAGGCTCCTTGCCACCACGGTGGAGGGAAATTTGATGTCAGTGGGCTGAAATCCCATTGATTCCAAAGTGGGGATAGGCAACGGTTCACTAGCCCAAAAGTTTTTCCCATAACGTAGGGTAGGGAAGGAGGCTAAGTAAAAAGAAGTTGACACCTTTTCACCAGACTCATTCGTAACCGACATGCTCTGAGACTCTAATTTTAGCAACCACCTTTTACTATAAGGAGTGAACACCGTATAAGGCGTGCCATTATCCTTGAGTACCTCGTTTTTCTCGAAAATAACGTGATCCTTGTATGTTTTCAAGGGAATTTGCCGTGTTTGCAGCATATTTTTAATACGCTCCTCCCGCTCTAAGGCATAAGGCTCATAGTCATGGTTGGTATAAACCGCTCCTACATCGTACTGTTTTAAAATATGCTCCCAAGCCTGTTCGGGCGTATCATACAAGACTAAAAGGCTAGACCCTAGGGCAGACAATGCCCCGCTCAAATCCTGTATCGCCTGATGAATAAAGTCAACCCTTGCATCTTTTTTATCAGTGAGATCATCTAAGATGTGGCGGTCAAAAATAAAAACGGGCAATACAGGATAAGAGCCTTTGAGGGCATGATATAGACCTGCATTGTCTTCTAAACGAAGATCGCGGCGAAACCAAAAAACAGATATCATTGTTTATCAGGTACTTAATTAACCCTTATTTCATCATCATTGCCTTCAAAAAATCGAATTTCGGACAAAGGATAATCAATCATTGGGATGATACGAATCCATTTACTGAATTTAAAGAACCATTTCACCTGCTGACTTATAATGCCCTGTTTGAGGTATGCGTCAAGGTAAGGATGCACCCGTAAGTACAGCGAAGCCTTGGGCCGTGACTGCATGATGAAGGCCAATCCGCGTTCTATTTCGTCTTGAAGCAAAATAGAAGCATTTGTTTTGCCAGTACCATTGCAGGTGGGGCAAATTTCGGCAGTATCTATCATGATTTCAGGCCGAGCGCGTTCGCGGGTGATCTGCATGAGGCCAAACTTAGAAAGCGGCAAGATGGTATGCTGGGCTCGATCCTTGCGCATTTGCTCTTCCATGCGTTTGGATATGAGTTTTCGATGCTCCAGATTTTTCATATCAATGAAATCAATCACAATCAAACCTCCAATATCTCGCAACCTGATTTGTCGAGCGATCTCTTCTGCTGCCTCTAGGTTAACGCCCAAAATGGTCTGTTCTACATCATTGGATGTTATTTTATGGCCACTATTCACATCTATGACGTGCATGGCTTCCGTCTTCTCAATAATCACGTATGCTCCACTGTTCATGGTAGTGGTTTTGCCAAACGAGGCCTTCATTTGTTTGGTGACCCCAAAGGTATCCATGATGGGTTTGTTTCCAGTGTGCATCTGGATGATACCGACTTGGTCAGGACTGATATTTTGCAAATAAGCCCTAATATCAGCGTAAGTATCCTTGTCATTCACCACAATGCGGCTGAATCCATCGCTTAGTAAGTCACGCAATACACTGCCTGTTTTGTCCAATTCACTCAATAGTTTGGTTGGTGGTACCACCGTACGGAGTTGAGTGAATATTTCTTCCCATTTGCCGATCAAGGTCATGAGTTCCTCGTGCAGTTCCTGTACTTTTTTGCCTTCAGCAGCCGTACGGATGATGAGGCTAAAATTCTTGGGTTTGATGCTTTCTGCCAAGGCATGGAGTCGCTTCCGCTCTTCGGAGTCGGCTATTTTTTTAGAAACAGATACGGCATCGCCAAATGGAGATATGACCATATAACGACCCGGGAGGGTCAGTTCACAAGAAAGCCTAGGGCCTTTAGTAGAGATGGGTTCTTTTAGGATCTGCACCACCACTGGGAAACGCTTGTTCAATACCTGATCAATTTTCCCTGTTTTTACAATCTCATCCTCGTACTTGAAATTGTCAAGTTTGTGGGTATTGATGCTTCCATTCATTACCCCATTGGTCCATTTTACCAACGAACGCAACTTTGGGCCAAGGTCAGTATAATGCAAAAATGCATCTTTACGATGGCCAATATCCACAAATGCAGCATTCAAGCCGGGCATCATTTTGCGAATTTTACCGATCATGATGTCTCCGACGGCAAAGTTGTTGTTGGTTTCTTGATGGTGTATTTCTACAAGTTTGCCCCCTTCTAAGAGGGCGAGTTCGACACTTCCTTCTGACGCGTCAATGATTAGTTCTTTATCCACGATGCATGTGATATGGTTTAAGAGCGTGTGCAGCAATGCACACTTGCGCTGTCCGCAGCGCGGCAACCATGTGGAAAACGATGATAAGACGAGGAAAGATGTGCCCAAAAGGTACATATTTCCTGATAACTGTAAACGGAAAAGTCCTCGAACCAACAACTGAGGTCGGAACGGGGATCAAAAAGTGGCCGTCGTATTAGGCGTTTGCAAGGAACAGTACCTTTATTTCTGAACCGTTCCTAAATAAGTATCAAGGCAAATGTGTCTGATACATAAAATTAATTGGCGGCATCAATATCAGTAGAAATCTGGGTAGTGGTTCGTTCTGAATTGAATAATCGCAAAGATTGCATTAGGCAACAAGGAGGGCTGAATTCGCCAAGTTGGGGTAAAAAATCATGGCGCAGCAAAAATGAAACGGGTTAAGTAATGGTGAAAGAATAACTGTTATTTTTTTACCGTTACCAACATGCAGGAAACAAAGGGTCTCTCTGCAAATGTGTTTGTAGCCGTTTCACAAATATCGGGGTAAAATGCTTGTGACCTACAATCTTGAAAATGGTTAAGTAGCCTAAAATACGAGTATTTAACCATAAATACAATTAAAATCAGGCTCTATGAGCCTATAAGTAAGGGTGAGGTAATAACTGTTCTTTTTAGGTAGATTTAGTTTTGACCAAACAACTATCTTTTCGCGCGAATAGTGGTGCTATTTAAGTGAAAAGATGGACAGTTTGGGTGATAACCAATCAGTTAAAAAGGATAAGTTATTGTTTCTCCATTACTAAGTGTGCAAACAGCAAAAACTTTCCGGTAGCAATAGGGCTTCCGGAAAGTTTCTACAACGGTTGCGTCTGCCCCTGACCTTGGTATTAGATACTCAATAAAGAATACCTGACCTTGGTTCAGTGATTAACGCTTCTTCTTATGGCGATTCTTACGAAGGCGCTTTTTACGCTTGTGTGTAGCGATTTTATGTCTTTTACGTTTTTTCCCGCAAGGCATACTGCTCTGATGTTATAAGTTAATAAATATTTGTTTCTGTAAGTTTTCAACGACGGCAAAGGGTCGCATACTCGCTCGCTTTATCTGAATTACCCGCTCCCTCATATGCTTTTGACAGCAGGCAGGGGGTATTTGGATTCCTTTTATCTAAAGACCAGGCTTTTTCCAATCTTGCGATGGCTTTGTCCCATTGTCCTGTTTTGATGGCCAATCTTCCCAGTGCATTATACACCGAGGGTTCGGCTGGGTTTTGGACTTCTAGGTCTTTCAACATCAAAACAGCCTTCATCGGATTTTCAGGAGGCGGATTTTCAGCATATATTAAGGCTAAATTTACCCGGTGTTCCACCTTTTGAGGCTGAATCGAAATGGCACTTTCAAATGCTTTGACAGCATGATCGGCGCAATATTTTCTTTTTTCGGCATCTTTTTCCAGCGTCAAGGCTTCATAAAAAGAAGCACCTGCTACTGACCAAGCCGTATCTGACTTCTCGGATATCGCAACCAACTCGGCATAAGAAGCAGCAACGGGCAAGTTTTTTGCCTGATACCACCAACCGGATAGTTGTTTTAAAATAACCGCTTTACTAGCGTCATCGGCTGCTTTATTAAACGACTGATCCAATTCTGCAAGATGATCTGACTGATCTTGGGTCAAATTTTTATGCGCATCCTCGAGCAATAAATCAAGGCTCGTACTTTCTAAATTAATTTTCCTTGACTGCTCTATTATTTTTTGTTTGTTCGGCTTAGTAGAAAAACCAAAGAACAAAACTAAAAATAGTAAACATGCACCGGCAACTGACCAAATCTGAAACTTATACATATTGTAATATTTAATAAATTGCTATCAGATGCTCAATACAATAGAAATGACCTTCAAGTATTATTCTTCGCTCTCGTCGTCAGGGAGGGTATGTACATTTTTCTTCACCAACTCCGAAAAAATCTTTGCAGGTTTAAAAGAAGGGATAAAATGTTCAGGTATCTCAATAGACTTACCTCGTTTGATGTTGCGGCCTACTTTTTTAGCGCGTTTTTTGATAACAAAACTGCCGAAACCGCGCACATACACGTTCTCACCACTTGTCATGGTTGTTTTGATTTCTTTAAAGAGCTCTTCCAATGTAACCAGTACATCAACTTTTGCAATACCGGTTTTTTCGGAAATTGCGTTTACCAGGTCAGCCTTTCTCATGTTTTATTTCGTTGATTTTGAATTAATTATGAACGAAAATCGGATTTTCCCGAAAACGAGGTGCAAAGATAGCACTGTTTTTAATAAGCACAAACATTTATTGAAATATTTACCAATCAAGGTGTAAATATTTCAAACACATGTCATCAAAACCTAGGTTGCTCCTCCGTTTATGGTGTCCTGAAACAATTTAATGTTCCTTATCAGCGGCGAAACTCGCTCTAATTCTTGAATCTACAAATAATTTTGTAAAAAAAAATCAAAATACCTCATATTTACGCGTTTTACATACTTTTGCGACGCTAAATATTTTGTTCGGCATCTACTTATTGTGATATGATCTTATCAATGACTGGCTATGGACGCGCTACGGGAACTTTTGACGAAAAAACTATTTCGGTAGAGGTACGGGCATTAAATGCTAAAATTACTGACCTTAAATTGCGCTTACCTGGCGATTATAAAGAACGGGATGTGGAACTGCGAAAACTCATCACCGACCATGCCGAACGCGGCAAGATAGATGTGCTGGTGGAGGTGCAAAATGCAGATGGAGCAGCAGCCGTGACGCTCAATGAAGCCTTATTCAGGGGGTATTACCGCGAACTATCAAGGCTTACCAAAGAATTTGGTACTGAAACAGATTTGGTTCAGGCTATTTTGAGAATTCCCAATGTAGTGGCTACTCCTACGAGCGATATTGATGAGGGCGAATGGGCGGTGATCTGTGAAACGACCACGAAGGCACTTGAGTTGTTTAAAAAGTTTCGCTTGCAAGAAGGGAAAGCCTTGGAAAGTGACCTTAGGATGCGGGTGGACTTGATCATTAAGTTGCTAAGAGACTTGGAGCCATTTGAACAGGAACGTTTTGTCAAGATGCGGGAACGGCTGATGAAAAATCTAGAGGAAAACTTCGGGAAAGAAAATATTGACTTGAACCGCTTTGAGCAAGAAGTGTTGTACTACTTAGAAAAAATGGACATCACGGAAGAGAAAATTCGATTGGATCAGCACTGCAAATACTTTTTGGAGCAACTCAACGGCAACTCTGATTCTGTGGGTCGTTCTCTTGGGTTTATTGGCCAAGAGATGGGTCGCGAAATTAATACCTTGGGCGCCAAAGCCTACTCAGCAGAAATACAACGCATCATTGTGCAAATGAAGGATGAATTGGAGAAGATCAAGGAACAATTAGCAAACGTGCTTTAAATTGAATGAATAGTTTTGGGCATATATTTCGGATCACTACTTTTGGTGAATCACATGGGGCAGCCATTGGCTGTATATTGGACGGGTGTCCTGCTGGGGTCAAGATAGATCCTGACTTTATACAACAGGAGATGGATCGGCGCAGGCCAGGTCAAAGTGCCATTGTGACACAACGAAGGGAGTCTGATACTATACAAATACTTAGCGGTGTTTTTGAGGGCTACTCCACTGGTATGCCCATCGCTATACTGATACCCAATGAGGATCAACGGAGCCGCGACTATGAGCATATCGCGGATGCTTTCCGGCCCAGCCACGCAGACTTCACTTGGGCTCAAAAATATGGGGGTCACCGCGATTATAGGGGTGGTGGCCGGAGCAGTGCTAGAGAAACGGCGGCTAGGGTGGCATCGGGAGCCATTGCAAAGTTATTTTTGAAGGCGTACGGTATTGTAATTCAATCTTACGTAAGTCAAGTAGGGCATATTATATTGGAGCCATCTTACCATGACTTGGATCTGTCGAATACAGAAACCAATGAAATCCGTTGTCCTGATCCAGTAGTAGCGGCTCAAATGATAGACTTGATTAAGCAAATCAAAAAGGAGGGCGATACCATTGGTGGTGTGATTACTACAGTGGTGAAGGGTTGCCCTATTGGGTTGGGTGCACCAGTATTTGATAAGTTGCACGCTGATCTAGGTAAGGCTATGTTGAGCATCAATGCCGCCAAAGGTTTTGAGTATGGATCGGGCTTTGCGGGGGTAAGTATGCGTGGGTCTGAGCACAACGATCAGTTTGTGGCTGGCGAGCGCATCACTACTGCTACCAATCATTCGGGGGGGATACAAGGCGGCGTTTCTAATGGTATGGATATATACTTTAAGGTTGCTTTCAAGCCCGTAGCCACTATTATGCGCGATCAAAACTCTATAGATGCCCAAGGAAATGCAGTGGTGGTGAAAGGGAAGGGTCGCCATGATCCTTGTGTGGTGCCACGGGCTGTACCTATTGTGGAATCTATGGCTGCCTTAGTCTTAGCGGATCATTTATTGAGGAATCTTTCTTCGGTGGTAAAGGCTTAATGATAGAAATATTTAATGTAATTGGTAGAATAACCCTCTGATGATGGCATCAGTATGCCGTTTGATAAAACTAATACAAAAGTTTACAACTCGCACATATGAATATCACCCGCACCCTTCGCGCAGTTTGGAATCCTGATATGTATCACGGCTGGGGACAGACCCGGTCTTATTTTGAGGGCTGGTATCTCAAAATCGTGTCTCCTGATGGCGCACAAGCCTTGGCCGTTATTCCCGGCATTTCGATGGATACAGCAGGCAATCAACATGCCTTCATTCAGGTAATGGATGGTACAAAGTGTATCGCTTCCTATCATGAATTTGAAGCACAGGATTTTCAGCCTTCAGATTCGCGTTTTGAACTTCGGCTGGGAGGAAATTACTTTTCTTCGGATCGGATGACACTCGATTTACCCGGGCTGAAAGGTACGGTATACTTCAAAGATATAAACCCTTGGCCCAGTATGTTGGGCGCTCCCGGTATCATGGGGTGGTATTCATTTGTACCATTTATGCAATGCAATCATGGGGTGGTGAGTGTCCAGCACTATTTGGAGGGTACGCTACTGATCAATGGGGTGTCCCAATCGTTTGAAGGCGGAAAAGGGTACATAGAAAAAGATTGGGGGAGTTCTTTCCCCAAAGCATACGTTTGGATGCAAAGCAATCATTTTGATAAGTATGATAGGGCCTCTTTACTGGCATCGGTGGCACATATTCCTTGGCTTGGTACTCATTTCATTGGCTTTATCAGTGGTTTTTGGTTGGATGGACAACTATATAAGTTTGCTACTTATACGGGGGCCAAGAAACGCCTATACATTACCGACGAAACAGTGGAGTTGATCTATAAAGGCCCCTCCTCTGAACTCCGTATCATGGCCCAGCAAGCCGCTGGCACCGCCTTAATCTCGCCCCTGTCGGGTGCTATGACAGGCAAAATCAATGAAAGTTTACAGGCAACCTTGGAAGTCGAACTGCTAGTTAATGGCAAAACAGTTTTTCACGACACTGGTCGTCATGCTGGTTTGGAGATCGCAGGAGCCATAGAAGTGCTGGTTGACACCAAGGGTAAGGAACGAGTAAATGAATCAGATCAAATTCAATAAGTTATTGATTTCCCGTTCATAAATAAAAAGACAAAAATATTTTTCTGAACGTTAGGATAATTGAGAGTAATAATCGTACCTTTGTGGCCATTTTTACGATAAGATATTCACATTTAGATATAAAACAATGGAAATCATTGCATTACAAGGACATCGCAAGGAAGGATCAGGCAAAGAAGCAGCATCTGCTATTCGCCGTAACGGCCATATTCCAGCAGTGATGTATCAAAGCGGTGGCGGCGATGCTACCCACTTCACACTCGTTGTTACAGAATTTCGTCATCTGATTTATACACCAAAATTCAAAATGGCTGAAATTTCTTTGAACGGCAAAACACACAAGTGTATCGTAAAAGATATTCAGTTCCATCCAGTTTCAGACGAGGTTATTCACCTCGACTTCCTAGAGTTGGTTCCGGGTAAAAAATTCAAAGCATCAGTTCCAGTGCGTTATGAAGGTACTGCTCCAGGCGTTAAGGCTGGTGGTAAGTTCATTCCTTCTATGCGTTCTATCAACATCATGACCACTCCTGAGTTTGCGATTGATGAAGTTGTTGCTGATATTTCGACAATGGAATTGGGTTCTACCATTCGTGTACGCGACATAGCAGCCATTAAGGGTGTTGAAATAACAAACAACACTTCTATTCCGATTGCTTCTATTGAGATTCCACGTGCTTTGCGCGGTAAGTAATTTGTACTTAGTTTAGGGTTCTTCCCTGAGGCATATATTGACACCATCCTGACACACGTTCAGGATGGTGTTTTTGCATTGGTCTTATGAATGGTTTAATACTTGCTGGAGGTTATAGCACCCGCATGGGCGATGCCAAAGCCTTGCTTTCTTATGATGGAAGGTTGCAGTTTTTGCGGGTTGCAGACCTGTTGCAGCCCCATTGTGATCAAGTATTCATCTCCTGCCGCTCCGCCCAACAACCTGGCTTTGTGCAAGCAGGATGGAGTGGGGGCTTTGTACTCGATTCCGAAACTTTAGGAAGTATAGGCCCAATCAATGGAGTACTGTCGGCACTCTTACACCATTCAGATGCTTGGCTCGTGATCGGTTGTGATTATCCATTCCTAATACCATCAGATATATTATCTTTGTGCCAATCACGGTCATCTTCAGCCTTGGCAACGGCGTTTTTGCCCATTTCAACCCAAATAATAGAACCTTTGATTGCCATCTATGAGGCTGCCGCTGCCACCCCATTGGTGGAGTGGGTAGTGGGAGGAAATCAATCATTGCGGCGTTTTTTAGAGCAATCCCCTATCGTAACCGTGACACCCCAACAAGACAGCCGCTTACAAAGCGTGGATACTTTAGAGGCGTATCTGAACAATCTAAATTTTAATTGATTATGATGGTAAGGTGCAATATTCAGCGGTTTAGTGCGGCTACTTCTGCAAATACAGTGGATTTGCTGGCAGTAGAAGAACCCCTAGAACTTAGGCTGGAGTATGGGGATGAATCGGATCGTATTAAAAAAAATATTTCTATCACCATGCGTACACCCGGACAAGATGAGGATCTGGTCAGGGGTTTTTTATTTACAGAAGGCATAGTTCGGCAAAAAGATGACATTTTGAGTGTTCAAGTGGTGACAGAAAACGTAGTAATGGCTATCTTGCACCCCGATTTAGCGTTTGATATGTCTTCATTGGATCGGCATTTTTACACCACATCAAGTTGTGGTGTCTGTGGTAAAAGTTCTATTGAAGCATTACAAACCACCATATCATGTGTGGTATCAGGCGACAAATGGGACATTGATCCAGCAGTGATTTATACTTTGCCCGAAAAACTACGGAAACACCAAGAAACCTTTGAAGCCACAGGTGGCCTTCATGCAGCGGCCATTTTTGATACAGAAGGGCTATTGATTGCTATTCGGGAAGATGTAGGCCGGCATAATGCTTTGGATAAACTCATAGGGCATTTTGTAGCGGAAGGGAGCATACCACTGGATCAGCATATTTTGTTGCTGAGTGGTCGAGCCAGTTTTGAACTGGTTCAAAAAGCGGCTATGGCAGGTATTCGAACGGTCTGTGCGGTGGGTGCACCTTCTAGTCTGGCAGTAGCGTCTGCGCTAACGTTTGGCATCACATTGATTGGATTTCTTAGGGGCAATCGCTTCAATGTGTATGGAATACCAGAGTAGTTTTGGCATTATAAAATTGATTTACAGATAATTACTCATTCATTATTTATAATTATGGAAGCCTACGGCAAAATATTAAACATTGTGATGCCTATTTTTGTGCTGCTATTTTTCGTAGAAAAATTTGTGGAATGGCGGCGTGGCGCCCAAGTCATCAGAGGGTTGGACAGTGTATCCAGTTTCAGTTCTGGCATCACCAATGTGGTGAAAGATGTACTAGGGTTAAGTGTCAGTATATTGACCTACCAATGGCTCGTAACGCACGTGGCTTTGGTACATATAGAGGCAGGATGGCTTATTTTCATCATTGCTTTTGTTGCGGTTGATTTTCAAGGCTATTGGGTACATCGGTGGAGCCACGAAATTAATATACTATGGAATCGCCACGTGATACACCATAGCAGTGAAGATTTTAACCTCGCTTGCGCTTTGCGACAATCCGTTTCTACTTTTGTCAATTATTTTACAATACTGCTCTTGCCAGCGGCTCTATTGGGTGTTCCGACAGAAATGGTGGCCATTATTGGCCCTCTGCACCTATTTTTACAGTACTGGTATCATACCCAACTCATTGATAAAATGGGCATTGTAGAGTATTTTCTCGTGACACCCTCCCACCACAGGGTACATCATGCCATGAACAAGGAGTACTTAGATAAAAACTACGGACAGATATTTATACTTTGGGATCGGTGGTTTGGCACTTTCAAATCAGAGATGAGCACCGTGAAACCCATATACGGCATCACACGCCCTGCGCGTACTTGGAATCCCTTCAAAATCAATTTCCAACACCTAGTGCTGCTTTGGTCTGACGCTTGGCATACCGAAAAATGGACTGATAAAGTCAAATTATGGTTCATGCCTACGGGTTGGCGACCAGAAGATGTAAAATCCAATCACCCAGTATTCAGCATTTCAGATGTGTATCATTTTGAAAAATATGACACCCCATCAGCATCCAAACATTTTATTGCTTGGGCTTGGGCGCAGATGTTTTTCAACTACTTCCTATTGGTTTACTTTTTTGCTTGTTTAGGCCCAATCGGTATCCCAGGCATCTACTACTATGGCGGTTTCATGTTTTTATCCATTTATGCCTATACCGAGTTAATGGATAAAAGCCGTTATGCAATTTTATTCGAAATAGTGAAATCCCTCTTGATCCTAGGCTTTATCTGGCAGTCGGGCGGCGATTGGTTTGGAGCCAAATCAAATTTTGGTACTTGGTACGTGTATATCGTAGCCGGTTGGCAGGTGATCTCTGTTGGTGCGGTGCTGCATTTTCGTAAGGATTTCTAAGGAATTTTGTTGTTTTTTACCATTATTTACAATCCTTTTTGCGGGTGTCAATGATATATTGAATTTTCCAACCTGCATCGGTTTTGACCAATTGGAAAGAGTTGGTTCCACAGTGTGACACCTTGTCATTAAGGTAAAAAGTATAAGGTGTCCAGACGCTGGCCAAGGCTGGCTCTACATGAAGCCCTTTGAATTTGATGGCTTCATGATATTTGTCTTTGTGTGGTGTTCCGATGATCCGCACGAATGACGAAAACTCTTCGGTCACAACCTTCCATTTCCCATCGCGCCCTTGCACATAACTTTGTAAGAGCGGTTTGTCGGTACAAGTGCTTTTGAGCAAAGTAGTATCTCCCGTTTCTAATCCTTCAAAGAAGCGATTGATAACGGCTTTGATGGCTTTTTGCTCGCTTTGAGCATGGGAGATAGCGCAGAAGCCGATGGCCAAAAATGGGATGAGAATAAGGTGCTTTTTGTACATAATCGTTAGTTTAAGGCTCAAAATTTGAAAATATAAATCAAATCATGATTGGTTTTCGACAAAATAGGGGCAAAAAAGCCCTAGAAACCACAAATTATTCACTTTAGAGGGTTAAGTTTGTAATATCGAAGGAAGATTCGCGGGTATATGCATATCCAAATCTTCATCTCCCCGATCAACTGCGAGGTTGATTCGTTTTCATAAAACTAGCCTCAGAGAGGCTCGCCGTTTGGTGTGCCGGGCATGCCACTACTCTAACAGGTGCGAAGGTAAAACTTTTAGTCCTGAAAGAGCCGTTATGACCGGAATCTTATAGTCGGAGGCAAGGGTG
>JANMMZ010000036.1:0-36833 GCA_031373665.1 Saprospiraceae bacterium | reverse complement strand
GATCTACCAAACAACACTTCATGGAGGTTTGTGGATAATACATTTGCGTTCCCGAATCCGGGCAATCCGTTCCAAACGGTGTTCCCAGAAACGATCTCTGCAACAGGAGGATCAGGACTAGGCAACAACTTTGTAGCGGTTAAGGTAGGAGACGTAAACAACTCAGTGATCGCGAATGCCTTGATGAGTGCTGATGATCGCAATGTAGGCACGATGATGTTTGATGTGAATGACCAATCTGTGAAAGCGGGTGAAATCTTCACCGCACGATTCAAAGCATCGGAAGTAGTGGCTGGATACCAGTTCACACTGAAGTTTGCTGGATTGGAAGTGTTGGACATCACCCCAGTTACAGAAGGCATGACAGCTGCCAACTTTGGCAAATTTGCGGATGCAGTAACGACTTCATTTGACGGCAAAACTGCTGGCGAGTTTGAAGTGAAGTTCCGCGCAAATATAGGTGGTCAATTGAGCAGGATGTTGAGCGTATCAAGCAGCATCACTCGCGCGGAGGCTTATGGCCAAAGCGGTCGTCAGGATGTAGCATTGCGTTTCAACAGTGCCAACGGATCAACCATCACAGGCGTAGGCTTCGAATTGTACCAGAACGTACCAAACCCATTCGTTAGCAAGACACAGATCGGCTTCAACCTGCCAGCGGCAGCAGCGGCTACTTTGCGTATCTTTGACGAAACAGGTCGGGTAGTGTTCCAACAATCAGGTGCTTTTGCAAAAGGCAATAACGTGATCACGATTGATCGTGCCGTATTGAACACCGTAGGTGTACTGTACTACACTGTTGAGACGGGTACTGATAGTGCTACTAGGAAGATGATTCAAACGAAGTAACCTCTTTTGATTATTTCGATTGATATAGAATAATGAAAAAAAGCCCAGCCCTCGGAAGAGTGGCTGAGCTTTTTTCGTTGTAATAATTGCAGGTCAGAGACCTGCTGACGGTCTGCTCGGGTTGCAAACCCTCGCGAGCGAGTATAAAAAACAGCCCGACACTCATATAAGAGCGTCGGGCTGTTTTTTATGCTAGCAAAAACTAAGGAAAACCTTGGTAGTATAAGAACAGGTATTGTTTAACCGTTACTAACAGGAGATTTTCAACAGCGATTAGGCCATCATCAACTCTCCGTATAGTTCTGCACGCATATTTTTTACTTTATCGCTGTGCAGGTATTCACCATAAGTCATAGATTGATCAATCATGCCATTGGGCGTGATTTCTACGATACGGTTTGCTACAGAATCAAGGATTTGATAATCGTGTGAGGTGTAAATGATATTGCCAGTGAACTCCTGCATGCCATTGTTAAGTGCAGTAATGGATTCTAGGTCCAGGTGATTGGTGGGCTCGTCAAGAATCAAGAAATTTGGATTGGACAACATGATTTTAGACATCATGCACCGTACTTTTTCACCACCCGATAATACACCAGAACGCTTGAATACCTCTTCTCCACCAAAAAGCATACGACCAAGGAATCCACGAATGAATGATTCGTCTTTCTCTTGAGAGTATTGGCGCAACCAATCAATGAGGCTCATATCTTGATCGCCCGAGAAAAAGGCACTGTTGTCGTTGGGGAGGTACTGTGGTGCAATGGTCTGACCATATTGGAAACTTCCACCAAAGTCTTTTTGTTCGCCTGATAATATTTCAAATAAAGCGGTCACAGCCAGCGCGTTGCGGCTGATGATGGCGATTTTCTCTCCCTTATTGAAGCGGAGATACATGTTTTTAAACAGGTACTCACCGGATTCATTTTTAGCAGATAGGTTTTCGATATCCAAGATGACATCACCTGGTTCGCGTTCAGGTTTGAACGCAATATAGGGATAACGGCGACTGGAGACCTGTATTTCTTCCAAATTCAGTTTTTCTAAAGCCTTTTTGCGACTAGTGGCTTGTCTGGACTTGGAGGCGTTGGCCGAGAATCGGGCGATGAAATCCATCATCTCTTGGCGTTTTTGCTCTACTTTTTTATTCTTATCAGACATTTGGCGCGACATTAACTGGCTAGTTTCATACCAGAAAGTGTAGTTGCCTGTAAACATTCGGATTTTAGCAAAATCCACATCCACGACACTGGTGCAGACCATATCCAAGAAGTGGCGATCATGCGATACCACAATAACGATATTCTGGTAATCAGCCAAAAAATTGCACAACCAATCGGTTGTTACGGCATCCAAATCATTGGTAGGTTCGTCCATGAGTAGGATGTCGGGGGTTCCGAATAGGGCTTGTGCCAGCAATACTTTTACGCGCTCCGAACCATCTAGTTCTTTGACCAGTTTGTAGTGCAATGACTCATGTACGCCCATGTTGCTCAACAATTCGGCGGCATCGCTTTCGGCCATCCAGCCATTCATTTCACCAAATTCGCCCTCCAATTCTGCGGCTCGCATGGAGTCTGCCTCGGTAGCATCGGGATTGTCATAAATAGCATTTTTTTCTTGCATGATTTCATAGAGCCGCTTGAAGCCCATAATCACCGTATCCATCACTGGAAACTCATCGAAAGCAAAGTGGTTTTGGCTCAATGTGGCCATCCTTTCACCGGGTGTGATCTCTACAGTCCCCCTAGTGCTTTCTATCTCTCCAGATAAAATTTTGAGAAAAGTAGATTTTCCGGCTCCGTTGGCTCCAATAACGCCATAACAGTTGCCTTTTGTAAACTTTAAATTGACATCGTCAAAAAGAATCCGTTTGCCAAACTGTAAGGCAACATTGTTAACTGATAACATGTATATAGAAAATATTTATATTTTATTAATCGCCGCAAAGGTACGAATTTATTAGTCAATATCCACTACAATATCCTTGTCGCTAACGTATCATTGACACTTATGCATAAAATGCATGTCAAGCCGACCACTATTAATTAAATAAACTTTCTACATGCTACTTGATTTTTACTTCGCCAGACTCAAATAAGGTTGCAAAGTGCCTTAATTTCTTACTGGACTATTGTAATGTAAAAGAGCGATAAAAAGTGGACTGATAAAGATGATTACCAGATTCCATTTTTATCGCCCTTGCAAAAAAAACACTACGGAATATCGTTCCTACGATCAGTTGATTTTCACCAATTTGATCTGAGCCCTATATGATTGGCTGATGATCCTGCAATCATATACACCAGATACCAAATGAGCGGCCTGAACAGGTATTTGATGGCGTCCAGCGCTGAGTACCTCATTTTGATACAAGACCTGTACCTGTCGGCCATTTAGGTCGTACAAGGTGATCTCTACTTTCCCTGCTGATTCAAGATCGAAACTGATATTGAACGATTGATCGAATGGATTGGGGAAAGCAAATGCTTTCAACGGCGAATCAATCGCTGCCTTGGTTCGTTCGTTGGCCGGTATTTCATGAAAATAAACTTTGTCAGATTCTCCAGAAATCGTGACTAGATCTTGAGGCTTTGTCGTCAGACAAGAGTTGCAAGGTACTATTTTTGCTTGAAAATCACTGCCTGCCCTAGCCCAGAAACCGGGCTTTAACCGGACAGATTCACCTGCAAAAAACCTTGCTTGGGTTCCGCTGAGTACGACGACATCACCCATCGTCTCCAAGTTTTGACCCGCCTTATAAGTGCCGCTGGCAGGGTTATCGGTCACAACGCGGTTAATTACGCATTCTACTATCCTGAAATTGGCGTTATTGACATTAAAAAAGACATTATTAGCCGCTATGACCATAATCCTACCTTGAGTAGTGAGGTTGCCATTGGGTATAATGATTTCATTTGTACCATCATTGGGTACATCATTGGCTAACTGAACGGTGAAATTGTTACCTCCATCGGTAGAAAGCCAAATGTCCACATCGGTACAATTGATTGGTGCCAGATTGGTATTGGCTACACTCCAATTGATGACGTTCTTTTCACCAATCACCAAGCAATTATCTACTAAGCCTATACTATTAACGGTGAAAGGCCCAGCAGTACCAACCACTGTTGCTACCATATCGTCTTCTTCAGTGCAACCGCCACCCTCTATATTGTCTCTTCCAGTGACTCGGAAGTTTAGACTTCGGGACGCACTCGGCAATACTTCCCAAACCGATGCAGCCGCGTTTCCTAAGATAACAGGCAACCGTGGAAAATAGCGAATGGGAGAAGATACCGGACTAAAAGACCTAAATAGGGGGCCACCAACAGCGGATGCTGCCGGGGGCTGTGGGATAATCTGATTGTCCATCTGTTCCCAACAATAAGTCAGCGGATGCCCATTGGGATCCGTACCCGAAGCGGTCAATCTAAACGGGGTGCCGGCTGGTATGGTAAAATTAGCACCTGCATTGACTGTGGGGCTACCATTGCTGACGGCAACGAGTGTTCCACAGGTGCTGCCTGCTCCAGAGGTCACGTAATTGCCAATTTCTTGCAAACTAATGGCATGGAAATAGGCATCGCTGTTTGCTTGTACATTGGATGATCCACAAATACCAGCATAAGCCATAATGGTGGTACCGCTTCCAGGTTCGAAGGCTGTACCCGGATTTACATTTGCGGCATTGCATTCGCCAACGCTGTTTTCATTGAATGTGTGGCGGCCACCGAATTGGTGACCCATTTCATGCGCAACATAATCAATATCAAAGGCATCGCCTATGGGCTGTAATCTTCCAGTTACACCTCTTGCTTTTGAACCAGTACATGGTACTCCGAGTGTGGCAATACCACCACCTCCGGTGCTGAATACATGCCCAATATCATAATTGGCACTTGTAATAATGGCATCGCAGGTCGCTTGGTTTTGCCCGAGCATGGCACTGCCATCACCATTGTCGTAGGGGTCAGTGGTACCATCTAGAAATATGAGCAGACTCGTGTTCGCTATAATATTCATGCGCATGGAGGCTTCCCGACCGTAAATACCATTGACCCGATTCATGGTCGTGTTCATGGCAGCCAATGCTAGTGCGATGGTGCCGCCGTGAAAACCTGCATATTCGCCGGTACAGGCCAATGCCAATCTATATTCGCGGCGATTGCCGCAAAGACCTGCAAATGATTCTTGTCCGATTTGGTCGCGTCCAATCATCTCCTGTGCTTCGGTGAGGCATTTCCATGCATCACCTCGTTTTGAGTCTTGCTTGAAATAACTGATGTTGTGGCGGTTATCGCCCACAGTGACAGGCGAAATGTAGATGCTCCCACGTTTGTCGGTTAGTATTTGGGCATTGAAACCATGCGGTGAAAGATCCATACGGATAGTGGCGGTTGGATCGCTCAAACTTTGGCCAGCAAAGGTTTGAATTTCCGGATATTGTTTCGCCAAATCAGGGTGCATGATTGGGTCACTGAATACCAAAAATCGCTCGGTACTACCATCGGGCATCGGAATTTCGATTTCCATCGTAGGCTTCTCCGAATCTTTTTTCGAGAAACTAGGTGGGAGTGCCGAAAGCATGGTGGTCAATGCCTCTACATCCAATTCCAGTAAACGGAATTTTTCTGGAAGTTGAGGTGTTGCCTTTTCGGCTACTGAAATATTTAACTCTTGGATGTCTTTCCAAGGCCCTGTTTTTATATTTGCTTGATTGTCAATGATTTGTGCCTCTAATATACCCACGAGGCAACAAAACAAGACCCCAAGGGTAATTGCTTTATTTTTCATTGTATTTTTTTTAGAATTGGGTTGAATAATGGTGACTGATAAAGCATTTAGTGCTTCTCCAACTGTTCAACCTTAACCTTCCATGCGCTATTCTCTTTTTCTAGGGTTTGAATCCGCTTCTCCATAGCAATAAGGTGCAAGTACAATTCTTCAATCTTCTCCATTTCTATCTTTTGCATATTGCCGAGATGAACCCCTTTTTCTGCGATTTCGGAAGCAGAAGGTACACCGGGTAGGTGTTTTTCCTTGGTTACATATTTTTCTACTTCGGCCAGTGGGTTCAGTTGGTATTCAGACTCAAATACGTAATCAGGCCAGTTGGTTTGGAGTTTCACGACCACTTCTTCCGCAATAGCCGATCCACCGATATAGAGGGCATGTGCGCCGGGGGTAGCCACGGGGTTGGTACCAATGGCAACCTTGCCAATGAGGCGGGTAGTGCCATTTACGGTGGCATCAGTACCAACTTGAAGGCTGCCAGTCGTGGTAGATCCACTGGTATTTGTGTTGCCATTGATCTTGGTATCGCCGCCAATGGTAAGCAGATAGGCTGCATCAGGCGTAGTAGTACCGATACCTACGTCGGTACCATCATCAAACAGTTGGCTATTGCCTAAAGTATTCGATGGGCTACCAAGCGCACCTGTAAACCTAGCGACACGGCCAGCCGTACCATTGATATCGGCACCAGTAAGTATTTTTTCCCAAGCCCCCCAAGTGTTTCCACCTGCGGCATCTTGAGTGCGGGTCCAGAATCCGTCGTTGCCGCCACTGAATAATTGGCGATCAAGGCTTCCACCGCCCGGTGCAAGGCTCAATATGCCACCATTAGGGTAGGTTGCATTGGCTGATAAACCCAATTGAGCCCGAGACTTGCGCTCGAAATAGGCTTCATCAATGTAGGTGCTTGGGAGATCGGTCAGTTCGCCTACATCAAAATGGATGCGACCATAAAACCTACCACTGGTGTGGGTGTTGCCCACCACATCAAGGTGATAGAGGGGGGTCATGGTACCGATACCTACCAGCCCTTCTGCGCTGATGATGGCTCGCTCAAAGCCGCTGGTGCTGAACCTCATATCGGCATTCAGAATACCCGGTGCGGCCAAGGTGGCGGTCGAACGGATGGATGCTCCAGTCACGATACTATTGATGGCCGTCAGTCCTTTCCAAGTGACAACACCAAGGGTATTGCCAGTGAGGACTGGTGAAGGTGCCGGAAGGCCGCCGCCACCATTGTTGTGGCGCAGCATAAATAGTTCTGGTTTGATCCCACTTTGTTGGGCAAATGTTTTTTGGGTAAACAGGCAGAATGCCAAAATGAGGGTGGCGAAGAAAAATAATTTCTGTTTCATTTTTGTAAAAGGTTTAAGATTGTTAACTTTCAGAAGGTTAATGTCGGGTCATTGGAAAAGGTTACTGGTGGTGGGGTTTTTTGAATGAAATATTGAATGTTTTAAAAAAAATGTTGAATTTTTGAGCAAAAATAGGAATAAAAAAGCCCGCTCAGCCAAATGGCTGAGCGGGCTGAAAAATCATTGGAGCGATCTTAATAACTCCAAAGATCTTGCTCAAAATTGAACAATTCATTTTTGATCCGATCACTCTGCATCAGCAGGTCTCGACCAGTGTACATATCAGATAGCCGATTGTCCCGTACATTATTTTCTTTGGTGATGGCCGAAGCAAAGCGGCGCGTCTCCATGATGTCTTCCCAAGTGGCGGTAGCCGCTAAATTGCCTCCGTGCAAGGCCACTTTATGTTGAGCCAGCACGGTACGCGCCGATGGGTAATGTATCCAAAATAACGGTTGTTCAAATCGAAATTCTCCATTTTCATCTTTGACATCAAGCAAGGGGGCAATGCCTAGAATACGCACTTTGAGCGTACTGGTACGGGCATCAAAATACCACGCTTCTTTTAAGCGAAAACGCTTCACATCTTCCCAATTGTAGTTATTCACAACCACCTGTACTTTTTCATCACCAGTCAGTATATCCGTGATGAGGATAGTGTCCGTTTTGTTGAGTGTAGTGGATACATCTTCGGGTGTCATGGCCGTGGTAAAACGGTCATCTTCTGCGCTATAAGCGATCAATTCTCCAGATTCCACTGCATTGGCCAATATTTTGAATAAAGGTGCCTCTGGAGCAATGAACGGGAGGTTCAGTTTTTCACGTACATCTACGATGCGCCATATGCGTCGTTCCCATAAGATGTCGGCCTCCCTGACGGGTGGATAGGCCAGCACCTGACGTTCAGCGACCACGCTGCGTTCGGTAAAATCGTCCAATACCTCAGGTGAAACTGGGGTTTGAGCGTAAGAAAGTTGAGTGGCAAGCAAAGCACTGCCTAGGTAAGCACCGTAACGGGCTCCCTGTCTTGACATTAAATTGATCATGTCTGGAAAAAAGTGTTTAGTAACCTGAATTAAAAAAAAGTAAAATTTTCTTAATCGGAATATTGGATTAAACAAAATAACAAGTTCAGAACGGGTGTTTACTTAGAAGTATTATAAGTGTTAAAAATTTTAACATATTGGAGTAAAGTATGATTAAAAATGACAATATAGTAAAAAATAGAGCATCCTATCCAGAGTTCTATGGGTTACGTGTATATTTGCAACTTCATCTGACCATTATCATTATGTCAAATTCTAGGCGTTCTTTTTTACACCGCTCATTTCTAGGGGCTATTGCGGCCACCACTACCACTTTTTGGGATAAAACCGCTCATTTATTAGAAAATACAAACAAAAAGCCTACGCCTTTTGCATTAGCCACTTGGGGTCCGAACACCAAGGCTACAAGGGTAGCAGGCGATATGCTCCTCAACGGTGCTTATGCTTTAGATGCCGTAGAGGCTGGAGTAAGAGTGCCAGAGGCCGACCCTGAGGATACCAGTGTTGGTTATGGCGGTATGCCCGATCGGGATGGATTTGTAACCTTGGATGCCTGTATCATGGATGAAAAAGGAATGGCTGGATCGGTTTGTGGGTTGGAGCAAATCATGCACCCAGTCACTGTGGCTCGTAGTGTGCTTGAAAAAACCCCACATGTGATGCTGGTAGGCACTGGTGCCTTGGATTATGCCTTGAGTATAGGACTTACGAAAGAAAATCTTTTGACCGAAAACGCTAGAAAGGCATGGGAATCATGGAAAGTGACTGCTAATTACAAACCAGTCATCAATGTAGAGCGGCATGATACGATTGGAATGCTTTGCATGGATCAAGAAAATAGGTTGGTCGGTGCGTGTTCGACCAGTGGATTGGCATTCAAAATGCGGGGTAGGGTAGGGGACAGTCCCATTATTGGAGCAGGACTATTTATTGACAATGAAGTAGGCGGGGCTACTTGTACCGGACTTGGAGAAATCGTGTTGCGCACCTTGGGTAGTTTTCTGGTAGTGGAAGAAATGCGCCGTGGTGCCAGCCCGCAAAAAGCCACTGAAATAGCCATCAAACGAATAGCCCGTAAGTATCCACAACAGTGTAAAGATGCTCAAGTTGGCTTTATTGCCGCTGATAAAAAAGGAAATATTGGTGCTTATAGCATTCATCCGGGATTCAATTATGCCATATTTCAAAATGGAGAAAATAAAGTGGTAGAGGCTGGTAGTTGGATGCGTAAGTAATATTGATTTTCAGTGAACAGTAATCAGTGAACAGTAATCAGTAATCAGTGAAAGTAACCATCGTTCCGTTTCAGAGTACACTGTGATTTTGCTTTTTTTTTTGCCGTTGTTGGTGTCTCCGCCAACAACCAGCGGAGTGGGTGTTGTTCAAGTATAGCAGAATCCCATTGATTGCGTAATTTTATCTAAATATAGTCATATCTATGAAAAAATACCTAACCCTCGCACTCAAATTACTAGCGGTATTATTGGTGTTGGCTCAATTTATCAGACCTACACGCAATAGCGGTGAAGCCTTGTCTGATTCAGATATTCGCAAATTGGCACCGGTGCCAGACGAAGTGATGCAAGTACTGAAAGTAGCCTGTTACGATTGCCATTCCAATCACACTGATTATCCTTGGTATGCCAATGTACAACCCGTTGCTTGGTGGTTACAAAAACACGTCAATCATGGGGTGGAGGAACTCAATTTTTCGATATTTAATACCTATAAACTGAGGCGGCAATACCATAAATTGGAAGAAATATCAGAAATGGTATCCGAGTACAATATGCCTTTACCCTCCTATACTTGGATACACCGAGACGCGGTGCTTTCTGATGCACAGCGCACTACATTGGTGACTTGGGCCGATGGATTGCGCGATACGATGCAGTCACGGTATCCCATGGATAGTTTGGTGAAGCCAAGAAAGTAAAGGGGCAACTGGGACAACTATTTGCTCCAAATGTTGTACTTCAAGATGCAATAAATAGCCCGAACACCATCTCTCCAGCCTATTTTTTTGCCCTCTTCATAAGAGCGGCCATAATAGGATATGCCTACTTCATAAATGCGAACATCGGGTATTCGGCTGATTTTTGCAGTTACCTCTGGTTCAAAACCAAACCGACGTTCTTGCAAGTTCAAGCCTTGGATCAAGTCGGCACGAAACAGTTTATAGCAAGTTTCCATATCTGTAAGGTTCAGATTGGTAAACATATTGGAGGTATTGGTCAAAAATTTATTCCCAATGCTGTGCCAATAAAACAATATACGATGGGGACGACCACCCATAAAACGAGATCCAAAAACCACATCGGCAAACCCATTCAAGATAGGGCGCAATAAAATATTGTATTCTTCGGGATCATACTCCAAATCAGCATCCTGAATGATGATAAAATCGCCAGTGGCGTGCTTGATTCCAGTATGGAGTGCGGCACCTTTGCCCATATTTATCTCGTGTTTTCGGTACTGGATATTCAGTTCAGGGTTTGCATCCATGTAGCGTTTGATGGCACCTTCAGTATCATCTTTAGAGCAATCATTGGTAATGATAATTTCTTTTTTGATCCCGTTGATGAGTTCTACGGCCTTCACCTTATCTAGAATACGGTGTATGGTTCGTTCTTCGTTGTATGCAGGTATCACTATAGATAGTGTTGCGCTCATTATGTCTAATTTTATAAATAGGGCGCAAAAGTACGCTTATTTTCCAGAAATAATAAACACTTATTGTGCCAGAATAAAGGCTCCCCAATAAAATGGTTGAGGATAGTGGCGGCTTAAGTCTGTTTGTGCTTGTTGTAGAGCCTGTTGTTTGCTCATTCCGCCCAGCCAGTATTTATAAAAAGAGGCAATCAGTTCTTGGGTGGCCTTATCATCCACATTCCATAGCGACATTAAGATAGATTGGGCTCCAGCGACATAAAATGCGCTTTGCATCCCATAAACGCCTTCTGAATTCATTACCGTACCGTCAGCCGTGCGACAAGCGGACAAAATGACCAAATCGGTATTGTCAAGATCTAAGTGTACGACCTCATAAGCCGTCAGCAGACCTTCGTTGTGCGAGGAACTGGAAACATCTCCATCCAATGCCTGTTTTGCGCCCGCAAATAGAAGCAAAGAGCGCAGTAAGGGATCGCGCAATACGGCGCCAGAAGATACTTTTCCCACATTCATTTCGGCTATATTATCCAAAAAATAACCATGCGTAGCGACGTGTAATACATCAGGATGTACACACTGTTTTAGGTTTGCTTCCGTGGCATCTGCTCCAGTCAATACTTTCGTGTTCCACCCGTATTGTTTTAATTGTTCATTGGAAGCTTCAATCTCTTTTTGGGTATAAGGTAGCGGATCAGTAGAGAGCGAGCGTATGCCATTATCTGCGTTTTTTTCATTGCGTCCTTTACTGGTTGAAGCGATAGATACTGGTAAGTCAAATCGAGGATTTCCAACCAAAACCGCAGTTTTTTGCGTATTATAGGAAGTTTTTTTCTTTTTAAGGTCTATTATTTGCCTTAGATTATGCACAATACTAATATTCATATCGGAGCCGACAGGCTTCCCATCGGGGCGGAATAGCGTTTGCAAATTGATCCGGTGATAGATACCATCATTGGAGATATAAACATGTTTTACTCCTTGCAACAGGGGTTCTATTGGCTGCCAAAAGGCCTTCCATGTCATGTCGGAATATTGCCAACTGGGCGATTGATCGCTCATGTCCAAGGTATATAGTTCAAACCAAACTTGCTCCATTTCGGCAGCGGCCAAATCAATCCTTTGCGGGGTGGGAATATTGGGGCGGATCACAAAAAAGCAATAACTAACCGTATCCGTTCTTTCCAAAAAACGATTGCTTTTGAAATAGCGCACCACTTCTACGGCTGCCTCTCCAGATCCAAGCGTTTGTTGTATGGATTTCCAGTCTATGGATATTTCGGGCTTTAAAATGTCGAATTCTGCGGATCTTTTCCTCAGATCTCGCTCCATTTCCAAGGCGGAAGCCTCCAAAACACTAATCGTATCTTTATATATAGCGGTTTGCGAAGCGGGAAACATGTACAAAGAGGCCAACTTTTGTCGGATTTTAGCCCATGCTTGATACTGATTTTGATAGGCAGGATCTTGATTATTTTTAAAAGTCTGGCGTTGTTGCATCATGGCCGCCAGCGATAGCCCGTTTAGTTCTATGCGGGCATTCAAGGCCAATTCATTGAGTTTTTCAGATGGATACTTGTAGGACGATTCCATCAATTGGTATAAAAAGCCGGTATGTGCCTCCAAATAAGAAAGCCGCTCTGATTCAGGCAATCCAGCAAAAAAACGCTTGGTACCTTGCAGGAAAGAAGCATATACTTCTTCGTACAGCACTTCTACGGAGTCTATTTTTCCTTGTTGCCCATATATATTGGCTAAGCAGTTGAGTGCTTTCAATCGCATCAGTGATTCCCGCCACCCCGCCATTTCCGCATTTTTAATACTGCGCATGGCATAATTTAAGGCCAAATCTTCATTGCCCGTGGCATTTTCCAGCAGAGACCGCCACAAAAAAGATTCAGCGATCATGGCACTGTTATTCTTATTGGCTTTTTGATAAATACTTTCCGATTCAGAGAAAAAAGCCCTGCTTTTTTCAAAATCTCCCGTTTTAAATGCCCAAATCCCCAAAAAGGCAAGGTTTTGAGCCTGATACCTAAAACTCTTGTTTTTTCTGGCTACATTCAAAGCCTTTTGGAGTAACTCCCCCGCTTTGTCCCATTGTTTTAATTGCAAACAGGCGTTGCCCCAATGGCCATATATGGCGGCAAACCGCCGATCATCAGGCTCAAATACCGTTTTAAATTCAGGGCGGTGATCTTCCATCAAGGCTATGGTTTTTTCGTATTGCCCCAATTGATTGTAGTAAAATGCCCGCATGTAGGTCATCACCAAATTATTACCAGAGGCTCGACCTTCGTTTTGGAGCACCAAAGCCGTACCCTTGGTCAGATAATAATCTGTTTGAACAAAATCATTTTTACTGAGGTAAAACTGGGCTAGATTCCGGTAAGCCGAAAATAGGTCGCTGGCATCTTTAGGCGGTTGCGCTTCAAAATAGCCCATCCCTTCTTTCAGGAGCGGCTCCGCCTTTATCATATCGCCCAACTCTTGGTGAAAAATACCTACATCCAAGCAAAAATGTGCCAAAAAAGCGTGATTTTGGCCATGATACTTGCGGGCTTTTGCCAAACATACCTCAAGTTGAATCAGGGCTTGCTGCGCTTGTCCTTTCCTGAAAAGGTTAAACGCCAGCAGTTGCTCCGCATCAATCATACGGGTATCGGTAGAGTCCAATAAGCGTGACAGATACAGATATGCAGAGTCAGCGAAGTGTTCACCGCCTTTGCCTAGGTTGCTATTGTATAAATGTGGGAAAAGGGTGGCATAACGGAGGCTTTGTTTCCCGGACTCATGTTCTACGCGTTTTTGTACGATCTTAAAACATGAATCGGCTCGATGGGGAGCGTTCATATTTAAGAAAGTGAGCCCAAGTTGCGTTAAAGCATGGGTAAATAGGGTATCCCCATTCGTTTCAGATGCACCCATTGTTTGGAGTACCTGTACATAATGTTTTTGGGCTGATTGCATACTGCCGTGTTCGAATAACGAGTCGGCTTTCGCAATCAGATCAGGGGTGTTTTGGGCATGAGCCAACTGAATAAACAGCAGGAGGTAACAAATGGAGATCAGACAAATTCGAACAATCATGTACGGGTTGAGTTATTCTCTCCAAGCATCCAAACTTGATTGTGCCTGTTTGGCCCAAGGATGCTTGGGAGTAGCCATAATATTTTGCAATATTTGACGCGCGTTCGATAACTTTCCGGTTTTTTTGAAACAACAGGCTAACAGCCATTGAACATCGGAATAAAATGGATTATTACTTGTATAGATTCGCATTAAGTGACGAGCGGCATTATCCGCCTGATTTGACTCCAATTGGCAAATAGCCATTAGGTAATGCGTGGTATCATTATTTGCTGGATTTTTGGATAGTTGGGTGATTGCTTTTTCTAATTGATTTTTTTCTAATGCTATGATTACGGAATTCCAAGCGGTTGCTTTTAAGTTGCTTAGATTAGGGCGAACATAATCATTCTGCATTGATACCGAGTCAACGACAGAAGATGTCTTGTTATTGCCCCGAATACCACTGGCAGGTTCGTTTTTGCTAGGTGGTGTCTTTAATTGAGCAATGGATGGCTTAGGATCAGGGGCTTTCGTTGGTTCCACTGCTTTCTCAGGGATTTGTGGCTGGGTTGGTGTTAATATTGTGGGTGTGGGTGGTTGGATCAATGGGTAAAAATCATTCATCACTTTGGTCGTAACAAATAGAAACAAGCCTGCAATCATCACAATCATCAAGGCCAATATGATATATCTAACACGTTGGTTTCCAGATGGATTGCTTATCTCTTCCATAACGACTTTGCCGTTTTGGCGTACTTTTTCCCTTAGCGCAACCTGTTGGAGTGTCTTATCTAATTGAAGCAATTGTTCTGATTCCAACCGTATAGACGCATCAGACAGGAGTAGTGCTTGCCACTGCTGCCTTTCGGCTTCACTGAGGTTGTCGCTGAGCCAATCTTCCCAGTTAAGGTTTTGAGGTAATATATTATTCATACGATTATTTAGATTTTGAGCCTACAATAGAGGCTAATTTTTTCATACATTCACTGCGCTTCACTTTTAAAGTGCCAACCGTAGTGTATTGAGTTAATTTTTGTTGAATAATCTCTTCATCTTTCCATCCATCGAAGTACTTCAAACGGATCAACCGTTCACAATTTTCACTCAGTTTAGAAAGATTTTTGGCCATTTCTTCTTCCCGTTCCTTTTGGTCATAATAAGCCAGTATATCCACATCTGGCAGATGATGCAAGGAGTCTAAATCAGTATGTCCATTTTTTTTCTGTTTTCGGAGCAAGTTGGGGAGCATCCGCCTAGCCGTTTCTATGGCAAAGGTAGCAGGGTCATGCCCTTGAAAAATATACTCGCCACTTTGGATTTTTTGGAGCAATAGCATTGTGGCATCATTGATCAATTCTGGTTTTTCCGTTTCTTCTAAGGCAGAAAACATAGAATTTTTTAGCACATAGCCGCCTACCTTGGTTTGGATACACCTGATAGCAGCATCTTCGCGTGCTTCCAATGCCTTGAAAAGTATGGCATTAGAGTCATACAGATGACATCCTGTGCCAGAATCACTTGTGAAATAACGACTTATCAGGCTTCTCATCTGCTGCTATATGTGTTTTATGTTTATTCTGTGACAAAAGGTTACCGAGTTTCGGGTGTAAAAGTAGTTATTTAGTGAAAATATTTTCCTTTAATTTTGAAAACAACCGAAGGGTTACCATCCCAAAGTCTATTGATTGGGTAGGTTGCGAACATTATTATACTATTTTAGTGTATCACAAGAACCCTAAGACCTGAACCTGCCACTAAAAATTAATTTATTAAAAGATAGTATAAAAAAACATCATGCAATGCATAAGGTGTTGATTTTGATATAGTTAAGTACTCTCATTGCTCACCTTTGCAATATCAGTGCTACTATTTTTTTTAAGTTGCAAATCCAGTCTTGATCTAAGTAAGATCAGTGCTACTCACTCAAGCGTAACCACCCACACCTTTGACCCATCAGGACAACAAGCCACCCACATGTTCATGTAGTTGTAGCAGTTTGTAATTGCCCTGACCTTTGCCCCATCAAAGAACGAGTATTAATTTTGTCAATAAATAAAACATTCTATGTATCAGAAACTCATTATCTTACTCACTTGGATCCTTCTATATAGTGTTCAAGGTTTAGCCCAAGCACCGCAGGCTATTAATTATCAAGGTGCTGCCCGCAATGTCTCTGGAGCAGCCTTGGCCAATCAAGCAATTGGGGTCAAACTATCAGTTTTGACAGGGACAGCCAGTGGTAATCCTATATATGCTGAAACGCATAATTTGATTACCAATCAATTTGGACTTTTTACAGCCAAATTAGGCGCAGGCAGCATCGTCAATGGAAATTTTGGGCTCATTACTTGGGATCTCAATAACTACTTCCTCAAAGTAGAAATAGATCCAGCAGGAGGTACTGCTTACGCCCAAGTAGGTACACCAGCCCAATTGGTCAGCGTCCCTTATGCTTTGGAAGCACGACATGCTGCTTCGGCAACCACCCTTTCTGGTAATGCTCCCATCACGGGCGATGTCACAGGTACTTTGACCAATACCGTTGTTTCGCGCCTTCAAGGCCGCAACATCAGCAATGCCATCCCAACCGATGGACAAGTACTTCGATGGAACAATGCCGCTGCCCGTTGGGAACCAGGCGGCGCAAGTGGCGGTGGCGGTACCAACGACAACTGGGGTACTCAGGTGGTGATCACAGGCGCAACCATTACTGGTACAGGCGTTTTAGGTTCGCCCATACAATTGGCACAGCAAGGTGCCACTACGGGACAAGCATTGAAATGGAATGGCACTGCTTGGATGCCTACCAATGATAGTGACAACCAACAGTTATCTATAACAGGCAATGTAATATCACTCACCAATGGCGGATCTGTTTCAGTGGCTGCCGTACAAGGCCCTCCTGGTCCAACGGGTGCAACTGGGCCACAGGGACCTATTGGTTTAACTGGCTCACAAGGCCCCATCGGCCCGGCAGGCCCTCCTGGCTCAGGAGGCGCCCCCGCTACCTTTATAGCCGATACAGATGGGAATACCAGGGTAGAAACAGAGAAAACGCCCAACGAAAATGTGATACATTTTGCATTGGACGGTTCAGAACGCATGGCTTTGAGAAAAAATGCTTCCGGTATGCCGCGATTAGAAATATACGGTAATAGTTTATTTTTGGGCGCTGGTGCAGGCTCAAATACGAATGGTACAGCCCAGGCCAATACTGGTGTCGGTACAGGGGTATTAACTTATAATACGAGTGGAGAAGACAATACTGCTACTGGGTTTGTTACCCTGTATTTTAATGAAACAGGAAATGCTAATACCGCCAGTGGCAGAGGGGCAATGTTCCAAAATAGAATCGGGAATAAAAATACCGCCACCGGATATGAAGCCTTAGTGGGAAATATTGATGGACATAATAACGTAGCACAAGGCTACAGGGCATTATTTGCTAATACTTCGGGTAGCGACAATACCGCCTTGGGCATTCACGCCCTTTCCTCCAATACCACTATTTCAAACCTCGTGGCAGTAGGTGACTCCGCCTTGTTTCACAATGGTATTGGCGCAACGGGCTCTGATGGAAAATGGAACACTGCGGTTGGGTCTAAGTCACTTTTTGAAAACACACTGGGTAGTGGAAACACTGCAACGGGATACAAAACGTTGTACAAGAATACCACTGGAAAGCATAACACCGCAAATGGAGATAGCGCATTGCGTTTAAATATTGGAGGTGACGGAAACACCGCTATTGGGTTTGTTGCTATGATTGATAATACCACTGGTTTTAGAAACACCGCAGTCGGTGATATTGCTTTGGCTTCAAATGTTGAAGGCAACGGCAACACCGCTATCGGCGCAGTTGCTTTGGTTGCCAATACTACTGGTAGCGACAATACTGCCTTGGGCATTCACGCCCTTTCCTCCAATACCACTATTTCAAACCTCGTGGCAGTAGGTGACTCTGCCTTGTTTCACAATGGTATTGGCGCAACGGGTTTTGATGGGCATTGGAATACTGCGGTTGGGTCTCAATCACTTTTTGAAAATACACTTGGATATGGAAACACCGCTACGGGATACAAAACGTTGTACAAGAATACTACTGGAAGGAATAACACCGCAAACGGTGATGGCGCATTGTATTCAAATATTGGAGGTAACGGTAACACCGCTATTGGGGCAGTTGCGTTGACAGAAAATACCACTGGTTCTAGCAACACTGCGGTCGGCAATGCCGCTATGTATGTAAATATTGAAGGCCGCAATAACACCGCTATTGGTACTGTTTCTTTGTTTAAGAATGAAACGGGACATAACAATACGGCAGTGGGTAGATCTGCTTTGTCTGCAAATATGACAGGAACAGGCAATTCAGGCTTTGGTTATGAGGCACTGATCTTCAATAACTCGGGTTCTAACAATACGGGTATTGGTACAGGAGCCGACGTATTGTCACCGGATACCGTTAGCAATGCAACAGCATTAGGATACCAGGCTAAAGTAGGATGTAGTAATTGTCTGGTATTGGGCGGTATCAATGAAAATGCGGTAAGAGTGGGCATCGGAACCGCTCACCCGCGTGGCAGACTTGAAATTTCAAATGGTGCGACAGGTTTTCAGATCAACCCGGGTATTTTAGATGGTGTACCTAATGATCAATGGACGACTCTGGAAATGGAAGGGCTACTGGGGCTTCGGGTTCAAGATAACCTCTCCGTTAGCGACAAAGTAGGTATTGGAACTACGGTAGTGGATGCTGATGCAACCTTGCAGGTCAACGGTAATATTAAGGTAAATGACCACAATTTGGCCGGAGTACATAGCGTGATCGGTAAAAGCAGGTTGCGCTTATATGGAGACGGAACGCCAAGTTTTCCTGATGAAGCTGATTTGGCGATTCTTGGTACTGGAAAAGTCGGTATAACAAATGTGAAAGGCAATGTTACCTTAAATGTGACGGGACAAGAAGGTGATCTTTACTATTTTTTAGCGGAAAAACCCGACGGTATAAACCTATTTGAAGTACATCCCAATGGTGATACCCGTACCGCAGGTACGGTATTTGGTGCCTCTAAATCCTTCCAGATTGACCATCCCCTTGATCCTGCCAACAAAGTCCTCACCCACACCTGCATTGAAAGCCCGGATGCTTTCAACCTATATCAGGGTATGGCAGTGCTTGACGCTGATGGACAAGCATGGGTTGATTTGCCCAACTACTATGAAGCACTCAATAAAGACTCCCGGTATCAACTCACTTGTATAGGCGGTTGGGCTCAAGTCTATATTGCTGACGAAGTCAAGGGCAACCGTTTCCGTATTAGCGGCGGAAAGCCCGGTATGAAAGTATCGTGGCAGGTTACTGGTACGCGCAATGATGTATGGATGCGCGACAACAAACCACCCACAGAACGTGCCAAACAAGGCTCAGAGCAAGGCACTTATTTCTATCCACAAGGCTTTGGCCAATCACCAGAAAAAGGCCATGGTAGAAACAGTAAAGGAAGCACAGGCATCCTTTTAGAGAATGAATAATCTAAAATTTAATTAAATACAGGGAGTAACCTTTAGCAATTAATTAACATAAACCTTCGTTTACGAACGGTTAAACAACACTTTACTATCTTTCAATCCAAAACTTACAACAATGCAGAAAAGAATCCTCTTTTTGCTCTTCTGGGCATTACTTCTTAGTACCCAAATCTCAGCCCAATCACCGCAAGCCATTAACTATCAAGGAGTTGCAAGAAATGCAACAGGCGCGGCACTGGCTGACCAGCCCATTGGGCTTAAACTTACCATCTTGGCAGGTAATGCCAGTGGAACCCCTCTTTATGCGGAAACGCATAGCGTTACGACCAATCAATTTGGCCTTTTTTCTGCCAAATTAGGTACAGGAGCCGTGGCTAGTGGCAGTTTTGGCCTCATTGGTTGGGATTTAAATCTCCACTTTTTGAAAGTGGAAATTGACCCTGCCGGTGGCACGGCTTATGCCCAAGTAGGGACTCCGTCACAACTAGTAAGCGTTCCTTATGCTTTAGAAGCACAACATGCCGCTACTGCAACCACCCTTTCGGGAACAGTGACGGTGGCAGGCGACGTGACAGGTAGTGTCTCTAACACCAATGTTTCGCGCATTCAAGGGCGCAACGTCAGCAATGTTACGCCTACTGATGGGCAAGTATTGCGCTGGAATACCTTAGCTGCTAGGTGGGAGCCCGGTGGCGCGAGCGGAGGCAACGACAACTGGGGTACTCAAGTAGTCGTCACAGGATCAACCCTTACAGGTACTGGTATCGCAGGATCTCCAGTTCAGTTATCACAACAGGGCGCGACCAATGGTCAAACGCTCAAGTGGAACGGTACAGCATGGTTACCATCTAATGATGCTGACAATCAACAATTATCTATCGCAGGAAACATCATTTCTTTGTCTAATGGCGGTGGCTCTGTTACAGTAACTTCAACACAAGGTCCAGCAGGTCCAGCGGGTCCAGCAGGCCCGGCGGGCCCAGCGGGTCCAGCAGGTGCGACCGGCTCAGCGGGCGCAATAGGGCCAGCTGGTGCAGCTGGCCCTGCAGGCACATCTGGTGTTGCAGGCCCAGCGGGTCCAGCGGGTGCAGATGGTATGACTGGCCCTATCGGCCCAGCGGGTCCTGAAGGTCCGGCGGGCCCAGCAGGTGGCCCAGCAGGCCCACAAGGCCCAATCGGTTTGACTGGTCCAGCAGGTGCAAATGGACTTGATGGAGCAGCGGGCCCAGCAGGAGCAACTGGCCCAATCGGTCCAATCGGTTTGACTGGCGCAGCAGGTGCAAATGGACTTGATGGAGCAGCAGGCCCAGCAGGAGCAACTGGCCCAATCGGTCCAATAGGTTTGACTGGCCCAGCAGGTCCAGCAGGCGCAAATGGATTGGATGGAGCAGCAGGCCCAGCAGGAGCAACTGGCCCAATCGGCCCAATTGGTTTGACTGGCCCAGCAGGTCCAGCGGGTGCAAATGGATTGGATGGAGCAGCAGGCCCAGCAGGAGCAACTGGCCCAATCGGCCCAATCGGTTTGACTGGCGCAGCAGGTCCAGCGGGTGCAAATGGACTTGACGGAGCAGCGGGCCCAGCAGGAGCAACTGGCCCAATCGGCCCAATAGGTTTGACTGGCCCAGCGGGTGCAAATGGACTTGATGGAGCAGCAGGCCCAGCAGGAGCAACTGGCCCAATCGGTCCAATAGGTTTGACTGGTCCGGCAGGTCCAGCAGGCGCAAATGGACTTGACGGAGCAGCAGGTCCAGCAGGAGCAACTGGCCCAGCAGGCCCAATCGGTTTGACCGGTCCAGCAGGAGCAAATGGAATAGATGGAGCAGCAGGAGCAACAGGTGCAACTGGCCCAATCGGTTTGACCGGCCCAGCGGGCGCACAAGGCCCCATTGGCTTAACAGGCCCAGGGGGAGCAACTGGCGCAACAGGTGCCACTGGTTTGACAGGTCCAGCGGGAGCCCCAGGTGCAACTGGCGCAACAGGTTCTGCTGGCCCAGCAGGTGCGCAAGGCCCTATTGGCTTGACTGGTCCAATCGGTTTAACTGGTCCAGCGGGCGCACAAGGCCCCATCGGTCTGACTGGCCCTGCGGGAGCAACTGGCCCAGCAGGAACAACTGGCGCACAAGGCCCTATTGGTTTAACAGGTGCTACGGGAGCAGCAGGCCCGGCAGGCGCAACTGGTGCCACAGGAGCGATAGGCCCGATTGGTTTGACTGGCCCAGCCGGCACCACAGGAGCAGCGGGTCCAACTGGCGCACAAGGTCCTATCGGACTAACAGGCCCTGCGGGCGCACAAGGTCCCATTGGATTGACTGGACTAACAGGTCCAGGAGGCCCAGCGGGTGTACAAGGCCCTATCGGTTTGACTGGCCTAACAGGCCCACAAGGCCCTATCGGCTTAACAGGCCCAGCAGGTACTTATATAGCAGGTGCAGGTATTTCTATTGCTGGAACAACCATCACCAATACGGGTGATTTAGATAATAGCCCCACCAATGAGATCCAAACACTGACGATTACAGGCACTGATATCACCTTATCTGGCGGCGGCGGCACTATTCCACTTCCACAAAGTGTCAGTGGTACAGGTACAAACAACAGGTTGACTAAATTCATCGCTCCTGGTGTGGTTGGTAATTCAAATCTGACGGAGTATTCTAATGGGGTAGATATTAATAGCACAGATCCAACTAACTTTTTTGTCTCTTTCTTAGAAAACAATGTCTATCGGGGGTATATAGGTTCTTATGCCGGCAATAATGAAGACGTGGATTTTGGTACAGGTAATACGAACGCAACAGGAAAAGTACACTTAACCATTGCGGCAGTGCCTAAAATGACCTTGACTCCTGCGGGTAATGTGGGTATTGGTACCACAGCCCCCCTTCAACCCTTGCATATAGATGGTACTACTAATGGCGTATTGTCATTATATACCAATGATGCAACTGGTCATACAGGAGCAGATGGCTTATTATTTGGCGTACGCAGTGATGGTGATGCTATTATATGTCAAGGCGAAGCCAAAGATATATTGTTAGAAACAAGCCTTACGGAGCGTATGCGCATCAAGGCTGATGGTTTGGTTGGTATTGGCACAGCCACTCCATTTTATTCACTGGATGTAAAATCTACTACCCAAAATGGTGTAGGTGGATTTAATGGAATCGATGGCACTTATGTTGGCATTTCAGAAAATGATGTATATCGCGGATACATAGGGTCTTACAGCGGTAATCCAGAAGATATGGATTTTGGAACAGGTATTACAAACGCAACAGGAAAAGTACACTTAACCATTGCGGCAGTGCCTAAAATGACCTTGACTCCTGCGGGTAATGTTGGTATTGGTACTACATCTCCTCTTCAACCCTTGCATATAGATGGTACTACTAATGGCGTATTGTCATTATATACCAATGATGCTACGGGTCATACAGGAGCAGATGGCTTATTGTTTGGCGTACGCAGTGATGGTGATGCTATTATATGTCAAGGTGAAGCTAAGGACATATTATTAGAAACAAGCCTTCTGGAGCGTATGCGCATCAAGGCTGATGGCAAAATTGGAGTTGGTACTAGTGCGCCTGAAGCGCAGTTTCAGATTAATTATACACCTCCAAGTGACTTGACTCCAAACTTGCGTTTGCATTCTCCTACGGGCAATATTCCAAGGATGTTGTATTCTAGCGGTACTGAAAATAGCAAATGGAGGGTAGATGCTGTCCTTAACGATGGTGCAGAAGCAGATTCTAAGTTTGTCTTGAATTATGAGCACAATGCATCTACTTCGCGCAATCCATTCATGGTAAGCGGTGCCGGAGCGGTGGGTATTAATAGTACGGATCCAGGGCTTTATACATTGCGGATGAAATCGGTGACTAGTGGATCATATGGTTTGTTTTTAGAAGGTTTTGGAACTACTGACGGCTGGGAAATTAGCACAGATGGTAATTCAATGAGTCTATGGCATAATACTGACTTCAGAGGCGGATTTGATGCTGCGACGGGTGTATATACCCCAGGTTCAGATCGTAAACTCAAAACAGCCATTGAAGCAGCACCTTCGCTAATCTCAAAAGTAATGGAATTGAAGCCTTCTCGGTACGAATTTATCAGCGATACGGAAAGACACAAAAAAGTCTTTGGTTTCATTGCACAAGAAGTGCAACCATTATTCCCAGAACTGGTGTATCCACAGAAAGATCGCGACGGTGGTACCACGCTTACACTTGATTACAGTGCTTTTGGAGTCTTGGCTATCAAGGCCATTCAAGAGCAACAGGCTCAAATTGAGGTACTGAAAGCAGAAGTCGCAGCACTGAAAGCAGCCGCACAATCTTCCACTTCACAACAAGGTCAAATAGACCAGATGAAGGCTGATTTTGAGGCATTAAAAGTGGAATTACGCAATCGTAAATAAAAAAGGCTAGTTTGAAATAGGTGTGGCACATTTCAAAACTGGGTCACACTTATTTCAACCTGCATAAAAATAATACTTTTATGAAAGATATATTAATATTACTATTGTTTTGCGCCGCCAATATTCAGGCTCAACAGGCCATTACGGCTTCGTCGGGTTCAGGGGTTGTAGGCGGGCAACTCATAGATTGGAGTCTAGGCGAAATGGCAGCGGTAGAAACCATTGGAAGTTCGACCCTCATCGTGACTCAAGGTTATTTACAACCGGTGGATGAGACGGTGTCAACCATCAATCCTGAATCATTGAGTGGATCGGTTCAGTTATTTCCGAATCCTACCCACGATTTTTTAGTCTTGAAAGCATCGCTTTCAGAGGCTACATCGTTGCGGTATTTGCTATTCGATATGTCCGGAAAATTATTGTTAGACCAAAACAATACCAACTTGCTCCAAGAGCATGAGGAGCGCATTGATTTGGCTAATTTTGCCGCTGGTACTTATCTCATTCGGATAGAAGCCAAGGGACTGGGCGCAGATACTTTTAAAGTATTGAAAGTGGTGGAGTAATATTCAGCACAATCATACAAAACAAGCGGGCAGGTTGCAATCATGCATCCTGCCCGCTATTTTTAACACTAAAAAATTGTCTAGTTCAACTTATCCATATCCCTAATCAAGATAGTATTTCGGTTGAAATGGATCAAATTTGATTTTTTTAGTTCATTCAAAATCGCAGTGACCGTTTGGCGACTTGCACCAACCAAATTGGCAATATCCTGTTGGGTCAGACTGTGTTTAACCATGGTCTCGTAACCAACCTGTCTGCCCCTCGCGCCCGCGCTCTCTTTCAAGAACTCAACGATACGAGTACGTACATCTTTCAGGATCAATGATTCCCAATGCCGTTCGGCACGTTGTAGTCGCTCTCCCAGATTGACCATAATGGCTTGAGAGAGTTTGAAGTTTTGCTGCATCAATGCTTTAAAGTCATCTACGCGCACTAAAAAAACATCCACGTCGCGGCTCATCGCACAAGCGAAATCCGAACGTTTATTTTCACCCGTAAGACCCAATTCCCCAAAAACACTGTAAGGGTGTTGGATATTCTTGATGATTTCTCGACCATCGGGCGAGTAAATACCAACTTTAACGGATCCACTTGCTAATATACAGATGAAGTCACTTGGCTCGTCTGCCAGATAAATATATCCATGTTTTGGCACCAGACGACGTTCTGCAATTTGAGATAGACGAATCATCTCCCCCTCCGAAAGCGATTTTAAAATTGGAATTTGACTAAAAATTGATTGTACATTTTGGCCATTCATGTTCAACTGTGGCGGTTTGTAAAAAATAAAATAAAGGGAGGTACTTTATTTTAACTAAAACTGTGCCAATATGATGCATTTAACAATTTAATGATTGTTAACAACGTATTTTTTTTATGTTACCCATATTACTCTCCTTTTATCATCATTCGCACTTTCGACTTGGTATCCGTGCTGAATATGAAAAATAAGGGAACTGAAGGCCATTTTTCAGTGGAATAAAAGCCAGTGTCATCGGTGAGAACGGTATCCAAATAAGTGATTCCCAGCAAATCAGTCACTCGTAGGTTCAGCAAGGGTTCATCTGTAGGTTTCACTATCCATACATGGTTGGTCATTGGATTTGGATATACAGATATGGCCAACAGGTTGTGGTTTAGATCTTCGACATTAGTATTACACAGAGGCATAGTACCATTGCCGCTTTTAAAAACGCCCGTTTCTGCCCACCAGTGTTCCCAAGTTCCTCCAGATCCGCTTTTCCAATCATTCAGGTTGAAGGTGTTAGCGCCATTTTGGGTGCCTTTCACCTTATATACTTTTAGGGCTTCATTGTTTCTGATCCAGGTAAGTGGAGTACCATTAGTGCAGACTTCTGGGGTGTTTTCTGGGGTGCAATTGGCTTGAATAAAATAAGCGAAATCATTGTCACTAGGATCTCCATAAACCCTTGCAATACCTTGTGTATCAATACATACGGAGGTATATTCCTCACTGGCTATTGCCTTTGGGACAATGCCTTCATCCATGGCCATTCGTGCCAAAAAAGTTAAGAGACGGCCACGGCGATCAGGGTTATCAAAGTGGGTATCCGTGATCAGGTTTTGGAGTAATCCATGATCCAAAAAATCTTGGTATCCGATGCTCACTTTGGGATTGTACGGATTGTTCAAGGCCTCTACACTCGTCACTGTTCCGTTGGCGGCATCGAAGTATATTGCACCTTGTATCGCCATGCCTGCGCTGGTACCACCTACCACTACTTTTTTTTCATGGATGAGGTATCTAATGGCATCCTCCACGGGTTTGTTTTTCCAATAAGAAACATATTTATATTGATCGCCACCCGCTATCCAAAGTGCTTCGGCATTTCTAATTTGTTGAGCCACGTAGGGATCATTGGCCGATGCTAGGGTAGGCATCACAATAGTTTGGACAGAATTGACGGTAATACCCAATTCCGAATAAAAATAGTCATTGTACCCATCGCTTCCTGACGTGCGAATCACAACGATATCGCCTCCACCACTGCGCTCTAAAAACCACCGCATGGCATTATCATTTTCTCCAGCACCACCCATGAGCACAATGCCACCTTTGGTGCCGACACTCACATCGGTCGTGTCGCCAGTGAAATAAGAGACGTAAGTATTTTGCGAAAGTACATCTGAATAGCGTAAAAGTAATAGTAGAAATAGAATTATATTTTTCATCTTGCAAAGGTAATTGGAATGGGGAATTTCTTTATTAAGTTTTACCTGTTTCTATATCTTATCTGTAAAACAATGGTTACCTTTGCCCTCAAATGAGTTGATTATTTAATTTTATACTGTATGCAAAAAGTCATACAGTATAAAATATTGAAAACCATTTTTTTATACTTTTTTGTTTTTTTAATCCGTTTTCCGTATTGCATATAATCACATTATGAAAAAAAATTTACTACTATTCCTTTCTTTGTTTTTAGGTTGTACCTTGAGTGGTCAATCTGTGCAGCCGTTTCTTGCGTCACAATATTGGATAGATATTGACCAAGAGATATCAGTGGAGAACACTGTTCGCCAGATCATTCCTAATAAGTATCGCACCTTTCAAGTCAATGTTAGTGATTTGAAAAATGCTTTACGTTTAGTACCCACTGAAACTAACATTGGTACTGAAAATTTGGGAACAGAAATGTATTTTCCTAACCCAGATGGCACTTTTGGGCGTTACCGAATCTGGTATTCACCCATCATGCACCCTGAATTGGCTGCAAAATTCAAGGATATACGTACCTATTCAGGTATTAATATAGACAATCCATCTATTTCTATTCGCTTTGATGTGACACCTACGGGCTTTCATGCCATGACTTATGGCGGAGGGACTTCTGTTTTTATAGATCCATACGCTAAAGGCGACACCGAACATTATATAGTTTACTTTAAAAGTGATTTTGTAAAAAGCACAGGTGATCAAATCGTTTGTTCTATGGATGAAGACACTTATGCTGCCCCTTACAACTCCAATGCAGCGGAAGTGGGCGATTGTGGCAAACGCCATGATTACCGCCTAGCGGTTGCTGCTACTGGGGAATACACCACTTTCCACGGCGGTACAGTCGCTTTGGCTCAGGCTGCCATCGTTACTACGATGAACCGCGTGAATGGTGTCTTTGAAAAAGAATGCGCTACACGCATGATATTAATCGCCAACAACAACCTCATCGTTTATACCAATGCTGGGACTGACCCTTATACCAATGGCAATCCTAACTTGATGATCAGTGAGAACCAGACCAATACTGATGCTGTCATTGGAAATGCCAACTATGATATTGGCCACGTATTCGGTACAAACTCAGGCGGTCTAGCTGGTTTGGGTGTAGTTTGCAACAATAGCTTCAAGGCCAGTGGTGTTACAGGTAGTGGTGCCCCCATAGGTGACCCATTTGACATTGATTACGTTGCCCACGAAATAGGCCATCAGTTCAATGGTAATCACACTCAATATAATGATGGTTGCAATCGTAACGATGGGACAGCAATAGAACCAGGTTCTGGCGCTACCATCATGGGCTATGCAGGTATTTGTTCGCCAGACGTACAAGCCAATAGCGATGCGTATTTCAGTACTGCCAGTTTATTTGAAATTCGCCCTTTTGTGGCTGCCAATACTTGCGATGTCGAAGTTATCATAAGCAATTCGGCACCAGCGGTAACAGCATTATCTAGTTATTCAATACCGATCTCCACGCCTTTTGTATTGACCGCTGCTGCGACCGATCCAGATGGTACCTTGAGTTACTGCTGGGAACAGATCAATACTTGGGTGACACCAACACAGACCATGCCTCCAGCGGCAACCAACGTTTCTGGTCCTGTGTTCCGTTCTTTTTTGCCAGTGGCTTCCCCCGTGCGTTATTTCCCTAATCTAACAGCCATATTAGCGAATACTACCCCAACATGGGAAGTATTGCCCTCTGTCGGCCGTGCCATGAGTTTTCGGGTAACTGCAAGGGATAATTACTTGACAGCAGGTTGCACGGGCGAAGCATCCAATACCGTCACAACTGTGGCGGCTGCAGGGCCATTTTTAGTAACATCTCCTAATACTGCGGTGATTTACCTGGGTGGCTCTTCTCAGACGGTTACCTGGGATGTAGCGGGCACCACGGCTGCACCCGTCAGTTGCGCCAATGTGGATATCTTATTGACAACCGATGGCGGAGCGACCTTTACAACCTTGCTTGCCAATACATCCAATGATGGCACGCAAAGCGTGACCATGCCTAATATTACAACAACAACGGCTAGGGTTTGGATTCGCTGTTCAAATAATATCTTTTTTGATATTTCCAACCTGAATTTTAGCATTGTTGCGTCTGCTGCTCCTTGCGCGGAGTTGTTCATTTCTGAATACATAGAGGGTACAAGCAACAACAAAGCCATTGAGATTTATAATCCTACGGCTTCACCCATTACACTGACGGGCAACTACTCGCTCCGCTTCTATTTCAATGGTTCGGTTTCGGTAGGTACCACAATCGCACTTGTGGGAACCGTGGCAGCAAACGATGTTTTTGTCGTTGCTGTAAATACGGCCAACGCCACTATTCTGGCGCAGGCAGATCAAACCTCTACTTCGACGTTTTACAATGGAGACGATGCCATAGAATTATTCAAAACATCTGCTTCCTCCTCCGTTGATATCATTGGCCAAATTGGCTTTGATCCTGGCACGGAGTGGGGTACTGGTCTGACCTCAACGGCAGACAATACCATTCGCCGCAAGTCAACTATTACGGGTGGTGATCCAATCGGCAGCAACGTATTTGATCCGAGTATTGAGTGGGACGGCTTCGCGACAGACGATTTCACCAACTTGGGGGTCTATACCAGTAGTTGTGCCGTAAGTTGTGCCATTACAGATATTACACTATCCAATACCAGTGCCTGCAACAACAATGGAACACCTAACGATCCAACGGACGACTATTTTACGGCAAATATAGTAGTTACTTTTTCTGGTGCTCCAGGTACAGGAAACCTTAATCTCTCTGGTGATGTACTGGCAGGAGGCGGTTCATTGACTTCCTCGGCACCTTTTGCTAGTCCAGTTACCTTTACTGGCGTTCGACTTAAAGCAGACAATACTTCAACTACGGTGACTGCTACATTCAGTGCCAGCAGTTCATGTACACTCACCATTGTCAATGGTACAACCGTCCCACCTTGCTCGGTATCTTGCCCTACTATCACCGCTGTCATCAGTGGAAACGGAAATTTGTGCGGTAGCGGCAATATTTCAACCATACCTGTTATTACAACCATCACTGGAGGAACAGGGCCATATACCGTGGTTTATACCGATGGTTTTACAAACTACACGGTTACAAACTATGTAAGCGGTACTCCTATTAGTAATCCGATTAGTTTTACCTCCAACTTTACCTTAATTTCCGTCACAGATGCTAATGCTTGCGCCGCATTAGCCAATGGATTAAGTGGTACTGCCATGGTGTTTGTTTCCACGGGTTTGATGGCTACAGTACAATCTCAAACAAACCCTAGTTCTTGTCTTGGCAACGATGGTTCAATTACCGTTCAAATTTCGGGCGGTATTCCACCCTATGTTAGCTATAACTGGACTACCTCCAATGGCAGCGGGATCATGGCTAACATGCCTAATCAAACAGCCCTCACTGGAGGTACTTACACCCTTATCGTAATAGATAATGTAGGTTGTTCGAGTGCTCCCCTTGTGGTGACCCTGACTGCGCCTTGTCCTTGCCCCACGCTTTCTACAACAGTGACCAATACGACTTGCGGCCAAGCAAATGGAGCCATTGACCTAACCTTAACTGGTGGCACGGGTCCATTCACTTACTTATGGTCTAATGGTGCTACTACCCAAGATATCAGCGGACTTACTGCAACGACTTATAGCGTTACAGTATCTGGTACAGGGTGTACCGGTACTAACACTTCGGCTACACTTACCAACTCCAATGTGGGTTGTTGCCCTATGCTTTCTACTTCGGTCACAGGTGCTACATGCGGACAATCCACAGGCTCTGTTGATTTGACTGTAACTGGAGGGCTTCCAATATTTACATATTTGTGGTCTAATGGTGCAACCACTCAAGATATAACGGGGCTTGCCGCCGGTTCATATACGGTCACAGTAACCAGCCCGGGATCATGTACTGGGACTTCTACCAGTGCCACAGTCGGCACTGCTCCAGATCTAATTCCTCCCACACTCACCTGTCCGGGCAACTTATCACTGAGTTGTTCGAACCAAGTGCCAGCAGCGAATCCAAGCCTAGTGACAATTACCGACAACTGCCCAGGCCCATTTGGCCCTGTTACTCAACAAGGTACCGGTACCATATCGGGACAAACTTGCGCCAATCGCTTTACTTTAACACGGACTTATCAGGCTACAGATGCTGCTGGAAACGTAGGCACTTGCCAACAAATTATCGTGGTCAATGACCAAACAGGTCCAGTATTCAATGAATCTCCTTTGCCAGCACCACTTACATTATCTTGTACTGATGATTTGCCTTTGCCAGTCATGCTGACTGGTACCGATGCTTGCGGCGGTGGTGGATCGGTACCTGATGTTATCTGGATTAATGAAATACACTATGACAATACTGGTATTGACATGGGCGAATTTATTGAAGTAGCAGGTACAGCGGGCTTAAACCTATCGGACTACCAATTGATACTATATAATGGTAATGGTGGTGCTGTTTACAATACCTTGACATTATCTGGTACTATTGACAATGAAGTTGGTGGTTTCGGTGCTGTTACTTTCCCTTATGGAAGCAATGTCATTCAAAATGGCGCACCAGACGGGATAGCACTCTACAAAATTTCTACCAATATGGTCATCCAATTCTTGGGCTATGAAGGTACATTCCAAGCGGTCGGTGGTCCAGCGAATGGGATTTTCGCCACTGATATTGGAGTGCTTGAGGTAGGTAATGAGGCATTAGGCTTGTCGCTCCAGTTGACTGGTACTGGCACTCAATATAGTAATTTCACTTGGCAGGCACCTTTGGCTCAAACGCCAGGCATCTTAAATGTGGGCGAAGTCATTAATCAGTTGCCAGTTTCTATTCCTGCTGCATTCATGCAGATGGAAGTTGCAGGCTCATGCGCTGGTTCAAGGATCGTGACCCGTACATGGACTTTGACTGATGTATGTGGAAATAATACAATGCATACTCAGGTCTTAAACCTAAATGATAATGATGCGCCTGTATTGACGCCTGCTCCTGCTGATACGACTATTTTGTGCAGTAGCCCTGTGCCACCAGTACCTAATGTGATCGCCACCGATGCTTGCGACCCGATGGGTATTGTGAATGGGCCAGTCTGGATCAATGAATTGCATTATGATAATGTAGGTACAGATGCTGGTGAATTTGTAGAAATCGCAGGTCGCGCAGGTACCAACCTAGCAGGTTATGAACTGTTCTTCTACAACGGCACTACTGGTATGATGGGCGGTACTTATGACAACTTCCCATTGTCGGGGGTTATTCCAAATCAAAGCAATGGTTTTGGTACACTAGCCTTCTTTATACCGGGTATTCAAAACGGTGCTTCTGATGCCATCGCATTCATGCAAGGTGCCACACTCATACAGTTTTCGAGTTATGAAGGCACTATGACCGCCATTGGTGGTCCAGTGAATGGAATGCTCTCTACCAATATAGGTGTATCTGAAGCAGGCACGGAGCCACTAGGCCAATCATTGCGCCTATCAGGCAATGGTGCTACTGCTGCGGCTTTCACTTGGAATGGCCCTTCTGCGGCCAATCCTGCCACTCCGGGACAAGTAAACCAAGGCCAAACCTTCCCGGTTCAGCCTCCTATTGGTTTGGCGGTAACTTTCAACCAAACTACATCGCCTCCATCGCCAACATGCCCACAGGCTTACACCATCACTCGTAATTGGTCTGCCACAGATGCTTGTGGCAATACAGTGATACATCAACAAATTATTTCGGTCGTAGATACGGTGAAGCCAGTCATTATTTGTCCGGCTACCACTACTGTCACCCTGAGTTTGGCAGGCACATTTACGGTTACGATAGGCAGTCTAGTACCTACGGTCACTGTCACTGACAATTGTACGACCGCTCCAATAGCACTTAGTTCGATACCATTGACAGTAACCTGCGCTAATGAAGGTCAAACGGTGCCATTCATTATTTCTGCAACCGATCAATGTGGAAATATAGGCAAGTGTACCACGCAGGTAACGGTCAACCCATTCCCGCGCTGTACGCCTAAAATACTGATTTCAGACCCTTGTGTTTGTAAAAATAATGCCACTACACTGACCAATGGTCAGTTTGGAGAGCAAATTAAAATAGAATCTTTGACTGGACTTACTTGGACAGTGACCTCTAATGTAGGTTTCTATTCAGCCTCCAGCCCTGCGCCGCCATTGGCACCTATATTTATCCCTATCGGTACTACATTCACAGAAATGCCCGCAGGTAGTGGCGATTACTTCTTGAATGGCCTTCATGTGGATGCCTTAGGTTACAGTATTACGGTATCTAATGGTGCGGTGAGTCTTACTATTGGCAATTCTTGCCAATACCCGAACCCGACGATCACTTCTGATCTTTCTGGCGAATTCTGCTTATTCTCTGACGTGGTGCCGCTTACTGGTACACCGGGTGATGCGAATATCATCAGCCAAGGATTCACAGTGAATGGCGTTCCCGCCACTCAATTTGATCCAAGCCAAGGGGTAGGTCAATATTTCATAGAATATACCGTCAACGGCGGAACGCCCAAGGCTTTTGGGCCTAACGATCCAGGTTGTGTGCAAAAAATTGGCATATATGTCAATGTAGTGGCCACCCCAAGTCAATTGATCTGCAATAATTTAATAATCGTATCCTTGGATGCTACTTGTGTCGCGGAGATTCTACCGGATATGATTTTGGAAGGCACTTATGGGTGTTTTGATGATTATAAAGTAGAACTAGATAAAGTAGTGCCACTAGGCAATGGCCCTTGGGTAGCACCAATCGTAGGTATAAGTGACCTCGGTAAAACGTATCAAGCAAGGGTAACCCACCTTGTAAGCGGTATTATTTGCTGGGGTAATGTTAAAATTGAGGATAAACTTGCCCCTATTTTGACCTGTCCAGATATTACACTCAATTGTGCGATCACCAACTATACGCCTGATTACATATTCAATGTACTAGGTATTGCAGCAGGCAAACCCCAAGCGGTAGATTGCTCTGCTACAACCCAGACCTTTATAGATACTTACGTGGATTTGTCTTGCGATGATGTCATCAATGGTGTTTCTGACATCAGTGCTTATGTGACTCGGAAATGGACCGCTAAAGATGCTTGGAACAATACTACCACTTGTACGCAGTATATCTATTTCAAGCGTTTGCATATTTCAGATCTTATTTTGCCGCTGGATAAAAATGTAAGTTGTTCCAATCCAAACACAGACCCAACCAATACTGGTGCCCCCAAAGTGGTTGCCTTTGGCCAGACGATTTCGTTTTCGCCCAACAATACCATTTGTGAAATGCAAACGGCATATGTTGATACCGAATTGCCGGTTTGTGATGGTACCTTTAAGATTATCAGGAAATGGACGATTGTGGACTGGTGTATGCCATTCACCAATACGCCACCTTTTGGAAATCCATACTATCATACTCAGATCATCAAAGTAAATGACGATACCGGTCCAGTAATGGCTTGCCCTCCGGCTACTACCGTTAATACCAATATTTCCCAGTGTTGCGCCAATGCTGATCTTCCAGATATTTTATTGGAAGACAATTGCTCTCGTGTGAATAATATAGGCGGTATGGTCGTGACTTTCGACCCACAGACGAATGAGCAGACGGGTATGTTCCCAATATCTGGATCCTTGGTTAATTTCCCTGGAAATAACCTTTGGGATCGCGATACGATGGCTGAATTTGGTTATACTACCGCTTGCCTACCCATCGGAACACATCGCGTAACCTATGTGGCTACGGATGATTGTGGCAATACATCTACTTGTTCATTTGCCCTCAAAGTAGAGGATAATATACCTCCAACCCCCCTTTGTGATGCTATTACAGCAGTGAGTATTGGCGTAGATGGCGATGCTTATGTGCCTGCTAATGCTTTTGATAGTGGTTCTTACGACAACTGTTCGCAAGTATCATTCAAAGCACGTCGGATGGATAGCAATGGTTGCCAAAGTAATTCATCATTTAGAGATCAAGTGCGTTTTTGCTGTAGCGACGTAGGTAGTACGATCTTGATTGTCATGCGCGCCTACGATGTGCCAGTACCAAACGTAGATGTTTCTCAAACATTCCAAGAGGAGCATTCTAATGATTGCATGGTATCTATAGTGGTAAACGATAAACAGAAACCTACTTGTATATCGCCTGCTCATGTAACAGTGTCTTGCGAACAATTTGATGAAACGTTGGCTCATTATGGACTACCAATTGTAGAGGATAATTGTTGTCTATCGGATGATTATAATTTTGGTGGGGTAGAAGGCTTAGAATTGGCACAAACCAACAAGACGAATTTCGATACGGTTTGCAATAAAGGCACTATTGTACGTACTTTCCGTGCGCATGATTGCTATGATCAATCTAGCCAATGTACCCAGCGTATTGTGGTCACTTATGAGCAGGATTACTTTGTGCGATTCCCGAATGATGTGATCGTGACGGTTTGTGATGGTACAGGAAACTACGGTGTTCCAACATTCTTCGGTGAAGACTGTGAACTATTGGGTACCTCGTATGAAGACCTGATCTTTACCGTAGTAACGGATGCTTGTTTCAAAATTGAAAGAACTTGGACAGTGATGAACTGGTGTACTTTCAATCCGAATTTGGATGGGGTCTATATCCCGAATCCGAATCCGAGTAATACGGTGAATGCGCCCATTAACTTGACCGGTCCTATTGTTTCGCCACTGGGTACACCTGCACCTTGGGCACCTACTAATGTGAAGATCAATGCTAGTGATCCATTGCCAACGAACTATTCTACGTTCTACAATCCTAATGCTAATTTCTATCGTTACAAGCAGATTATCAAGATTATTGATACTCAGGATCCTATTGTTCACAATTGTTCAGATACCATTCAGATTTTCTGTGACATTACAACTAATCAGGATGTATATTGGAATGATGTGGCGCTTTGGGACAATACTATTCTTAGTCATGACCTTTGCGAAGGACCCACTGATTTGAATATTTTGACTTCAGATGAGTGCTCCAATGTAAATGTGATTATTAACTATCAGTTATTCCTCGATTTGAATAATGATGGGGTGAAAGAGACCGTTGTTCAAAGTACTAATTTCCCGCCTCCGGGCATCGTGTATTATAATAATGTAAACACACCAAATTTCTCCGGCGGTACCCCTATACAGTTTTATAGTGCTCCCATACCTGACAATCAGAAGCATAAGTTTACATTGCTAACAACGTTCTCTCCAGATGGCACCAAGAAGATGGCTTCCGTTCGTTGCAACACGATACAATCTCCTACGACTTATGGTATTCCAGAGTTGCCATACGGCACCCACCAGATCAAATGGTTTGTTTCTGATGGTTGTGGCAATGAAACAGTGTGTGATTACGAATTTACGGTCAAAGATTGCAAAGCCCCAACAGCAACCTGCTGGGATTTGAATACAAACATCATGGCTGGTGGTATGACCCAAGTGATCTGGGCGAATGACTTCATCCAATATGCTGAGGATAACTGCACGCCAAAACCATTCTTGAAATACAGCATCCGCCGAAGTGGTACGGGTACTGGCTTCCCGACCAATCCTGACGGAACGCCAGTGACTAATATCCAGTTCACTTGTGATGAATTAGGCCCAGTAGCAGTGGAGATTTGGGTGATTGACTTGGCTGGCAATGCAGACTACTGCGAGGCTATCATGTTGGTTCAAGACAATGCTGGTAATTGCGGCGCTCAAGTGTCGGTAGCGGGTATTTTGGCTACTGAAACCAACGATGGTTTGGAAGAAGCCGGAGTAGAACTCACTTCATCGCATCCATCTTTCCCTTCTGTTGGTCTATTCGATCTTTCAGATGTAGATGGCCATTTTGAATTTTTGCAGGCTATTCCATTGGGCTCTAATTACACGGTTACGCCAATCGAAGATGAGAACTATCTGAACGGTGTCACCACTTATGACTTGGTATTGATGTCTAAGCACATTTTGGGTATTGAGCCGTTGACTACTGCATACAAGCAGATTGCTGCGGATGCGAACAAGAGTGGATCTATCACCACCTTTGATATTGTTGAGTTGCGTAGGTTGATCTTGGGTATTACCTCAGATCTGCCGAATAATACTTCATGGAGATTTATAGAAAAATCGTTTGCATTCCCGAATCCAGGTAATCCGTTCGCCATGCCATTCCCAGAGGTTACTACTGTCTTGGATGCCATGAACGATAATATGAACGTTGATTTTGTAGCGATTAAGATTGGTGACGTAAACAACTC
>JANMMZ010000021.1:0-56524 GCA_031373665.1 Saprospiraceae bacterium | reverse complement strand
CTTTGAATCGGCATTTGCGCGATAGTTTGCACGAGCGTAATTCGGAGGAAAATAATTAAGAAAATTTATAATTTGAATTTGACAGACACCGTCTGTCAAATTCAAATTTCAAAAAAATAAATTCAAATTTACCCCATCCCAAAAAACAATAAAAAATAAAAAAAATGACACCAATATCTAAAGACGATTGGGAGGATATCCTCACCGACATCCAAGACCAAAAAGCCGTCCTGCTCATTGGGCCGGAACTGATGCAGATAGATGGCAAGCCATTGAATCGGCATTTGCGGGATAGTTTGCACGAGCGCAATCCGGAGGACATTGCTTATTATTACGAGCGCGATGGGTTTTTCCTGTTCAAATCGCCGGAAAGTAAGGTGCGGGTGGCCCGGCAGGTGAAGCGTTTTTATCGGGATATGTCGCCCGATGAAGCGATTTTGCAGCAAATTGTGCAGATTCCCTTTCATTTGGTGGTGTCCGTCAATCCCGATACGTTTGTGTCGGAGGCATTTTATCGGTCGGGGGTGAAGCATCGGTTTCATTATTTTCAACACCACCATCGGGACAATGAAAACGATGAAATCGAGAAACCAACCCGCGCCTTGCCTTTGGTCTATAACCTATTTGGCAGCAAAGACCAAGACGATTCCTTGGTCTTGGATTACGACGATGTGTATAAAATGCTGCAATCTGCACTCGGTACCTCGAGCCTGCCCAATAAATTGCTGCGGAGTTTTCGGGAGGCCAGCACCTATATTTTCTTGGGTTTTCAATTTGATAAATGGTATTCGCAGTTGTTGCTCAAATTCCTAAGCGACAACGGTAGGCGCGAAAAACTCATCTCTATCAACAACCCTTTGTCTGATGAGGACTCGCACCAATTTGTGATCCGCCAATTCCAGATCCAATTCATGGGCGACCAGTTCGATTTTTTTGGCGAACTCCACAAACGCTGCGGTGCTGCCAACATGCTGCGGGGTATCGGTGCCGATACCTTGTGTGCCGAAGCCGTGGCGGTGCTGAAATGCATCGCAAACAATGAAATCGACAATGCGTTGGAATTGTTGCACACGGCCGCCAAAGGCAAGGATTGGGAAAACGACGTGATCCACCTGAAAGCGCGGTACACGCGATTGGAAGACGAGAAAGACAAAACCGACAGCCGCGATTACCGAACGGAATTGGCAAAAATATTGGACACGATGATGGAACTCACTAAAAACATTTGCCCATGAGTACGACCTCGCAACACAAACGGTATCCGGGTGTCAAACCGTTTGAAACCTCCGAACGCGCCCTGTTTTTTGGCCGCGACCGCGACATCGAAGACTTGCTCGACCTGATTTGGTTGGAAAAACTCGTCGTGCTGTTTGGCAAGTCGGGTTATGGCAAAAGTTCCTTGATCAATGCCGGTATTTTGCCCGAAATAAGCGAAGAGGCCGTGCCGATTGTGGTGCGCCTGGGCAGTTATGTGGCGGGCCAAACGCCTTCGCCTTTGGATAATTTGCGACTGAAAATAGACGACGTATTGACCAACAATCCCGAAGCAGATTTTATCAACGCGCTTCAGGTACCTAAAACGTTGTGGCATCAGGTAAAACGCAAACAAAGCCAGGAAAAAAGGCGTTTTGTGTTGATATTCGACCAATTCGAAGAGTTTTTCACGTATCCGATGGCCGACCAACAGGCATTTAAAGAGCAAGTGGCGGATTTGCTTTATACCCAAGTGCCACAAGCCGTGCGAAACCTCAACGATACCTTGACCGATGGCCAACAAACGTTTATCGCCACACCTTTCGATGCCAAAGTACTGTTTGCGATCCGCGCCGACCGCATGAGTTTATTGGATTCGATGAAGGATAAACTCCCTGCAATCCTGCAAAAACGCTACGAATTAAAGGGATTGACGGAAGATCAGGCGCGACAAGCGATACAAAAACCTGCTTCGGCTACGTATGCAAGTGAAAAGCCATTCGCTTCTCCTCCCTTCACATACAGCGATGAAGCATTGCGGGTGATGACGCAAAAGTTGTCAGAAACCAAAGTATCGCAACGTACTGGTATTGAGGCATTTCAATTGCAAATCCTCTGCGAATATTTAGAGGATAAAATCATCAAAGGTGAAATACCAAACAATCGGATTGAACCACAACATTTTGCAGATCATATCAACGATATTTATGAGGGTTATTACGAGCGATTGATTGAAAAACTCGATCCTTCTGTACAACACGCGGCACAATTACTGATAGAAGAAAAGTTGATTTTTGAAGATGCTCAAACTGGCGATGCCCGCCGCTTGAGCGTGGATTCGGGCGTATTGCTCCATGAAAAGGACATTACCCAAACCTTGTTGAATCAATTGGAAAGCACGTTTTTGTTGCGCCGGGAATCTACTTCGACAGGTGGTTTTAACTATGAAGTGTCGCATGACACCATGATTGCGCCTATTTTGAAGTCGAAGTCGGAACGGAAGGCATTGGAGAAAGCAGCGGCGGAACGCCGCGAAGCGCAGCGGAAACAACGGCGGTTGTTGGCTGTTTTGGTGGCGGCAGGTGTGGCTTTGGCTGTGGTGATTGGGGTGGTGGTGTATGTTTTGGGGTTGCGGAATGATGCGGTTATTGCATTGAAAGAGGCCCAAAAAGAAAGAGACAATGCTAAAGAATTGCTCAGAAAATTTGAGGAGGCACAACAAAAAAAGGAAATCGCCGAATTCCAAGGCGTATTAAATGGCGCCCTTGCTATCCTAAATAATACACAGATTACAAACTGTCTGGAACCGTGGCGGATGGTAGCGATTGATTCCATGCGGGTAAAATATCCGAATGTCCTTGAATTGCAAGAGAGAATCAAAGAGATTGATGCGAAACGTACCTTAAAAAAATGTGATGACTGATGAAAAACAGGGCTTTTGAGCGTCTGACCCGTCGGTAGCTATTTTCCAAATTGAATACCCTTTTTAAGGGTTTAGAGCCTGTCAAAAATTAGTTTAATAACGGTAAGTAAGCACTAGAACAACTTACCTTTTTACTATTTATACCTTGTATTCATTACCTTTGCAAAGTCAAAAAACGTTGCAGTAATTTTTAAAACAACACGACAGTGAACAGAAAAAAATTTATTACCACCGCGTCATTGACAGCCTTCGCACTGACAACTTTTGGATCTATTATCAAGGGCTCGAACGGAGCATTTACAGGTGACTGTGACACCACCAATGATATTTTAGGGCCATTTTATAGGCCCAATGCCCCCATTCGTTCCGATTTGACTTATGAAGGGCTAGATGGAACCAAAATAGTGCTAAAAGGAAAAGTATTTAAATCTGATTGTATAACAGTACTGAAAGGTGCTTTAGTTGAAATTTGGCACTGCAACGCCAAAGGTGAATATGATAATGACACCAAAGAATTCAGGCAGCGGGCTAGTCTAAAAACCAACGATCAGGGAGAATATTCTTTTACAACTATTATACCGGGCAAATATTTGAATAAAGAACTTTATAGGCCTTCGCATATCCATTACAGGGTAACCGAAAAAAATAGTAAAGAATTAATATCTCAGATTTATTTTAAAGGCGACCCACATATTACGAAAGACCCTTGGGCATCGCAAGACAAAGCAAAACTCAGAATTTTAGAAATAATACCAGAAGATATTAAGGGCAACTTGACCATAAATTTTGATCTTTATTTAAAAGGGAAATAAAAACTTGTTTTTTTTGTCTGTATTTGATATTTCATAATTTTAATAACTCGATGGAAAACAAATTTCAGGTTAAAGACGAACGACAATCACAACACGAACAAAATAATAATTCAGAATGACGAAATACTTTCTAATTTTCCTTTTAGCACTTCTAAGCAGCAAACAACTTAATGCCCAAGATAGAATACTACTTGACACAACGAAAACCCTAAAAGCACTCATCGTAACTTATCAAGCCGACAAACTGACTCCAATAACTTACCAGAACATAAGTTCAAAAGACCTCAAAATAAAATCAGTAGGCCAAGAGCCTTCATTTTTGCTTTCTGAAACCCCATCCATCACCAATTATTCAGATGCTGGAAATGCACAAGGGTATTCTTATTTTCGACTAAGAGGTATTGATCAAACAAGGATAAACATAACACTTGATGGCGTTCCTTTGAACGAACCCGAAGATCAAGGAGCCTATTTCTCGAACTATCCAGATATTTTAAACTCAGTAAGCAAAATTCAAATTCAAAGAGGTGTTGGTACCTCAAAAAATGGCGTTGCCAGCTATGGCGGCAGCGTTCAATTGTTTTCACCAAATCTATATGACTCTACTAAAACAACTTTGGGATTTGGATATGGTTCCTTCAACAGCCTAAGAGCATTTGGCGAATACAACTCTGGCATTAAAAACCGAAAAGCACTTTATGTCAGAGCATCTCAAATCTATTCAGATGGCTATAAATACAATTCATCAAATAACGCTCAATCGGTATTTTTAAGCAGTGGTTTGTTCTACGACAAAACAACTTGGAAAATGAATTTGCTGGCTGGACACCAACAAAATCAATTAGCATGGATTGGCGTTTCAGATTCATTGATTGAAATTGATAGAAAGACCAATGCCAACAAAAATGAAAGAGACCAATTCACTCAATGTTTGGCCCAACTCCAAAATAATTGGCAACCCAATCGTTTTTCATCACTACAATCAAGTATTTACTACACATTCTTGAAAGGCAATTACGATTTTAATTTGAATGGCTTTTTAGGACTCCCAACAACCAATGAACTGTACAATTATGCTTTCCAATCCAATCTCATTGGATTTTTTACCAACTATACGTTTTCAAAAAAGCATTTTAATTGGACAACAGGAATCCACGGAAATAAGTATGCCCGTCAGCACATCGGCAGCGAAAAAACGTTGGGACAACTTTACAAAAACACTGGATACAAAAATGAAGTGAGTGCTTTTACCAAAGCCGATTACAAAATCCAATGGCTTACGCTCTTTTCAGACATTCAATACCGTTATGCATCATTTGATTACGACGGAGCAGTTTCGTTTGAAAGAAAGTCATGGCATTTCATTAACCCAAAAGCAGGTTTGAGCGTCGAAATAAATCCAAAATCAACATTGTATTATGGCATCGGCAGTACTGGCCGAGAGCCAACAAGAAACGACATGTTTGGAGGCAATGATGATTTATTGGCTGACAGTTTGGGCAATGCAATCCTCTCAATCATAACCGCTGAATATGTTCTCAATCACGAATTAGGGTTCAGGCACCAATCACGAACACTGAATTTCAATTTTAATTTTTACTACCTGAATTTCAAAAATGAAATTGTGCTTGCCGGAAAATTTGGCCCAAATGGTTTGGCACTCACCAACAAAGTGGATCAGAGTTTTAGAACAGGAATTGAGTTAAGCCTTACTTATAACGTCAGCAAGCATTTTACACTCATTCATAATTCTTCTTTCAATTACAGTCGCATAAAAGAACAAAAAATAGTGTTTACCCCTATTCTCACGCCACCTTTAATCATCAATCAAGAAGCCGTTTATTCCTACAAAGGTTTTTCCATTGCCGTTTCTGCAAGGTATCAAGACGAATCATACATTGACTTTGCAAACACTGCAACAGTCAAAAGTTATTTCCTATTAAACAGCCGAGTGGAGTACGATATTAAAAAATTTCAGTTTTGCGTTTTCGTAAATAATATGACCAATTCAAAATATTTCAACAACGGATACGTGGATTTTGACGGAAGCAAAAAATATTTTGTGCAACAACCCACAAGTTTGTATGCCTCCATAAAATACACCCTATAGTACATTTTTTAAAAATATCAAACATTTATATACGATCAATCCACAACCATAAATAATGATTAAGGCATTTGTATTTGGTAAATTTTTGCCTTTTCACAAAGGACATGAAGCGATGATTAATTTCGCTTTAAGCAAGTGCGACTTCTTAACCGTTTTAGTCTGTTGCAGCGACAAAGAAAATATTCCCGATACCATTAGAAAGGGATGGATTGAAAAAACATTTGAAAAACAACATAGTATCGTTGTAAAAACTTTCAATTATCTGGAAAGTGAATTAGCAAACACATCAGAAACTTCCAAAGAAGTGTCCCAAGCATGGGCAAGCATTTTCAAACAGCAATTCCCTGATTATTCGCTTCTAATAACATCAGAAGAATACGGCACCTTTGTAGCCATGTTTATGAATATTCAGCACATTGCTTTTGACATTCCTAAAAAACTTTTTCCTGTTTCGGCCTCTGCTGTTCGCAAGGATATATTTACTAATTGGAAATTTTTACCCGACAGTGTGAAGCCCGATTTTGCAATCAAAGTTGTGGTATTGGGAACAGAATCCACAGGGAAGACAACCCTGGCCGAAAAACTTTCAGCGCATTTCAATTGCAGTTTAGTGCTCGAATCAGCACGCGAAATTATTGCCAACTCAAACAGTTTCACCTCCGACGATTTGCACCTTGTGGCTTCCGAGCATTCAAAGAGCATTGACAAAGCAATTTTAGCCGACAGCCCGCTGGTAATAATTGACACCGATATTCACACAACAAAATCTTATTCAAAATTCATCTTTGAGAAAGAACTTGAAATAAGTGTTGATATTTACAATTCCAGCAACGCCAATCTTTATCTTTACCTCAATAACGATGTTGAGTATTTGCAAGATGGGACAAGATTAAGTGAAACAGATAGAAACGCATTAGACCTGTCACATCGCCAAGTGCTGAACGACCACTATATTGAGATCACAGAAATAAAAGGAGATTGGGCTGCAAGACTTGAAAAAGCAGTTGAACAAATTAACATTCTGATTGCTTCAAATACCAACTAACGGTGGGTGTAACAAGGGTTTGTAACATTTCATAAAATAGATAAATATTATGAACTGGCATCAATTATCTCAATCTTTCAAAACCAATACCCCCCTCTACTGTTAAAGAACAGTATATCCCAATTAATTATTACCTTTGCATCTTCATACACCGATCTAACAATTTAATCAATCTACACATATGTCATTAAGAGCCTTATTGATAGAAGATGAGCCAGAAGGACTAGAAAACCTCAAGAACCTACTCCGCATGTACTGCCCAGAAGTGGAAGTCGTAGCGGAAGGCGGATCTAATGCCGATTTATTGAGGTTAGCAGAGGAAAAAGATGCAAAATTTGACGTAGCCTTCTTGGATATCAGCCTTCCAGATGGCCTTATTTTTCAAGGGCTACAGCAACTGGATGACATGCCGTTCGACATCATATTTGTCACCGCTTATGATAAATACGCGCTGAAAGCCTTCGAGTTTGCCGCCATTGACTACGTCACCAAGCCCATCGAACGCGAAGAGTTGATCCGCGCCATCGGCCGTATCCGCCCTCGCAACGCCAACACAAAGGAGCGTTTGGAGATACTCGAACAGACCTACAACCCAACAGGTCCTAATGCTTTTGAAAAAATAGGGGTTTCTGCCATGGATGGGGTACATTTTGTGAGGCTCAATGAAATCGTTCGTTTAGAAGCAGAAGACAATTATACGCATTTTATGATGAAAACTGGTGACAAACTCACTGCCAGCCGCACTATAAAAGGCTATGAGGAAAGCCTCATCAACTTCAATTTTGTAAGGGTACACAAAAAACATATTGTTAATATGAATTTCATGAAAACCTATATCAAAGGTGAAGGCGGTTATTTGGTACTCGAAAACGGTGAAACCATTGAAGTTTCAAGGCGGAAAAAGACCAACTTGATAGATGCGATCAGAAGAACACATGGCGAGATGATTTAACCCCGCCATTCAAAACACAAAACTATTTCCAATGGGATTTTTTGATAAATTTTTTAGTAAAGACAAGAAGGAAGACTTAGATAAAGGCTTAGAAAAGACCAAAGAAGGCTTCATAGACAAATTGGCGAGGGTAGTGGCCGGCAAAAGCACGGTGGATATAGAGGTGCTCGATGAGGTAGAGCAAATTTTGGTGGATGGTGATGTGAGCGTAGATACGACCACAAAAATCATTAGCCGTATAGAGGCGCGGGTGGCACGAGACAAGTATGTCAACACAAGCGAACTCAACGAAATACTCCGCGACGAGATCGTGCAAATGCTCTCCGAGAACAATACCGTGGATGTGAATGACTATGAGATTCCGGCGGGTAAAAAACCGTATATCCTCTTAGTGATTGGGGTAAATGGGGTTGGAAAAACGACCACTATTGGAAAATTGGCCTATCAATACAAGCAAAAAGGCTATAAAGTAGTGATGGGTGCTGCTGATACTTTCCGTGCTGGCGCAGTGGATCAATTGAAAATCTGGTCGGAGCGCGTAGGTTGTGATTTTCACTCCAAAGGCATGAATGCCGATCCAGCTGCCGTGGCTTTTGAAACCACACAATATGCGATTGACAACAACTGCGATATAGCGATCATTGATACCGCTGGGCGATTGCACAACAAATCGCACCTGATGCTGGAGTTGGGTAAGATACACCGCTCTATTGACAAAAAATTACCGGGTGCACCCCACGATGTCCTCTTGGTATTGGATGCTTCAACGGGTCAAAACGCACAATTGCAAGCCAAAGGATTCACCGAAGTAGCACCCATTACTTGCTTGGCACTGACCAAGTTGGATGGTTCGGCCAAAGGCGGAGTAGCCATCAGTATCAGCGACGAATTTAAAATACCCATCCGGTTTATCGGCGTGGGCGAAAGCATAGATAAATTGCAGATTTTCAACAAACGCGCTTTTGTAGAATCTCTGTTTAAGTAAAAACCGATTCACCACTTACTCATAACTCTTAACTGCTTATTCATAACTGTTAACTGTTTACTGCTAACTGTTAACTGCTCACTGAAAAAACATACCCGTGACGAAAGAAATTTTTTCCGCACTTACCCAGGCTGCTCAAGACCGTATTTTGGTGATTGATGGCGCAATGGGTACGATGATTCAGCAATACCAATTGACTGAATCGGACTTTCGGGGTGATCGTTTTTTAGGACATCATAAAGACTTACAAGGCAACAATGATTTGTTGTGCCTTACTCGACCCGATGTCATAGAGGCGATTCATCGCGCTTATTTGGAGGCTGGTGCCGATATTATCGAAACCAACACCTTTAGTAGTACTTCCATTGCGCAGGCTGACTACGACCTCCAAGCCATTGCTTATGAACTGAACGTAGCCGCTGCCCAAGCAGCCCGCCGCGCCGCAGATGCTTATAACTTGGCAGACCCTACCAAACCCCGATTCGTGGCTGGAGCCATAGGTCCGCTCAACCGCACCCTGAGCCTTTCTCCCGATGTCAATGATCCGGGGTTCAGATCCGTCAATTTCGATGAGGTAAAAAATGCCTATACCGATCAAGTACGCGGATTGATAGATGGCGGTTCGGATATTATATTGGTAGAAACCATCTTTGATACCCTCAATTGCAAAGCGGCTTTGTACGCAGTAGATGAGGTATTTGAAGAGAAGGGCGTAAAACTGCCCATCATGATTTCAGGTACCATCACTGATGCTTCGGGGCGTACGCTGAGTGGCCAAACGGCGGAGGCATTTTGGATTTCGGTGAAACATGCACGCCCATTTTCAGTGGGTCTCAACTGCGCATTGGGTGCCGAAGAAATGCGGCCCCACTTAGAAGCCTTGGCCAAAATGGCCGATTGCTACATCAGTGCTTATCCCAATGCAGGATTGCCCAATGAGTTTGGAGAATACGACCAAACCCCGCACGAAATGTGCGGATTTATCGAAGAGTTTGCCCACGCGGGCTTGGTAAACATCGTCGGTGGTTGCTGTGGCACTACCCCCGATCACATACGGCACATTGCTGACCATGTCAGCCCTTCCAAAACAAAAAAGGGAATCAAACCGCGCTCCAAATCAAAACCCTTGGATCAAGAAGAGGAGGAAGTTCCCGAGTACTCAATGTACAGTGGGTTAGAGCCTTTGATCGTGCGTGAAAACACCAATTTCATCAATATCGGAGAGCGAACCAATGTAACGGGATCAGCAAAATTTGCCAAACTGATCAAGAATGGCAACTACTCAGAAGCCCTCACAGTGGCGCGTCAGCAAGTAGATGGTGGCGCACAGATCATAGATGTGAACATGGATGAAGGCATGTTGGACAGTGAAAAAGTGATGGTGGAATTTTTGAATTTGATTGCTTCAGAGCCAGATATTTCAAAATTGCCGATCATGGTGGATTCCTCCAAATTTCACGTTATTGAGGCCGGTTTGAAGTGTTTACAAGGCAAAAGCATTGTAAATTCCATTTCTATGAAAGAAGGGATAGATGAATTCAAGCGTCAGGCGCGTATTTGTCGCCGATTTGGGGCGGCAGTGGTGGTCATGGCTTTTGATGAATTGGGTCAGGCCGATACTATAGAACGCAAAGTAACCATTTGCCAACGGGCGTATAAAATATTGATAGAAGAAGTCGGTTTTGACGCTACAGATATTATTTTTGATCCTAATATTTTTGCGGTAGCAACAGGTATTGAGGAACACAATGAATACGCCATCAATTTCATAGAAGCCACCCGAATCATCAAGCGAACTTGTCCGGGGGCAAAAGTGAGTGGGGGCGTTAGCAACCTTTCTTTTTCCTTTAGGGGCAACAATATGGTGCGCGAAGCGATGCACTCAGCCTTTTTGTACCATGCCACAAAGGCGGGTATGGATATGGGCATCGTGAATGCGGGCATGTTGGAGATATACGAAGAAATACCCAAGGAATTGTTGCTACGGATCGAAGATGTACTGTTCAATCGCCACCAAGATGCGACCGATGAGTTGGTAAAACTAGCCGAATCATTCAGGGATACTGGTGGGAAGATCCTCGTTGAAGACCTCGCTTGGCGTGACAGTACCGTGCAACAGCGCATTACCCATGCCTTGGTAAAAGGTATTGACAAATTTATAGAAGCCGATACTGAAGAGGCTCGTTTGGCTTATCCCATGCCCTTGCACGTGATAGAAGGGCCACTGATGGACGGTATGAACGTGGTAGGTGACTTGTTTGGTGAAGGAAAAATGTTTTTGCCACAAGTGGTAAAAAGCGCAAGGGTAATGAAAAAAGCCGTTGCCCACCTTACACCTTTCATCGAAGCCGAAAAAGGTGGGGTGAAAACTTCAAAAGGTAAAATACTCATGGCCACTGTAAAAGGCGACGTACACGATATTGGTAAAAACATAGTAGGCGTGGTATTAGGCTGCAATAACTATGACATTATTGACCTTGGGGTCATGGTATCGGCCGATAAAATACTGAAAGCCGCCATCGCAGAACAAGTAGATGTGATTGGACTTTCTGGGTTGATTACGCCATCATTGGATGAAATGGTTTATGTAGCCAAAGAGATGCAACGGCTGGGCTTTAAAATACCCTTGCTCATAGGCGGTGCTACGACCTCCAAAACCCATACTGCCGTAAAAGTAGAGCCTCAATACCACAATGCACCAGTGATCCACGTATTGGATGCCAGCCGCAGCGTGGCAGTCGTCAGTTCATTACTGACTAAGAATAAGGCTGAAAATGAACTATTTACAAAAAACATTAAAGACGAATACGATCAAATAAGGATTCAACGAGCGGGTCGGCAATCGGCAAAACAGTATAAAAACATTGCTGCTTCCAGGGCCAATAAATTACAATTAGACTGGGTCAATTATGTGCCGCCAAAGCCTAATTTTATAGGAGTCAAAGTGTTTGACAATTACTCTTTGGAAGAACTTTCTGATTATATTGACTGGACTCCATTTTTTCAAAGTTGGCAGTTGGCGGGTAAATATCCCGCTATTTTGGAGGATGAAATTGTGGGCGTAGAAGCCAAAAAACTGTTGATTGATGCCAAAAGTATGTTGCGCCGCATCATAGATGAAAAATGGTTGACCGCCAAAGCAGTCATCGGTATATTTCCGGCCAATGCCATCAACGACGACGATATTCAATTGATGGATCCCAACAATCCAACCAAGAGTTTGGCTATCCTGCACCACTTGAGGCAACAAAATGAAAAAGCACCGGGACAGGCTAATTTTTGCCTCACCGATTTCATAGCCCCTAAAGGTACGCAACAAGACTATTTGGGAGCCTTTGCGGTGACCACAGGTATCGGTATAGATGAACATGTAGCGCGGTTTGAAAAAGACCACGACGATTATTCCGCTATTATATTGAAGGCACTGGCCGACCGTTTGGCAGAGGCATTCACCGAGCGGATGCATGAGCGCGTACGCAAGGAATTCTGGGGTTATGCAAGTACTGAAAACCTTGATAATGAGCACCTTATCAATGAATCATACCTTGGAATCCGGCCTGCGCCAGGTTATCCGGCTTGTCCTGAACACACAGAAAAGCAAACACTTTGGAATCTGCTTGATCCGCTCAACAATGCGGACATCATGCTCACCGAGAGTTATGCGATGTATCCAACGGCTGCTGTAAGCGGCTGGTATTTTAGCCACCCCGAATCTAAGTATTTTGGGCTTGGCCAAATTTCTAAGGATCAGGTATTGGACTATGCCAACCGAAAAGGAATGACCCAAGAAGACGCTGAAAGGTGGTTAGGTTCTGTCCTTAATTATGAATAAAATATCCATTGTCATACCAGTACTCAATGAATCAGACCGCATTGCCCAACTGATTCAGTATCTTCGGATGAATGGCGGCACAGCCCTGTATGAAATACTGGTGATAGATGGAGGTAGTATTGACAATACCGTCGCATTGGCTCAAGGAGCTGGTGCGACGGTGCTATTATCTAGCATTTGTAGCCGCGCTGCGCAAATGAATGTTGGGGCTCGCCATGCGCAAGCCGATCTCTTGTATTTTGTCCATGCTGATACATTGCCACCCTCTACTTATGTGGCTGAAATAGAGGCTTCTCTCCAAAAAGGTTATGTCATGGGGTGTTTTCGGTATCAATTCGATAGTAAAAGCCTGATCTTGCGAATCAATGCCTATTTTACCCGCTTTCACAAACTATGGTGCCAAGGCGGCGACAAGACTTTTTATATCAAATCTGAAGTATTCAAAGCCTTGGGCGGCTATGATGAGTATTATGTGGTGATGGAAGAGTATGATTTCTTGATTCGAAGCATGAAACAATACCCCTTGGATGTGATGCCAGCCAATGCCATCGTTTCTGCTCGAAAATACCGTCAAAAATCTTGGTTACGGGTTCAAATCGCTAATTTAGTGGCTTTTTCTATGTTTCGGCGCAAAGTGAAACCTGACCGGATGAAGGAGGTGTATCTTTGGATATTGGGAGTGTAGGGCATACGTATCAGGTTTGGAATTTAACATATGTGTAATTCCTTGAAAATACATAAAAATACATCACTTTTATCTGCATAAGTAACACAAATTAAATAACCTCCTCCAGATTACTTAATTTTTACCTCGGAAATGGTGGAACTTATTTAATTTCCTTCGCTAAATATAACTATAGATATAGGCAAAATAGTAGCCACAAGCCAAAATCACTACATTTCTTTTGTCTTTTGTCACTTTTTTCGTCAAAAAAGTAACCCAAAAGACTTGGCTTTATCTAAATTCCACGACTTCGCTGCTCAAAAAATGCTAAAATTTTGCCTTTTTAAAAAAACTCGCCGAATGATTGATCGGAGGCTACGCCTCAATTCTTGGTCATGGCTCAGTCAGTTTTTAAAAAACCAAATTTTGCCTGCGGCCGCATTTTTTGAGCGCTACGTCGGAATTTAGATAAGGCCATTGAAGCAGGCAAAATCGCTACATCGTTGAATCGCCTTTTAAATAGTGCGCTCGATTTACCCTACTTCAAGGGCCTTAGAAAAAACCCGATTGACCCCAAATGGAGGCGGATTAAGCGAAAACCTGTTTGAGCCATGAGTAGAAACAGGGCTTTGCCCTCGTACGATCATGCGGCGAGTTTTTTTCGCGCCGCCGGAGTTTGGAAGGACAATCGCGGGTTTTTTCGACAGCCAGGCCTTTTTTGGTTACTTTTTTCGGCGGAAAAAAGTGACAAAGCAGGATAACTTGTAGGGATAATATTGCACTGAGTAATACAAATTAAATAACCTCCTCCATGTTACATAATTTTTACCTCGAAAATGGTGGAACTTATTTAATTTCCTTCGCTAAGTACTTGAGTGTAAATAATTCGTGTTAAGATAGCATTGATAATCAATTACTTAACTAGGTTTATAACACGGATTAAACTGTCACAACTACTTAATAACGTGAACCTATAATAAAAATATTTTAATATAATTGGTAATGTTCACGTTACACATATGTTAAATTCCAAACCTGATACGCATGGGAGTGTAGGGTGGATGAAAACGCGGATGAAACGGATTTTTTTCTCGTCGTGATGTAAAAAAATCCGTTAAATCCGCGTTTCGTAGATCGTTTAATCCGCGTTCCCATGTATCACAAGTACCGCTCGCTCAATATCTTACTATGATGCAAATGATGCCCAACCACAATATAGAAATAAGCCCGTACCGATACTTTCCAATTGCTGGCCATACCTGTAAACATAGACTGCTCTTCGCTGCACTGATCCAATAAAAACAAGGTATTATCGCGTACAGCCTTGAATTCTTTCATAATATCTTTGATCGTACGGTGCTCTACCCGTACCTGTTCCATCCAAATATCTTGGTTGAATCCGGGCAGTGCAATCCGATCTCCACGCATAAATGATAGCAATCGGTAAGAAAACACCCGCTCTGTATCAATCATATGTACCAGCACTTGCTTGATTGTCCATTTGCCGGGTTCGTAGGCAAAATCTCCTTTGGATTCGTCCAGTCCACCCACTAAAGCATTGAGGTCTTTGATAGAAGACCGTAACAATGACTTTGCCGTGCCGCGTGCGGGCAGGTGTGCGAGGTATGTTTCATGAAATGGAGCGTATTCGCTCTTTTTTGGTCGCTTCATATGTATTATTTTCCTTCATCGTGGTCACTGTCACAGTGATAATGTTGCTTAGGTGCGGCAGGTTTGTCGCCACCTTCTCCGCCTTTTTTGGCGGCTTGTATTTTTTGGATCAGCCTTGCCCTTTCTGTTTGCACGGCATCCTGTAGTTTAGTATCTTCTTGGCGATCGAAGTAGGGAACCCCATCCACCCATGTTTTTTCTGCGCGGGCATATATAGAAAGCGGGTTGTCGTTCCAGAGTACCAAATCGGCATCTTTTCCGGCTTTGATGCTCCCTACCCTATCGTCCACGCGGAGCAATTTTGCGGGATTAAGGGTGACCATTTTCCATGCTTCTTCTTCTTTCATACCACCGTACATCACCGATTTTGCGGCCTCTTGGTTGAGGCGACGAGCCATTTCGGCATCGTCGGAGTTGATAGCAACTACCACACCTCGGTCTGTCATCATTTTCGCATTTTGCGGAATGGCTTCATACACTTCCATTTTGTAAGCCCACCAGTCGCTGAATGTACTACCACCGGCTCCGTGTTTGGCCATTTTATCGGCTACTTTATAGCCTTCCAGGATGTGCGTAAACGTATTCACTTTGAATCCAAACCGCTCGGCCACTCTGATCAGCATCACGATTTCAGACTGCACGTAAGAGTGGCAGGTAATGAAACGTTTGCTTTCCAAAATTTCAAGCAAAGCCTCCAATTCTATGTCTTTTCTAAGGGTTTTATCCGTTTTTTTCAAGCGGCCATAGGCTTGAGCCCTAGTGAAATAATCCACAAATGCCTGCTCCACACCCATACGGGTCTGTGGGTATCGGCTTCTATTATTGTCGCCCCAGTTGCTTTGTTTTACATTTTCGCCGAGGGCAAATTTGATATATCCCGGCCAGTTTTGAAACTTCAACTCTTCTGGGCTTAAGCCCCACCGCAATTTGATGAGTTGGGTTTGACCACCGATAGGATTGGCGGAGCCATGCAGGATATGGCTGCTCGTGACACCGCCCGCCAATTGGCGATAGATGTCAATATCTTCAGAATCAATCACATCGCCCATGCGCACCTCGGCGGATGACTCTTGAGTACCCTCGTTGACACCCCTTGATGCCGCTATGTGCGAGTGTTCATCAATGATACCCGCCGTCAAATGTTTGCCTGTACCATCTATTACAATGGCATTGTCTTGAACGGGTAGTTTGGTGCCGATTTTCTGTATTTTACCATTCACAACCAGTACATCAGCATTGGCCATGATTCCTTCTCTTTCATTGGTCCAAACGGTGGCATTTTGAATCAAAATATTGGAAGCACTGGGCTTTGATTTCCATCCAAATGCCATGAAGGGATAAATGAGGTCTCCTGTTTCAGGGAAGACCACAGGTGGTTGCTTTTTAGGCTTGGTTTCACTGTCGTCTGGCTTGGTGAGGGTGGCTTCCCAACCCGTCCAAGTACCGTCTTGCAAAGTGCCGTTTCCGTTCCAACCGCGTTCAGTACGCGTACCAGAAAGGGCAATAAAACCTTTCTTCAAGGTATCCGGCTGAAAAGACATTGATACCAGTCCTGTATTGCTCCAAGTGAAGTTTACTTTTACTTTGCTGCTATCGGCTTTCATGATTTGAGCATCGGGGGCTTCTGGCTTGCCTTTCAGGGTAAGGTTATAGGCATCAGGGCCTACTTTTAGGTCATATTGTCCCAAAGCAGTGCGGGGCAATGCTTTTTCAGGATTCACATCAAATACTTTTCCGTTCACCCAGTTTTGGTAGATCTTGGTTTCTGCCTTGAAAACATTGCCCGAAGTGATGAGGAAGTTGGCAATTTTACCTGTTTCGAGGCTACCTGTGATGGAATAAGCATTGACCAAATTGGCAGGTTGCCAAGTGAGGGCTTTCAGGGCAGCCTCTTCAGACAGGCCGTATTCTATGGCCTTGCGGAGGTTTTCCATGAACTTACTCTTTTCCTTCAATCCGGCGGTGGTCAGCGCAAATGGGATACCCGCAGCATCCACCCGTGCGGCATTGGCCGCTGCCATTTCCCAGTGTTTTAGGTCTTTGAGCGATACGTTTAAGGCATCGTAAGGGTCGCGGACATCGTATCCTTCAGGAAAATTGATCGGTATCACCAAAGGAAAACCAGTGGCTTTGATCAGATCCAGCCTTTGGTATTCATCGCCAGCGGTTTTGATGATGTATTTGGTATTGAACTCTTGGCCGATCCGGGCCACCCGCAGAATGTCCAATTTGTCAGTGACTTCAAAAAATTGTGGCAGTGCCTGCACCTCATTCCATGCTTGGAGCGAAAGGTTGCGCTCTTGTTTGTAACCCGTGGCTTTATACCAACCACCGTCTATATAGGTTTGGCGCAACAAGGCGATGCAGCCCATCAATGATGATGGATATTCAGTTGTACTGGTTCCTTTCCTGAACGAAAGGTGGTGGCTCACTTTATCTTGCAGGAGGCTCTCGTGTTCGCGTTGGTCACTGAGGGCAACCAAGGCACCGGTGCCCCTCGAAATACCATCGGCTCTATGGGTCAACAAGGTACCAAATCCAGATTTTCGCCACTCTTCGGCGGCTTTATTGTCATACACAAAATTAGAACCAGCATTGTACTCCGAGCGCAGGGCTTCGTTCCAAGCAAAAGCACCTTTTCGGGCATTACTGGATTGGCCACCGCCGCCTTCGCCCCTTTGGGCTCCGCCGGTAGGGGCTGCACTGGTGGTACCAATGCCAAATCCACCCGCGTATAGATCAATGAATGACGGGTAAATGGTTTTTCCAGTGCAATCAATGACCACGGCATCTTTAGGGATGCTCACATTGAGCCCAGCAGACACGACTTTACCTTCTCTGATGAGCAAGGTTGCTCCTTCTATTCTCGTTTTGTAGTCTGTATAAATGGTTGCATTGCTAAAGGCATACAACCCAGTCCGTTGGTCGGAAGGGGCAGCCACAGGGAATGTTACTTGAGTCCATACCAAGCCATGGAAGCAACAGAGGGTAAGTGTGGTAACAAATAGTCGGATAGATCTGCTCATGCGAAAGTTAAATTTTGTGGGCGTGAAGGTATAAATAAGTTTTGGTTTTTGGAAAATGTTATTTGGCTTGTGTGGTTGTCTCTGTTTCTCTACGCCATCACAGGCCAAGGGTTGGAATGGATTAAATACCGGCTGCCCTATCTTGTGGAGTATAGTGAAAAGGCGCAAATTTTGTCCTCTAAAGATCAGGTCTGATTGGTTCTCTAAATCTGGCCTCGGCGAGGCTTCCCATTTGTAGAAAACATACAAAATACCCAATCTTGACCTCGGATGAGGTCTTCCATTTGTTAAATCCATTTATTTTCTGGATGGTTTCGGCATCATTCATAGCATTTTTGATACAAATGGGCGACCTCTACGGAGGTCGGTATGGTGGTAAAATATAAACTCCTACAAATGGGGAGCCTCTCCGAGGCTGGTTTTGCTAGAACCAATCAGCCCCGCCTGAAAGGCTTGAACGTCGCAACGGCAACCCCTTCAAAGTTGTGAAAGCAACTTTGAAAGCAATATTTTTCCCGCACCTATCCAATATATTGCCTAAATTTGCCCGTCTATCTACCCATCGTAAAAAACAAGGCATGTCCAACACCCAAACATTCATCGCCCACATCCGCGACCTACTCGCCAAAGATGATGTCCAATCGGCCATTCAACAGTTGTCGGCCTTGCTGAAAGACAGCCCGCGGCTTGATGAAGCGGTGCAACAATCGGCGCGGTACAACAACGTGATGGAACAAATTCGCTTGGGATTGGTAGATTTTGCATCCGCTAATATTGCCCAAAATCAAATCCGTCATGGGATTCTTGAACTGTTGCGCGAGGTGGAAGAACAGGAAGTTAAAACGCCTGACATCAAGGCGGAGGTGGAGCGGTTTGTGGTGAAAATCGAAAAGAATGTTGTAAAAAACAATACCATTACGGCTGGTGGGAATGTAATAATTGGCGACATTGTTCAATACGGTGATCGCAAAATCCCCCGCTTCCTAACCCAAAAACCCTTCTATACCAACTTTTTTATCGGAAGAGACTCCGATTTAGCCGCCATTGAGACGGAATACCAAGAAAACAACCACCTGTTGGTTCTTGTCAATGGCCAAGGCGGGATGGGAAAAACCACCTTGGCAGCCCAGTATTGGTTACGACACGAGGCCCGCTACACCCACCTTGCATGGGTATTTTCGGATAGGGGTATAGGCAATGCTTTGATCAGTTTGTCGGGCAGTTTGGGGGTACAGTTTAGCCCCGACGACAAGGAAGCCGACCAGATTATCCGAATGACGGAGGCGATCAATAATTTGGATGCTCCCTGTTTATTGGTCTTTGACAATGCGAATGACGCAAATGATTTGGAAAAACATTTTGTCACCTTGCGCCGATTGTCGAATTGTCAGGTCTTGCTCACCTCGCGGGTCACAGCCTTGGAAGATGTACCCGTGCATCGGGTGAAGCCTTTGGATACAGCCTTTGCCGTCGAAGTTTTTATAAAACATTATCCAAAATATTCAGAAAGCGATGCCCCACTGTTGAATAGCCTCCTACACGCCGTTGGATTCAATACCTTGGTGATTGAACTATTGGCTAAAAACTTGACGGTATTCAACAAATTTAAAACCCAGTACAGTTTGGCTACGCTGGTCGCCGATTTGCAACAACGCGGACTGTTTGCGGTACAAGGGAAAGCCGTCAAAACCCCCTACCAAGCCGATACCTTGCGAACAGAAACACCTGATAGCATCATCGCTGCCATGTACGATGTCTCCGCATTGAGCGATATGGAGCGGTATCTACTCAATAATTTTGCGATCTTGCCGGCGGAAAATATTCCTTACACTCGATTCATCGAATTACTAAAACCCGATAACTCCGATGTTTTCGACGACTCCCTCAGCAGTTTGCAACAAAAAGGCTGGATTGATTACTTTGAAACAACGGGCGATTTCAAAATCAGTCCTGTGATTCAACAGATCACAAAGTTGAAAAACAAAACAACCCTACTCGATGATGGCAATACCTTGATTGGTACCTTGATTAAGGAACTGCATCCCGATAATATCCACACAGACAATTACACCTTCTCGGCTATTTTTTCGCGCTATGCGGAAACGGTGGTGGCGGCGTTTGATGAACCCAACTTTAACGCGACTTTATTGTGTGAACGGATTGGTACTTATTATAGCACCATCGGCAATTTGGATAAAGCCATTGGTTTTTATGAAAAAGATAGGGCGGTTTCCCAAGAACTTTGTGTGCTACAACCCGATGATGAATATAATAAAAACGTATTGGCGATTTCTTACTCAAAACTTGGTAACACGCACACCAGTTTGGGCAATTTGGACAAGGCTTTGGGGTTTTACGAAGAATATAATCGTTTAAAAAAAGAACTCTATACCGCCAACCCAAACAATGTGGAGTTTAAAAACGGATTGGCGGTTTCTTACTCAAAACTTGGGGAAACGCACACCAGTTTGGGCAATTTGGACAAGGCTCTGGGATTTTACGAAGAAGGCATTAAATTATCAAAAGAACTCTATGCCGCCAACCCGAACAATGTGGAATTTAAAAACAACTTGGCCGTTTCTTATCAATACTTAGGTATCACGCACACCAGTTTGGGCAATTTGGACAAGGCTTTGGGGTTTTACGAAGAAGACATTAAATTATCAAAAGAACTGTATGCCGCCAACCCGAACAATGTGGAGTTTAAAAACGGATTGGCGATTTCTTATCAATATTTGGGCATTACAAACATGTTATTAGGCAACTCAGATAAGGCATTACTATTTTTTAAGGATTTTTATATATTAATGAAAGACCTCTATACTGCATACCCCAATAATGTAAACTTCAAAAACAATTTAGCCTTTTCTTGTAAATTTTTAGGTATATTACATGAAAAACAAGCTAATGACAAGGCAAAAGCACGTTTGTATTTTGAAGAGTGTCAAACATTGTGGACTGAATTGGCAACATCATTTCCAAGTTATGTTGAATTTCAGAATAATTTAAAATGGGTACAAGATAGGCTATCAGAGTAATAAAATACTCCCTCCGCGTCAGGGCTGATTATCAGAGCGAAATACTGGGTGAAACTACTCAATCAATGGGATTCTGCTGTACTTGCATACTCACTCCGCTGGAATACTTGGTACAATCTACAGAGTACGCTACGGTGTACGCCACATTCCCTCCTTGAGGAGGGTAGGGAGGTGAACACTCGCATAGTGAGATAAATTTTAACTGATTTGCGATTTTTGCTACTGATTTGTGCGTTTTTTTGCGAGTACACGTCACCTCCCTGCCCTCCTCGAGGAGGGAAACGTAGGGTGTTCTGTGATTTCGATATAAGGCCATTGAAGGAGGGCAAATAGCAACAGCCATTCACCCATAAAAGCCATAGGAGCAATTTCAGATCGAAAAATAGTACTAAGACAATATATTTCCGCATATATCCATTTATTGTCTAAATTTGCCCGTCCTTATACCCATCGTAAAAAACAAGATCACCCATATTGATAACGCGAACTTCTCATAACGCAGCATGAATGAAAAACCGACCCGTTGGGAATACATCACGACTATCATAGTCCTTTTGCTTTGTGGTAGTTGGGCATGGTATGATTACCACCATGACCCAGATAAAAAGATACCTTTTGAGCCATTGATTGCTGTGGTGGGATATACCATTGTGCTGTTGGGCTATTTGCGTTGGAAAAAAAGCAAAGACCACCAAGCCGCTTTGGTCATAAAGCAAAAGGCGGAGAAGATTTATAATATTGAGACAATAGAAACGGCTCATTTTGCGCCTGTTGTCAAGGATGCTAAAAATATTCTTGTAAACAGTGATATTAAAGCGGATACTGTTCATATTGGCGATTATATAACTTACGCAAGCGGAATCAAAATCCCCCGCTTCCTAACCCAAAAACCCTTCTATACCGACTTTTTCATCGGCAGAGACTCCGATTTAGCCGCCATTGAAACGGAATACCAAGACAACAACCACCTGTTGGTTCTTGTCAATGGCCAAGGCGGGATGGGCAAAACCACCTTGGTAGCCCAGTATTGGTTACGACACGAAACCCGCTACACCCACCTCGCCTGGGTGTTTTCGGATAGAGGCATTGGCAATGCTTTAATCAGTTTGTCGGGCAGTTTGGGGGTGCAGTTTAGCCCCGACGACAAGGAAGCCGACCAGATTATCCGAATGACGGAGGCGATCAATAATTTAGAAGCCCCCTGTTTGTTGGTCTTTGACAATGCAAATGACGCAAATGATTTGGAAAAACATTTTGTCACCTTGCGCCGATTGTCGAATTGTCAGGTCTTGCTCACCTCGCGGGTCACAGCCTTGGAAGATGTACCCGTGCATCGCGTGAAGCCTTTGGATACAGGCTTTGCCGTCCAAGTTTTTACCGAACATTATCCAAAATATTCAGAAAGCGATGCCCCACTGTTGAATAGTCTCCTCCATGCCGTTGGGTTCAATACCTTGGTGATTGAACTATTGGCTAAAAACTTGACGGTATTCAACAAATTTAAAACCCAGTACAGTTTGGCTACGCTGGTCGCCGATTTGCAACAACGCGGCCTGTTTGCGGTACAAGGGAAAGCCGTCAAAACCCCCTACCAAGCCGATACCTTGCGGACAGAAACTCCTGACACCATCATCGCTGCCATGTACGATGTCTCCGCATTGAGCGATATGGAGCGGTATCTACTCAATAATTTTGCGATCTTGCCGGCGGAAAATATTCCTTACACTAGATTCATCGAATTACTAAAACCCGATGACTCCGATGTTTTCGACGACTCCCTCAGCAGTTTGCAACAAAAAGGCTGGATCGATTACTTTGAAACAACGAGCGATTTCAAAATCAGTCCCGTCATTCAACAGATCACAAAGTTAAAAAACAAAACAACCCTACTTGATGATGGCGACACTTTGATTGATACCTTAATTGCCGAACTGCAACACGATCATATCCACAAAGACAATTACACCTTCTCTGCTATTTTTTCGCGCTATGCGGAAACGGTAGTGGCAGCGTTTGAAGAACCCAATTATAACGCGGCTTTATTGTGTGAACGGATTGGTAATTATTATGAAACAATCGGCAATTTGAATAGAGCCATTGGTTTTTATGAAAAATATAGAGCGGTTTCCCAAGAACTTTGTGTTTTACAGCCCGATGATGAATATAATAAAAACGCATTGGCGGCTTCTTACTCAAGACTTGGGGGAACGCATACCAGTTTGGGCAATTTGGATAAGGCTTTGGGGGTTTACGAGGATGCTTACAGCATGACAAGAGAACTGTATATCGCCAACCCGAACAATGTGGCGTTTAAAAACGGGTTGGCGATTTCTTATTATAAATTGGGTGCTTTTAGTCGCGATCAATTGAAAAACAAAACAAAGGCACGTATTTATTTCAAACAAGCCGAAACCCTTTGGCTTGAATTGGTGCGCGATGCCCCGCAATATGTTGAATTTAAAAAGTTTTTGGGTATCGTTCAAAGTGATATAAAAGGTTTGGATTAATCCCCTAGGTAGCAGGGCCAATTAGTTCTCAAAATGAGGCCCCTCTCCGAGGCTGATTTGCTAGAACCAATCAGCCCCACCTATTAGGGATCAATTCTTCACATCTTTTCTAAGATCTACCGTAGAACTCAAGCCCAGCATCAGGGTGTGGTTATTTTCTACCCGCAGCCCATCGCTTTTTACAATCAATTGATTCATGTAACCCAACTCCAAGCGTCCGGCCTTGGGCAAGCGATAACCGATGGCCAAATAAACACGGTTTTGATCAAAAATATTGAGGGCTACATTTTTACCGAAGGAAACAAACAACTCATCATAAGCCGTCAGGTACCATGATTTATCCACGATACTTTTACCTTTGAGGGGAATCGAAACCCTGGTGAGGCCCCTAAACCGATCGGTGTAAACGCTGGGGCCGGGGGAAAAACCACCACTACGGCTCAATATGGGTGTATTTACAAACCGTTGCTCCAACCGAAAGCGGGTCACCACCTCGATTTTTCCGACGGCTTGTTTCAGTTGGATTTGTTCCCAGATTCGGTGTTCAGGAAAACTACTGTTCGCTGGGAATTCACCATACGGATGGGTTGCTACAAAACAATAGCCCACGGTAGCAAATGCCGCAGGGGTGAAATGGTAATTGAGTCCTGTGCGTAGCAGCAACTGTTGGCTATTGGCCACCCCGTCAGCTCGCCGCAATTGTGCTTCGAGGTGCACGCCCCATTTGGGGGAAAATTTGTGACTGCCAAAGTACATCAACCAAGTATTCGTGTTGTTCCCTAACTGGCGCGGTGATTGTGCAAAAGCAGTTGCGCTGGATAGCAAGAGCAGCGCGATGATGGTATTTTTCATAAAGATTATTATTGAATATTAAAACGCTACTACCGCACCACCACGATCCGCTGTTGCCATACAGAACCCGACTGCCGTACTTGCACCATGTAAACGCCTGATTTTAGGGCATCAACATTCAAGGTCTGAGATCCAGCACTTGAACCATTTTTAATACTTTCAGATTGGACTAATTTCCCACCAGCATCTAATATATCTAAAGTTAGTTCACCTGTATTGTGAATATTTTCCCACTGGATATTAAAGTCTCCTTGTACCATAGTTGGGGATACGGATATTTTACCATTCAAGTCATTGGCAGTATTGATACCGACGGTGCAAGGTAAGTAAATCTCCAAGGTTTTATCAGCATCGAGGGTGACATACTCAGTCACAATAAGGTCGCCGCAAAGCACAGAAACCCGATACTTTCCTTTGAACCCACGAACCGTTACCGTTCCATCAGTACCGGTTTGGGTATCTACTTTGGTCCACCATTCATTAAATACTTGATTGACGAAGGCCATACCCGATGGTTTGAGTGTCCAGTTTGGGTAAAACAATGGTGCATTGCCAAGCCAGTGGGCTCCGTCCCAATGGCCCCACATCGTGAATCCTTTCATACTTGGGTGCGCAAAGGTGAGGGTCAGTATGTCACGCAGGTAATCGGCTTGGGTCTGGTCTGGCACCAAGTTACTGATGTCGTATTCTGTCACTTTGGCTTCCAGCCCGAAAGAGGTGTAGAAGTCGTCGTAAATTTCTTTCACCTTAGGAATACTGGTAGGAAACGCCCCGAAATGTCCCTGAAAACCAATGCCTTCTATGGGTGCACCGGCCTGAATCATCTCATTGATATGGCTTTTCCAAGTGGTTATCCCACCGAGCGGAGCGTCACCATTTTCTATAGCCACATAGTCATTGAGGTATAGTTTGGCATCGGGTACTAGACTATCCGCTTGCTTAAATATTTCAGTATAGATCTCGCGGCCTGTCACGTAGCCGGGTGTTCCGGCCAAGGCATTGGCAAGGTCGGAATTGACCGTTATTTCATTGAGGACATCCCAATCGGCGCATTCGGCACCCACGCCGGGGTAGGTCAGTATTTCGTTCAAGTGCTCTTTGATTCGTGTTTTTAAGTAGTTGGGATTGTTTTGATTGAGTTGCATATCATCAGGCAAATACTGCCACCCGGGCCAAACAAGGTTGTGTCCGCGCACCTTTATATCGCGGTCTTTGAGCCACTGCATATCGGAAGCGATTTCTGGTTGGCTGCTGTACCAGTGCTGCTCCCACCCATCCCATTTCAGGTCATTTTCAAACACCACTTCATTAAAACCGTGTCCATTTCCGTCTAAATCAGTGATTTTTTGCTGATATATGGCATTAACTGATGATCCACCATTAAAAAAACTACTGACCACAGCCGATCCAAAACCGAACTCGTGCTGTAACATCTCTACCTGAACCAGTGCTGGTGCCACTGGCTCCATATTAGCGTTTTTGATTGATACCGTCAGGTTGGCCTTCCTGATCTGTTCTATGCTGGCGGCGGCTTCTGCGCGCCAAGGCGCATCGGGTTCTTGCCCTACGTAATAGTCATTGTGCAATACCAAAGGTAATTGATCCAAGGTTACGCCATTCTGATAGTTCAAGACAGCCATGCCGCCGACCTCCACAGTTTGTGGAAGCCAAGCCAAATGAAAACCGATACTCAAGGCATTGGCAATATATCCGTTTTCGCTCTGAAAACGGATCAAATACTGTTTCCATTCGGGGGTCAATCGAATGGTGGAAAGGAGTTCTTTGTTGTAAGTGATGGCGTTTTCTGCAAAAACATTGATCTGTGAACCCGCCGTTGGGCTGCGCAACCAAACCACCAATAAGCATTTGTTTCCATTGGTGATAGCCGTTTGGTTTTTATAAAGATGTCCTGCATCCCAAGGTTGGATTCCGCCAGTTACGACCATGCTGCGCGCTTGGGTAAAAGGCTGACCCGTCACCGTGATATTGGTGACGCTGACCCCATACTGGATAGCACCGGTGAATGTGGCAGATTCCGTATTGGGCAATATCCATTGTCCGCTGGGGAGCGCGTAGTCGGTCTGCAACTGTGTTTGGAGACCAGTGTGGTAGGCATCTTGAGCCTTGGCCGAAAAAATGGCGGCCCAAATGAAGAGGAGTAAGCAGGAGTATTTTTTCATGGTACAAAGATAGGGATGATGTTGGGAAAACTTCACTTAGTTAAAAAAATCATAAAACAAAAAACCCGATTAAACCTTAAACTATGGCGCAGGTCTTATTTCCGAATTTGCAATCACTGCCAATTTTTACGATAATAATAATTCACCTTTTCAACTTTTTAAAAATTTTCAGTTTATGAAAAAGATTCAATTTTTCCTTTCCGCTCTAGTTTGCTTGAGCCTTATGATCCAATCTTGCAAAAAAGACGAAGCCACCACCGACAATACCAGCGATCAAATGACCGCCCAAGACATGACTGCTCAAAATGACATGTCAGAGCAAGTGTTTGATGAGTTGGAAGAAACCCTTCCCACCAATTTTTCTGATGGTGGTGCTGACGACCGTAGTGGTTGTGCAGTGATCACCTATGCTCAACCTCAAGGCACTTGGCCTAATGTCATCACGGTTGATTATGGAACTGGTTGTCCTCAGCACCACGGATTGGTATTTAAAGGCAAACTAATCGTCAATCAAACCGACAAAATGAATGTGGCGGGCGCAGTACGTGTGATTACTTTCGACAATTTTTATGTAGAGAACGTGAAAATCGAAGGCTCGAAAACGGTTACGTTCACAGGTTTGAATGCCGCAGGCCACCCCGAGTTTGTGATCACAGGCAATGAAACATTGACTTTCCCCGGTGGACAAACCGCCACCCGCAATATCAACCACAACCGTAAAATGATAGAAGGATACGGAACCAACCCACGCGCTGATAATGTGTGGAGCATTACCATCGGCGATAGTGGTACCAACCGCAATGGCAATCCTTACACGGTTACGACCCTTACGGCCTTGACCAAACGGGCGGTTTGCCCTTGGATCGGTGCGGGGGTACTCCAGTTTGTCAACAATAACAAGACCCGTACCCTTGATTTTGGCGATGGCACTTGCAACCGCGATGCGGTATTGACCTTGCCTGACGGTACGGAGCGCGAAATCAAGATTCGCCGCCAGTGGTGGAAGTAAAAAATTTGTAATATATTATTAAAAAGCAGCCCGGGCATCGTGATGATGCTTGGGCTGCTTTTTTTATTATAAACCAATACGAATAACCAATTTTTTGTTCAATATTCGGTATTTTCTCGTAAAAACAAGCGAATTTTGACCGATATGGAGCAATGGTGATGAAAGTAATGGTATGGCATGACTTTCATCACTGGGATCTAGCAGGATACAGGATTAACTTTGCAGTAAATTTATATCCTATGAAAAAAATACTCATTCCTATTGATTTTTCTGATGCCTCACTCAATGCGTTGAACGTTGCTTGTCAACTTGCAGTACGTGCTGACGCTACCCTTTATGTGCTACACGTCAATGAAATGTCTCCGTACGTTGTTCCAGTTTCAGAATTTGATTTTACCAGTACTGCTGTTGATCTTCAAACATACGATGAGGAGATTCGCAACCGTATGCAGAATCTAAAATCTAATTTATTGGAGGAACCTCATTTTCACAATCTCCGCCTTCATACTTCTATAAAAGATGGGCTTATGATTCCGGTGGTCAAAGAGATGGTTGAAGATGAGATGATAGATTTGATTATAATGGGTACTTTAGGTGCCAGTGGTTGGAAAGAGGTACTGGTTGGTTCTAATACGGAGCGCGTGATACGCCATGCCACCTGTCCGGTATTGGTCATTCCGGAAGGAGTAGATACTTTGAATATTGAGCGCGTGCTGGTTCCTTCAACGTTGAAACCAGATCAAAGAGGGGTATTTAAAGCCGTCAAAACTTGGCAGGAATTGTTTGGATTTGAGGTGCAGACCATTTATCTGAACGACCCGCTGAATACTCCGACACATGGAAGTATTGACGCAGAAAAGAACCGGATAGTAGAAGAAGCCGGTTTGAGAAATGTGTATTTGCACATCTATGGGCTAGCCGTGAATAGTGAAACTGCCATTCGATCATACGCAGCAGAAATGAAAGCAGATTTGATCGTTATGGGTACCCACCAACGCCGTGGGTTATCACATCTCTTATTTGGAAGTGTTACAGAAGATGCTGTTAATCATACTGAAGTGCCTATATTGGCGGTGCCAATTTAGGGGATGGAGCAAAAAAACCACTTTATTAAAACAAACATGAGTCATCCAACCTGCCGATGGCACAACTAATAAAGGATTTTGCTTTACGACCCAATGGATTTTTTTCACCCACAGGCGGATATCCTGCATGGGTCAGCGCCCGCTCGTACTGCTTTCGTTTCGAAGTTGCAGTGGTGTCAATGGTAATAGTTGCTGTTTCAAAATCAACTGCAACGGTTTCAACCTCCGGGAATTTTTTTAATGCTTTGGTGATACTTCCTGCGCAACCATCACATTTCAGGTTTTGGATAACAATCGTTTCTTTCATGTTAAATGTTTATTTAAGTAGTGTACTATTGCTATACAAAGGTGCAAATACCTATAAGAAGTGTACCTGACTAAGATCATGTATCAACATGATTTAAGTCAACGTTGGAGATGTGGCATACCATTACCTTTATGATATTAATTAGATCATACATATTGCAGTATCGCAGTATGAAATGGCTGATCAAGCAGAAGGGTAACTTGCAGGCATCCCTTTGTTTAGCTTCATCGGATTAATTTTTGGGCCGATTTTGGTATCGCTATTCCTTATTTTAGTCAAACTATACATGAAGGAATTTGGGGAATCAGCACGACCTCAAAGCGCCTAATTAATTAATTTCATATACTTATATTAAATAAATTTTACTATGCGAAAAATTTATTATTTTTTCCTCTTTGCCTCCTTGATATTTTTTGAAAATTGTGCTTCTTTTTCCAAAGTCTATTCGGAAGAAGAACCAGGCATCAATATGCATAAATATCATACTTATAATTGGCTGGATAATTCATCCATTAAGCAGGGTAACCAAGGGCCAGAATTATTGACTTTAAATACGCAGAACAAAATTCGTTCGGCTGTGGAGGAACAAATGAATGGTTATGGCTTCAAGCCCTGTACGGATCAACCCGATTTAATCCTTCATTATCATGTGGTCATCAAAAATGAAGTACTCTATGTCCATGATTGGTCCTGCGGCGGGCAAGGCGAAGGAAGGAGCAATTATGATCGTTGTAACCGCGTTCAGCGGGTACACTACCGGGAAGGCACCTTTATCATTGACGTTATAGATACTAAAAGTGGCAATCAGGTTTGGCGTGGCGTGGCGATCAGTGTATTAGATAACATAGACCCCAATGAAATGGATAAACGCGTTAAGGCTGCTGTACAGGCTGTTTTTAAGAAGTTTCCAGAGAAACCTTTGCCCCGCGTATAATAATAAATATTTTTTCTGCAAACTGATCATCATACGAAACTTATATTTTGAAATATTCAACGACCTTATTACTGGCCATAATATTTATTGTCGCTTGTAAAAAACAGCCCGAGAAAACCCTGCCCACCATTGAAAGCATAACTGAATCGGTTTATGCTTCTGGCATCATCAAAAGCAAAAATCAATATCAGGTCTTTGCTACGGTGGGTGGACTGATCCAACGGATTTTGGTCAAGGAAGGCGATGTCGTCAAAAAAGGAGATGCCCTCTTTATCGTTCAGAGCGAGACCGCTCAGTTGAACGCTGAAAATGCAAAATTAGCCGCTGATTTTGCGGACTTCAATACAAGGGGCGACCGTTTAAGGGAGTTGAAAGGCATCATTGAAACCACTCAAAGCAAAATGCTCAACGATTCACTTTTGCTCCAGCGACAGCGCGGGCTTTGGGCACAACAAATTGGCTCGAAAGTAGAATTGGAGCAGCGCGAATTGGCATATCTCAATGCTGTTAATAACTATAAAGCGGCACTACTACGGTACAAGGATTTAGAAAAACAACTCGAATTCGCTGCTGCACAAGCACAAAAACTGCTTTCCATCAGTAAAAATATCGCGCAGGATTACACCATCCGCAGTCAAACCAATGGGCGGGTGTACAGCATAACCAAAGAAGTGGGCGAAATTGTCAACACCCTTAGCCCTTTAGCCATCATCGGAGGGGCTGAAGATTTTGTAACAGAACTCCAAATTGACGAAAAGGACATTGCCCGGATTAAAAAAGGGCAACGTGTTTTGCTGACATTGGATAGTTACAAAGGTCAGGTATTCGAGGCCACGGTATCAAAAATTGACCCGATCATGAACGAACGCTCCCGAACCTTTACGATTGAGGCCGATTTCACGCAGAAACCGCCTATTCTTTACCCGAATTTAAGTACCGAAGCCAATATTGTCATCCAATCTAAGGAAAAAACCCTGACCATCCCGCGGAACTATTTACTTCACGATTCATTGGTCATTTTGGAAAATAAGAAAACCCGAAGGGTAGAAGTGGGTTTGAAAGATTACCTCAAAGCAGAAATACTCAACGGCCTCTCTGCAACCGAAACAATCATCAAACCACCCACCCAATGAACCCCAAACTCATCGCAGACATCGCCCGCTCACTCCTTTTAGCGCGTTTTCGGCAGTCACTCGTAGCAGCCATCGGGGTCACGTTCAGCATTGCGATGTTTATCGCTTTGCTCGGGTTTATGAACGGACTGAACGACCTCTTGGACGGCTTAATCCTGAACAGGACGGCACATGTTCGGCTTTTCAACGAAATAAAACCTAACCCGGACCAGCCAGTCAACTTATCAGCCGACTTCAAAACCAGCTACAATTTTATTCGATCCATCAAATCGAGTGGCGGCAGGTTGGAAATCTACAACAGCGCAGCCATTATCAAAGCCCTTGAAGCCGATCCCCGTATTCTGGGCATTGCCCCAAAAATCATTGCGCCGGTTTTGTACAATGCCGGTACCATTGACATCACAGGTATCGTCAGCGGCATTGATGTAGTAGCCGAAAGCGACCTCTTCTTTTTCAAAGATTATGTGAGACCTGGCAATCCCTTGGATCTAAAAAACGTGTCGAACAGCATTGTTTTGGGCAAAGGAGTGGCCGAAAAACTGCTGGCTGACATCGGCGATGTGGTGCAGGTAACGACCGCAAAAGGCGACCGGTTGCCACTGAAAGTGGTTGGGTTTTTCCAGTCGGGCATTGCTGAATTAGATAAGGTGCAGAGTTATGCCTCCATTTCAACAGCCCAAAAACTGCTCGGAAAATCCAATAATTATATCACGGATATCCAAATCAAACTACATGACCTCAATCAGGCACCCGCCGTGGCCAAAGAATATGCACAAAAATTCCGGACTGATGCAGAAGACATTCAGACCGCCAATGCGCAGTTTGAAACGGGGAGTTTTGTCCGTACCCTCATCTCTTATTCGGTCGGTATTGTATTGTTGGTGGTAGCAGGCTTTGGCATTTATAATATCCTCAATATGATGATTTACGACAAAATGGATACTATCGCCATCTTGAAAGCCACTGGTTTTTCGGGCAGTGATGTGCGCAAAATATTCATTGGCATTGCCCTAACTATTGGCTTGGTGGGCGGTTTATTGGGTTTATTGTTGGGCTTTTCCTTGTCGCTCATCATTGATCAAATCCCGTTTAATACGCCTTCTTTACCGACTATAAAAACCTATCCTGTTAATTACAACCCCATGTTTTACCTCATCGGGATTGTATTTTCGCTCATCACCACCTATTTCGCAGGGTTCTTCCCTGCAAGAAAGGCGAGCAAAATAGATCCTGTTATTATCATTCGGGGGAAATAATCATGGAAAAAATAATTCTTCAATCTACGAATATCAACAAATATTTTATTGATCCTGTGACGGTGAAAGTCTTAAGCGACATTAGTTTTTCCGTCGGTCAGGGTGAATTTGTGGCCGTAACTGGTAAGTCCGGCTGCGGAAAATCCACGTTGTTGTACATTCTCTCTACGATGGACACCGATTATGAAGGTGATTTATGGATTGACGGAGAGGTGATGCGAGGCAAAAGTGAAGCACAACTCGCCCACATCCGAAATGAAAAGATCGGCTTCGTTTTTCAGTTTCATTACTTGTTGAATGAGTTTTCAGTGCTGAAAAACGTGATGCTGCCTGGACTAAAACTCCAAAAATATACAGCCGAAGAAGTGGAATACCGCGCTATGGAACAACTCAAATTGCTGGGTATCGAAGCCCTAGCGCTCAAAAAAGCGAATCAACTCTCCGGTGGTGAAAAACAGCGCGTCGCCATAGCAAGGGCTTTGATCAATGATCCGCTTATCATCATGGGCGACGAACCAACAGGCAATTTGGACAAAAAAAACAGCGACATTGTGTTCGGCATTTTCAAGCAATTGGCAGAAGAATTCAAACAAACACTGCTCATCGTGACCCACGACGAGGCTTTTGCGAAAAATACCCACCGGATCATTGACATGGAAGATGGGCGAATCATCAAGCAATAGACACGACATCAAGATTTTTTGTGCCGTCAAAGGCAAATTTTTAGGTAAAACGGATAAGTATGAATACTAACTTTCTAGTCACAAAAGCCTCCGGAGAGACCGAAACATTCGACGAGGAAAAGTTGCGTCGCTCGCTGCGTCGTTCGGGTGCAGACGAGGTATTGGTCAACCAGATATTGGAGGGCTTGGCCGAGCAATGGCATAACGGAATAAGTACCAAATCCATTTTCAAGCAAGCCTTCAAGATGATGAAACGGCTGCACCGACCTACGGCGGCAAGGTACACTTTGAAGCAGGCCATCTTCGATTTTGGCCCATCTGGATTCCCTTTTGAAGATTATTTTGCCGAAATATTGAAAAGCCAAGGATATAAAGTAGAAACCCGCCAAATACTACCCGGCAAATGTGTGGTACACGAAGTGGACGTAGTGGCTAAGAACGAGCGCAGCCTGATTTGGGTGGAGTGTAAATACCACCCGATGGCTGGGTCGGTAAGCAACATCAAAATACCGCTGTACATCCACTCCCGTTTCCGTGATATAGAGCAGTACCGGACAACGATGCCGACCACACCAAAAGGGCAAAATGTGGAGGGCTGGATAGCAACCAACACCCGCTTTTCGGACGATGCAATAAATTACGGGCGTTGTGCAGGGCTCCACTTGGTCGGCTGGAACTACCCTGCCCAAGGAAGTCTGCGAGAAATGGTGGACAAAGCAAATTTACACCCTGTTACCTGCCTCACCCACCTGACACGTCAAGAAAAGATGCGATTGCTTGAACACAGCATTGTGTTGAGCAAGACGCTGAGCAAGTCGGGCAATTGGTCAGATATCCTCCAACTTTCGGATGACCGGCGGCAAAAAGTGATGCTTGAGGCAAAGGCATTATGCGGGGAAGTGGCGTAAAATACTACGTTCGTTAGTCAGTGTGTTCAAAGGCTCTAAGTTGGCATTGGCTTTAGATTGGCTATCATAACGACTGCCAAGCAGTGGCCAAAAATGCCACCAAATCTTCTGCGACCAACGACTCTGGCCCCAATTCAGCGGCTGCCAGATCGCCAGCCCTGCCGTGCAAAAAGACCCCCAGTCGGGCAGCATCTTCTGGGGCGTAGCCCTGCGCCAGCAGCCCCGTCAATACACCAGTCAGCACATCGCCGCTACCACCTGTAGCCATGCCCGGGTTGCCTGTCGAGTTGAACCAAACGCTACCATCAGGGCAAGAAATGGATGAATGCGCACCTTTCAGTACGATGATGATACCGTGTGCTCGCGACTTTTGCTGTTGCAAAGCCAGTCGGTCAAAGCCATTTGGAGTACTGCCAAAAAGCCGCTCAAACTCTTTAGGATGCGGAGTCAGGATAGAATTTTTGGGCAAAAATGCCCACCAATCTGGGTTTTTAGACAGCAAATTGAGCGCATCGGCATCCAGCACCACTGGTTTGTCTGTGCTTTTCAGCAAAGCCTCCAGTGCATGAGCCGTTGCCTCGTGTTGCCCGATGCCACACCCGATACCGATGCTGGAATACGTTGACTCTCCACCAGATAGACAAGACCAATGGCTTTCGGAGGGATCTATCTCGCACATGGCCTCTGGCACACTACTTTGTAGTACATCCAGACCACACCCAGGCGCTCGACAAGTCAACAGCCCTGTGCCAGCGCGCAAACAAGCCCGAGCAGCCAATACGGCCGCGCCCATCTTGCCCCGGCTTCCACACACCAACAGTGCGTGACCGAATGTGCCTTTGTGGTCAAATTTGCGGCGTGGCCGCCGCAAAGTACTGGCTTCACCCGAAGTCAGGTAATGGTATGATGTCGGTGTGGTTTCGGCATAGTCAGGGTGTGAACCAATGCTTGCAAACGACCAATCGCCTAAGCGCTGGGCATTTTCGGGTAAAAAAAAGGCCAGTTTGGGTGCTTGAAAACTGAATGTTTGGTCTGCCTCGACACAAGCCCCCTCTGTTGGCGCATCAGCCACCATGCCAGAAGGCAGATCAATGGAGATGATCTTATGAGGCAAAGCGTTCATCCATTCGACAACTTTCGCAAAATCTCCTTGCAATGGACGGTTCAGTCCCGAACCGAACAACGCGTCAATGACAATATGATCAGCGTCGGGATGATCGGGCAAATCACCATTTTTTAGTATGGTACAGTCCACGTGATTGGGCAAACGGATCAATTGCGCTTCGAAATCGCCCGAGCGTTTCGGGCTGAAATCACAGACCCAAACCCGAACCTCATAGTGAAGACCGTGTAACCATGTAGCGGCAGCCAAGCCGTCGCCGCCGTTGTTTCCAGTGCCGCAGATGATCCAAATTTTTTGGTGGGGCTGGGCAAATTGAGTAATCAGCCATTCTACGAATACTGCAGCGGCACGATCCATCAGGTCAAGCGAGGCAATCGGCTCGTGTTCAATGGTGTAAGCATCCCAAGTGCGGGTTTGTGAGGCACTGAAAATTTTCATGTCGCTACAAATTTGTGTTTGAGAGCCTATAGCCTATAAATGGGGATAATCGGTTACGCATTTCGCCAGCAGTATGAACCTTTGTACATCAAATTCCATTATGTGGAATTTGATGTAGTGATCCGTCCAAAAGTGCAGGAAGAAATTTTTTTTCAGCAATGAATGGAATACCAAATGTCCGTTCAGAATACGTTTCTTTTATTGTATCAATTACTTGAGTTTCTGCACTTGCACGGCTTTTTAGCAAAGGGTCCGAAATTCCTGCAAGCATTGATAGGCTCTGGTTTATTAACCATGCGTAGGGTTTAATTCCTGCACGTTTTAAATCATCTTGTAAGGAAGCTGCTTCACGCATGGGGGTTGTTTCGGGTAATGAAATCAGAATGATTTTTGATAATTCTGGGTCTTGTAATGACATATATGGAGTTTTCAACCTTCCTGTATTGATATTATTTCTCATAATGTCCCGATGATAACTTCCAGCGGTATCCAACAACAATAATGTATGTCCTGTTGGAGCAGTATCCATCACAACAAATTGTCTCTTTGCCATACTAATGGCTTTAGAAAAGGCGTGAAAAACAGCAACTTCTTCTGTGCAGGGAGATTTTAAATCTTCGAGAATTAGTTTTTTAGCTTCTTCAGACTGTCCTTGTCCTTTACGTTCTAATATTTTTTCTGTGTATCGTTGTGTTTCAATCTTTGGGTCAATGCGTTCTACAGTCAATGTTGCAGGTAGTTCCCCTAATTGCTCGATAAAATCCTGAATGTGGGCTGCAGGGTCGGTAGTTGTTAAAAGCACTTCAAAGCCTTTTTGGGCAAGTAAAATCGCAATGGCCGAAGCGGCAATTGTTTTACCAACGCCTCCTTTGCCCATTGTCATAATAAGGCCGTTTGGTTGATTTGCGCAAAGTTCATCAACGAGTTGGTCTATACCTTTTAATAACTGAGCAGGCGTTTCTGATTTTAGTAAATTGTTTTCTGAAATTGATTTTTGAAGGTCGGTGTTAAACAGAGAACGAAGTTTTTCAATTCCCAAAACATTGTATGGCAAGAGAGGGAAAGTATTTAATGGTAAGGTCTTTAAATTGTTGGGAATAGAATTTAATTGCTCGTTTCCCATCGTTTCAATTTTTTGAGCAAGCAAGTCGTTTTTGTCTATTGCTTTGAAAACACCATTGCTATACAATTGTTGATGGCTCATTCCTAGTTCTTTCAATTCATTACTGGTTCTTGAGGCTTCTTTTAAAGAAGCTTTGTCTGCCCTTGCTACGATAAAAAAACTAGTCAATGAAGGGTCTCTTAGTCTGTTTACCACGGTGTGGTATCTTTCTTTACCACTTTTGAGTGCGGAAGTAGGTCCAAGGCAGGAAGCGCCATCTGGATTTTCATCTGTAAAACTTGACCAAGCAGCAGGTAATTCGAGCAGTCGCAACGTGTGCCCTGTTGGTGCGGTGTCAAAAATGATTACATCAAATTTTGTTCCTTCCATTTCTCCCGATACAAAACGAGAAAATTCATCAAACGATGCAATCTCAGTAGTACAAGCCCCCGATAAGTCCTCTCGTATTTTCTTTATAGCATCTTTCGAAGCAATTCCCTCCAAAGGTTGCGTTACTCTATTTCGATACGCTTCAGCTGAATTTTCAGGGTCGATATTGATAGCAAAAAGATTGACAATTCCTTTTACCGAATTTATATGATCATCTACCTGACTTTCTAATACATCTTTTAGGTTAGATGCAGGATCCGTGCTGACAAGGAGAACAACTTTACCTTCATCGGCCATTTTAACCGCTGTTGCACAAGCAAGAGAAGTTTTTCCAACGCCACCTTTACCAGTAAAGAATAAATAGGTAGTTTTTGTATCAATCATACGTTCTTGTTCGTTGTTTAATAGACATTGTGTCATGTTATCGGGTGAGGCATAACAGTTTTGGGCTTGGCGAATTTAGGTGAATTAATAAAACTCGCAAAATACACGCTTATTATTATGTAAAGGTACGTAGTTCTGCAGCCGAATAGTTTACATAATTATGTTTACTCCTTATACAATTCACTTGTAAATTTCTTGATAACTGTTTTTTTACATACTTCTGATCTTGTGTAATTGATATCATTATCTGATAGTTCCAATTATGCATTTATTACTTGAATCTGGCTGTTCATTGGAAGTATTTTTTCATAATCTCTAAGGTTCTACAATTATTTTTTGAGTTGCTTTTTCATAAGTGGTTTCAATGGTGATGTAATAAATTCCACCATTGATAAGGTTTTTAATTCTTTTAGAGTAAGTATTTTCTCCAGCTTGTAAGTTTTTAAGAACCGTATTTTCAATTGATTTTCCACTCGCATCGTTAATAGTTAGTTTTACTTCACCACCATTATTCCTAAGATTAAATTTCACAATGAAATTGCCATTGTTTGGATTAGGATACACTTGCATTTGCAAGATCCCGATGCTTTGAGTATTTAGCTCGTGAATGCCAACCGTTGAATTTTTAATCACAAACACTTTAAATAGTTGACTACTTGCACTGCTTTGCGTGCCAGTATTTGTAAAAAATATATTAGCCGCTGTGCTACTTATACCGCCATAGATATAACCTACCAAAGTTGTGTCAGCCGCAAAGTCATCCAATTTAAATACATCGTTGCTGTAATGTGGCACTGTATCTATTGGAATAAATTCAGAACCTGCACCGAGTAAAGTAGGCATTTCAATAGGTAATTTATATTCAGCCATTGTGCCACTTGCATCTCTTGTAACTCGTGCAATGGTTTTTACAAATGGAACATTGTTATCCTGAACAAGTATTCCTAAACTATCATAATATTGAGCAATACCACCAAAAAACACCGTGTGCATTTCATTATTAACGGCACTAAACAATGGTATGTGAGCACAGTGGTAGTGATTATAATATTGAGAAAAAGCATTGTTAACTGTATGCCCTGTGCTGTCTATATTTACACAATTTAAAAAAGGCAAATCAGCACCTGTTAGAAATACCCCTGAAAATGCGGTGATTCCTTCTTGTCCTGTTGGCATTATTTGAGGAACTACGTTGTAATCTCTTCTGTGCAAGTTTATAGCATCTTCTATTGGAGGTAGATGTGTAACATTAAGTGCAACACCATTATCGGAGATTGTGAATTTTCTACTTGCATTTGTATATTCTTGTATAAAACCTGGTCCATGTGTTGGTCCCATTGGGTTATATCTTCCAATGAATTTTTGCCCACCTGTAAGATAAAATGTATTGTTAATTTTATTGAGGTATCCACCGGTAACGGCAAACATTGTATCTGTTATCTGCCGAACATAAGATGTAAACGATGCTCCATTGATAACTGCATTTATAACATCGGAAACTTTAACAGCACTAAGATTTGGGTAGGTGATGTGGTCAGCAGACGTATTGCTATAGCCGTAGCCACCTGCCAAGTATAAATAGTCTCCCTCTTGATAAAATTCCATGTTGGTAGAACTTAATTGTTCTCGTAAACCAATTGGAAGTGATGATAATGAAACCGACCATTTTTGTTGTGCAACTGGGTCAACAACTATTAATTGATTGTTGTGTCCCGCTACATCAAAAGCAGCAAAGGGTTGTCTGCGATGCAAACCATCTAATCTTCCACCAACGATTAACCATTTACCATTATTTTTTCCCCAAGCAAATGCTTGTAAACCACCCAAACCACTAATGTTCATTGGCTCAATAGCAATTTGAAATGGTGCAGTTTGAGCATTGCTTTTGGCAGTGTAAGCAATTAATAGAATTGTTAAAATTTTAATGATTTTCATTCCTTTAAACTCAATCTTTTCTTTGATAATTCTTAACCAAGCAATATGGCTGTATAAACCATCTATAGATAATCCAACCAATTGACAATTCAGTGCATTAAATTCAGGAGCATTATCTCCTATTCGTGTCATGGCCACTACTTGATTTTCATGTAATTCCATTTTATTTGTGTTTAATTAATGTAATATTGGATGCTGAGGAACGGTACTGAACACCTTTGCTTTTCAGTTTTTATCATTTTTTAATCGTCTTCGTCTTTTTTAGCGTCATTATTATCACTCGCTGGAACACTATTTCCAATTCTGATTTCTTTATGTCTTATTTCACCGCCTGTTGTACCTGTCTGTTTAGCGAAGAACAATACCACAATTGCAAACACCAATGTGCCAATAGAAATAATAGAAGAGAAGGGTTTTTGCTTGAAACTCGCCCAAAGACCAAGTAACGAAATACCGCCTAAAATATAGGAAAGTATAGCGAATGTTTCAGCCGTTTCCTCGTGGCTTTTAATGTAATTTTCAGTAACGCCACTTATTTTTTCCACGACTTCTTCTGCTCCTTCGCCTGTTGTCATTGCAGCAAGTGCAGCTAATGCCCCAAAGATAAAAATCATAAATGCCGTTCGCTTGACGGCTTCAGATGTTGAAATAAATCCTGTTAGCATGACGATTACGCCCACCATGGGGAAAATGATTGGTAAATGATTTACCACTAAATGCCAATGTGCTCCGTTCATAATTATTGTTTTTTAAAATTTAAATTTATACTCTAACACCGAAAATATAGCCCACTAATGCAGACAAGCCCATTGCAATTGTACCCCAAATGGCAATACGCAAAACAGCTTTTTTAACATTTGAACCGCCTGTTTTTGCTGCGATTGTTCCCAGTAAAATTAAAAAAACAATTGTGAAACCATAAAGCCAATATTCCATTCCTTTGATTGGTGCAAAAAGGACTGTTAATAATGGCATAATACCACCAACTGTAAATGCTGCTCCCGATGCTATGGCTGCTTGTATTGGGTTGGCTTGACTAATCTCATTGATACCCAACTCGTCTCGGATGTGCGTTCCCAATGCATCTTTTTCGGTCAATTCAATGGCTACTTGCATTGCCGTTTCTTTTTTTAGTCCCCTTTTTTCATAAATTTGAGCTAATATTATTAACTCTTCTTCGGGCATTTCTTTAAGTTCAATTATTTCTCGTTCAATGTCGGCTTTTTCTGTATCCGTTTGTGAACTTACAGAAACATATTCACCCGCAGCCATTGATAAAGCACCTGCAACAAGTCCAGCAACAGTTGCTAAAACAATAGGCTCTCTTGTTGAACTTGCAGCGGCAATACCGATTGCAAGACTTGAAATAGATATTATTCCGTCGTTTGCTCCCAGCACTGCGGCTCTCAACCAGTTGCTTCTGTGGATGTAATGACTGTCTAAATAATTGTCAATTGTTACCATTGTCTTATTGTTGTCGGATAGATAATGATTTTTGGATTTTCATTTTTAATAAATTATGAAGCAAAACTGGTGCTTTTCAGGGTGGTGTTATGGTGATTTGAATCATCGGTTGAATTAATATTTTATCACACGGCAAAGTTCAATCGATTGACTATAGTAAGTGTTGCACAATTTTTCACATAAGTTACATTTTCACACATTCAAGCAAGAGGATTAACCCCTTATTATAAAGGGCTTTTAAAGGTATAAAATACAGCATTTACGTCTTTTTTAAGCGATTTACTTCCTCGTGCCACCATGTCCACCAGCAACAATCATCAAAATTTTGAAACTCAAATACACGTATTTGAAAAATTGAATGAAAGGATTTTGCATTGTAGCATGCTCCGATTTTGATATTTTCATTGACATAATTTTGATTTTTTATTCTGGTATTAACCACCAAAAAGGTTTCATTTTTGCTTTATAAATGAAGGCATAATGCAATGTCAATTTTAGCCAATGACCAGCCAGCCCAATATCGCCAAAGGTTTTTTTCAAGTCTCTGCCTTGCGTGTTTTCATATTTTTTATAATCGGGTACGATAGGAAAAGTGGTGATACTAATGCCGCTACCTTGCGTGAAGCCATACCCCGCAGATGCGATACAAGCCGCACCCATATTGCCCATAGAACCCTTATGTTCCAAAGATATTTTGCCATTATTGATGCTGTCAATGATATTATCGGCAACCAATTTGGCGGTAATACCTGACGGCATACCCGTGCGTGGCGGCGAAGGGAAAATATCCGTTCCGTTTTTGCTTTTTCTCGGTTTTGAAATAGAATGTGGCGGTGCAAAGGCGATGCCTGGCGCAAAAATATTGGCATAACTTGGATTTTGATAGGTTTCGGGCCAATCTTGAACCGTCCATTCTTCATACGGTTTTGGCGTATAATCGGCATCAACAATCATAAAGCCTTTGAATAATTTAGCGGTAATATCATTGTTGTTTTTATCAAACGCCTTAAAACCATGTCCAGAAAATGAGGGAATGAGCATCGCAAAATCAAAATCTTCGGTTTTATATTCGCCTTCCAAATTTTCGTAATGCACTTTGCCGTCTTCAACTTTGGAAACCCCTGCGCCCAAAATCCATTTAATGCCCCTATCTTGAAAAACCATTTCAACCATTTCACTGGATTTCATGGTCGTATCACCATAGGACAATAACATTCCATCCATACCAAAATCTCCTAAAGCATATTCATTTGAAATCCATGTAATATCTATTTTATCTCTAACGCCCGCCCGTACTAATTCCTTTTCAACATTCAAAATATACTCAAAAGCGGCCCCTTGACAAGTGGCTTTGGGGTGTCCCGTGCCTATCAATATTTTGGCTTTTTTATCAGAAGTTTTTACTTGCTCAATCAATGCGTGTAAACCCTGCCAAGCGTGCTCGGCATGATCATAAGTGCAAACCGAATAGGCTTTATTTGTCCCTGGATTAAGCCCTTCTGTCAGTTCAAATGCCAGTTTTGGACCTGTTGCATTAATCAAAAAATCATACGTTACTTTTTCTTGCACACCTATTTTATCGCCAAAAATATACTCTACCAACACATACGGTTTGCTTTCGGAAGCATCGCCTTCGGGATAAAAAGACACGACTTTCGCTTGTTTATAGCCAATACCTTTCCTTTTATAGAGTGGTTCAAGTGGAAAAATAATTTCTTCCGATTTCATTCGCCCGATACCCACCCAAATATTTGAAGGCACCCATTGATAATTTCTATTAGGTGAAACGACCAAAACCTCGTGTTCTTTGGAGAGTTTGCGCCGCAAATGTGCTGCTGCGGTATGACCCGCAATACCTGCTCCAAGTATGAGTATTTTTGACATGGTGCTTGTTTTTACTTTATGAGTAATAAATAACTGTCCTGTTGTGCATCAACCCAATGTTTTACCATTGGCTCAATTTCGACATAATCGCCTGATTTCAAAGGATTTATTACACCTTTTTCGTTATTGAAAATCACTTCGCCTGTGACGCAAACCAATAAAGCGGGTACTTTTGTGATATGCTCTTTCAACTGATTACCCGCCAAAATGCGAAGTGAATTGACATTCCCTTCGGTTGTTGAAAACAGTTTCTTAGCCTGAACGGGCTTGTCGTCCGTAAATAATTCTGTTAAATTCATTGGAAATAGGTGTTATAAGTTGAGAGATAAGATTTAATGCCTTCAATAGTCGTCACATCTCCTTGTTTTTCCAATTTTTCTAATTGCTCTTTTAACGGCAATAAAAAATTATGCAACTGATTGTGCGATTCACCTTTCATAGTGCATTTTTCAAAAATGGTTTCAAATTCTTTTTTCAACTATAAATTATGCAGTGAGATAAAATCCCCATGAAGACACAAAATTGAACCTACTTCTTACATCTTTAAATTCAGGTGCTTTATCACCAATGCGTGGCATTGGAATGATTGATTCTAATACTTCCATTTTATAATTGTTATTAACATGATACATATTATTGTAAATATCTAAGTTTAATCGTATTCCTTAATTTTGAATTTACATTATCTGTTTTCATAATCTAATTTTTAAATTTAAAAAAGATATCCCCAACCACACAACGGAAACCGTCATTGCAATAGCGCCAACTAACACCAAAACAGGCGGTAAACCAAAATAAACCTCCGATAAAATGCCCAAAGGCATCAATAACCCCGTCAAAGCCAACCATGAAATGGCTTTCGTATTATTAAGTTTATCGTGAAAATGAAGCAATAAATACCCCATCAAAATATTCAGAAAAGCAAACAAATTGCCGTGCACATGCGCCAAACGGCTTTCAAAGTGTTTGCCGATTGAGTAACTGTTTGCCCATATTTCTTTATCGGGTGCAAAATCTCTCAAATAAATGAGTAGAAACCCATAAGCCATAAAAAATCCCATTGTCAGGAATCCTATTGCGATATTGTTTTTACCAGTCATAATTGCTATTTTTAAACGTATTATTTAATTTATCAAGTAAAGTGCTAAAACGGATACATTATGACCCGCTGAGGCTAATTTCCCTGCATAGACAGAGTCAATAACGCCTGATCCCAAAATCAATATTTTTTGAATTTCCATTTTTTGAATACTCAATCATATTCTTTTTCTTTCTTTTCTCAGCGACTTAATGTATTGCCCCGTAATTCAAGGATTATTCAAATTTGATAAATACTTCCCTATCTGTCAATGAAAAATTACTCTGTGTTTCAATTACTTCTTTGTTCTCTTTTTGAACAAGGTTTTTTGCAGAACTTTCTACGTTTTCACATGAACTAAAAAGGATGCAGGTTACTGATAATAAAGCAACAGAAAATGATGATGATTTTTTAATTTTCACATAATTTATAAGGCAAAATTGATACTTTTTCCGGTGGTATCACGATGATTTAAGTCATCGGGTAAGTTGATTTGAGTCATCAGGTAAGTCGATTTGCATCCGATGAATCTTTTTTTAGGAAAAAAAACAAGGCAGTGGTCAGAAAAAGCAAGGCAGCAAACAGCCAAAGCAGGCCTTGTCCTTTTGAAATGGACTGGGTCTATTGATTGACTGGAGCCAGATTGAATACTTTGACAAAACCCAATACATGGATAAGGCCGTGCAATATCATTATTGTTGGCAATATGAATTTCATAGCATATTTTTTTAGATGTATTGCTTGGTCAGTTTCCTCTCCCCTTGCTTTTTTCAGTTTTTTGTGGGGTGCTTTTGGTTTTGGATCTTGGCGCTGGCTGATTGGGTCGTGTTGTTTTCGGCGATTTGTCCTGCTCCCATTTTTGGCGGTTATAGTCTTGGGCTTCACCCGGGCGTGATCGCGGACGTTGCGTGGGTGCAGGTTCACGGGTGGCTGGTCGCTCCGTTTTAGGCTGCTTCTTTACTGGAGCAGGTGTTTGGCGTTCGGTTCTAGGAGCAGGAGCGGGCTCGGCTCTTGCTGGAGATTTTGCTGGTGCCCAATCGGCTCTTTTTTGGCGGTTGACTTCGACTTCCTGTTGCATTTCGGCCTTAGAAGCCGTACGGGAGTGTTGAAGGTCTAAGTATTTTCTAGGATTTTTATCCAAAAAACCTTCCTGTGTGGCAGGTGTTCGCGGGTTTCGCGTATTGAATGCTTGCCGCTCTTGTTCGAATTGGCTATACGCCTTGAGCCGTTCGGGCAGTCGTTTTTTGTCGGCGATAAAATCATTGGAAATAACCGATCTATTGCGTTCGTGCCAATCTCGTACACCGGTCGAAATGGTTGTGCCAGAGCGTCGGTGACCATAGTAATGGTTTACGAAATGGGTAGAAAGGTGATTGTAATGGTGATGGTGGTGCGGCTGATCGAAATACCAATGCATGAAATGGTAAGAAGGCAAATATACAATCACCATGTGGTGCGGGCCAAAATAGCCACCCCACTCCCACCACCAAGGGTAGGGATGCCAGCGCGGGTAAGGCTCCCACCATGGATAACCGTACCAATAAGGATAAGGCTGGTAATAATGGCGCACGCTGATATCGTCATCGCGGTCAGGAAAATTACCGTTGCTGTAAAGATCATCACCATTGTAATCCTCGGAATTGTAGCCGTTTTCGGTGGCGTAATCACTGGCAGCAGATTGTAGTTCGGATTTGGCGTTTGGGTCATTTTCAATCGCGTTTTTCCAATTTTCGAGTTCTTCAGCATGCGCACGGGCAACGGATAGGTTGAGCGAATCCGTTTTTTGAATCACCCAAGTCGGGTTGTCCAGATAGGTTTCGCCGACGAGGATCGTGAAACGCAGGTCTTCATTGAGCAAGTCAATGACTTCTGGCAAATCTAATAGATGAGCAAACGCCTGCTGGGCTGGTGCAGGATATTTGGTAATCAATTGTTCGAAAGTCAGGTGGGTCGTTCGGTCAAGGGCGTTGATTTGCCCCAAAGTAGGCATTTGCCGAGAAACGACACCAAACGATACCTCCCGTTTGTCTTCGGGCAGTACCTCCAGCGCTTTGCGCAATGCGGCAGGGTTATTTTTTTGTTGAAGGAGCAATGCAATAAGTCCTGGATAGCGGTTCAAATCGTAAAAAACGGCTTGTGTGGCCTGCGGAAAATCTTCAATCAAGGTTCGGTATGCTGCGCTTGTTTTTTCACGCATATCCTGCATTTTGATCAGCACTTCGGGGTATTTCGTGGTTTCCAGAATAGCTGAGCGCGTTTCGGAAGGATACAGTACAAGTGCTTCTACCGACTTTTTGTTTTCTTCCGCTAAATCACGGAGCAGGGCTGAGTCGGTTTGTGCGATCGCGACACTTTGGTGAAAGATCATAAAAAAAGCCCAAAAAAGCATCGCTTCAAGGATGCTTTTCAATTTTGCTTTGCTTGGAACCCCGGCTTCTCGCCATTTCAATTCGCCATTTTTAAAAATCATGATGGTCGGGATACTTTTAACGTTGTACGCCGAAGCCAATCCCTGATTGTTGTCCACATCAATTTTGAAAATGCGAACACCATCGCCCAGATCGGATTTCAGATCTTCTAAAATAGGCGATACTGCCCGGCAAGGGCCGCACCAGGTGGCAAAAAAATCAATGATGGTGGGCGTTTCGTCCGCAATAAGGGTACTGAATGATGACTTCATAATAGGTATGATTTGCCACAAAGTTCCAGCATTGGGCGAATATAAAGATTGATAGATATCATTGGTTAGGATAATTTTTGTCATGCCCGCAAGAAGTCATCCCATGAAGTGACAAAAGTCATCAGGTAGCCAATGGAGACTCTTCACCTTTGTCACACTTTATGATACCCATATGATAGAACTATCCAATAATATAAAGGTATTTTTGACCGAAACAGGTGACATTGCCCGTTTTGCACTTCGTTTTTTCCGAGAGGGATTCCGTCCGCGTTACGAAGTGCAGGAGTTCTTCCATCAATGTTATGTGATTGGATACCAATCCTTGCCTTTAGTAGGACTCACCGCCTTCATTATTGGGCTGGTGTTGACCATGCAATTGCGCCCCACCATGGTGAATTACGGCGTAGAAGTCCAGATTCCGGCCATGGTGGGCATCGCTATTGTGCGGGAGATCGGTCCCATTGTGACCGCGCTTATTTTTGCAGGCAAAATTGGTTCCAGCATTGGTGCCGAACTCGGCTCCATGAAAGTGACCGAACAAATAGACGCAATGGAGGTTTCTGGCACCAACCCCTTTAAGTATCTGGTGGTGACACGTACGTTGGCCGCTATGTTGATGTTGCCTATTCTGGCAGTCATCTCAGATGCGGTCGCTTTGTACGGCTCCTATTTGGGGGTTAATATGTACGAACCCCTTACATTTCACTTATTTTTTAAAAAGGTTTTCGACTATTTAGCCTACATAGATGTGGTACCTGCCTTTATAAAAACCTTCTTTTTCGGGTTTGCAGTAGGCATCATCGGCTGTTTCAAGGGCTATTATTCCAACAAGGGGACAGAAGGTGTAGGGCATTCGGCCAATTCATCCGTGGTAGTCTCCTCCGTGGTAATTTTTATCATAGATTTGATTGCCGTACAAGCGGCTAATTTATTTCAATAAATGCTAAACCAAACGCTTTGATCATAGCAGCATTCAGGAATGGTTTCACAATAACCATGAAAAATTAAATATAAAACATGGACAACCAAGCGAGTGATACTATCATTCAAATAGAAGGACTTAGCAAATCTTTCGGCAGTAACAAGGTGTTGGACAACTTCGACCTTTCCCTACAACAGGGAGAAAACCTCGTGGTATTGGGCAAATCGGGTTCTGGTAAATCTGTGCTGATTAAGTGCATCATCGGACTCATCCAACCAGATAAAGGCATCATTGAGGTCTTGGGAAAAGACATGTTGGCTCTTAATCAGGTGGAATTGGACGATATGCGTGTAAAAGTGGCTTTCCTATTCCAAAGCAATGCCCTCTATGACTCCATGACGGTGCGCGAAAACCTTGAATTTCCCCTACGCCGCCACTCCTTCCAATTGGCCTCTGCCGACGTGGACGCGATGGTGATGGAGGCACTCCAAAACGTCGGATTGGAACACACTGTGGACATGATGCCCGCCGAACTTTCCGGCGGCATGCGTAAACGGGTTGCGCTGGCAAGGACATTGATCCTCAAACCTAAAATCATCTTATACGATGAGCCAACCACTGGGCTTGATCCCATTACAAGCCTTGAAATCATCGCGCTCATCCATAAAATCCAGGAAAAATACCAAACTTCGTCCATGATTATAAGCCACGATATGAAGTGCGTAAAATTGGTTGCCGACCGAATTGCTATGCTGATTGATGGAAAATGCTACGCTACGGGTACCTACGAGGAGTTGAGTGCATCCAACGATGAAAAGATTAAACAATTTTTCAATTAAAATTATGAAAAAACAGTCCATCAACTCCATAAAACTAGGGCTTTTCGTATTAATGGGTTTATCATTGATTATTTTTATGCTCTACGTGCTCGGCAAAAATAAGAATTTTTTTGGCAATCGTTTCGAATTGAAAGCGCATTTCAAAGATGTAAACGGCCTCTTGATTGGCAATAATGTGCGCTTTTCAGGCATTGATGTGGGCAACGTACGTGCTATTACTATCCTCAACGATACAGTGATTGAAGTCGCTATGAACTTGAATAAAGACATGAAACAATTTGTCCGCAACAACTCACTTGCCAGTCTTGGCACCGATGGTTTGATCGGCAATCGCGTGGTTAATATTTCGCCACAGATCGGAAACGCACCTTTTGTGCGGGGCGGCGAAATGCTCCCTTCCCGCGATGAAGTCAACACACAGGCAATGCTTCAAACCCTATACCGAACCAACGACAACGTGGAAAAAATCGTAGCAGAGTTGCGCAACACCATCCACCTCGTCAACACCAGTACCACACTAAATACTTTATTAAACGACGAAAATTTGTCCGCGAACCTTAAAGCCTCACTCGTGCACTTCCATAAAACAACTGAAAATGCTTCCATTTTAATGGAAAATGCCGTTAGTACACTTAAACTTGCCTCTGAAGGACGCGGTACACTTGCCACTTTGCTGACCGACACGACACTCATGGTAGAGTTGCAGCAAGCCGTGCAACAAATAAAAACGCTCGAAACCAGTACAAACCACCTCGTGAACGACGTGAATGCCATCGTTCAGTCGGTCGGAAAAGACATCAATCAAGGAAACGGCTCCGTCAACGCCCTCTTGCGTGACTCCATCATGGCTGAAAGCCTACGGATGACCCTCGAAAATGCCGAAAAAGGCTCTGCCGCTTTTGCGCAAGATATGGAAGCACTGAAAAGCAATTTTTTATTCCGTGGGTATTTTAAAAAAATGGAGAAAAAAGCGGCGAAAGCGAGCAAACAAAAGTGATAAGAACACCATAAATTCAGGCTCTATTCATACACTACACTATGCAAAATCCACTCTCCATCGGCGTTGATATAGGCGGTACACACATCACCTGTGCAGCAGTTGAAATTCGCGAAGGCCGCTTGCTCGAAGAAACGTTTTCGCGCATAACCTACCAACACGATGCCCCAGTGGAGGTCATCTTTCAACGTTGGGCTGACGCGCTGAACAACACTATTTCAAAAGTAAACGCATCCCAGTTGGCTGGCATCGGCTTTGCCATTCCGGGGCCTTTCGATTATCGAAGCGGCACTTCTAAAATGCAGCACAAGTTCAAAAACCTGTTCGGCCTCCACATCCCTACTGCCCTGAATCCCTTGCTCAGTACACTGAAAGACCTGCCCATGCGCTTCCTGAACGATGCTACTGCCTTTGCTGTTGGCGAGGCATGGCTGGGTGAGGGGCGAGGGTACGAGCGGGTGGTGGTGGTCACCTTGGGGACGGGATTCGGCTCTGCATTCATCGAAAACGGAGTGCCTGTAGTGACGGGCGAGGCAGTGCCGAAGGAGGGCTGCCTCTGGCATTTGCCGTTTCAGGATGGCATCGCTGACGACTATTTCTCAACACGCTGGTTTGTCAGCGAGTACCAAAAACGGACGGGGGTAGGTGTATCTGGGGTGAAGGCTTTGATGAGCCGAGCCAGCACGGATACCTCAGCAGAGGGCTTATTTTTGGAATTTGGTCAAAACTTGGCAGCCTGTCTGGCAGCTCCGCTTCGCAACTTCGGAGCGGAGGTGCTGGTAGTGGGCGGCAACATCGCCCATACACTACCGTTGTTCGAGCCTTCCTTCCGTGAGGGCTTGGTCAGAGCGGGCGTACCAGTCAAAATTAGGCTTTCTCACCTGATGGAAAATGCTGCACTGCTGGGCAGTGCACGATTGTTGGACGATTCCTTCTGGGACAAGGTGTCGGAGCGGCTGCCGAATCTATGAGGAGTCTTACCTCTTCTTTCAATTTATTTTCTGGTGGATTAAAAGCATGACCTGCGCCTTTGCAGTATGGGGGTCATCTGCAGCACCATTCATCAGCAATAGGTAACTGGCTAAAGCGGAGAGCATCCAATCGGGGTGCAATTGCTGGCCATCAAAAACCTGTATTTTTTTAAAATGATTAGCCACAGGAATGCCCGCCGCCACGCATAACTGGATGGTGCGGTGAATGGCCTCGCTGAGGATTTTGTCGTCAGGGGCAGTATGCAGCCTTTGAACCAAGTCTCTGGCATAGTAGCGCAACCTAACATGACGGGTGGCCTCTTGGATACTTTGAGTGGCTAATATTTCATCAATATAATCATATATTTTGAGCATAATCTGAGTGTTTTAGTTCAGCCAATTTTTTGAAAAGATCAAGTGCTTCAGGGCTTAAATGCTGTGGGATCTCAATAACTGCCTCGACAAATAGGTCGCCGAAACTATTTGGGCTTTCATAATCTGGCATACCCATTCCGCGCATCCGCAATACACTACCGTACTGCGTGCCGGGGGGTATCGCCATCATTTTATCGCCGTGCAAAGTCTGTACGCGAGCCTTACCGCCCAGCACAGCGGTGTACAGATTAAGGTGGTGTGTGCAGCGCAGATCGTTCCCATTGCGTGTAAACCGATGGTGCGGCATGATTCGGACGGTGACGATCAAGTCGCCGTTTTTGCCTTCCATTCGCCCTGGCTGGCCTTTTCCGCGCAGCCGAAATTGAGTCCCTTCTTTCACTCCTTTTCGAAGAGCGAGCCGATGCCTGCTTTTTTCAAGATCAAAGACACGGGTCAAACCCGAAAAAGATTCTTCCAAAGTTATCCACACCTCGGCTCCTGTGTCTTCGCCCTTTTGTGCTGCGGTATTGCCAAAACCTGCCCCGCCCCGCCCCGAAAACTGTCTTCCAAAAAGGTTGCGCAACAAATCTTCATACTGGCTGTCGTTCTCAAAATCATGGGCATCGAAAGAGAAGGTACCGCCGCTTGCCTCATCGAAACTGCCGCGATCAAACCCGCCCCTACTACGCTGTGCCCCACTAGGGGCTTGCCCGCCGCTACCCTCTTTCATGTATTCCCAGTTTTCGCCAAACTGATCATAGCGGCGGCGCTTGTCGGGGTCACTCAACACGTCATTGGCCTCGTTGGCCTCTTTAAATTTCTCCTCTGATTTTTTGTCGCCTGGGTTTTTGTCCGGGTGATATTGCTTCGCAAGTTTGCGATACGCTTTTTTGATGTCTGCCGAGGAAGCGTTTTTTTCGACACCCAGTACTTTATAATAGTCTTTGAAAGCCATAATCGTTTGTTTTTCTATCTTCTAAAATGAATCTCAAACGGAGGTAACGACCACAGAATTCTCTACCCCAAAAGGAGTTGGAGCGTACCTGTCGGCTTCCCAGTCGTTCTCCCAGATTGCGCCGTCTAGCAAGTATCTGAACTGGTATTCTTGGTCAGGTTTCAGATTTATGGATGCCAGATATGCTCCATTCTTGGCCTTCATCGGAATTGCCTTGGCGATGTCCCAATCATTGAAGTCACCGAGCAGTTTGATGTCGTGTGCTCCGTTGACGGCTTCTTTCGGCAAACAAAAAGTCACCGTGCAGGCATGATTTGACTTGTTAAATTTCTTTTGTAAGCTCATAACAGTGTTGTTTAAAAAAATGAAGTAATTTTGTTTTATGAATTGACCTTGTTCTTTTATGACTATACCCTAGCGCCCAAGGCTTTCAGTGCTTCATACACCAAAAAAGCAGGCCACATGAAGGCTTTCAACAAGCCTAGCGCGCCCATCCAAAAACTGGTGGCGTTGGAGATAAAGTAAATGGCCGCTCCAATAAGTCCCAGCCCATAAACGGGGTTACTGGAAGCGTGTTGATAAGTGACTGCAAAAGTAGTCCGATGGCACATCGCCGATGCTGATATATATCATCAATAACCAAGACTCATATCACCCCTAGCGTGTTTGTGAGAGGTTACCTTTGCTGGCAAATGAATTTGAATATATGCACGTATTTATAAAAAAATTTTCAGAAATCTCCATCCATGACTTGCCACTCGTTGGTGGCAAAAATGCCTCGTTGGGTGAAATGTTCTCCCAACTTACCCCTAAAGGTATTTTGGTGCCCGATGGCTTTGCCATTACCGCGGAGGCATACCGACTATTTTTGAAGGAAAACAACCTGTACCAACGCTTGGAAGCGATTGTTGAAAAATTGGATAAAACCAATTTCTCAAACCTCGAAGTGGTCGGACAACAAGCGCGAGACTTGATTCAAAATGCCCAACTCCCAGCAGTGGTCGCCACCGAAATCGCGCAAGCATACCAGGATTTGTGTACCCGCGAAGGGGCTGTTATCTCGCTGGCCGTGCGCAGCAGCGCCACAGCGGAAGATTTGCCAACGGCGAGTTTTGCAGGACAATTGGAGAGTTTTCTGAACATCACCGGAGCGCAGGCTTTAGTGAAAACCGTACACCAATGTTTTACTTCATTGTTCACCAACCGGGCTATCAAGTACCGCGAAGATCAGGGTTTTGGCAACGCAGACGTGGCTATTTCGGTAGGTGTTCAGAAAATGGTGCGCTCTGATCTGTCTGCTTCTGGTGTGGCTTTTACCCTTGATCCTGACACGGGTTTTGATAAGGTAGTAGTTATCAATAGCATTTACGGTCTCGGCGAAAACATCGTGCAGGGTCGCTCCACACCCGACGAATTCGTATTGTTTAAACCGCATATTGATTCGAAACTCAATCCAATTTTTCAAAAAAAATTAGGCGAAAAAGAATGGACAATGGTCTATTCCGACGTGGCGAAAACAGGAAAACCTGTTGATAATCAGCCAACTGAATCGGGGAAAGGCGATGCCTATTCCATTGCGGAGGCCGATGTGTTGACACTCGGCCAATGGTGTGTCAAGATAGAGGATCATTATCAAAAACCGATGGACATCGAATGGGCCAAAGACGGCTTGACGGGTAAATTGTATATCGTGCAGGCACGCCCGGAAACCGTTCATTCCAAAGAAAAAAAGCAGCGCGCCATGACGGTGCGGACATTCAAAATACAATCGAAAGGAAAAAAACTCGCAGAAGGCATCGCGCTTGGCGAAAAGATTGCCACTGGGAAAGCAAGGCTCCTGCGCTCGCCTAAAGAAGCACATTTATTACAAGAGGGCGAAGTGCTGGTCACTGACATTACCAACCCTGACTGGGATCCAATTATGAAACGGGCGGCGGCCATTGTTACGAACAAGGGTGGTCGCACCAGTCACGCGGCTATTGTGGCCCGCGAATTGGGCACAGTAGCCATCGTTGGGTCGGGCGACGCGACTGATAAAATCCATGATGGCGACGAAATCACGGTCTGCTGTGCCGAGGGGAAAACTGGGTTTATCTACGCCGGAAAAGCCGATTGGACGGTGGAAGAAAAAGACATTTCCAACCTTAAAATGCCCAAAACAGCCCCAATGCTCATTCTGGGTGACCCTTCGCTGGCGTTTCAGCAATCGTTTTTGCCCAATCGGGGCGTGGGTTTGCTGCGCATGGAATTTATGATCACCCACCATATTCAAGTACACCCCTTGGCATTGACTCGTTTTGAGCAACTAACGGACGAAAAGACCCGAAAGGAAATCACACACCTCACCAGGCATTACCACGACAAAAAAGATTTTTTTGTCGATCAACTCACGCAGGGCGTGGCAACCATTGCAGCGGCCTTTCACCCGCACGACGTGATTGTGCGGATGAGCGATTTCAAAAGTAATGAGTATGCCAACCTCGTGGGGGGCAAACAATTTGAGCCGAACGAAGAAAACCCGATGATCGGCTTCCGGGGGGCATCGCGCTACTATTCGCCGCTGTACAAAGACGGCTTTGCCCTTGAGTGCAAGGCCATGAAACGGGTGCGTGAGGAATTAGGCTTCACCAATGTGAAACTGATGATCCCGTTTTGTCGCACCGTGGAAGAAGGCAAACTGGTGGTGGAAACGATGCGCGAATTTGGTCTTGAACAGGGCAAAAACGGTCTCGAAATTTATGTGATGGTCGAAATACCCAGCAACGTACTGATGGCGGAGGAATTCGCCGAAATATTCGATGGCTTCTCCATCGGCTCTAATGATTTAACCCAACTCACCCTCGGTCTCGACCGCGATTCGGCTCTTGTCAGTGGCCTTTTTAACGAAGAAAATCCCGCAGTCATGAAACTGATTGCCACTGCCATCCGAACCGCTCGGCGGAAAAACATCAAAATCGGGCTTTGCGGCCAAGCACCCAGCGACATGCCGGAGTTCGCACAATTCCTTGTCAATGAAGGTATTGACAGTATTTCTTTCAATGCTGATGCGCTGATCAAAGGGATCGAAAATATGGCAGCAGCAGAGGCGGAGAAGCCCGCTGTAAAAATTTCGGCTCTGCCGGAAATGCAAGAGATGGCACGCGACCACACTTCTGTCGAACCCACACATTTTGCCAAAGACAAGGCGGAAGATGCGGAAAAAGCGGTGGAATTTTTTAAATGACCACCATTAAGTGTGCATAGAGGTTTTGGTAAAATACAACTATGCCCGCAGCAAGTTCGACATCGACATCGTGGTGGTAAAGACCAATACAGCCACCGACCCAAAAACGCTCGCCAAAGCAGCCTCCAACGGCTGTATCGGCACCAGCGAAGCAGACGGTTGGCGCATTTATTTTTTTGCGCCAACCGGTACTAAAGTGCTGATTCGCTATGATTCACCAGATGATCGGTAGAAAAAAGATACCGATTCTTAAACTACTCCTTGACCACTTGCTCAATAAACACCCGATCTTTCACCATTATCCGGAGAAAATATAGTCCATCTGGCAGGGTAGAAAGATCTACAATCAAGTCAGGATATTTTTTTAAGAATAGTATCCTTCCTTGGAGATCTATGACTTCTATATGATCAACGCCTGCCCGCTGCTGGCGACCACAATATACCGCTCCAACCCAAGGCTGGGGAACGCAGTATCCACTTGATGGTCAAGTTCCCGGAGTTTATGCCTACTTCCATTTTCCCACGCCTCATGGTGCGGACCAATCACCTCATAAAAGGGGAAATGCGGTGGCGTACTGCCATGCAACTGGAGGAAAAAGACTTATTTCAGTCCCAGGCTCGGATCATGGTTGACCGCGACGATCGCAGTCTCAGCCTCGAAGTGGCGGGGCGTGATCCGCGTGGATTGCTCTCTGTACTGCGCAAAGAGTTGGAGGCGATAAGGGCTAGTTTTTCGGGATTGAAAATGGAGGAATTTGTACCCATTGAAGGCTCCGTATTTGTCAAATATGATACCTTGTTGGCCCATGAAAAACGGAAGCGCAAAGATTATTTCTGTCCTGAATTGGAGCGCGATTACACCGTAACCGACCTGCTCGACGGGATTGAATCTGCTGAAATGCGCAGTGAATCCACTCAAATGGCCTTGTCTGCTTTTATCAGTTATGCCCACGCCGACGAAGCGGACTTTCAAGCCCTCAAAACCTTTAAAAAAGCCATTTATTCCCAAGTGCGGCTCAATAATGTCACCCTCTGGGACGATGGTGCCATCCTTCCCGGTGAAAACTGGTCTAATGCGATCTGGCAAAATTTTGCGCAAGCAGATTTGATCATTTGTCTCTTGAGTCCTAATTTTATTATCAGTGATTTTTGTTATAGTATGGAATTAACAAAAGCCTTGGAGGCGCATCATAAAGGCGAAAAAGTCATTTTTCCAGTTCGGTTGATTGATTGCAACTATCAGGACCTCGAAATCGCAACACTCCAAGGCGCACCCAGTGCCTGGATCAACCCTGGCCAAGCGGGTGCGCCCAACCACGAACTTTGGGCAGAACTGGGCCGTAAGTTTGGGGAATTGGTGAAGGTGATGAAGGAGCGAAAGGTGGCGAAGGTAAATGATGGTAAAAATCCATTTTAAGCATCTCTTGGTTTCTTAAATTAACGTGAGTTCGGGCATTAAACAATTGACAATCAATCACATTTATCATTCCCGAACTCACATTAAATTACGGTGTGCGTATTAACATCTCTGCCCTCCTCCAAGAGTAGGATTGATTGGTTCTAGCAAATCAGCCTCGGAGAGGCTTCCCATTTGTAGGAGTTTAGATTTTACCACCATTTCGACCTCCGTAGAGGTCACCCATTTGTATTAAAAATGCGAAAAAATGATGCCGAAATCATCAATACAATCAAAGAATTTAACAAATGGAGGACCTCGTCCGAGGTCAAGATTGGGGTATTTTGTGTGTTTTCTAATCGGGTGGGAGGCGGTTTTAGCCGCCGTCCCCCCACACCACCGGACGTACTCTCGTATCACGGCGGTTTCCGTTAATGTCGTTTCCTAGTCAATTCTGCATAAATAGATCGCAAGCCCATTTGG
>JANMMZ010000129.1:0-31026 GCA_031373665.1 Saprospiraceae bacterium | reverse complement strand
GTCTCGGGCTTCCTTCAGATTCCAACTCGCGATGGACACCCTTGCCTCCGACTATAAGATTCCGGTCATAACGGCTCTTTCAGGACTAAAAGTTTTACCTTCGCACCTGTTAGAGTAGTGGCATGCCCGGCACACCAAATGGAGAGCCTCTCCGAGGCTGGTTTTTTGAGAACCAATCCCCCCATGTGTCCGAAAACGAACACAAATCATCCGTTTTTGAACGCATTTATTTTTCGTGAAAAATTATAAATAACTAATAGTCAATGATTTATGCAAATGGCATATTCATTGACTTTATAAGATATACGCATTTTACGGCGGCCAATCATTTAGTCTTTCATTTTTCTAAATAAAAAATATTATGAAAAGGATAATTTCAATTTTCGTTTTTTTGGCTTTTTACTTTCCATTTTTAATGGCTCAAGGAAGCACTGATGCAACTATTTCAAGTATCCAAAGTCTTCTTGCTGCGGAGACAACTACTGCGGAAGGATCGGTCGTGAAGTGGTTGCCAAAATCGCAGGGCCTTCAAATTGGTCAATATATAATCCCTGTTTCGGCAGCAGATACGCATTTTCAGATTGACAAAAGTGAGGTCGGAGGCTTTGAAGTGGCATTCTACCTTCAGCACGGTACGGCGGTTACCCAAATCGAAAATCCTAGTTTCCGTCGGGCACATTGGAAGATTCCGTTTAAGTCAAAGCGGTCTTGTCGGCAGTTTATTTTGTTGTTGGAAGAACTGAAAGAGGGGTATTTTGGGGAATAATGTAGCGAAGAACCAAGTCATTTAAAATAATCTAAACCATTAAAGGTATGCTGTCCAATCATCTAAAAATTGCATTTCGCAACCTCACCAAGAACCGCCTCTACAGTTTTTTAAACATTGTTGGCCTTTCTGTGGGTTTGGCTGGAGGTATATTAGTATTGCTCTGGACTAGTTTTGAGGTGAGTTTTAACAAATCTCACACAAACCTGCCGAGCATACATTTGATGATGCAAAACCAAACGCAGGGCGGAGTGACCTATACTTTTCAATCTATGCCTGGCCCTCTGGCGGCAGGGTTACGGTCGGAGTTCCCAGAGGTGGAATGGGCAGCAAGAACCTCTTGGAACAGCAAATACTTATTGACCGTAGGCGAAAAAAAGACCTACGAGCGGGGATTTTATGCCGAACCTGACCTGTTTAATATTTTTAAATTTCCGGTATTGGCCGGCAATCCAATCGCGGCACTCCGCGAATCTGGGTCGGTAGTCATCACCGAGCGGACAGCGAAAAAATTCTTCGGGAGCGAAGATCCTATCGGAAAAACAATCCGTGTGGAGAATGAGCACACGCTAATCGTGGGTGCTGTCATTGCGGATATTCCAGCCAATAGTACCTTGATTTTTGATGTGGTGATGCCATTCAGTATCATCGAAAGGCTTAATCTTAGTCATATCAATTCCAGTTGGGGCAATAACTCTTGGCAAACATGGGTATCCTTAAATCCACAAACTGATCTGACTGCACTCAATGCGAAGTTAGAAAATTATATACAAACTAAAAATCCGGAGGCTGGAGCCCATGCCATGGCTTATCCATTGGCTCAGTATCATTTGTATGGTAAATTCAAGGATGGAAAACCCAATGGAGGTCGTATCCAGATCATCACCATGTTGGGCATTGTCGGTTTGTTTGTATTGCTCATTGCTTGTGTCAATTTTATGAACCTAGCCACGGCTCGGTCGGCAGGTCGCGCCCGCGAAGTAGGGGTACGAAAAGTAGTGGGTGCTCAGCGGAGGGTCATTGTGGGCCAATTTTTGACCGAGGCATTGGTCATGACGTTTTTAGCACTCATTCTTAGCCTCGTTTGGGTACAATTGATGTTGCCTGCCTTTAATCGGATGGCCGAAAAAGAACTCAGCCTCGGGTGGGCGAACTGGCCTGTTTGGTCGGCCATACTAGCCCTTGGGTTGGTGACTGGTTTGGTTTCTGGTAGTTATCCAGCACTGTTTTTGAGTAAATTTAAGCCCGCCGTAGCCTTGAAAGGCCAAGTAAGTACCAATAAAAATGCAGGAACGCTCCTGCGGAAAGGGTTGGTTACTTTTCAATTTGTTATCTCTATATTCTTGATGATCACCACTTTGGTGATACATAGGCAGTTGGAACACATTGCCAGTCGGCCTTTGGGCTACGATTCTGAAAATCTGATTTCTATCCCCGTGCGGGGCAATATGTCGGATAATTATGATGTATTAAAACAATCATTGCTCCAAATCCCGGGTGTAAAATCAGTATCCGCAGGTACTCACAACCTGATCAATTACGGTAGCAATACTTCTGGTATAGAATGGCCCGGAAGAACGGGAGATCAAGATTTTTTGATTTCGGTGACGGATGTTGGCTACGATTTTGTCAAGACATCAGGTATGAAATTGGCGGATGGACGTGACTTCTCCATTGATTTTGGCGCCGATACCATGGCCTGCCTGCTCAATGAAACCGCCGTCCGGATGATGGGCTTAAAGGAGCCAGTAGTTGGCACGGTCATCAAATATGATACTACCCGTACAGTGGTTGGCGTATTGAAAGACTTTGTGTTCAATAATCCAGAAAACTCGACCGCCCCCATGGCTGTGTTTTTGTCGAAGAGCGATTATAACCACTTTTTTGTACAATTTGACAACAATGACCAATGGAAAAATCACCTTGCCAAAATAGAAGCCAGTGCTCAAAAAATATTCCCAGAATATCCCTTTGAATTTCGTTTTGTGAAAGAGGAATACCAGAAAAGTTTTGAGGGTATTCGTTCCGCTGGAGTCATGGCCAATACCTTTGCCTTGTTGGCTATCTTTATTTCTTGCCTTGGTCTCTTTGGCCTATCGGCCTTTTTTGCCGAAAAACGCACCAAAGAAATTGGTATTCGTAAAGTATTGGGTGCCAGTACGTCAGGATTGTGGTTGTTCCTTTCTAAAGACTTTTTCAAACCCGTCTTGCTTGCTTTTGTACTGACGTTGCCGGTAGCTGCTTTTGCCATGCAAAAGTTGCTCTCTAGTTTTGATTACCACACCGAACTTACTTGGGATATTTTTGCTATTGCAGGCTTAGTCGCCATCGCTATCGCGGTATTTACGGTGAGTTTTCAGAGTATTAAGGCTGCTTTGGCCAATCCTGTTTCGTCACTCCGTTCGGAGTGATGAAATAGGGATAGTATATTATTTCGCCATTTGCTGCTGGCGGGGATCTAACAGCGGCAAAAAAAGTACAAAGTTGGTCATTTCGTTCCAATCAAAGTGACTTTTGGGAGAATTATTGGGTATTCTGATGCCAATTTATAGTCATTGATTGGGTGCTTTTGTCTAGTTATTTTGCTTCGCCAGTTGCTGTTGGCGAGGCTATGTCGTTAAGTTAGGCACAGATCAAAGACAGTAAACACTATGTCTTTAGGGGTCAGAAAATTTGCACCTGTTCACGATATTACGCAGGATAGGACAGACGGTGTTGAACCCGCCCCTTCCTCTCGATCTGTCATGTCGGAGAGAAACGGAGACAACTACACAAGCCAAATTAACTGAAAATCAAGTATTTGTCTTGCTTTCTCAGTTGGGCATCTTGTGTAGATGTCTCCCCTACGGTGCGACATGACAGACCGAGGGTTGGAAAATTTAGTACAGTCAATGAAACGTAGCAATTAACCAAATGCGGAATTGCGGACATTATCCAAAATGGACGAGTAACCTTAAAACTTAACGACATTGGTTAGGGAGCCTTTTTTGACGAAAAAAGTGACAAAAGCAAGGAGGCCAGTAGTGATCGTGGTAAATTGAAAATCAAATGTTCATCACAATTTTAGGTTTAGCCTGGCGGCTATGGCATCCCCGCCAACAACCAAGCGGAGTGAGTATTGTTAACTTAAAATCCCTTCCTCGAATTCCACAAATTATATCCATTCAAGTACTTACCTTTGCGCCACGGAATCTTAAAGATAGAAAATGGCAAAGTCGAAACCAACCCCCAAACCAACCCCCGCACCAGCGAATATTCAAAAGGCGGCGGCTGTGTTGCACACCATAGAACGCCCCTCCAATGAGCGCGCAAATGATGCTTTATTACGGAAAATTTTCATCGGCACAGCCGCACTGATGTGCGTGGTGATGTTGGCTCTATCTTTTGGGGTGGGCGTGAATGAGGATGATAAATACCAAAACGATTACTCCAAAAAATTGGTGAATTGGTACGGCACTATGGGCAAAGACTCGGCTGCGCTGAACGTTCCAGAAGGCTATATGCATTTGTATGGAGGCTTTTTTGAGGTTGTGACCGGATTTGTCAATAAAGGATTGGGCTTGACAGAAGTCAATCCTGGATACCATGATGTGCGGCACTTATTCAGTGCCGGATTTGGCTTTTTAGCCATTCTTTGCACAGGTTTGCTGGCTCGGGTTATAGGGGGCTGGGGTACGGGTATATTTGCTTTGATTTTAATGTTTTTTTCGCCCCGAATCTTGGGCGATGCAATGGTCAATCCCAAAGATATACCCTTCGCAGCGGCTTACGTGATGGCCTTATATAACATGGTATGCATCTTTAAAGACATGCCCCATAGCAAACGATGGAACCAAATGGGATTGGCACTAGCCTTGGGCATGGCTCTGGGCATCAGGGCAGGGGGCTTGTTGCCATTTGTGTTTTTCCTGTTTTTCTTAGGACTAGATTGGGTGCAAAAAACGCGGTTTTCGTTTTCAAATACGTCCGTTCTGTTCAAATATTTGACTATTGGACTGGGTCTGGCTTTGGCTGGATACGTGATTGGGATACTTTTTTGGCCTTATGCCTTGCAAAATCCGATCAAAAACCCATTTTATGCCCTGTCTATCTTTGAATCCAAGGTGACTAGGCTTCGGTTGTTGTTTGAAGGTGTCAATGCCATGTCGGATAAAATGCCTTGGTATTATCCCATCAAATGGATGTACATGACCATTCCATTGGCGGCCCTGGTAGGGTTTGGCGGTGCGATGTTGAGCCTTCCTATGCTTTGGAAACGCTACCAACCATTGTTCTTATTCATTTTGATTTTTTCGGCCATCTTCCCGGTGGCATATGTGATTTATAAAGATTCAGTCCTGCACGATGGATGGAGGCACCTTACATTTGCCTATCCACCATTGGCGGCATTGGCGGCTATTTTCTTTGGTTGGTTGTGGGAGCGGTTTGAGTCCAAAAAGCCTTTGCAATATGCCGTAGCGGCGGTGTTCTCGCTATTATTGGTTGATGCCGCCTACTGGACTGTTACCAATCCTAAGTTGATATATTCTTATTTTAACCCCATCAAAGGCGGTATCAATGGGGCTTTTGGCCAATATGAAACCGATTACTGGGGTACTAGTGTGCGCCAAGGCATTGAGTGGCTGGAGCAACAAGGTATTTTGAATGAGAATATGGATCAGCAAGTGATTATTGCAACCAATTTTTTCTATTGCGCCAAGCAATATACGGCCAAATACGGCGATAAAGTGAAGATCAAATACTTGAAATACGACCGCCGCTGTGAAGATGTGTGGGATTATGGACTATTTGTATCACGGTTTACAGAAGGTTCTCAATTGGCCAAAGGCTTTTGGCCTACCGATAATGCGGTGCATATTATCAAAGCCTCCAACACGCCTATTTTGGCGATTTTGAAAGACAATACCAAAAACTGCTCCCTAGGTACGGCGCGCATGAAGGTCAATGACAACTTGGGTGCTATCCAGATGCTCAAGCAGGCCGTCAAAGACGTGCCAGACGACGATATTGCTTGGGCCAGTCTGGGTCAGGCTTATTTGAATGTCGATTCTTTGGATCAGTGCTTGGCGGCGGCTCAAAAAGCCATCGGTATTGCGCCCAATATGGTACAAGCCAATAACCTGATTGGGATGAGTTATATCCAGAAAAACGATTTGGTCAAGGCCAAACAGACGTTCAGTGATAACTTCAAGCGCGATCCATCCAATATTATTTCGTTGTATTACGTGGCTTTGATCGAAGCACAATCTGGCGATCTCGCTTCTGCTTTAGCCAACCTCAACCTTGTGTTGAAAAACGCCCCGACCTTCAAGGCGGGCTACGAACTGGCTTCGAAGATATATGCACAGCAAGGCGACCAAGCAAGGGCGCAACAGTTCCTGCAAATGTCGCAACAGTTAAAGTAAGGGCATAAATCTATTGCCAATAAACGCGCTTGACCCGATCGGCGATATTGGTAAATATCTCGTAAGGGATGCTTTGCAAAGCAATCGCCAGTGTTTCCACACTGGGATCTTCACCAAATATAATGACCTCATCGCCTTCACGGGCGGTGGGGACCTGCGTGATGTCAATCATGGTCATATCCATACATATATTGCCGATAGTGGGTGCTTTTTGCCCTCCAACCATGACTGAATAACGGCCTCCTCCAGCCAGTCGGAGCAATCCATCGGCGTAACCAATACTGATGGTGGCAATACGACGCGACACCTCCAATATACCACTGTTTCGGTTATAACCCACGGTATCGCCTACGGGTATTTCCTTGATTTGGCTGATGGTGGCTTTCAGCACATTTACGACCCTTAGTTGGTCGAGTATTCCGCTGCTATCAATCCCATAAAGCCCTATACCCAGCCTCACCATTTCATAATGATATTGAGGAAATCGGACAATGCCGCTCGTATTACAAATATGCCTTTTAGGCCGATAATCAAGGCTTTGGGCTAAGGATTCATACATGGATCCGAATGTGGAAGCCTGCTGGTGGGTGAAATCATCGTGGGTCGGGTTATCGCTCGCTGATAGATGGGTAAAAATACTGTTTACATAAATATTTGGATGATTTTTCAATTGGGAATGAAGGGCATCGAGGTTGTTTTGTTCAAACCCGAGCCGATGCATTCCAGTATCCAACTTGAGGTGGATGGACATTTGTTTTTGTTGGCCGGTATAGGCCAACAATTCTCGGAGTATGTTGAGGCTATATATTTCGGGTTCTAACCGATAGCGATACAGTGCATCGAACCCCGATGGTTCGGGATTTAAGACCATTATGGGCAATGTCACGCCTGATTGGCGCAATTCGATGCCCTCATCGGCATAAGCCACGCCAAGATAATCTACTTTATGAAATTCCAACAATTTGGCCACTTCCCTGGATCCAGATCCATAACCAGCAGCCTTTACCATAGCCATGATACTTGTACCCGGTTTTAGGCGTTGGTTGTAAATATTTAGGTTGTGAATCATGGCTGAAAGATCCACTTCCAATACTGTTTTATGCGCTTTTTGCTCCAATCTATGCGCCAAACGCTCGAAAGCAAACTTTCTGGCTCCTTTCAAAAGGATCAATTCATCTTGAAAATCCAAGGCTCCAATTTCGGCCAACAAAGCATCGGTGGTTTCAAAAAATAGGGTTTCTATGTTTGATTTCAAGTAATGCCCGATTTTTTTTGCCTCTTGCCCGACCCCAATGACCCGATTTACTTGATGTGCCATTGCGATGTCGGCTACTTGAGGCCACAAGGTATCACTGGCCTCTCCGCTTTGTAAAATATCGGATAAGATGAGGGTAAGTTTGCGTTTTTTGACTTGTTGGCGCGCAAACTGGAGGGCTATTCTAAGGGAAGACAGGTCGTTGCTATATGCATCATTGATGAGCATACAGCCGTGTATGGCGGCCTTCAATTCCAAACGCATTTCCACGGGTTCGAGGCGCAACATCCTTGCACCCATTTGGTCTGGGTCAATACCCAAGCCCAAGATCAGGCAGGCGCAATGAATAGCGTTTTCGATGGAAGCCTCATCGGTAAATGGAATGGTAAATGAAATGGGTGTCCGAGTACGTCCCCAGAATCCTTCTATTTTTGTGAACCCAAGGCTGGGTGAGGCCACCGAATCAATATAAAGGGCTGCAGTGGTATCTATCCGCGACCAACTACTGCGCTCTGCTTGTGTTAGCGCAGCGTATTGGTGTATGAGGGCATTGTCTTGACAATATATTATCTTTTTGGCCCCTTGAAACAGGCGCATTTTTTCCTGTACTTTTTCCTCATCGTCTTTAAATCCTTCGCGATGCGCCGTCCCAATATTGGTAAATATACCGATATCAGGTCGTATCATGGATTCCAAAGCAGCCATTTCCCCTGTTTGAGAGATACCAGCCTCTATGATGCCCAAGGTGTGTGCCGCCTGTATTTGCCAGAGCGAAAGCGGGACTCCTACTTGAGAATTATAACTTTTGGGGCTCCTGACGATGTTAAAATCGGGAGAAAGTAACTGCCAAAGCCACTCTTTGACCACTGTTTTGCCATTGCTACCCGTGATACCTATGATTGGCAACTGAAATTGTTGGCGGTGCCAACCCGCTAAGATTTGCAAGGCCATCAAGGTGTTGCGCACCTGTATGACATTTGACTCGGGGACTAACCCAAGGTCAATACTTTGGCTGACAATAAAATGCCGAATACCCTGCCGCCAAGCCTCTTGGAGATGGTGGTGCGCATCGTGCCTAAGCCCTTTGATGGCAAAAAACAAAGAGACCGCTGGCATGGATACTTGACGGGTATCCAAATTCAATTGGCCAATTTCGGCATCGGCATCATGGCATTGGATCCAAGTGCCTTCCATGATGCGTTGTATGTCATTAAGGGTCATCAATCGCCAGGCCAAAAATGTTCACAGATCTTATGGAGATAACTGCCTTTTTTCGCCTTTGACGAAAGGAACAGCGAGGCTCGACATCCCATTTCGTAAGGACAATCTTGAATAATGGCATCGGGCTTGCTGTCATTGTCAATATCACCAAACCAAACTAGGTCAACCGCTGGGGATAATTCGGCCTTTACCCAAGGGGTCAGGTCTTGGTATCCGACAGGGTCAACGCTAAAGTCTATAAGGGTAAGGCGGTAATCGGACACGGTTACATAGTTGTCTTTCAAGGTGGCGCACCCAGTAGCGGCGAGTCCATAATTCGCTTTAAAAGTAGTATCGTTGAGGTCGTTGCCCGGATAAATGGACAACTGTGCCCCTGGATTCAAAGAGGCACTGTACATGATGGTATTGATATCGAATGTACCCATTTGGCCACAATACCCGGTCAGGAGTGGACTGGCGGATCCAATGATGAATTTACTCTTGTCTTTTTGATCCGTTTTGAGTACTTTCATATCACCGCCATAAAATTCATTGGTTTCGGTCACGACCCGCACTTGTATTTTACGGAGTTCATCGGCAAATGAATCGCGGGCATATACACCATACCACATGACTGGAGGCAAGGGGCTATCATCAAAACGAAACTCGTCTTCATAATACAGGCCTGTGCTACCCGCAACATATGTACTGAATACCCATCCTGTTTTATCCTTGTATTTGACTTTCATCCATTGCCCGTAGGGCGAACTCTCATCGGTAGAGTCTGCCTGAGCATATTCACCTTTATTCCAAATTTCTACAAATTGAAGCAAATTGCCAGCCGTCAACAAGGCTACTTTGTTCCCGTCTTTTCCGGGTTTATCGCGCATATTAAGGCTGTTGGCCGTGACGATATATTCTTCTTGATAAAAGTAATCCTGCGCCATGCCTAAAAAAGGAGCACAGCAAATAATGAAGGCCAATAGCCTGATTGAAGGTTTCATGCTTTATGAATTGATAATTTTAGTGGCGAAGGTATGGCTTTTGATTAAAATTTAGTGATTTCCAAAAAAAATACCCGTTCGGTCAACACCTCTTCTTGTGCAATGGATTGGTGCAATGCCTCCATGGCCGATCGGTCGTTGGGCAGTAGTTTTATCACGCGCTCCATGTACTTGATGATGTTTAGGTAATTGGTTTTATGGTATCCAATCACGTGTTTTCGATGTACATAGTTTCGCATAGCATCCAAATGAGCGGACAAGAGATCAAATTCGTTGATTTCATAATAGGTTTTCAACAGGAGCGTTTTGGCGGCTAGGTTGAGTAGCGGGTCTCTATAATTGGCTTTTTGCACCAAATCCAAGACAGAATCATGGTTTTTTTGCGCATACTCCAACCGGGCAAGGTTAAAACTGAAGGCACTTTCGCGGTAGCGTTTTTCAATATAGTTTTTGTATTCATTGATGAATTGGCGTACCCAATCGTGTTCGCCAGTGTAGAGACCCGCTGCTACTATATTATGGTACGTAAATCGGGTAAGCATTCCATTCTCAAATAAATACCCATGTATCAGGCCTTTTTTATACAAGTCTAGGGCTTCTTTAAAATAAATTTGTTGGCCAGTGTTGAGCCTCCGAATACAATAGTTGACGGCTAAGATAAAAAGACCATGCATCTCTTCCGTCGGAAAAAATTGTGATTGCTCGATCAAGGCCGTTTTAAAGGCCGTAAAATACAGTTCCTCATTGGGGTTCAGGAGCATTTCATAACAATACTGATACAAGGCAACCGCAGGGAGGCTTTTCCACGCTTCGTGGTGGTGCAATAAGACGGAGACAATCTCTACATCGGACTGAACCGCCGATTGATAAATGGATTGGTGGGCCGCCATTTGGCAAATTAATTGTAGTTTCTGAGCAATATATACCAAATCTGCTCCATCAGATAGGGTGCGTAGCTGCGATATGTCGGTTGGGTTGAGGGCATAGTTGGATTGGTGCGCCTCCCAGCGCAAGCGATATTGGTATTCATGGTACAACACATTGCGAAGGGGTTGACGATCGAGCATTTTTTCCATGTTTTTATGGGTGCGATCAAAGGCATCTTTTAGACCCCGCTTGCGATAAGAAGTCGCTAGACTGAGTTCACCATTCAATTCATCCGCGCCCTGTTCCTTCACAATAAGGTATTGTTCCAATAGCCGATATAGGTAACTCATGAGCAATCGAAGTTTTTGCTCATTGATGGGCTCTGGTTCGAATAATAGGATCCAAGCCCCCGATTTGGTCGGCTCTGGATGACTACAAAGGTATTGATATAGTGCAATAACATCCTTTCGGAGGTTGAAAAAAGGGGACTGTAAAAACCGATCCACCTCTTTTCGCTCTATGGGTGAAAAGGTAACGATAAGTTCGTAAAGACTGCTATGTACCATAAAAAGGGTATTATGGGTGTTATTTCAAGAAAAAATAAGGGCAAAAATAATTAAAATTGAATTAATTATTCAATGTTATTTATTTCAAAAAATTGATTATCAATGATTAACTACTAAAAAAGATGAAAAAGCACTCTACAAACTTAAAAAATTGATTTTGGCCACCACCACAAATAGCCGCACTTTTGTGTCATTATAAAGATTGTGATTGTTTTGTCAGCGCAACCAAACAATTAAATTTAACTTTCATCCAATTAAAAAAAATCTAATCCTATGGCAAATATGTCATTTACCCAATCTAAAAAAGCGGTATTCAGCAAGTGGCTCAGGGTAGCCATCCTGCTCGGTTTTTCGCCTTCATTATCCAATGGCCTTCAGGCCCAATGCAATCCCGATATTACGCCTCCTACTTGTACGCCACCTAGTTCGGTCGTCGTGAATTGTGATGTTTTTGATCCCACATTAGCAGCCTATGGCTCCGTATCTGCTACCGACAATTGTTGTCTTGCTGGCGTGAACAGTTCAGTTTATGACAGTACTTTTTTAGGCTTTTGCAATAAAGGCATCATTATTCGGACTTATACAGCCCTTGATTGCGCTGGCAATGCATCTACTTGCTCACAAACCATCACGGTAAGTAATATTGAAGATTACTACCTCAAACTTCCACCCAATTTGACGGTTCCGCTCTCCGAAGCCGACGGCAATTACGGTGATCCTGAATTTCATTTGAACGATTGCGAGCAGGTGGCGGCATCTTACTCAGATGAAATAAACACCACTGTACCGGGCTTAGTGTATCAAATAAAAAGAACCTGGACTATCATCAACTGGTGTCAATACGATCCACTGATACAGACACTAACTATCATACCCAATCCGGGTAGTTTTACAGGTTGGCCGATCGTTTCGCCAACGGGCACCACCGCGCCATGGGCACCGACAGTAATAGATGTACAACCCAGTGGGCCATTTATCAATTATGCCGATTACCATACCCCAACTGGCAATGGATACCGGTATCTTCAAATCATCAATGTCATGGATGATGGGGCTTGTGCCGTATCAACGGTGGATCTATCTACGCCTTATATCGTGCCTTGCCAGACCGGTGCTTATACCGTAAGTGCTCGCAACCTGACTTCTACTACCGCAGAAGATGCCTATGTGGAAGTGAAATTAGCCAATTATTTGAGTTATGCTGGCAGCAGCCTCACGGGCACTGCCCTTGGTAACAATACTTACTCCTTTGAATTGGGCGACTTAGCCGGAGGCGAACAGGAGTATTTCACAATTAATTTCACGGTTGGTTGCGAAGCGCCTTCAGGCTATACACACCAGACCAAAGCCAAAGTATTCCCAGATGCCCAGTGTGGGGTATCGCCGCAATGGAGCCGTGCCGATGTCAAGGTAAGTGCCTTGTGTCAGGGCGATTCAGTTTACCTGAGCATCGCCAATGAAGGCACTGGGAATATGACCACGGAGCAGGAATTTGTAGTAGTAGAAGATGTAATCATGTACCGCAAAGAAAACTTTAAATTGGATGCAGGTGAAAGCCTCACCTTGGTTATGCCTGCCAGCGGCAGTACTTGGCGTTTGCAAGCCGGACAAGAACCCTTGCACCCATACGTTGGACTACAGTATGTCAGTATTGAAGGTTGTGGCGGTTTGAATACGCCCGGAATCGTGAATCAATTCCCGCTCAGTCCTAGCAATCCTTCGGAAGCATTGGACGGACAGCAAAATACGGCTACGGTGGGTTCTACTGACCTCAAGGCGTTTCCAAGCGGTTATGGCAGCAGCCATTTTATAGATAAAAACATTGACATTGAATACCTTGTTAGGTTTCAAAACACCGGAAATAGTGCTGCTACTTCGGTCACAGTATTGGATCCATTGCCGATTCATTTGGATGAGGTGACTGTCAGTATTGGTGCATCAAGCCACCCTGTCACAGTTACTTTGGGTGCTGATCGGGTGCTTCAATTCCAGATTGACAACGTCAACATTCCACCAAGTAGCGAGAACGTGCCTGCTTCTTTTGGATTTGTGAAATTTAGGATTTCTCAAAAGGCAGATTTGACGGACGGCACTTTGATCGAAAACAATGCTAACATTAAGTTTGGCGGATCGAGCGAAGTGACCACCAACACAGTATTCCATACCGTCGGCACTTCATTCATAGAAGTAGTGGGCATTACCCAAAGCCCCACTACCATTTCACCCTTATCGGTCACGCCCAACCCTGCCCGCGATGCGGTCTGGTTTGAGTGGAAAACCAGTGTGGAACAAGGTCTATTTACAATGACCAATCAGTTTGGATCTATGGTATTCCAAGATAAGGTGGAAGGAAGTAACTACCAGTTTAAGCGCAATGCGCTGCCAGCGGGTATGTACTACTTTAAAATGACCTGCGACCAAAATCAAGTTTATACAGGCAAAATCATTTTGAAATAATTTACTTGTTGCTCAACCCAAAACGATTGGCACTTGAAAACATACTTGTAGGCCGTCTCATAAGTGATATTATGGGGCGGCTTTATTTTTATTGGGGTGGTATGTGAGTAAAAACGGTTAAAAACAGGCTAAACAAAGGTGAAAAAATGAGCGATTGAAAAAGATCTGGAATAAAATGACCTTGATTTGTTGTTCTTTGTGTAATATTGTATCCTTAATTGTAAATCACAACATATAAAGTATGTAATGGGGGCAATATTAATTCATATAATCTTTCATTTCTCTTTTTGGGGCTATACAGGTAATACCAGTATAAATGAAGTAAAAAAAGAGCCCGAAGCCCTGAAACAAGCCATTTTTACGGTTTGGGGAGATATTTATTATATTTATGAAAAAGGGAACTTGTGTTTTGTGAAAAATCCTGATACGGAAAAATCAAAACAACTGCGGGATTTCATTTCCGTTGTTGCCATTGAAGCAACTAAAGAAGGTAATCTGTTAATTGTTGGCCTTGATTATAGCAGGCGGATTAAAGTAACGTTTTTAGACCGTTATTTAGAAGACTCACCAACAAAAGACTATCAATTTCGGGATAGCCATCCGATTGAACAATTGTTTGGAATGACTGAGACTGGAGATGGAGGATTTTCGGTATTATTTTCCAGATCTGGTAAGTACTTCATTCAAAAACTAAAAAAACAGGATGACAATAATGAGATTGAGGAGATAAAAGGTAAAATAGGCATTAAGAACATCCATCTATGCTCCTCAGATAAAAGAAACACTTTTATTCTGATTGGTACAGATGAAAAGGATTTGTTACGTATAGAACAAATTGATCTTCACAATAATAGTGTGCGAGTGATTATAGGGGCGATACCAGTTGAAAGTGGTTACGATCAATACTTCGTAAAAGACCTGTCCATAGATGAGAAGGGTATGATATATTTAGTTGGCAATGCCCAGAAAAACAAAGGAGCAAATGACCCTTGGATGTGCAAAATAGAAGGCACGAAAAGCAATGAGATTATCTATAATAAAGTATCCGATGAACGAGGGAACAATCAATATCAGGCCATCATAGAATCAAATCGCAATAAATTTGAAGTGCTTCGAAGCCATTACGATGGCTACAGCGTACAATACTCAATCAAAAGTGTTGATAGTCTGGGAAAGACAATTCCAACGCCCCTTTATTCTTTGTCTGGTAAAATAGAAGGGAAGGAGTATGGAAAGGCGCAGATGTTATGTTCGAAAAATGGGGCTATGACTGTATTGAGTACGGACATAAACGGTGAAATACAGACAAATGACCTTAAATTGGACACTTCTCTGGCTCCTGCTTCGGATATTTACATTGAAAGCATGCACTATGTTTCACCAAAAGTATTATTAAGGGCAAATAAAGCGGAATCAAAAGAACAAGGATTCATAGAATTAAGCATTGTAAATCCAACTAAAAAATGGGTACACATTAGCCCAAGATTGAAATGTAGGAGTGACAAAGATCCGAGTGGTAATCAGGAATTTCCATTTTATGCCACACTCAAAGCCCCTAGTAGCCTTATCAGGATACCCATTCGCGCCTGTAAAGAAAACTTCAATGTAAGCATGCTGGACATCGAATCGAAAACGCCTTCCATTGATGTACAAATTGAAAAAGCTTCAACCATTAAAATAGAAATGGAGGAAGGAAATGAAGGAAGGCTTGACCGAATTGATAACAAATTGCGCATCACAGCCGAAATTCATCACCAACTTGCGCTAAAGTATATTGGCATCCGTCTGCCGAATGGCCATTCTTGGGATTTGTTTGCCAATAGAAACATAATTTCCAGCAAATTGACTGAAGTTGATACCGTCCTGGTCTGGTCTGAAAATTATGGTTTGAAAGAAGGCGAAAATGTGCTTGTTCTATATGCCGAAGACAGTTTAGGGGCATCTTCAGAACCTATTAAAATTAATTTTTCAAAAAAGAGAGGAAATCTCTATGTCATTAGCATTGCGCCAGACTATTCCAATTCCAAGGATTACAATCCTTTGATGTACAATAGGGTAGATGCTCTTGCGATTGAATCTCTGCTTCTTCTGCAAAAAGGAGGAAACGCTTTATTTGAAGATGTCAAACCGTTCCCACACGTCACCGAAGAAAGTTCAAGAAAGGCAGCAATAGATGGACGAATTGAATATTTTATAAAAAAAATTGGCCCCCAAATGGACCCAAATTTTGACGTAACAATATTCTATTTTTCTGGCCACGGATCCGTCAGTAGTGACGGTGTATTCGAGTTCATCCCTTCCCGACTCGATACTGACACTGTTCCACTTAACATGAAAAGTGTTCTCAATGAGATATCAAGAATTCCCGGAAAAAAACTGGTCATTATTGATGCATGTCGTTCGGGTCATCTGGATAACAAAGGTTCTGATATCAATCGCGTAAACACAAAAGGTAATGATTCTAATATAATAAATAGTGCCCTTGATTCTTTGAAAAATCAAGCAAATGGCACGCGAGTCCTTACATCAAGTGGTAAATGGCAGAGCTCTTATGAATCGCACAATCTTAAGCACAGTTATTTTACATTTGCCTTGATCGAAGCCTTGAGCAATTCCTATCTGTCCCCGTCTAAAAAAGCAGGGAAACCATTCCTTTCTGATGATGCCTTGCTCATCCTTAGCGAACAGGATATTTCTGCATTCATATCAAAACGCGTACCTGAACTACTTAATAATGAGGGCATTAAAGGATTTACGCAAAACCCTGACAACAAAATCATGGAAAAAGGTTGGCCATTGTTTGGCATTCGTATAAAGTAGCATTTTAACTTACATTTTTATGAAACAGTTTAATCTAATACTTATTTTTTTGTGTATTTCCATTTGCTGTACTGGGCAAGCAGACATTGCTTGGGATCTTATCTTGGGTGGATCTGGAGATGAAAAAGCCTTTGATCTAATTCACACACTTGATGGTGGATTCTTGGTCGTTGGATATACGACCTCCTCCAATAATGGGGATGTTCATGGATCAAATCGAGGCGATAAAGATTACTGGATTGTCAGGTTAGACAATACAAGCCCACCCGTTGTCTTGTGGGAAAAAAATTATGGCGGTATCAAAAAAGACATCGCCTATAGGGCTATTCAAGACAAAGAAAGTCAGAATTTTATCGTGATTGGTAAAACCAATTCGGGTAAAAGCGGAGACATTCGATTTGACAGCATCGGTGGATTTGATTATTGGATGATCGAGTTGGATAACATGACGGGAAATATAATAAGGGACACTTTGTTCGGCACCGAGGGCGCAGATGATAACAACTCCATAAATTCAGACGAAGACAATCAGATTGATATTCTTAGAAGTAAAGACGATAATTACCTGATGATTCTCTGCAATCAGACTGTCTTTCCCACGATCTCTCCCTATCATATTGATGCGTGGTGGCTAAAATGGGATTGGCAAACTTGGAAGCAAGTCGGCAATTGCAATCAACATTATGATCTGGATGGCACTATGATAGGTAATGAATACTATTCCCTGTCAAGTGCTATGTGCGAAATGGATGATAGCACCATCTTGCTAGCCAGTTATATTTCAAATACCCTCCAAAATCAAAAAGATGATTTTTGGTTGCTAAAAATCAATCCGAACGGAGGCTATGTTATGGATAGTACGTTTGGAGGGACAAGTGCAGAATGGCCGCGTGATATGATCATAGATCAGCAGGGCAACATCCTGATCATAGGAAATTCAAGTTCCACAGATGGTGATGTAGGCGGTGTTCAAAACAATTTTGACAACAAACCAGGTGATGACTGTTGGGTGTTGAAACTGGATAAAAACTTCAACATCCTTTGGGAGAAAAACTATGGCGGAAATTGGATTGATGTTGGATATTGTATTCGGCAGGCAAAAGATGGAGGGTATTACTTGGGTGGAAAGAGTTTATCAGCCAGAAACAGTGGCGATATCTGTACAACTGGGGCTTATGGTGACTATTTTTTACTAAAAATTGATTCATTAGGAACACTTGAGTGGTCAAGTACTGAGGAGCACCTAGGTGGAGAGTCCATCTATGCCATGGATTTGGTCAATGATATGCCTGTTGTTGCTGGATTTACAGAAACTCCCATTTCACCAACACAATCTACATTTGACATTTGGCTGGTACAATACCAAATCAAAGACTGTAACAGCCCTTATCCCTTAAAAAAACCAATGTTATCTATGATTCCTCAAGGGGATAGTATTAAGATATATATTGTTGATCCCCTTAATTATCCGGGTATTCGTTTTCGCTGGATTAGTGAACAGGAAGATTCTACCTATGAACAAAGTTGGATTCTAGTTTCACCAACGGACACTCAACATTTTGTTGCTCGATACCGATACAACTGCTGCTTCTCCCTTCCTTCCGACACTATAAGAGTCCACTACGACCCGCCCACGCCTACTGTGTTTAATCTCCCAGATCATCCTGTCATTACGCCAAATGGTGACGGTATCAACGACACTTGGAAGATAGAGGGTTTGCCGAATGGAAGCATGTTAAGCATTTACAACCGCTGGGGAGCATGTGCCTGGACTTCCCCTGATTACAAAGAAAACTGGAATGGCGTTAGTCAAGACGGCAAGCCACTCCCTGAAGGGTTTTATCGCTTTATATTGGTCGTGCCAGATTCAAAAAAAGTGCATACTGGCTATGTTAAAATCTTATTTTAATTCTAAAAAAATGAAAAGACTTGTCCCATTATTTCTTTTATTGTTTCGAGGCGTGACTTCCTTAGCGCAATTGGAAGGTGTCGCATGGCAGCGCGTTTTGGGGGGAAGCGGTCATGAAGAAGCCTACGATATGATCAATACACTCGATGGAGGGCTGCTCATAGTGGGTTATACAACATCATCCAATAATGGCGATATAGAGGGCAGCAATAGGGGCGGACAGGACTTCTGGATTGTCAAATTGGACAATGCCTCCCCCCCTAACATCCAATGGGAAAAAAATTATGGGGGCTATAAAGATGATGTGGCATATAAAGCCATTCAGGATAATGAAAGCGGTCATTATACGGTGATTGGGAAAACCAATTCCGGCAGGTCTGGGGATATTACTTATGACAGCATTGGCGGGTTTGATTATTGGATGATTGAATTAGACATGAATGGCACTATCGTCAGGGATACTTTATTTGGAACCTCAAAATTAGATGGATATAATAATAAAAAATTGGATGATTTTACGCAAATTGAATTGCTCCAAAGCCGTGATCAGAAGCATCTTGTTTTTCTGGGAGACATCGGAAAAACTTCAATCAACCCAGCAGATATTGATATATGGTGGATTAAGATGGACCGTGAAAACTGGTTCGATAGCAGCAGTATTGAAAAAAAATACAATCAATATGAGCCTGAAAACCAATACAATGGAACCTTAGTGAGTGGCTTACTCGAATTAAGCAACAATTCATATATATTAATTTCGAATGCAGCAGATTTTTACAATAAAGATCAATATTGGTTGCTTAAAATAGATTCCAATGGAATTTATCAAACGGATAGAATGGTTGGGGGCACAAAAGATGATTATCCGAGAGATGCCATTCTGGATGATAGGGGGGACATTGTCGTTGTTGGACAATCGAATTCATCCGATATAGATCATAAGAGCGGTGTATATTGGTCTATAGCGGGATACCCAAGCCTTGATTTTTGGGTCGTTAAGTTTGACAGCAGCAATTTAAATATTATCTGGGAAAAAAGTTATGGCGGAATGCTACGTGAAGACATTGGCCGAAAAATCGTGCAGGCAGAAGATGGTGGATATTACTTAGCCGGTAGATTTTGGGGAGATAAACATACGGGGGATATTTGCGGCCATCATTCGGCATTGCTCAAAATTAGTCGGGATGGGGACATAGAATGGAGTACTGCTGTAGGCAATAGCGGGAGTACTTTTGGGTTTTACAACTTGGTACTTCAAAACGGTTTCCCCGTAGCAAGTGGTTATTCAGACGGTGGTGGAGATATAGATCCATCTCAGTTTCATGGTGGTATAGATATATGAGTCGTGAAATTCAAAGAAAAAGAGTGTGACCCTTTAGCAAAACCAAAGATCACGCAAACATTGATGGGCGACTCTACCCTATTAGGCATATCAAATCCACATAATCATCCCCAAATTCTCTTTCGATGGTCAAGTGCACTCAAGGACACATCCATAGAAAACGCTTTTCTAAAAGTATCTAATTCCGATTCAAGTCTTTACACAGTCCGATTCAATTTAAATTGTTGCTTCTCCCTTCCTTCCGACACTATAAGAGTCCACTACGACCCGCCCCCGCCTCCTGTGTTTCATCTCCCAGATCATCCTGTCATTACACCAAATGATGACGGAATCAACGACACTTGGAAGATAGAGGGTTTGCCGAATGGAAGCATGTTAAGCATTTACAACCGCTGGGGAGCATGTGTCTGGGTATCCTCTGATGACAAACCGGATTGGAGTGGTGTTGGTCAAGATGGGAAACCACTTCCTGAAGGATATTATCGCTTCAAACTGGTCGTGCCAGATTCAAAAAAAGCACATATTGGTTATATCAAAATTTTAAAATAAAAATTTGACTTGATGAAACAAAATCTACTTGCCCTACTCCTGACATGGCCTGTGTGGCTCTCAAGCCAGCAAATGACCAAGATCTTGGTCGCCGAAGAAAATTGGTTATTTATGAATCCAGCCGCCTTGCCCAGCCCGCTCGATCAAAGTCAAAGTGGAGAACAACTAAGCAACTATGTCCAATGTTCATTTAATAGTGCATATTATACATCGCCCGATGATCCAAAACACATTGGAATTGTTTATCTTAATGTCCCAAACTGGGCATGGCCAAAGAAGAAGTCCAGCCTTCCGGGCCGTTCTTCAAGGGGCAGTGGTTTTGCCTTCGGTGGACAGTGCACGCACACGAGCATAGCAGGTGCTTCAGAAAGCAATATTGCTTTCATTGGAATGAAACACTTGATTGCCCCCAATCGCAAAAGATTGTTCACCTTGGGCATTTCACTAGGCATAAGAATCGTGTCAGAGAATACAGATTATCTAGATTTCAAGCAGTCAAACGACCCATTTGATGTCGGAAACTATAGCGCATTTAGTCCAAGTCCAGGGATTGGGATGTATTATTTTCAAAAAAGAAATTTCCCCTTTTTCATGAGTGCATCCGTACAACAGATTTCAGGCACCTGGGGCATTGATGATATTAAAAACATATCCATGGTTCCTCATTTTTATTTGGGAGCTGGGCTGATTTTGAATATACAAAAGGAATTCAAAATTCAGCCCATGATTTGGATAAGCAGAGCGCAACAAATATCTGGAAACAGGAGAGCGAGTAGCCCAATAAGTGCTGATTTCATTTGTCGGTTCAAGTTATTAAAAAAAGATCAAGTCACCTTCGATCTTGGATACGGATCAGCCAATGGTTTGCGCGCTGGATTTGGGCTAAAGATAAAGAACTACTTGCGCATTGGTTTTGCGTACGATCATGCACGAGCCAATATTTTTGGCCCCCAAACGGAAGTGACCACTGCTGGTTACTGGTAGTTTAGCGCATTTTAAAACTTGACTTTCCTGCCAAATGCCCACGATGATACACTTCAATTTTATATTCGCCTTTCACAAATGAATTGTTAGGCTGCTCCCAATAACCACATAGATTTCCTGAAGTATCTTCGTATAAATGCGGAATAGTGGTGGTATATCTGAAGGCTGGATCATTGTGTTTTGGTTTTATCAGGCTAGATCCTAATTCCTCTTTATACAGAAGTTCTCCATTAGGCTCTAAGACTCTGATGTAAAAAGTTTCTAATCCTGCTATTATATCTTCATTTTTGGCAACATCGAAGCAGAAATTAATACGATCAATGTCTTTTGCGGAGGCAACTTTTGCCTTTTTGTTACGGCGATTAATGTGATACAAACTTACCTTTATATTATCTATCGTAAAATACGCAAGGTCTGCCTTTTTAAGCAATTTTTTCTCTTCTTTGACCAGAACAGACTGCGATTGAACGGTTGGTTTTACAGATTTTTCTTCGCTGACAGGCATGGTTACGTCATTCTTTTCAAGCGCTGCTGCAAGTTGTTGCGTTGTCTCAGTCAGCTTCATTTCCAAGCCTTTTATCTTGTCCAGATAATCCTGTTTTTGAGAGACCAACGCCGCTATTTGGTGCAAAGCAGCGTCCAGATCCGTTTTGTTTTTCAATCCTGCCTCTATTGCTTTCTTTTGTTTAAGCAATACGTAACGAAGTGAATCAATTTCGCCAACCAATCTTGGGTTTGCGCTTTTTAAACTGTCTAATTGCCTCACTGCGAAGGAGTACTTATCATTTAATTGGATAATAACTATGCTCTTTTCATCCAATTGCCCGACAAGGCGTTCATTCACCTTAGAACGGTTGACAAAGAATAAAATATTTACGATTCCAAGTGCAAGCATCAGAGCGAGCATTAAAGGAATCATAGACTTTTTTGAGTTGGTAGGGGTCTCTGTCTGATATTGATTCATAATATGATGGTTTAAGGAAAGAGCAACCTATGAGTGTATCAGATTGCTCTTTCCAGCGGAAATAATGGAATGTCAGATCATTTTTCTCGTTAATTAAATCGCACTTTAACTTTCAACGTATCTTTAAAAATGACCCTGACAAATGCTCGGGCATCTGCATCTATTCTGTAACCAACACAAGGCAAGTCATCTCCATCCCCATCTGCCTGTATTTCTATGTCTTGTAAATAGTTGCCAGAAAATGGTGGATGAAAATTTCCGTGATGAATCTGAGTATAATCTATGTCAGAAACAGGATTCATCTCAAATCCTGAAATCAACATTCCCGTTTGATTCACTTCATAAGCCACAATGGTATCCGTAACTGCTGCTCGGGTATCATTGCCCCAATTATCATCACTGGGTTCATCCCAATCAAAGTGCAGAATAGCCATCACCGCTTTTCTGTCTTCACGAATGACTAACCTGACTTTACCAGTAATTTTCACACCAGGGTCACCAAACTCATTATCACCATGATATCTTTCAGGGCAACCATCCCATGGATTTGCAGATGAACTCCGGTCTAAAATACGCTCCTCTGTATAAGGTTCGCAATCGTTGATTTGATAATTTCCGGCAAATACGATTTTTGCTGTTGTATTGTCCAAAAATTTGGCCTGATATGAAATCGGAACACCAAGGTTGTTGTCTGCTGAAAAATCACCTCCCTCTTCAATAAAATTCTTTAACTGATCTACACCATTGATGGATTGAACGGCACCATCTGCGGCGCCACCAATAATAAGGGCTTTGATCGTAGAAGATGAAAGTGTTTCGACATCTTCTGCACTGAGATCAACACCTGCTTTCATCCCCCATCTTGAATAACTGGCCTTCAGTGCTTTTTCTACTTTACTGAATGAAGAATCAGATTCTACCATATAATATACAGCACGGCCATAATTCACACTTGAGATGATCACAGGTGATGTGCCGCCAAGACTGGCTTGAGCCTGTTCTGCACTCGGAACTGGATTGAAAAGAAAACAAGGTCGTTCCACTGGGTCAATATCCAAAGAGTAATAAACTTGAAAAAAACGAACGAGTACCTTCGTTTTTTTACTAAAACCACTGGTATTGTAATTTGCTTCAATAGAAGCACCCCAACCACTCCCATGTGCGCCCAATCTTTTATTAACTTCTTCTGATGCAAATATTTGCTTCACCTCAAAATTAACCAACGCTGCTGTTGCGCCAGGTACAGTTCGTTGCAAAAGCGTATTCATTCCTTCACGTAGTTCAGCGATTGAATTGGGATTTTTAACCCAAACAAATGGTTTTTCTCCTGGCTTTGTTGGTATAGAAATAGAGATAAGGATCGAATCTCGTCCCATTACGATGGGTGTATTGTCACCTGTTACAAAAGAGTTTCCATTGAATATACGGCCTGGATACATATCAGAATTGGGGTTGAAAGAATACATCACGTCAAATGTAGGTGCCCAGCTGACGGGTGTTTGTGTGCAAATAATGCCACCATTCACTTCTGAAGTAGGATTGCCAAATTGCTGTGCACTTGGTGTTTCCGTTTGATAATGCGTAAGACCGTATATGTATGTACTCAAATCGTCGCATTGATCCTTATAAAGACTGTCCACATAATATTTTTCAGCTTGTGGTAAATCTACTTTGATAGATTTGATTGGGTCTGTAATTAAGTCTTTGTTACAACTTTCTGTAACAAGCAGAACGGGTACAGAGGTCGCGAGCAAAAAAAAGATAATTTTTTTCATAAAATATAATTTTATTTAATCATTAAAAATGTAAACCTATGAAAACTCTAAGCCCATGATTGAATCGAAATTTGACTGGATATGAAGATGTGAACACACGATCTCCTAACAGATTCCATGCATCATCTAAACGGGGTTGTCCCAACGAGAACCCATAGGCAGTGCCAATTGAAACAACATGAATCTTATACTGCAAGCCACTAAAAATCGTTAGGGCGTTTTCGAGAATACCCGCATGAAAATGTTGAATGGGAGCATCAACCTGAGGGTCGGCAAGGAGGTTAATTTCTGTTTTTGAATGCTGAAAACCAGGTGCTATGTATATTCCTGACAGAAGAAATTGTCCTGGGTTTTTCTTAATTTTTTTAAAATTATAACACCCCTCATCCTCTTTTTTTAGATACAGAAAAGGAAAATAACGCAATTCTGCCTGAATGATTCGGCTGGAGATTTCCTGGGTCAGTGGCGTACCAATAACTCGTCGCCCCCCGTATTCAAAATTGGCACAAATTGAAAATTTATGCAAGACATTTTTTCCTTTTAATTGGATACAACCGTTTGCATAGTGCTTGGCAAGCAAGAGTGGATTTGTACCAAATTCGATGGAGAATGGAAGTTTTTTCTGGCCTGTTGTGTCACAGATCAAATAGAGAAAAAAAAGCAGTGATAGTGGTAATCTCTTCATTTTATTGTAGTTTTAATTATTGAAAATCAATAATTTATGGACATTGATGAATGATTGAAAAAATCATTATTGATGTTCCTAATACTAATAAAGAGATTAAATCCTCCGAAAGGTTAATCAGAAACCTTACTTATTTTATGTTGTGTATTATTTTAATACACTCCATCTTCTCTGGCTCAGTTTCTTTGGGGCGAACCAAAATATCATATTCGTCTTTTTTGCAATAATACCATGTACCAGCAGGATGGATCGCAGGATTTAATTTAGATATCTGATCGCTTTTAAATGGGTATTCTTGGAGAAATTGGAGAATACACATATTCTCGTGGCTTCTCCACATAAATAAGGAACTGTTGCTTAATTTTTTTCTACTCGGATCAGTACTAAAGTAACAGTCGTCCGAAGGCAATAACAATTCTTCGTATGCAAAGACATTAGGATTTTGTGTTACTTTGTGTTGAATGTCATCTATAATTTTTAGATCAGGACAATTATCACTTGGAGGAATTTTGCCTTTTGCCAACGCTAGATTCGCTTGCGCATATTGGCCGATATCATCTTCTTTACTCTCGGCCAACGCTTCTAGTTCCCTGATTGAATTGTCCTTCGTTTCTTCCTGAAACAAACCTGCTGTCGCCTCTAATAGTGCCAATCGCATAGGATCTAAAGGGATTTCTTGCCTTGAAAAGTCACTGAGGATATTTGCTTCTGAGGAATTCATCATAACCCTGGCGCACAGTTCTCCAAACCGAGCATCCATATATCTAGGATTTTGATTGATAGCCAATTGAAAATAATGTCTGGCTGAATCCAATAATACCCTGCCAAGCGGATCATCTTTTTTTGCGCTAATATCCCCCTTGTAAGGGTTTTGTTGGAAAGGCAAAGGAAGCCAGTATTGGTTCATCCCTCTTTCATTCAATCCATACTTTAAATAAGCCAATCCGATTTGATAATTAATCTCTTTGAGGTACAACATTTTTTCGCCACAATGCCGATAACACTCAATGGCCATTTTGCAAAACGGAGACGATCCATTGGATAGAAAAATATGTCCCGCATCATAAACACCAACTATTTCACGCGCTTGCTCTTTAATATATTCATCCGATGCTTTTCTCGTGTTGATATCTGGGTAAGAGTTAGAATCAGAAGGGGGTATTTTTAGTACATCAAATATTTGATCATAAATCAACAAGACATCTTTATAGCCAGCAAAATAAGCCAACATCAACCCATATAGATCGGCTTCTTTTTCACTTTTTATCTTGGTAGAGTTCTCCCATGAAGCATAAAAGTGACTTTCCTGTTTTTTGTAAAAATGCCACATTTCATGCCCGATGATAGCAGCCAATGCATCATCGGCTTTGTCTCCAAAAGTAATAAGTTTCCTAACCACACGCTCGGGGCAAATATAGATTTTTCCATTTCTAGTCATGGCATACTTTTCATTCGATTCATAAATAACAGGGGGGCAAGTCCCTTCTATACCAAGACTGTTAAATAGTTTTTGGGCAATTTTTTGGCCGTCCTCCACCTTTGTGATGTCTGAAATTTGTTGAGCACTCACCGAGACATTGATCAAAAGCGAGCATATAAAAATTTGAAAAAATTTCATAAAAGACTATTTGATTGTTTTTAGCAATGAGGTTGCTTGGGTAGCAAATGGATGTTTAGTATCTTGTATTATTTCGTTTAAAGACTCAATACACCGTACAGAATCCTCCATTTTATAAAGGCAATATGCCCGAAGCCACTGCGCATGTTGACCGATTTCAGGATATATTGTTCCTTTAGTTGCTTTCTCAAAATGTATTCCTGCTTCTTTAAGTTCCCCCTTTGACAGCAGTGCGATTCCATAAGCATATTCCTCTCTTTGAGTACCGCTATGGTCATTCAAAAATTTCAGGTGCTCAATGGCTGCATGGAAGTCATTCAATGCTATGCTATTCCAAACAGTGTCCAGCAAGCCTGATCCGCCACTAAATCCAAGCGTACTATCTTTCAACGATTTCTCAATTTCTTTTGCTATTGCCATATCTGATCCAAAATCATACACAAAAGCATCCACTTTGCGTTTTGAAATAACTTTTTTAGCATTGGCCTTACTCGGCTCTATTTTTGGGGTTTGGGTTTCCGTTATTCTATTTTCAACAGATTTATTTTCTTCATTGAAACCCTCCTTCTTAGGCAACGTTTGCGTATTCTTTATTTGGGAATCTGGTGAGGTGACAACCATGGGTTCTATAATTTTAAATTCCTTAAAGACAAATATTGATACAATTAAGGTCGCAATAGATGCAGCAATCATCGACTTATAGCCAATATTTACCCAGCGCGCTTTCAACTGCTCGCGCTTTACTTCAGCCGCCACTTTTTCATTTATCCTGTCAAAATAACCTTCTTTTTCTAGGATTTCTCGAGTCTCAAGAATTTCTTTATAGTGATTTGAAAAGGCACTGATCCCAGATGCAATTTGTTCGTAACTCGCGACCAATGCCGCAAAAGTGGCATCTTGGGCCTTTCTGTTTTCTATACGAGCCACCGTTTTTTCGTCCGCTATATGAAGCGAATACTCGAATATGTCGTCTTCGTCAAGCAACAACCCATCTTCCTCTGCCAAGGCTTGAATCTGTTCCGCTTCTGCCTTGTCATCTTCCGAAATCTCGCCATCTTCCTCATGTTTGAGCAATAAACTGTTCGTTTTTTTGTAAGCTCGGTAAGCATCCGCCAAGGCAGGTTGTTCTGCCATTTGTTGTTCGAAAGCAGTCTGTTCAGATTTGGACATAGTCCTGTTCAGATAACTTTCAAATTCGTCTATATATTGAATCAGCAGTTTATTCATTTCAAAAAAGTAATTATAGTGATAAATAGTGCGGTAAGCGCAAATCCAGCCTCACCCAACAATCGTTTAAGTTCTTTGCGAGCATGGCTTCGAATTACCTTAGCGCTATTCGCAGCAAGTTGATAGCGCGCTTCGATTTCTTTGTCGGAATAGCCTTCCATGGTGCTTATCAGGACATCCTTAAACCGTTGGCTTAATCTGTTGATACAGTCTTCTATTATTTGAAGATTTAATGAAATGTCTGCCCTATAGTTGGGATCTGCCCGAAGTTGCAAAACGGTTGCCTTTTCTTCCAGTCCTTCTTGGGGAAGGCGATCCTTTTTTTGCTTCATTTTGACATAAGCATTTTTTGCAGCAATGAACATGTAATCTCCCCAGTCTTCTATTTCAACTCCATTGTTCATGGCTCTAACGGCCCAATACAGTGCTTCGTGATAGGCATCATGAGCATCTTCCTTGGTACCGCCGTTTTTCAAGACGTATTTTACGAAACTTTCATGGGCTTGGTAGAAAATGATATGTTTTTTCATCATACTTTGCTTTTCTTTAAAGAGATCAATAAGGCAAAAACGTTAACGAAGGAAGTAAAAAATATTGAAAAAAAATTTATTCTATAAAATAAAAAATATTAAACATTTAAAATGCTGATATTAAATTTGTTATAAAATATATTAACCCCTCCTTCTTACTTTTCTTTAAAAATATACTATTGCCTATTAACCTTTCCCAGCAGTCCAACTCTTTTATGGAAAGGCCAAGTTAGAGCCTGAACTAATATTATTTATCTTTAAAACAACATTATTATGAAAAAATTAGTCACAATGGGGCTACTGATCCTTTCAAGCCTGAGCGTTTCTTTCGGACAAGGGCTAAAATTTACAGGTGGTATTTACACTGGGTTATTTCAATCTAGTGTAGATCAAACTGACGGGCATAAATCGGATCTGCGCCTAGACACCACCAATACGAAAGGGCAGCCTTTTTGGGTACCGCTCAACAATTCAAAAGTTTCAGGGCTTACGCTTGGCCTAAGCGGAAATATCTATATCAATGAACGCATAAAACTGGGGGTTGATGTTTCTTATGCACGTGTTGGCAATCTGGCCATAGAAGCCCAAAGTAATGAAAAATATGTGATTAATCGCGAAAATAAGAAAATCAAAGTGGTTGGCTTTGACCAATATAAAGACAACGCAAAATCAATACAAACCGCACTAACGGTTCAAGTTCAACCCTTCCGAAGTTATCGCTGGGGGGTAATGCTGGGCGGTGGATTTTCTGTGAACAAGTATTTTAACGGACGAGAAGTTAAAAGTGTAAAAACACAGGATCAAGAGATTATAAATAGCGATAGAGAAGTGACTTTCGGCAAGGGTAAAACCAATGACTATGCTGGTACAGACGTGTCGGTCATCATAAACCCTTCACTCTTTATAAATTTAGACTCCGACGGAGCCATTCGTTTGGTTGCCGATGCTCGATGGTCCATTGGGACTCAGGATATGTTTACCAATGAACGCAAGGAATTCCTGAACAGCTCACCCGATCATCTTCAAATATTAGGGAAACAAGCCTGGCGGCAAGCATCATTTAGACTGGGTGTAGAATTCTGCCTCAATTGCAGGCGCTAACATTTTAAAAGGGGCATCATGCTGCCAACGAAGTCGTCTGGTGCCCCTTCCTTTTCACGAATAAAATATAATAAAATGAGCAGACGCAATTTTTCCATCTTCAATTTTACCTTTTTAGATTGGATGGTAGGCTTTCTGGGCTGTGTCATTATCCAGTTGCTGCTGGCACAAAAGGGCATAGAACAACGTCCTTGCCCTTCCATTCACTTTATCGCCAGCAATGCCCATATTGATACCGCCAGCAAGGTAATTTATAGTATGTTGGACGCTGAGACAATACGTCGGTTGCAAATAGGGGACAGTATGATTTTGGTCGCCGTGGATTTTAAAATGCTTCCAAGTGATACGATTTTTATTAATCCCACAGTAGTCTATCCTCCTGGTAAAGGGGGATCTGGCAAACCCATAGATACAACAATCCCCCCTCCAAAGGACACAATCTCCCCTCCAAAACCCATAATCTATCCATCAGTGGACGGTTATATTAACTTTGTAATAAAGCACGAGAGTGCAGACGATGATTTCCGATTGTTGGTGCAGCATAATAAAGATTTGCTCGCTGATAAGAAAAGTGCTGGTTTTTTCAGAAAAAACAAAATCGTACACAGCACTATAAAATTTTCAGACCCAAACAGAATTTTAAAGCATTACTATTTTGGAGAAAAAGTGACCCAATTGAACAAGGTAGTGCCAGGTACATATCAAATTTATGTTCAATATCGAGGCCATAAGAAAGACAAAAATAAAAAGGAGGAGATCGCAAAACTCTATTGCATGTCCAAGGAAAAGGCTACAAGCAACCGTGTTTTCGAGATTCGAATTCCCAAATCCAAAAATGAAAAAGAAAGAATACTGGTCAAGACGGTAACAGTTTTGGAAGACGGTACAATCATCTATAAATAAACTTTAATTTTTACAACATGAATATTCGACTTTATCATATGCTTCTCGCTGTTATCATTGGTTTTGTCTTTTGGCAACTGATGATTATACTTTCTGATGTATTTGTAGGCACATCCATCCAGCGTTTATTTTTGCTCCTAGGTGGCTCCACAGGCGTAGGGTTTCTTAAACTGGTGATTTATATAGCATTTACGTATGCCATCATTGATCTTTCGGTGAAGTTCAAATCCACTCAGCACGAACACAAAGGCTTTCATTTGGAGGTGCTTTCTGCTCACGAATCTTTTACCCACTCAAATACTGCGACATTCAGAGATCAGATTGTTTCACTAGAAAAACGTGGAAACAAATGGATCGTCTTGGAGTTACTTCGCAAAACTAGTAATCATTTTCTGGGTAGTGACAATACAAGCGATACAATTCGGGTATTGGAAATGGAACTTTTAAATCATAAAAGTCGAGATGAAGGACAATTAGAGATCGCCCGTTACATCATACAGGCTTTGCCAATGGTTGGGTTTTGTGCCTCAATACTGGAATTGAGTCACTCTTTAACGCTCATTGACAGTGGATCTGCAAAAAAGGTTCGCGAAGCGATGAGTGGGGCATTCGATACTACTCTCATCTCCTTAGCATTGACTCTCTTTCTCATGTACTTCTACCATCGACACATTGAAAGAATGGATGATTTTTATTCCAAATTGTCATCATTTGTGATGGAGAATTATATATCTAAAATTAAAAAAACATAACCCAAGGCCGTCTCATAAGTAACATTATGGGGCGGCCTTATTTTATTTGGGTGGTATCCATTCGCCCTAAAAAAATTCCCGTAGGGAATACATGTTTATAGTGAGAAAAAGCGATTTTGCGCAAATACCGTAGGGATTGCATGTAATTTGTGTGCATTTTTTACATGTAATCCCTACGAGATTAGTATGATTTTATACTACAATAGCCTAATCGGGTGGGAGGCGGTTTTAGCCGCCGTCCCCCCACACCACCGGACGTACTCTCGTATCACGGCGGTTTCCGTTAATGTCGTTTCCTAGTCAATTCTGCATAAATAGATCGCAAGCCCATTTGGGCGAACCATTGG
>JANMMZ010000111.1:0-14174 GCA_031373665.1 Saprospiraceae bacterium | reverse complement strand
CCAAAGGTGCCGAACCAGAGAAAGCCTTTACGATCCTCCAACGTAAAATTGACCCAGTTGCCGCTCAGGCTATTGGTGTCAGAAGGATTATAACTGAAAGTCCGGATTTCATTTCCATCCCAACGGTTCACCCCATTTTGGGTTGCTATCCAGCAAAATCCACGACTGTCCTTAAAAATATGGAAAACGTTGTTGTCTGATAACCCTTCAGATATACCTATACGGGTGTATTCCCATCCCTGTGGAGATTGAGCCAACACAAAGCAGCGGGGTAATCCAATAAGTATGAACAGAAGGAGGGTCTTCATGGCTACAAAGGTAATGCAAAACCTCACTAACAAGCAGGGGTTTGGGCATTATTTACGAACGTGGTTGGCTGAACCAATGGAGTGTATTTGGCTATGATGGAGGGTGAGTAAAGGGCTAATCTTGAACAAAATTGGCATCCGCTATCTATCATCCAATTGATTCAACTGTTTTTTTACGCTTGCTACCCTCCTGTCTGTACTAAAATCTTTCAAGAATCTACGCGCTGTTGAGTGCACCTTCGGCTTATTTAAAGCACTCATCGAAGCCCAATTTCCGAAAATATAGTACTGTACTGTGGCTGTCACATCACTATCTGGGTACTGTTTTAGAACGTACTCAAATGCTTCATTTTGAGCAATTGCCTCTTCATCTGAGACCGTTTCATCCATGTACTTCCGTATTATCAAATACAAGGCAGCATTATCACAAAGTTTGCTTTGGGGGTATTTTGCTGAAAATGATTTTAATTTCTCTGTAACAAGCCAATTACCACGTCCGCCGTCTCCATCGCTGCTGTACCAGTGCGTATGACAAATAGGTTCTAAGGCCAAAGCATTAAAATAATACAATGAATCCTCTGAAAGGTTGGTTTTTTTCAGGTTAGCAACCGTCTGTAAGTATCGTTTAGTGCTATCTATTACGATGATCAAATGACGATCCTCTATTACCTCTGGAGACCCAAAATATTTTGTGAAGGTTTGGCTAAGATCTATGACTTTGTTGAAATCAGAGGATCGGCCATATTGGTCAATCAATAATTTCATACACTGTTTTTGTTGCCGTACAGGCAATGTTTTATCGTTATAACATGCAATGAATCCATCGGGAAATTTATATTTCACACATTGAAAGGCATACAAATCCAATGCATCAAGCCTTTGTAGTATCTCAATATGCTCAATACTTGAATACTTGTTTTGAAGGTATCGTAGTTTCCCCAAGGCAACACTAGATAAGGTATCTTTAAAAATACCAAGCGAATCAATGTCAGTATTAAACTGCATTAACTGTGCATTGTATTGTTTTATATCAAATGGAATACTCCTTTTCAAGAACTCTTCTTTTGACATGCATACGATCTTATCATTATACAGGAGATAAACGTTACAATCATTCAGAATGGCTTTTACAAACCTGTCTTGATAATGCCATTGTTCATGATTCGCTGTGTTGATGACCATGATCTGGCCAGGTCTTTGAATCCAAATATATCCATCCACAACCTGAAAGTTGGAGTTATAAATGGACACAGGGGGTAATCTATAGGCGTACTTTTCTACTTTTTTTGAATTTGGGGCATAGGAGTAAAAATAACTTTCATCCGATTGCCAATAGGTGTTACCTATTATTTTTGTGCTAGACAATGAATTACTTGGCAGCGGCAACCTCCCCCTTGCCTTATTGTGAGCGTACCAAAGTGAGTCTTTTTGATAAAACAAACTTAATCCGTTACTGATCTTAAACAAATGGTGTGGCCCAGTATATACCTGATTTTCAATAGAAATACCTTTCTTTAACTGCTTAGAATCAAAGTAATACGTGTATGAAGAGTCTAATATTAGTGTATTATCATCAAGCATCACAAAGGATTGATCATGCTCCGGAGGAATGCCTGAAACTTGCACGATGGATTTGGTTTTTCGATCCCAGTAACATAACCCCTGTATAGAAACAAAAAATACCGCGTCAGACTTTGGAATAATTTGTGATGCCGAAGTAACCGGTACTTCATACATTAATTTCGTTCGTTGATCATAGTAGCGTACCTTCTTGTCGTATTGGTGGATCCATACAAGCGAATCAAATTGGTCTTTATAGCAATTTCGGATATGACCATTCTGGTTTTCGTATGGAAAAAGACTAGCGAATGCCTTGTCCAGAACGGTTCTTTGACCGTTAGAAACATCAATCTCCACCATCTCCCTGTTCTGGTTGCCGACTTTTACCCAAATTTTACCATCTTCAAAGGGGGAAAAGCAAATATCTTGCAATGTTGAGTCCCCAAATTGTATTTCAATAGGCAAGCCTATTGAAATACATGGAGCATCCTTTGGTATCGGAGTCTGGCATTGGGTAAGCATGATGATGATTAACCCAAGCAATATATTTTTATAGTACATAAATATTCAACTGTTCATGATCATGTTCGTTTCCAAAAACAAAAACTTCATCGCTCATTGGGATATTAATTGCTCTAATTTTATCATTAATTCTTTTTAGACAGTTATGAATCCCTAAAAACCCATTAAGCAAAAACAATTTCTTTATTTCTTCTAAGTACGCTCCTCCACTTAAAGCCTCATTAATTATATCAACTTTCTCCTCTCCAATCTCCTGTTCGAATGTCAAATATGGGCGTAATATAGGGGTATAATCAAAACTTCCAACGCCATTAAACAACTCCTGCTTGTAATCATACTTTAGATATTCTTGCCCTGAAAGTAATTTGAACTTATATTTAGGGTCATCAAATCCGCAGAAACAGGCTTCAGGGTCAGAATTATGTTCAAAGAAAAGCAAGTTCATTTTAAAGTTCCTTTTTCCCTCAGAGATATCCAATGAAATATTTGACAGATTATCTATCAATTGATGTTCTATGTGATCCTGAATTGTCTTTTCATTAATGTCGATAAGTGCTCCGAGTACGTTCTCTATTACAGCATGAAGATGATTATCATTCAATAATTCGAGTAACTTATTTTTGTTCTCTTCTTTTAAACTTTCAACATCAAATTCTGGATTCGGCAACCATGTAATGCTCTCAAAATTATCTAATTCCTGTTGGAGAAGATATGGAAAGGAGAACTGTTTTTTAAACAACTTGATTGAATTGTTTAAATGGTATTCTAAATTCTCTTTTATTAGGTTATTTTTGTCCATTGCTGTTGGTAGGTCTTATTTGTTGCGTGAGCACTGCTTGCGTTGCCGCGTTTAGTCGGCCATGTGAGACAGTGTATAGTTGGCACTAGTATTATTTATTTATTCAAAGCCTCGATCAGTTGCTCTTAGAGCCTGTAAAAAAACAGAAAAATTAATAATTAAAAAAAAACATTGATATAAGTTGTTGAAAAAAAAGGAATCAGCAACCTTTGGCTGAAAAACATTACCACATGTACTCAACCAATCTTACTGATTCCCAATGGGAAGGTATAAACAAATTCTTTGACATCAAGAGAAAACGTAAATATTCTTTACGTGCGATTATCAACGGCATACTTTATATTGCAAAATCGGGTGCCCAATGGGCACTGCTACCAAAAGATTTTCCGCCACATGGAATAGTTCACTACTATTTTATGACATGGAGGAAGTCTGGAATTTGGCAAACAATACTGTTGGATTACATTAAAAAATTTCGCATAAAGCATAATCAAAATTCAGAACCGACAGTGATAGTGATTGATAGTCAATCAATTAAGAACTCTGAGCGAGGCGTTCAAGACAAGGGGTTTGATGGACACAAACGGATAAAGGGGCGTAAAAGACATGTGGCAACTGATTCAAACGGAAGATTGATCTCTTGTATAGTTGGCCCTGCTAATGAGCATGATCTCAAAGCGGGTATGAGGTTAATAGACCAAGTGCAAGAATTAGATTTACCAAATGTCAAATTCATAGTAGCGGATGGAGCATATTGTAGTTTAGTGGCGTGGGCAAAGAAGAAATATGGGATTGAAATTCAAATTTCTATCCAGATAAAAGAGAAGAAATTTATCCCTGTTGCCCATCGTTGGAAGGTTGAACGATTTATATCTTGGATGATGTGGAGTCGCAGACTATCAAGGGATTATGAATTAAATATTGAGTCAAGTGAAGCATGGGTACTCGTCTGCGGAATACGAAACTTATTACGATTTTTTTAATTTTTTACAGGCTCTAAGCATCAGTCAGTATATGACCATCTTCGATTGCGTTAGTGTACGCTGCAGCAACATAACTAAAAGTATAGGGGGGAGAATAAATACCTAAATTATAGGCTCCTTTTTTTATGGGAACTTTTCCAAAAACTAAATCTTCTTGAAACCCGTTACTGGATGTTGCCTTCGTATTAATTCCTATATATCCATCCTCTATTTTAAAAGCATTAGAAGTTGAAGCAAGCGTACCTGCCTTCCATTTTTCACCGTCTTTTATCGCGGTGGCGGTACCGGAGTAGGGGTTGTCGTCTTTTTTACATGTTGTCAAAAACATGACGACGCTCAGCAAAGTCAATAATTTATTCATTTTCATAATTCTAAATATTTATAATGGCGAATGCACTTGTATTAATGGGGCCGATAGCGGCAACTTGTCCAAGAATAGTTCCTCCATCCCAACCACCTCCAGCAAACATCAACACAATATCCGCTTGAAGCGTATTTCTGAGTGTAGCGATCGTTGTCCCGCTGGCATCAGTCAGCATACCTGCTGCTATTATGCCAGCATCAATTAATGCACTGGTTCCTTCTATATAACTAGGGATTAAGACAGTACCAACCAAGTCAACGCTCAGGTCGCATTCATTAACACCACTAATACGAAACGCTTGGTTAAGTTGGAAAAATGCCATATTAACAGTTTGCTGTATATCTGTAACATTTGCTGCACCTGCCGGAGAGTACAATGCATGCCCTCACACGGCAGTTGCCACCGCTGTCGTTCGTTTTGTTAAGCGAAATTCTTAACTCCCCACCTTGCAAATGTTTTTAGCATCATCGTTGTATTGTTTAAATAAAAAGATAATGCAAAGGTGATGTGGAAGAGAGCCTATAAAATTGTATAAATAGGCCAAAATGAGGCTACCAGCTCAATTCGCGCCTTAATTTATGGGGCGTTAACCCGCTAAATGCCTTCATTTCACGAATATAATGCGCCTGATCGTAAAAACCGGAATCAAAGTAGGAGTAATCCGGGTCGGTAATATGCTGCACAGCATGTTGCAATTGAATAATTTTGGCAAATGCCTTTGGCGAAAAACCGATGTATTCATCAAAGAGTCGCCGCAATTGGCGTGGACTGATGCCGTAATTCAGTTCCTTTTGAACGCGGAAATTTCCATTCGAGGCGTATAATCCTTCCAGTACGTTCACGGAGCGGTTTCAGTTTATGGCGGAAAAACCGCAACATTTACAGGAAGCCGCCGCCCGTTTGCAGGGTTCGGATGCCATCATCTTCCTCACGCCGGAGTACAACGGCAGCATCACTTCGGCGTTGAAAAGTTTCATTGACACCTTCGGCAAAGCCGAATTTGCGGCGGATTTGTTTGTGATTGAGAATTCTTCCTTACTTTTGACCGGAATAACTTTCAACTCATCCGTTTTTCTATGCCTTCGGGGAGTATTGGCGAGAAATTCTCCCATCTACTTCGCGATAGCTATACCTGCAAAAGAGAAAGGTCTAAAGCATCTATGTTGTTATTTAACCAGTTTTCAAAACTCGATACACTTTTGACAGCCCTGGCAGCGGGTGACTCAAAGGCTATTCTATACTTGCAGGACAAGGCAACGGGGCTTGTAAAAAACATATTACTGAACCGCGGCCTGCCTGATCATTTGCTTTACGAAGTATTAAATGATTCCACGGTTGTTTTTATCAAAAAAGTACGTGAACCGGGGTTTATCCTGAACGACACCCAACCCATTACCTTTTTTCTCGGTATTGCTAAATATGTAATCTCCAATAAAACCAGAACCCGACAATTCTCGGGTAATACTACCCTTGACGACCAACACCATCTAAGTGATCATTCAGTGGAGCAATATTATGCTCAAAAGGAACAACGTGAAGTGCTCTCCCACTTATTTACTAAAATCGGAGAACCTTGTTCGAGCATCATCCAACTCAAATACCTGGAGGGGCTTTCCGATAAAGAAATCGTCCAAGGCAAATTAACCATTTATAAATCCGAAGAGTCGCTACGGGTCAAACGCAGCGATTGCATGAAAAATTTAAGGACGCTGGCGCAGGCTTCGAAAAAAATAATATAAAAACAGTCGAAGGTTATAATGCTTTTGACTTTTGCTACATTAAAGAAAGTAAATAAGCTTTGGCTCGGGTCATTTTCAAAAAAAGCCCGAACAGATATAAGTGATTCATTTAAAAATGTCGATGAACAAGAATATTGACCTGATAGATTATGTGGAGGGTCGAATGACGCCCGATGCCGCTGCTTTGTTCGAGGCGCAAATGCAGAAGGATCCTGCTTTAAAAGAAGAAGTAGCTGCGCAAATTCGTTTGAACGACCACTTAGAATACTTATATGCCGAACGAAAAGTGGCAGATGCGACCAAGGCTCTTCGGTTAAAGCCAAAAAAGCGGCGATCATGGTGGCCTTGGATAAGTATGGGCTTGCTGGCATTGATGCTGGCAGGCTATTGGCGTTTCAGCCAAAGCCCAGGTAAAGACACCGTTCCGATCATACAACCTCCCGCTTCGCAACCAGCCCCTTTGAATGAACCCCAAAATACGCCTGCAAACGACGACCTGAAGCCAATACCATCCAACACACCTGCCAATAAACCAATGGCTCAGGGGAATCCAACAAAACGGGACCCTGGAGCGCCGACCTACCGCGGCGGTTTGGAACCTGATACGGATATTCCAGCCGACCAACTTGCCTTTTTTGAGCAACAATTCCAACCTGTAATACCATTTGATGTATCGCCGCGCTGGTCGGAAGTGAGGGCAGATATTCAGGCCCGAAAAATGGAAAGCGCCTTACAGAAATTAGACAAATTGCCCCAAAAACAGTTAGAAAATGATACCGCTCAATACCTCCGGGCTTGCGTGCAGTTAATGCTGAAGCAGCCTTCTTCCGCAGAAAAAAGCCTCTACAAGATCAGTAACCAACAGTCACTCCGGAACGAAACACACCGTCTTCTGGTCTGGGTTTACCTCCTCCAGGGTAAAGACGATTTGGCGGTTTCAACCCTCCGTTTGCTGCCCAATGGATATACGGACAAGGAAACACTTCGGGCGTTTCTGGATAAATAAATATCAATAATGATATGAAAAAACAACACATCCTCGTTGCCGTTTTTTGGTTTGTCGCTCAAAATTTACTAGCACAACTGCCACTTGATACGCTCCTGAAACAGTACGATGTTGCGTTCCAATCCAAAAACTGGGACCAATCACTCCATCTGGCATTGCTCATAAAGGATAGTAGCAGCGTCGTCTATGGCCATAAAAGTGTGAAGACTTCGCTGGCTGAAATGCGCATTGCCAACTGCATGCTCCAGAAAGGGAAATACCTGGCATCTGATTCAATACTGAAAGCAGCAAGGCGCAATATGGAGGAAATTGGACAGGCCGCTTCCATGGAACAAGCAGACATTCTCTCCCAGCACGGCCTCACTTTTTTCTTTTTATCAGATCATTCAAGTGCCCTGCAAGTCTGGGAAAAATCATTTGAAATCAAATCGAAGCAATTGCCATACAATGACATTGCATTGGTAAAGTTGAAAAGAAATATGGCTATGATGCATTTGAACATGGGAAATGCAGACAAGGCCGAGGTGCTATTTTTTGATGCCCTCCATATGCTGGAAAACGACAATAAAAAAGACAATGCATTGTATCTGTACATACTCGGTGATTTAGGTAGTTTGCGAACCCAACAGGGCCGATACACAGAGGCCATTGATTTTCAGGAGCAAAGCCGCGTTTTACTTAAAGAAAAATTTGGCGACAATAGCTTTGAATACCTGGTTGGCATCCTGAAATTAATGTATTCCTACGCTCAATCCTATCGTTTCGATGAGGCAGAGCCACTTGCTTTGAAAGCCGTTGCACTGGCCGATCAATACCGTTCGCCTATACAACAGGCTGAGGCATACGGAAAACTCGGAACGATTCAGAGTAGCATGGGTTTGCTGGATGATGCCCAGGAAAACATGCAAAAAGGTATCGACATTATGAACCAACCTGACCTCCGATCTCAGATGGTCTCCACCTACCTCTACTTCAATCAAGCCGATATTTTCATTGGCAAAGGAGACTATCAACGGGCTTTGGAGGCCATTATTCATTCAGAAGAAAGTATTCCAGCAACGGGAACTAAAGAACTCATCTACTGGCGAGTGAACATAAAAAAAGCCCAGGTACTCCTGTTACTTTCCCGCCTGACTGAGGTGCGTCCAATACTTGATTCCGTTGACCATGAATATGTTATGCAAATGTTTGACCGGTATTCGCAAGCCAGGTTTTACCTGCTTAGGGCGCAGTATGCGCAACAAACCGGCGAAGTGGAAAAGGCACTTGCCTTTTGCAACAAGGCAATGACATTATCAGAATACTTGCCCCACCTGACCGATAAAGGCACGCTGCGACAGATCAGCATTGTCACACGACAAAACAACCCGACTTCCGCGCTCGAACAAATAGCGCAATATAGCGCAGCCGAAAGATCCGCTTTGTTGAGCACCTTTTCTTTTACATCGGAAAAAGAGAAAATGGCCGCTGTTAACGAAACGCAGATGAATTTTGCCTTGTTTTCCAATTTCTATTGGGAAAATAACCTCAACGCTACCAACTTTTTGGAACAATTGGTCAATCAACAGTTGTTCACTAAAAACCTGTCGGAATCCGCTACCAAAAATGTGTTTGCGCTGGTCAAAAACTCAACCGATCAAGCATTAAAGCAACAGTATCGCGAATGGCTGATTGCACGTGAACAATTGAATGCGCTTTATGAAGATGATCATGCCGAAAACAAAGGCGATATCAAAGCAATGGAAGCCAAAACAAATCTTCTGGAAAAGGAAATTGTCAAAAAGGCTTACCCGAATATGCCCAAATTGGTAGAAGACTGGCACGAGATCCAGGGCTTACTACTGCCTGGAGAGGCGGCAGTCGACATTCGGAGGTATCAGGCCTATGGAAAGTATGATTTCCGTGATACCGCGTATTATCATGCCGCAATTATCCGCCCGGAATGGAGCGCACCTGTGCTGGTCAACTTTGACAAGGGCAATGAACTAGAGTCTGTCTGGACGGCTCGATTGTTCAGCGATTTGCGCGATAAGCAGCCTTTATCCAACGATTTTTATCAAAACTCATGGCAACTTCTGGAACAACACCTTACTGGAATCCATACAATATATTATTCACCGGATGGTATTTTCCATAAAATAAACCCGGCGACACTCATTGCCTCCAACGGACAATTTTTGCTTGAAAAATGGGATATTGTCACATTAACCGACCTTTCACAACTACTTTCTCACAAAACATCTACAACGATTAACCGAAAAGCAGGCACTGCCGTCCTGATTGGAAACCCCAATTTTCAAGTCGAATCAACCTCAAACCAGCCTGTCAATAGTTCAAGGCCCAGTTTGTATCGGAGCATTTTGGATGAAGCAGAGCCTGATTTCGAGTTGAAGCCCTTGCCTGGCAGCGAACGGGAGGTGTTGGCTATTGAACAAAGACTTAAAGCCGCCAATTGGGAAACACAGGTATTCACCCGACAGGCCGCTACAGAAACCGCGGTCAAAATGGTTCAAAACCCTGTCATTCTGCACCTCGCCACGCACGGCCATTTTATGAAAGACGGCCGGCGCAACAACCCTGTCATTCATTTCGGCAATAATTCCAGCAGGAATGCATCCCTGCGCTCGATGCTTTTTTTCACCGGGGCCGATAACACCCTAAAAGGTCAGGGTTTTGCTGATGACGATGGCATTTTAACAGCATTCGAAGCGGCAGTATTACGCCTGGAAGGCACCGAAATGGTCGTACTCTCGGCCTGCAACACGGGTCTGGGCACCATCAAAAACGGTGAAGGCGTCATCGGGTTGCAGCGCGCTTTCCGGTTGGCAGGCGCCAAATCGTTGGTCATGTCGCTTTGGGAAGTAGAGGACAACGCCACCGAACTGTTTATGAATGTCTTCTACGAGGGTCTCTTTAAGGGCCAAACCAAAGCCGATGCCTTCCGTGCTGCACAACGCTCCCTAAAAGCCAGATATCCGCAACCGTTTTATTGGGGAGCGTTTGTTTTGGTGAATGGATAGCAAAAAAAGTTTCCTCCGTTAATAATGTTTTTTCGGTAGCCTACATTAACCTGTATACCCCTAATTCGTGGGTATAAATTTCGATCACAATTTAGTCGTGCAGGCCTATCCCAACTGTCTGGCTAAATAAAAACATTTTACAATGACATTAAAATTCTGGATGCCGACGCTGTCGGCACTGCTCTTCTCATGCCCTGTTATCGGCCAGCAGATTGTAGATCATATCTGCATGGAGGTAATAGGGAGTAATGGATTGAGTTCAGGGGCACTCGGTAAAAAGTATGAGGCTACGCTCGGAGAGTGCATGATTTCCACCTTCAAACCTAATGGAAGCCCGGTGGGTATTACGCAAGGCTTCCACCAGCCCGAATGTAGCAAAACCATGGTCCATACCGATGAAGCCATGATGGCGTGGGAAATAGAACTATATCCCAACCCCGTAGTACACCAGTTTCAGTTAGCGTATGTCCATCCTGCCGGTGCTGCAGTGGAAACCCGTATCTGGAACGCAAGTAGTCAACTCATGGCTGATTGGCGCAGTACGCCGCCCAATACTGTTCTGGATGGTTCGCCGCTGGCAGCCGGACTGTATTTCCTCGAAATCAAAGATCCAGAGACAGGCCATCACCTTACTATCCGATTTACTAAAACACCATTCTAAATATCAAAAACATGAAAAAAATAACATTCTTTATTGCTCTGCTTGCGCTCTGCGCATCCTATGTACAGGCACAGGCGCCACAAGGTTTTAACTATCAATGTATTGTGCGCGATGCGGCCAATAATCCTGTTGCCAACCAATCTGTAACACTGCTTTTTTCGCTGCGCGACAATGACCCTTCCGGCCCTGTTGTTTATGCAGAAAGCCATACGATAAACACCAATGATTTTGGCCTGGTCAATCTGGTGGTAGGAAAGGGAATCGCCAGTTCAGGTGTGTTCAGCGCTGTCGATTGGGCTAGTGGCTCCAAATACCTGAAAGTGTTTGTGATGAATGGGGCCACAACAACCGAACTAGGCACTTCCCAACTCATGAGCGTGCCTTACGCCCTCTATGCCGGTTCTGGCGCTCAGGGCCCAGCAGGCCCGCAGGGTCCGGCCGGACAGCAAGGCTTGACTGGTCCACAAGGCCCTGCAGGTCAACAGGGCCCACAAGGGCAACAAGGTGCGCAAGGGCCAATTGGCCCGACAGGCCCACAGGGTCCACAGGCCAATTACAATGCAGGTACAGGTGTCTCGATCGTTTCAAATACCATTACGAACACTGGCGACACCAACCCTGCTGATGACGTTACAACATCCACGGCAGCCGGAGGGGACATTAGTGGTACTTTCTCCAATCTGTCTGTTGATAAAATTAAAGGCAGGGCGGTTTCTGGCAATGCACCTGCAGACCAACAAATACTAAAATGGAATGCAGCCACGAATCAATGGTTGCCGTCCAATGACAATACAGGCGGCGGAGGCTCAAACTATACCGCAGGAAACGGCATTAGCCTTGCCGGGAATGTCATTACCAATACAGGCGACACCAATGCAGGCGACGACCTGACCAATACCACACCAGCCAGTGGAGACGTAACCGGAACCTTTAATAATCTCCAGATTGCGGCCAATGCTGTGAATGCGCTTGAAATTGCCAACGGTGCGGTTACTGCCGCCAAATTGGCCCAAAACGGCGCCACAAACGGCCAGATTATGCAATGGAATGGTACGGCTTGGGCTCCTACAACGCCCAATACAGGAGGACTATCCCTACCCTACCTTCAGGCTATGAATGTCAGTCAGCCGATAGATTTGTTCCGTGTCGAAAGTAACAATGCCGCAAGTTGCATTACTGGTGTAAACGGCAGCGGTATCGGTGTTTATGGCAAAACCAATTCGAATTATGGCGGTTATTTCGAAGCACAAACTGGCAAAGGCGGCTATTTCACTTCGGCAAGCGGCCCAGCCTTGGTTACCAATAAAGGTTTTGTAGGCATCGGCACGGAGAACCCGACTTCCATGTTGCATATCAACAGTACTTCCAGCGCCACAGATTTTGAACTCAACTACGTGAATAGCGGCCCGATTATGGCCATTGGCTCCATGAGTGGCAGTTTTGCATCGCCGACAACTATACCGATTGGCAGAAAAATGGGCAATTTACACTTCAGGGGGTATTCTGGTAGTTTAATGTCCACGGGTGCTGCTATCGAGGCCACGTCAACGGAAGCATGGAGCACTACAAATAGGGGCACAAGTTTGTCCTTCAACACAGTAGCCAATGGCAGTGCCACGCAGTTTCCCCGGATGGTGATTGACAAATCCGGCAATATTGGTATCGGCGGTGTGCAGGAAGTAGAGAATGCAAAAGTGCAAATTGACCATTTCGGCCCTCCGCCAACCCTTTTCAATTTTGCGCGTATGCTGCGACTGAAAAACACCAATACTGCGTTGGGTGGACAAGTGGGTATTGAATTTGCCCATCAAGGGGTAGTCAATAATTGGTTGCAGTTAGCGACAATGCAAGGTACGGCAGAAAACAGTACAATGACCTTTATGCACACCAATACAACTTCAGGAACAGTCAAATTACCACTGGTAATACATGGCAATGGCAATGTAGGTATCAATACAGGCGAAATTAGTAATTATAAGTTGCGTGTAGATCATGATATTTACGGGCTTGATTTGCGTCAGACCAGCACAGGTAATCACTGGGAAATCTTTACGGGCGCCAGCAATAACCTGGGCCTTTACTACAACGACACGCCACGTGGCTCCTTTAATGCTACGACGGGTGTTTATACCGCCAGCGACCGGCGCTTGAAATCGGATATCCGGGGCTTTCGCAGGGCACTCGAAGGGGTTAAAAAACTTAAACCCGCTGAATATCTGCACGTGGATAATGCCAAAACAGGTGAACGCACGATCGGATTCATCGCGCAGGAACTTAATGAGGTATTCCCCGAAGTTGTGCAACACAAACCCCGCGACGAACGTGGCGATGACTTGTACATGGTCAACTATGGCTTGATGAGCGTCATCACGGTCAAGGCCATTCAGGAACAACAGCAAGAGATTGAAACCTTGCAACAGGAAAAAGAACAACTGCGCCGCGACAACGAAGCGCTCAAACTACGCCTCGAAAAAATAGAGGCTGCACTGGGCATCAGCGATAAAAAATAATTTCTATTTGAGTTTTGGCGGTGTACTAAATGTAAGGCTGAATTGTGGCAACGAGGCGGGGTGCATACCTTTGAGGTGACAAAACGAGAAACATATGCACCAATCCTGTCCAAGTTGCCACAGCACATAGGTAAAGAAAAATGGCAAGACCCACTACAAAGACCTTACCTATTACATAGAGGGCTTCATGGCCACCATCAGGGCAAGGGTTAGCAGATTGGTCAGAAAAGCACTTTCGTTCTCTAAAAAGGAACAGTGGCACGACAAGGCTATCGATTGGTTTTTCTGGCAGTTTAACCTCGAAAGACAGCCTTACATTTAGATCACCTCCTTTCTCTTTTTAATTGGCAAGAACTATTAACGCAGACTGTGAAAAAACACATTCAATAACCTACATTCAGTAAAAATCTATTTATGCTGCCCTCCTCCAAGCCACCATTTCATTGGTGTTGAAGGCTGTTTTAGGAGTGCCTTGCCAAGGCATTTGGATAAAAACGCCTTGCAGAGGCAAAGATAGGGTCATTTTTTGAAAAAAGCAAGTTTTAAATGCCTGTATGAGCATTTTTACCCCTAAAATATTGATAACACGGCGTAGATTGTACATCGTGAAGACGATAGCGATCTCCCCGCCCACTTTTTCTTTGCCTTTCAGCAAGGTATAGTATGCTCCCCAGGCCCGTTTGATGGTGCCAAATGGGTGTT
>JANMMZ010000084.1:0-37995 GCA_031373665.1 Saprospiraceae bacterium | reverse complement strand
CCCAAAAACAACGCTAACAGAAGAAAGGAAAGTCGAAAAGAGGTAAAAAAAACAAAATTGGGGCAATCTAAATGGAAAATCGCTGGGTAATGACTAAAAATGAACATGAGCCACCCCAAAATTCGGGATGACTCATGTTGTCATTTAACTAAGTAGGTTTCTTTCCGCCCTTCAAAAATCCTTGAATGGATTTCAGGTTGTCCCACTCATCATTGGCCGCCAAATTGGCCTGTGATGGCCAAGTGCCGGGGTCGTGCATCGCCAACTGAGGGCCAGCCGATTGTAGGATCTCTTTTAGTCTGGCAGTATCTGTATTGGCCAATTGCCGATAAGTATGAATACCAAATTGGTTTAAGAGCATCTGGATTTTAGGGCCAATGCCTTCTACTACGGTTAAATCGTCTTTTTCAGAGCCAATCACTGCAATAGGGGTAGGTTCAGGATCTGGTATTGGGGTAGTAACTATTGGTGCAATACTCGTGACTACGATTGCTGGAGGAGTCACCAATTCGAGTGGTTCTTCTATTGGTTCGATAATCGGCTCTTCCACTACTGTCGGGGCTTCCACTACGATCTCGGCAATTTCTTCTGCCTCTACCACCACAGGGGTTACCACCAAGGGTTCTGTAATTTCTAACTCAATATCAGACGCATCGCCTGATACAGAAGATCCGGTCAAGCCCAATTCTGTTTCAACCTGCAAATTTCTATCTTGAGTGTCAGATAATTCAGATTCAAGTTCTGCTATCCTATCGCGGAGATTGGCATTATTTCTATTGAGGCTTGCTACTTGAGTAGTGAAGTTGGCTACTTCGGTATCAGCAGTAGCCAAACGGGCTTTTACGCCATCCAAATCCAATTTGAGTGCATCGGCTGTTGCAACAAGGCTTTGGTGGTCTAATCGCATTTTTTCGTACATTTGCTTGAAACGATTCCAGATCAACCAGCCTAACCAAAGGCCAAGTAGAAAGGCTCCGAGAAGCATGATGAAAATTTCAAGGGTATGTTCAGTATAAGTTCCAGAACCTGGGCCGAGCGTTACATTTTGTTCAAACATATGATTAGACTATTCTTAGATCATTCAAATTGTTAGGATAATTATTTTCCGAGTACGATTTCTACACGCCTATTTTTGTAGCGTCCCAATGGTGTATCATTGGTAGAGACCGGTTTAGACTCTCCTTTAGAGTAGGTTTTGACCTGTCCTTTTGGAACCCCTTTCTTTAGAAGGGTACTGCGGATAGAATTGGCTCTTTGTAATCCAAAACCAAGGTTGTCTTTGGTTTCACCGACAAAATCGGTATGTCCAGTGATGCGGACTACCTGACCCGAAGCAGTGACCTGCTGGGCTAGTTGGGTCAAATACGCATCTATGGCTTGGTCATCTTCCCTCCGCAACGAATTATATGGAAAATGGATGACCATCCGGTCGGCGACACGCTCCATTTGCACTTCATCAATCCTAGTTGGAGAAATCTTTGCTGGAGGCAAGGATTGTTGAGTCGTGCCTGATTTTTGTGGAGATTCACTTGGCGTTGTCACCGTACTCTTATCGGGTTCTACAGGCTGTATTTCCGAACTAGCATCGGGTTCGATGGCCGGGGTGACAGGCTTAATATCCATTTGTTCAGACAAAGCAGAGACACCGTTTTCGCAAGCCAATTTGATGCGACAAACGTACCAGCGCCAGCATATGGCACTCCAAATGAAGAAAGCAACGAGGGCGAGGGTTCGCGTATTCATAATGTACGAACGGGTGGTTTTAAGAAGCGATTATAAAATTGATGGGGCAATAATCGGCATAGATTTGGAAATATTCATGTTTTTTTCAAAAAAAAATAGCAAAAACAGTAAAATACTGTTTTTGCTATCCAAAATGAGGCGTTTTTTGACTAATCTTTATTTCACGATGGCGAAATTTAAGCCAAAAATTATTCTTGAAGGGTTGTTGCTAAAACTGTACTTGTCTCCAAAAAAGGTGATATGATCGCCTGTATTATTGAAATTACCCTCGTAGCGTAGATCAGCAGATATGCGACCGAAAGAAACATTCAAACCAGTTTGGTATCCCCAAGTCATTTGTTTGAATTTTTCTTTATACCCATCCAATTCTGTGAGTTCTGATTTGCTGCTCAAGAAGTAGTGGCCTACAGGGCCAGCCACTAAACGGACAGGACCTAACTTGATGCCTGTCAACACTGGAATGTCCAAGGTGTTGAATTTTTCAGTATAAATAGCATTGGGAAGGTTGCTTTGCTTGATGGAGTAATTTGTTTTATTGGAGTTGAATAGGACTTCAGGTTGTACAAAAAAGCGTCTGCCGAAGCGAAGGTATCCGCCAAATTGGCCACCAAATTTGAATTGATCTACACCGAGGTCGAAATTGCCATCACCACTATCAATGATAATATCTTGAGGAGTAGCCGTTTGGCTGTGTAGTCCACCTTTCAGGCCCATTCCAAAAAATTGGGCATTAGCGAATTGGGTGGTAAAAAGAAGGGCGAAAGCCAGAATTAAGTTTTTCATAAAAAAATCAGGTAGTGTGCGTTGTGTGAATTTGAACATTAAACGCGGTCACTACCTGATTCTTGTGTTGAGTTGCCTGAATAGAGGCTTTTTAACCGTTCCCTAACATAAAAAAGATGAAATTAACGAAAGGCTAAGAAATGAGATACCATCCTATTGTTTCACTATTTGAGTTGACCAGTAGGCGTTGCCTTTCTCTACGCGCAAAGCATAGGTGCCAGCAGGAAGCAAACGCATTGGGATGAGTTCCTCATCCGATGGTTTTTTCACTTCAAACATCTTTTGGCCACTTAGGCTGTAAAGGGTCATTCGATCAAAAGATACGTTTGTTTGGATCACAGCAAAATCTGATACAGGATTGGGCATGACCCTCACATGGGCACTGAAATCTGTGATTTGAGTAGCAGAGGACAAAGTACTGATGTCATTGTCATAGCGAGGCAATACCTGATACCCACTGGTGAAGGGTGACGAACTATCGAATTGGCCACCAAGTCCAGTCAACTTGAACGGTTGCGCTGGTACAGGGGCGTTATACGTCTCTACATCGCGGTCAATACGGATTAGTATGGTATCAGTAGGCTGGTTGTCTGATACGGCGCGTACATTGAAACCAGACGTGCCCACGCCAGTAGTCCATTCAGCATTATCAACTAACCGAACATTATTCATCGTGATGAGTTCTGATTCGGTATTCTCCGAGTGGTTTACTACCGCATCGGCAGGCGCCAACTGAGGCGCTTCTCCAGTTTTGGTGATAAAATCTGCTTGGACAGTAGCCAATCCAGAAACATTGATGACTGTACCTTTAATCGTTAATATGTCTTTTTCTTTAACGGTATATCCTAAGTTGCTTAATACACTGGAGATCGAGATGCCGAAATTTCCAGCATTATCCATAATAGTGAACAACAGTGACGGAGAAGAGCCCGCCAGTGGCCTTAGGTTGACTCCATATACTACTCCGCTCACTTCGACACTGTTGTTGACCAATGTAGGGATACCTTCGGCATCATCGGCAGAGAGTGACTCTAGTGAAGAAGATGTATAGCATTTAACATTAAACGCTATAGTGGCATCGTCGCACCCATTGGCATCGCAAATGCGATAAGTCAAGGTATCAACGCCGCAGTAAGCATTGGCTGAGGTATAAGTGATGCTATTGTCTCCATTGACCGTGGCTGTACCGTGGTCTGGTTGATTGACTACGGTGATTGTAGTCAACGGATTTGGCAGGAGGTCATTGGTCAATACATTAACCGTGACAGCGATGCCTGATCCAGCAACAGCCGCATCATTGATGGCATTGATCACTACTACACCTGTACAGCCTGCTGCTGCTCCTGGGTTTGCGACCACCGTGGTGCCGCCAATCACAATATTGGTGATGGTGGTAGCAGGCTGCCAACTAATAGGAAGGGAATTGTCTGCATTTGGATCGCACAAGACCAGTGATGGGCCGCTGCCATTGGGTTCTATTGGCCAAGGGGCTGCATTTTTATAGTCCACATAGTCAATAACGGCACCATTGGCGTCCACCAACTCTAGGTCTTCACCGCCGTTGGTGAGTGCACCATCAGTCCATTGGATGGGCGCAAAACCAAATCTTTCTTGGAAATAAGCGGCATTTTCACTAATGACAAGGTAAGTATTGGGAGCCATAGTTGATCCGGCCGGAAAAACATAAACAAAGCCTTGTGAAAATGACCATCCCGATATATCCACGGTGCTGGTGCTGTTGTTGTATATTTCTACATATTCTAGGGTGTCAGTGCCGCTTGGCGGCGGGTTATACATGATTTCAGTGATGACGATTTGCGCCTGCATAGCCGCAAATAAAAGGATCTGGGAAAGTAATGTAAGGATTGACCTCTTCATAGTTAAGTTGATAAATGTTAAAATAAATTGCAAAAGACTAAAGCCCGATGTTGTAACAACGTCGGGCTTGAAGCACAAAGTATTTCTCAATATAAAGTCTATATTAATACTCAGAATCGTCTGCTATGTCGTCTCCATCATCGCGGCGGCGAGTGACTATAATGTGGTCATCTTCGTCAGAGGTATTTTCATCTACCTCATCGTCTTCGCCCTCTCCATCAAACTCATCGCCTACTTCCACTCCTGACATTTCGTCTTTCAGTGCGATATCATCTTCAAGTTCATCTTCATCCTTAACCAAGCGTTTGGCTTCGATGATGGTCATGCGTATTAAATAGTGTGCATCTTCCGTTTCAAATGGAAGTGCGGAGACCTTTTTACCCTCTCTATCACTATAGGACACGAGGTGGTCGGCGTATCCAGTAGGATACTTTAGTTTTACGTTCACTAATATCTCAGGCGATATTGCGTCGTAATCTTTGATGATGCGTTTTTTAGCCAAGGCTAGGTGAAATTTGGTTTAAAATAAATATAATTTGTAATGGTGATCTAACACCGGGCGCAAAATTATGGTGTGTAGAACAAACTGCAAATTATTTTTTTAAAAAAATTATTTTGATTTCACTTCCACGATCTCAACTCGGCGTTCGCGAGACGCATCAGGATGGTAAATTGAGTTACGTTCGTCGTTTAAATTGTCACTTATGCCTGCTTTTACGGTAGTTTCGCCATAATTTGCTTCAACGATAGAAAGTTGACCATTTTGTAAAAAAGTTTGCAATACACCATCCGAATAATATTGAAAATGGTTCCGAACGCTTGAAATTCGTCTTTTGCCTAGGCTTAGGTTGTACGAACTTTCCGCTCTGGGGCTGGTAAAGCCTTTGACTATGATCTCTATTTGCTCTCCAGCAGCGAGCCTTGTGTATATAAATTCGCACAGTTCTTCCAGCCGATCTGCCCCACGCCTTATTTCATTGTCGAAAAAACTATCTATCAAGGCTTCTGATTCGCTTTCCGAAATACTCATTCCCTTGGAAAAATTTTCGCGATATTTGGCTTGGTAAGACAAGTAAGTTTGGACTGTTTCCCCGTATGATTTAGGAGTTGTCGTTTTTTTGGTTCTTTTTTCTGGCTCATCGTTATCAAAGTATAGTGGCAATCCTGCAAAATCAGAAAACTTTGGTGGAGCGATTGGCGTCAATTTTTCCACGATTGGAGTCTCCAGAATTGGCTCTTTTTTGATGGCTATGGTTGGGGTCGTATCTTTTTTTATAAGGGGTTCTTTTTTTGGTAGTTTAAACGAAAAAATATCATTGCAGCAAGCCTTGTTATTCTCATCGAGGTAAAATGAACCGGGTCGGTTACTGCTCAAGTACCCATTGATACCGTCTTCTTTCAAGAAGAAGTAGAGGTCGTTGTAACTGGTGTTTAAGCCTACGCCAGGGTTGGTTGGTTCTGCGAGGGTGGTACTGTCTTTTTTGCTGGTAAATATATCAAAGCCTCCTAAGCCTGGCCAACCATCTGAACTAAAGTAGAGTGTATTATTTTTGTGAGCATAAAATGGCGTTGCTTCGTTGTCAGTGGTATTGACAGATGTTGCATTGATAGGCATCTCATATTCTGGTACTCCATTGATGGCCTTTCCATTGAATGGCAGGTTGCAAGTGCAAAAAAAGTTAGTGTCAAGTGGGGTGTACCAGAGATCTAGTTTTCCTTTGCCGCCTGGGCGGTCGCTGGCAAACCAAAGCACAGGCCCTTGATATAAGGAATCGTAACCGACCGATGGTTGAGTCACGGTATAGCCCGGCTGATTGATTGATTCTGGTAGTTTAATGGGCGGAAGCCACTTATGCTTCCTATCAAGTACAGTCAACCATAATTCGCAGCGAATATCAGAAGCCGTAATGTTTTTACAAACAGTAAAGAATATGTAGTGGCCGTCGGGTGAAAAGGCGGTATGTGCCACATGTGCCGAATCTGTCACTGGAAACCCTTTGGCTGGTTCTTTTGCAGAACCACCTTTGATGGAGTGCATCACACGGGTCGTTTTTTGTTTAGTGAACCCTTCCTGTCTTTTTTTATCAAAACGATAAGAGGAAAAATAGAGGGTGTCACCTACCATAATAGGTGCAAATTCGGAATAAGCACTATTGACTTCCCTGCCGAGGTGCTTTATTTCAATAGGATCAGTTTTTAGACCAGTAATGGCTATGGCTTGCTCGGTAGCAATGATTTCATTTTTTGCAAATGCAATAAATTCATCATCTTTCGGGGAGTCTGCAATGTACCTCTGGTATGCTTCAATGGCTGCCGTGTAATCGCCCTGCATTTTCTTTACTTGCCCCAGCCGGAGCCAAGCAGCAGGGTATTTTTGTATGCCTTTTTCGTTTAGAATAATTTTTCGGTAAGTTTTTTCGGCTTCTTTAAGGGCATTGATAAGTCTAGTGCTTTCGGCATACTTCCAAAGCATACTCCATTTTTCAGGCTTTTTTTTCATCACAATGGCATAGTAACTGGCAGCGGCGGCATAGTCCTGCTTTTTAAAGGCTGAATTGCCTGCGTGTTCGTAAGCACGTAGAGATTGGCTGAAATTCTTTGTGGGGCAAAGAAGAGAAATGAAGAGGAGTACAAGTGTTAGTTTGGTCGAATTTTTCATTGACAATCACGTTTAGTGAAGAAAAAACTACGAATCAAGGCCACGGTGATGACAGTGTTTATAATCATGAAGGATGTTTAATATCTTTCATGTCACCGAGTACTTTTTCATAGTTGTTTTGAACAAGGATTATATTGCTTAACGCAAAATCCTTGCCCGTCGTTTGTCAATGTTTTATTTAACTCAAAAAATGACACAAATCTTAATGTTCGTGCCCAATTATACGCTTCTGATCTGGAATTGTCACAATAATTGATGCAGACTCCTCTAAAATAATGCACTGGCAGGCCAGTCGGCTCTCTAAGCGAGGATTGAATGCGCGGTCAATGAAGTCTTCTTCTTTGTCCGAAATCCCTTCTATAGATTGCTCTCCTTGTTCGATATAAATGTGGCAAGTAGAGCAAGCACAGACACCGCCACAGTTGTGGTTTAAATGAACGTCGGCCTCTTCTGTAATTTCTAATATGGATTGATCCCCAAAACTGCCTTCAATTGTTTTTGATTCAATATTCTTATCCTCAAAGAGGAATGTTATCTTAGCCATGAACTGTTTTATTGAGAGATTGGCAACCTACATAAACTTATCTGTGAAGCGATATTAGCCAACCTCCTTGTTTGATGTGCAAATATAGGAGTGTTTTTTCGGAATTGTCAACACAAGACAAAAAAAATAATAAAATTGTTATAGTTATATAAGTAATGAGTGAATGTAATTCGTGTTTTAATGTGACCTTTCATGTTTAATTCCATAGATAATATCCATTCTAATTCTGGCATAAAAAGAATGCCCCGACTCATTTGCCGGGGCATCTAAAACCAAATCAAACTTTCTGTATTCTTATGTTATTTTGAATCTAACTTCTTTTTAATTTGTTCATAATCAATGAAATACAATACTTTTAAGGAGATGGAGTTGGATCCTGTAAAGTCCAGTAGGTGTTTAGCATTGTATCCATATCCTTCCGTAGTTTGAAAACTGCCGTACGTTTCATCGCCAATGAAATTTTTATAAACCAGTAGTAGGTCGCTGCCCGGGGCGAAACGCCAAGTATAAACCAGATCAATATTAAAATAATTGGCCACTACGTCATGTATGCTTTCACCTGATGCTTTTTTTCCACTATATTTTGTGGGTAACAGTTGGCCATTTTCATCAAGGGTATAAAATTTCTTGTAATTGGCTTTTTGCCAATAATGCCGAGAATAGAGGGCGATATTCATACGGTTGGTGATGGCATAATTGGCATTGATGGTGTTCTCAAAACCCTTTAGATCACGCCGCCCGAGTATGATGGTTTGTCCTAGTTCGTAGCCAAGTGCATTTTCGTCAATTTCAAATGACCAAAGTCCGCCTACATTGTTTTTAGATATTGTCTGTGATACACCGACCCCGAGGCTGAGTTTGCTGGAGGCTCGCCAGCGTATGCCGGCTTCTATATTGGTGCTTCTGCGCTGATGTTCATCCACCAAACGCAGGGCTGAACTGGCATAATAAACAATCCGTTTTCGGTTGTCGCTGTTGTACCATCCACTTACCCTACCGGAGGCAGGTAGGCGATAAAAGTATTCAAAGCCTTGGGTTCGGGGCTCAAAATAGTCACGTTCACCCCAAGGAGAGAAATTGGAATTAATTCCAAAATTATGAAAAGTAGTGGTGTTTCCACCAAAATTGAACCCAAAACTGGTTTCTGTCCATTCAGCAAATGGTTTATACAATCCACCCGAATAAGTCCAAGCACTGGTCCAAAAATTATTTAATTTCCACCATGGTTTGTAACGGCTATAGTTGACCCACGCTACATGGGTAAGTTCATTGGGACTGAATAGTAGCCCTAAGTCGTTGGGGTTGTATTCGTCGCTTTCAATGTTCATATTGGTGCCCCATTGGAAGTTTCCGCTGGTTTTTGATACATCTAGGGATGAACTGAATCCGTTTTCCGCCCGATCTGGTCTTTGTCTCGTGCTATAGACCAATTTGCCAGACATGGCATATGATTGGGACTTGTTTTTTAGGTTCAATAATAGCCCCGTCACATTGGCATCGGTAGCCGCCCCCGAACGCATGACATTGGTATTGATGAGCGTGATGGAAGAGTTGTTTCGTAGATTTTGGTCAAACACCAGGATACTTTTATTGGTCAAGGGTGAAACTTTGTTCCGCGTTTCGTTACCTTCTTCTATGATGGTTTCAAAACTGGCATCTTCTATGGCATTGAAAAGGCCAATCCCTAGACCTTTTTGGGTGCGACCTGATACCTTGGTGGCATTGAGCAAGGGTACTCCTGCGCCTACTCTTCTGGAGTAAAATAGATTGCCTTTGTTGAATAGTTCGGTGCCTTCGGTGAAAAACGGACGGTTTTCATTGAATCGTACTTCAAACGGAGATAAGTTGAGTACAAAATTGTCGGTTCTGACTTGTCCAAAATCAGGAATAACGGTAGCATCGAGTGTAAAGGCTTCATTGATTCCGTACTTTACATCCATGCCTATGGTATAAGGATAAGCCCAGCCGCTGTGTGGTGTGGAGGGCAGATTATATACATTGTTGGCATAAGTGGCTACAAATGGGGTAGCACTTAGCCTTAAAGGGGCTTTGATGTCGGTGATGCCTTGCAAAATGCCCATTTGGCTAAGGGAGCCATTTATCTCTGCCTTGACTTCGTTCCAGCAATCTGATTCGTTGTGCCGCCTTATGCTGCGGTTGAGGTTGATAGACCAATCTTGTATTTTCTTTTTGGGAAAACGAAGGGCGGAGTAGGGTATTTCAAATTCAGCCACCCAACCATCGGGGGTGATTTGCGCTGCGGATCTCCATACAGCATCCCAGTTGGGGTCTTCACCGTCGGAGTTTCCATTGTCGGAATTGGCATTAGCCAAGGAGTACTTGGAGTCAAACTGTACGTTGTCGGGAGTGATACCAAACTGGACGGCGTTTTGGCCGTCGCGGTAGGCATCAATGATAATGGAGAATGCATCGGTATTTTCTAATTCGTCGCGCTTGGAAAGGCGGTGAAAAATAGAATCGGGGTGAGTATCATAACAATAAGCACCGATGTATAAGGAGGCATCATCATAAAGTATTTTGACGACTGTTTTTTGAGAGGCGGTTTTGCCGGGGGTAGGCCATTGGAAAACGAAGTCTGTCGCCACTGGAGCATTTGCCCAAACTGATTCGCTCAAATCCCCATTTATTTTTAACTTCTCGGTGATTCTCTTTGCTTCCAATGTTTTTTTAGGTGCCAATTGTACCTGTGCAAAGGTAATATTGGTACATAGGAGTGCCGTAAAAAGGGTAAAGCAACATTTCATCGTAGTGGCTATGTTTATAATAATGCACGAAAGACGGCTCGATTTTATAAATGTTGCACCTGAAAGGATGAAAGTATGATTTTAAGGGGTGAATAACAGGTGGGTGACGACGAGGGGTTGAGGTTTTGAGATGTCCCAATAAAAAAATGCCATTGCGCGAGCGCGCAATGGCATTTTTTTATTGGGGAGAAGCATGGAGCCAAAGCCTCCGGCATCAAATGAAAACTCAACCTGAATGGGAAAGCATCAATCCTCCCTGATAACGCTTCATATTGGTTTTTTATTCGTGGGAACGAACTACTCCAATCGAAACCTAACCGGTAAGGTGTACTGTACTTTGACCTTTTGGCCGTTCACTGATCCAGGATTCCAGGCTGGCATAGCCTCAATCAGTCTTTTGACTTCATTTTTGATCTCATAACAGACACCATTGGGTATCACCACGTCCCTTACAGACCCCGTTGAGTCAATTACAAATACAGCGAGGGCAGTGCCTTGTATGAGTTTGTTACGAGACGCAGGTGGGTATTTGACATCATTTACAAGATAATTAAATAAGGCGCTTTCTCCACATTTATCTTCGCTTGTGTTTTCGAACTTAGAGTTACAAGGAAAACTAGGTTTAATTTGTATGCTATTTTTTGCTTCATCAGCATTTTGGCCTTGAGGCTCGCCATTTTTCCAAAGATTACGTCTCTTTTCTGTGCCATCTTTATCGTAATGTATCCATTCTCCATCGAGTTGCCCCGATACATATTGACCTGTTGCTTGCATTTGTCCATTTGTGTAGTAACTAATGGAGAGGCCATCTTGTTTTCCTTTACTATATTGGCATACTTCCGAGACTTGGGTACTACCCAAGTGATAGGTTCTTGATTCTCCATCCAATAACCCATTTTTATATTCCTGCTCCATCCATTTACTGCCGTCGTCTGTAAATACCTGTCGTTTACCAATCCGTTTTTTACGCAATTTGTCGGCATATTTTTGTTGTTCTGTGATGACTTTGGTATCGTAAAAATAAGTTTGATACCAGTAATAATCAGGCCCTTTTTCAAAAGTGAAATTAGAGCCGGCAGCAAGGAGTTGGAAGCCAGGTGTCAGTTGGTCTTTGTAATATGTTGCCCATGTCTCTTGCTGGGTTAACGATTTAGTGCCGGTGCAATGACAAAAAAGAATTGCAGCAGCAACTAAAATTAAAAGTGGAGTCATCAGTCTTTTAAACTGCTTCATTATTTTTAAGACTTTGTTTAGCCATTAGTAGATCAATACCCCGGATTCTGGGTCAAAACCCCTCCAGAAGCCGCAATCTCGCGCCCTGGAATAGGCAGTATAGCGCGGTATGCATCGGTACCCATCACTGTGCTGTAAAGACTCCATCGTGCAAGATCGAAATAACGATGGCCTTCAAAATTGAACTCTGCTTGTCGTTCTTCTGATAAGGCTTGCACCCACGCTTCGTTGGTAGCGACTTCGTTGGCATCCAGTGCGGAAAGGCCGCGAGTGGTGCGGAGGGCGTTAAGATCGGCTAATCCGTCCACATTGCCCAAGGCTTCGGCACGGATCAAATACATTTCAGCCAAGCGTATAATATAAGCAGGATTGTCTTTCGCGCTTTCTCCTCGGTATTTTTGTGTGCGGCCATCAGGTATGATGGTGACATCGTTGGTGGCGGGGTCAAAGTCGAGTAGGGTAGCGCGGGCGTCATTGGGGCGACCTTGAAAGAAAACATCAAGCCCTGCTGCTGCCAAGTAAAACAATTCGGGTCTAATGGCATCGTCGCGGCTATAAGTAAGGCCATTGAACTCACTTCTGTTTTGAGCATCGAAAGATAGTTCAAAAATAGACTCTGTGGTTTGTCGGGTACTGAATAGGTTGCCATATTCCAGTGCTGGCAGTAGTGCATAATTGGTATTGGTAATGATTCCTCCGGCAGCACTGGCTGCTGCGGCTCGATCACCTTTGTATAAATGTAGGCGAGCGAGTAGCGCCTGAACGGTATATTTGTTGATGTACTGAACGGGGGCATCGTCTGTATCCGCTAAAAGGGTAGCGGCTTGATTCAAGTCGGAGAGTATGGCGGCATAAGTGGCAGCAACAGTAGCCCTTGTAGGACGATCAGTGATGGTCTGCACTTTTGTGATGACAGGTATTCCGAATTCAGAACTGGCGTTCCAATGTTCGCCATAGTAGCGCAAGAGATCAAAATGGGCCAATGCCCGTATTGTTTTGGCCTGTGCCTCTATCTGTGCTTTTCTTTCTGCAGTAAGGTCGGATACGTTTGGAAGCGCAGTGATCAGGAAGTTGGCGTTGGCAATGCTCCTATATATGGCTATCCACATATCTTCGCTTAGAAGGTTGGCGGGAGTTACGGCTTTAGATCCCAGTTGGTCTAAAGAAAGAAATTGGTAGCCGCCAGTGGAGGCATTATCAGTGAGGGCTTCGCCGATAAGCGGGTATTGACCGCCGTAGTAACTGCTATTTTGCAAGGCACTATACGTACCGATCAATGCTGCCTCCGCACTGGCTGCATCTTTGATGGCAGTAGCGGCATCAATATCGTTGGGTGATGTTTCGTCTAAAAATTTAGAACATGAAAATAGGGATAGTATGAGCAGGCTACTACAAAGTAATGGAAAAATCTTAATTGTCATTATAAAAAGTCGTTCGTTTAAGATGCGCAAACGTACAGCCATTCGGCTGAATCAGGATGGGTTAGGGGATATTTTTTATGAAAAAATATTATTTCAAAAAAAATATAAACTTTTTTAGGCTTTTTTTAGGCCCTTTTTGGGTGTTATTTTTCAACAAAGTCTTTATTCTGTATCAGTATTAGTGTTTATTTTGAGGCATGTTGCGCATATTTCTATTTTTTTACTTGATTTTGTTTGATTTATCAGAATTGAATGCGTTATTTTTTTTCAACAAAAGCCCTTTTTTGTTCTTTGCCAATGAGCCAACCCGCCGCACTTTTGTATCATCAAAGGGAACGAACGGCGGTAGAATGGTAAGAAGCGGCAGAACTTTGATCTACAATTTTGAAACTTTTCATGAGATTATATACGGGAAATCCGAGCGCGATGCAAATGAGTGTCGCGTTTTTTTTTGCCCCTACCCCAACTTTTGCCATTTATCCTCCAAAATAGATTACCTTTGTATCGCGGTTTTTGGCACTCAGAAACCTGACTTATTCAAAAAGTTGGTTTGCTCATCTTATTCAGAAAACTGACTTTTGCTGCATTTGTTAAACTAACCTTTGCTATGAAGAAAATTTTTCATTTTCCCATTTTTGTAATGCTGCTGATTGCGGCATCTCTTCCATCGGCTCATGCGCTTGATGTTGGCGTTTCTCATGCGGTATATGCTACGCCCGAGGAGTCGTATCTGGAGATTAATATCGAAGTGGCACACGCTTCAATCACCTTTAAGCCGATGGACAGTTTGCATCTACAGGCAGGTGTAAATGTCTTGATTCTAATAAAGCAAGATGAAAAGGTGATTACCTTTGAGAAATATGTCCTTCAAAGTCCTTTAGTGGGTTTCCCTCAAGATTTATTGGATGTAAAACGGATGTTTTTGCCTTCTGGGGCGTATTCTTTGGAGGTCACTTTTGAGGATATGCACGATCCCAATAATTCGGACACTTATAAGGCTAATGTGACGGTGAGTGCTCCAACGACGACGCAAGTATCTGATATTCAGTTGTTGCGAGGATTCCGTCCTGATGAGTCCAGTCATCCATTTACTAAAAATGGATACTTTTTGGAGCCATTGCCCTTCAATTTTTATGACAAAAATAGTTCCATTTTAGCATTTTATGCTGAACTGTACCATACTGATAAAGGGATTAAGGATCCTAGTTATAATATTAGGTATTTTGTGGAGCAGGATAAGGGCAATAATAGTAGAACAGTTATTTCTGTAGGAAACCAACAAAAATCACCATCGGTGATTGATGCAGTGTTGGTGCAGATGGATATTAGCAAGTTTGAAAGCGGCAACTATTGGCTCACTGTGGAGATCCGGAACAATGCTCATGAATTGGTGAGTTCTAAAACAGTGGGTTTTCAAAGAGCCAATCCATTTCTCAATATGGGGAATGTAGTATTGACAGATGAAATGATGCTGCAACAGTTTACAGAAGATCTGGATGAAGACAACCTGCGGTACTGTATGAAGGCGCTGGGGGCTTCGGCAACGGGCGATCAACCGGTTACTATTAAAGAAATTTTGAAGGGCGGAGACCTTAAACAAATGCGGTTTTATGTTTTTAGGCATTTTGTGAGTATTAGTGCCAATAATCCTACGGTTGCTTATAATCAGTTTATGGAGATCGCTACTGCGGCACACCAAAAATTCAAAAGCGGATTCCGGTTTGGATTTGAGACTGATCGCGGCCGCACGTACATGAAGTATGGCCGTCCTGATGATTTGATTCATGTTGAGGATGATCCTAGTGCGCCGCCGTATGAGGTTTGGGTGTACTATACCTTCCCTAAAACCAAGCAGCAAAACGTCAAGTTTTTATTTTATAACCCGACTTTGGCTGGAGAAGACTTTATATTGTTGCACTCAAATGCTCGTGGCGAAATCAATAATCCCAAATGGGAGCGCGAACTATATAAGCGGAATGCAGGTCAAGAGTTCGATGGAGATAATTTCCACGATGCAACTCAAATGAAGAGTAATTTTGGCAGAAATGCCCGTACTTACTTTGAAGATTTCTAGTATTACAAGGTAAGTTATAGGATTGTAAGTATTATTTTTCTAAAAAAATCCAAATAATATTTTTTTATGTGGCAAGTGGTTGTATCTTTGCGCCTCTAAATTTTGGACGTTATCAATTTTAAGATACAATGAAAGAGTTGGAAGCTATACAGTTCGTGCAATCGCAGTTGTTGACAGCACAAAAATTGCCGGATTTTCGTACTGGCGATACTATCATCGTTACCTACAAGATCGTAGAAGGCGATAAGACCCGTGAGCAAGATTATCGCGGTGATGTAATTCAAATTAAAGGACATGGTTTGACCAAGTCCTTTACTGTTCGCAAAATTTCTCATGGTGTTGGTGTAGAGCGTATTTTCTCTATTACCAATCCTAATATCGCTGAGATCCAAGTGATAAAGCGCGGTCGTGTACGTCGTGCACGCTTATACTACCTTCGTGGATTGGTTGGTAAGAAAGCGCGTATCAAAGAACTGAAGTTTACTGGAAAATAGTATTAATATACTTCCCAGTATTGATTCATATAGGCAGCCCGTTGATGGATTCGTTCCATTGACGGGCTGTCTTTGTTTTGCCAGAATTAGTCAAATACGTTTTTTTTTGATGCCATAGTCGGTGGTTTTGTCGAGATTTGAGGTTTCTTTATCAAATGATAAAATAATGAAACCAACTCAACACCCTATTAATTTGAACCTAGTCACTATTTATAAATACGTGGCTATGGTATTATTCCTTGCTTGCTCCACGGCCGTTTTTGGGCAAAATGACGATTTTGGAACCCTAAAAATCCGAATACCTAGTACAAACGAGGTTTTCGAAGAAGGACTTTGTGGGTTTTGGCAGTATCCCAGTAGTATAACCACCATTGATTCTGAATTCTGTGCCCCTCTAGTGTGGGCTCATGATTTTACGGGTGATTCGCTTTGTTGCGATTCCATTGCCAATGATTATACGGGTAAAATAGTACTCATTAGGAGAGGTGCTTGTGAGTTTTGTCGGAAGGCTATCATGGCAGAACAGGCAGGTGCAGTGGCAGTGATTGTAGTGAATCATTATAATAATGCTCAAGATAATGGTTGTTCAGTTCCCACAGGAATTTGTGAGTTAGGTTCACCAATATATATCCCTATGTTCCTTACTTCTAGGGTGATGGGAGAGGCGTTAATTGCTGCGGTGGAGGGAAATGGCGGACAAACTGAAATTTGTCTCGACCTTGTACGGATGCTGGAACCCCGCGATGCCTATCATTATCTAACGCCTTATACTCAAGTAGATTCCTTGAAGCATATATCAATTCGATGCATCAATCGAGGGCCAGATACCACCAATGTGACTTTCAGAGCAACAATCAAAAGACCTGATGGGCAGGAAGACAACTTGAGTGTGGTCATAGATTCTTTGGATTCAAATGCTAATGTCAGGGTGACATTTCCGCCTTATTTGCCGCCAGCGATAATCGGGGTTTTCAAGGTTGTGTATTCAACGAACCTTTTTACGGAACCCCGTGATACCTTGAATAGCCAGTTTGTGCATACCAATTACTCTTTTGGAACGGATACTGATATTCTGACAGCAGGCAGTGTGGGTCTTTCAGATGCTATGTTTGCTGCTTCAAATTTCAAGTTTGACGCAGCATCCCTTTATTTTACGGGGCCTAATGGAGGTGAGGCTACTTATGTGACCTTCGGTATTGCGAATACGGCGGAGATTTTCACACCCGATCCATCAGCCAATATAGTAGGGGTTACTTTGTTTGATGCTGATTATGATGAAGATGGAGTGATTGATTTAGTGTCAAGTTTTTCTGATTTGGAATCTGGTATTGTGGCTACGGGGGAATATGTTGGACCCTGTATATTTGCAAATAATAAAGTATTGTTCAGTGTACCGCTGACAGATGTTCTTACTGGGAATCCTAGTTTTGACCTAAAGCCATCTCATCCGTACTATGTCTTGCTTTCATATGATGGATTGGCGGCGAGTACAGGGCGTTGTATTCGGTATGTTGGGACTACTGCCCATAATTATTGCCCTTTTCCTAGTACCCCATATGTTGCTGGAGGTATCCTTTATGATGGTTTCCCAGATAATGAGATCGTACAACGCTTAGAAATGGAAGGGTTTACGCCCTTCCCACCACCCATTTGCTTGCCCTCTAGTACTTTTACCGCTTTGGATGTTTCCAAATACCAAATCAGCCCCAATCCTGCAAGCGATTGGTTGGTTTTGGATCTGAATCTTCAAGGTGTCAATGATAAAGTTACGGTTTCGTTGGTATCGCCCCAAGGGAATATCCTTGAAATAAAGGTAAAGGAGGATATTCGAGAAGGGAAAATTGTATTTGATACTAACGCCTTGCCGTCGGGGTCGTATCTGGTTCGGATACGCACGGAAGAGGGGAGTGTGGCGCGGAAAGTGGTGGTTTTGAATGATAAGTAACGGTAAAAAAATAACTTATCCTTTTTAACTGATTGGCTTTCACCCAAACTGCCCATCTTTTCCCTTAAATAGCACCACTATTAGCGCGAAAAGATAGTTATTTGGGCAAAACCCAATCTACCTAAAAAGAACAGTTATTATTTCACCGTTACTAAATAAGTCTATTGCCGTATCATTCGTACTGAATTTTCATATCCATCCCAAGTGGTTTCAGTTTTTTTGTTGTCTGGATCTATCATCCATTGTCCATCTACGATGAACTTATAAAGGTGTTTGCCTCCGGTCAATGGGACTTCTATGCTCCATCCTTGTTCGTTGCGGTGCATGGCTAAGGCATGTTTGTTCCAATCATTAAAACTGCCCGATAGGATCACTTGTTTAGCAGTATCAAAGCCTTTTAATTGAAAAAGAATGGTTTTGGTTACATGAATGACGGAGTTAAATGTTTGGTGTTCGTTTATGATTTTGTCTGGATTGGCTGGGTCATCTATCCATTCGCCATCGGCTATAAATTTGTATTCGTAAGTGCCAAATTTTAATTGCAAGCGCAGTTCCCACCCGGTGGGTGTGCGTTGCATTTCCAGATCGTGTTCCTGCCAATGGTTGAATGTTCCGGCTAAAATGACTTGTTTTCGGTCGGTGTAGCCTTCCAGTTGGAATAAAGTATTGCCAGAAGGATGAGGTTTTATGTTTTTATCGGGATTGCTGAGGTCAAGTGTCAGCAATGCACCTTCTTTGGCTGTATTTGGAGTCACCCAATAATTGCTATTGATGACAAATTTGAATTGCCAGTTAGGATCACCATTCAACTCGCTCACTTTCTTCCGGAGGGTATAATGATAGGGCGACACTTTATTCATTTTCCAGCCTTCCCACGACCAATTGTTAAAATTGCCAGAAATGGCTATTTGGGAGAGGTTAATTTCTCCAAAATCAATAGATTTTCCATCAGAGGCACGAACTGCTTGATCGTAGTTGCGTTGGTCAAACTCAAATATGACATCCTCGCCCTCGAAGTAATAAGTTCCGAAAGCACTACGGGTCGTATCCACTTGCGCTGCAAGTGGGCATACCAATAGGCAAAGGCAAATAATTTTATATATGTGTGTCATTTATTATCTGTTATTTGCTGATTATTTAGGGCTCGTTTCGTTTGTAAATCGTCAATTTCCGTTTTTTAAAATTGATACTCATGGGATATTGTGATAAAAATTCATAGCCGAGTACACCATCCATTTCCGTGGCATATGCCGTGTTGATGTTGGTGAGGTCGGTTAGAATAGTGGCCATAGGCTGGAGAGGGAATGTATCCACACGGGCGTTTTTCAACATCCCACTGAGTACTTCTATAGATTCACTTCCCATCCCATTTAGTTTGATTCGACTGCGAACATCGAAATTTTCCTTGAGAAACTTGGTTTTAATTGATTTTGAAAGCAAATTTTGCTCTGCTCCAGAGTCTAAACCCATCCAAATGCCTTTTTGGGCAGGACCACATTTTAGGTATAACAAAGCAATATGGGTGGATGTTTTCAAGGGTGATGTTCCACAAGGCACGTAATCTGAGTTGAATGTCTCTATGGGATTGCCTTTTTTATCGGTTCGGATGAACGTGATCAAGGAGGCTTCGTAATCGAACAGGATTTCAAAGTTTTCAAAAATAGCGGCACCTAGAATTCCAACCAATGCAATTTTTTTGGAGGACTCGATATGCGTCAAATCCAGCACATCGGCGAAAACTTTTGTCTTGAGGAAGTTATCAAAAAGTAAGGTATCCACTTTTTGGGTACCAAGTACCTGTACTGCACCTGTGACTCCTCTTGAGTCTGTATTGCGGCGGCGGCCTTGAGGGAAATACCGTTGATTGAGCAAGAGTTTGGTGGCTCCTGTATCAAAAAAAAAGTTACCCTCTGTGGTGTCAACCCGCCCTTTTATGGTAATAATTCCGCCTGTTAGGGTGAAGGGTACCTGAATGATGTTGGGTATTTTGGGCTTGGTGGTGTCGGCCAATAGGTGCATAATTGGACTACTCTCTGGCGGTAATATATTGACTACGGGTGTTTTGTAGGAGAGTACATCGAAATGGTTTATGTCCAATAGAGTGGCCTGTGCTTGTTGGGTTAGTCCTTTGGTGTTTGGTATTTGTATCGCGTTTGCGGGCAGGAGATCAGTGCTAAGACCTAGCCAGTGGTCATCTAGCACTGGTATGTATGATATACCTCTCAGGAATAAAATAGTTGTGATTAAGCGTTTATTAACACCCATGATGTGGATTGCAGAGACCATAAAAGGTCTGAATTTTCTGCAAAGGTATGCAAATAATGGGTTGACAACAACCCATTATTTGCATCTTATAACTTCCATTATTTATTTTGTCAGTGAAAAGAAGTAAGTCCCTTTTTGAGTTACGGTGTAGCCAGGGGTACTGGTGTCTATTTCATTAATTGATAATTTATAGCGGAATTTTTGGTCGGTATTCTCCAAAACCTCTGCCGCACTAGAAGTGCCTTGGGAGTCCGTAACGGTCAGTGTTGTGCCGTTTAATGACCAAGTGCCACTTCCCGCAAAACTAGGGATATTTACATCTTGCGTAGTAGTTTGACCCAAGATAGTAGTAACAAGGGTGGCTGTATAAGTCCCAGCGGAAGTGTAGGTGCCATCGTCTTTGAAAGTAACAGTGCTAGCAAAGTTTTTGCCCGAAGAAGTGAATGTAGCGGAGAAACTCTGGCCACCTCCAGTAGTAGTAGTCGCCCCATCATTGCAGGTTGCTTCACTCAGATTCCAAGTGCCGACTAGGTCAGATGGAGACACCGAATCATCTTTTTTACAAGAAAATGCGAACAGTACGTACGAAAGTAGAAATAATTTTACAAAATTTGACATTAGGAATTGATTTAAATGTTTGAAAGATAAGTAAGTACCCGAGTGAGTATAATCCGCGTTTACAATTTGATCTTTTAAGTTAACACATCCCTGTTTTCTTACCCCGATGCGCTGCATCGAAGTGTAAAAACAAGTTGTTTTAACTTAAAATCTCTTCGTTCTATTCCACGGATTATACTCACTCGGGTACTTAACGACCTTTCCAAAGATTAAGTATGATTCCTAAACGTTAAAATCCGGCCCGTTTCATGGTGATGAACCAATGAAAACGAGCCGGAAACGTTACAACTAACTCATTTTTTTCTTTTACTCATTTTTAAAAATCTTACGAATAATAGTGGATTTGCCGTCGGTTATGTTTAAAAAATAAAGGCCATTTGTGGTGTTTGATAGATCTACTTTTGCACTGAAAGTGCCTAGTATTTCATCAAAAACAGTGCTGTAAATCGTTTTGCCCATTAAATCAATGATACTTAAATGTAATTGCTTGGCATGTATGTTATCAATCAAGATATTCAGATCGCCTTGGGTTGGATTGGGATTCACCCCGATCTTGATACTACGACCCGCAAAAAGATCATCGGTAGCACTGGTGTTGTAAAAATTGACGCCACGGAGTACTTGTCCCCTGATCTCTCCGTCAGGATTGGCAGCGGTACTGATGTCAATATATACTTTATTGGCATCAATGAGGTTGGCAATGGACAATAAGAATGGGTTGGAGTCAGCACTGGTCCAGAAACCAGCCGCCAAGGCACTGGTGCCGTTGGCTTCCATCGTGGTTGTGATGTCGTGGATCATACTTCCATTTTGACCAACGATTTCATTGTGCAAATGCGCAGAAATTGCGGCACCGCTCAGGCCATCGGCTACCCAATTGTATTGAGCCAGATCGCGGGTGCGATTAATAGACACAATGCCGTATCCATCAGCACCAGTGGTGGCAGCGGGTACTACTTGCGATCCATTCAAACGGACGGTGTAACCCTCATGTGCAAAGCGTACGACTTCGCCTCTTATTTCACCCATCGGGTGGGCAGCCGTATGAACAATTAAGGCTAGGTTGCGAATCAATAGTCTATTGATTGAAATCGCATTGAGGGAGGAGCCTTTGAGAAAACCTTTGATATGGTTGCCCGAAATATTGGGCGTAAAATCAAGCAGTAAAGCCCCATAAGGCAATCCTGCATTGCCGATGTGAAGGTGTGCATACTCTATAGTGGTAGCCACTTGATCCGCCACGATGTCATAGTAGAGTGTATCTAATGTAGGGCTCAAGCGGAATACCCCAATGGCTTGCGCAGGTGTGGCTACCTCAGGGGTCATTTGTTGTCCTTCTGCATCGGCCTCAAAAGCAAGTCCTTTTTGTAGTCTTAATTGAGACCTTAGTTCTCCGCTTGGATTGGCTGTAGTGGTAATATTGAGGTATATCTCGCCAGCCAATAGGCTGTTTAGCATAGCGGCCGAAGGTGTAATGCTGCCTTTGATTACATTGCCAGAGATAAAAGCACCCAAGTCTTCTATTACTGCCCCTGTGGCTCCTAAGGCACCGATGTGCAGTTTTGCCCCCGTGATCGCCCCCGATAGGTTTTGACAAATAATCTTGAATTTCAAGGTGCGTTTGTCCAAGGTCAGTCCGAATGAACCCAAACCATAGGCAGTCGTTGTGACAGCAGGTACGGCTTCCATACCAGAGAGTGGGGCAGCAAAACTCCAATCGGCTTCGAGTTTTATTTGCCCCCTGATTTCCCCTGTCGGGTTGGCAGCAGTGCCAATCACTAAATAGAGGTTATCGCTCATCAGGGTAGCCAGATTGGTGGTTACATTGGTTCCAGTGAGCCTTGCAGCAATATTACGTCCTGAAATAGCAGCGGTTAAATCAAATAGTAACGTGCCATTTTCGCCCACTTTCCCTCGGTAGATTGCAGCGAAGGTAGGGTCTAAACCAATGGTGCTAATGTTAATAGAGATGGAGTCTCTTTTCTTGTTTAGCATAAAACTGCCAATCCCCTTTGCATTGGTGGTGACGGCGGGTACGACGTGATTTCCGCCCAATTTCGAAGAAAATAGCAGGTTTTCTCTGAATGTAATGGCATTTGCCCGAACACTGATGAGTGCGAATAGCACTGCGATGATAAATGTTGTTTTTTTCATGTTTAATATAATTTTGGGCAAATATCAAGGCTCAAAAATTATTAAAACAAAGAAAGGGACTAACAAGGATTAGTGTGGATATATGGAGAATTTTGAGGACGAAATCGAGAAGGTGGATTTATCTTAAAGCCTATTTATCTCTGCACTCAATTAAGCGAACTTTTATAGGAAAGCCCTATAGGCCTGACTACTAAGTACCAGAAAACTGATTATTTTATCAAAGAAATATTTCCAACGGAGGTTTCTTCGAAATCATCAACGAATTGTATCACTGCTCGATAGACATATACGCCCAATGAAGCAGGCTTATTTCGAAACCGGCCATCCCAGCCCGATGCTAGGTTGTCGGGTTGGAAGTTTTCGTTAGAAAAAACCAACTCACCCCAACGGTCAAAAATACTTAAGGATTTTATTAGTGTGACGCTTGATCCTCCAAAAACGGTAAAAATATCGTTTGTGCCATCTTCATTGGGTGAGAACGCATTGGGGATAAAAAACTTCCGATTAAGGTAGCGAAGATTGACCCTGAGAATAGAATCGCAACCATTACTGGAAGCCCCCGCTAAAACTATTACTCCGTTTGGGTTGGATTGATCAAATAGAGTCCCTTCTATTAAAAAGGTTTGTCCCTCTAATATCCATAAATTGATGACGGTATCAGCTGCGTTTTGGAACTGTACACTGACTTGTACTATAGAATCACACCCATGCTCACCAGCACCAGAGAAAACTATTGTATCACTTGGATTGTCTATATCCAATAGGACACCTCCGATCGTGATACTTTGTCCGCTACACAGTAGATAATTTGAAGTGGTGACGATGGGTGGATAGAAACTTATGTTAACTGTCAAATTGGTATCGCAACCATCATTACCAAACAATATTATGTTGCCTGTTGGGTTAGATTGATCGAAAACTGTATTATTTATAGTGATTTTTTCGCCTAAGCAAAGCGTTTGAGTAAAAGTCTTATTAATCATTGGTATGAATAATATATTGACTAATACTGAGGAATCGCATCCATGCGCACCTGCCCCAGAGAAAATTACGACCCCACTTGAGTTGTTAGCATTAAACACGGTGCCACCAATAGTGATACTTTGCCCGATGCACAGTTCTTGGGTGATGGAGCCGAAAAATGAAGGATAAAAACTTATGCTAACTGTCAAGTTGGTATCACAACCGCCATTACCAAACAATATTATGTTGCCTGTTGGGTTAGATTGATCGAAAACGGTATTGTGTATAGTAACCTTCTCCCCTAAGCAAAGCGTTTGAGTAAAAGTCTTATTAATCAATGGTATGGATAATATATTGACCAATAATGAGGAATCGCACCCATGCGCACCTGCCCCAGGGAAAATTACGACCCCACTTGGGTTGTTAGCATTAAACACGGTGCCACCAATGGTGATACTTTGCCCGATGCACAATTCTTGGGTGATGGAGCCGAAAGATGAGGGATAAAAACTAAGGTCAATTTGAATAATCGAGTCGCAGCCTTGGGATGTAGCACCTAGTAAAACAATGGTCTCCGTTGGATTGACCTGATTAAAAGATTGTCCGTTGATCGTAATAGCCTCGCCAGCACACAATGTTTGATTGAAAGTACTGATATTTGAAGGCTCAACTTGTGACAATTGGAAATCATCAAAAGCAAAATCATCGTAACCTGTTGCGGTAAAAATGATTTTAAGGATGACTGTTGTATTATTGCCAGTATTGAAATAGAGCCCATGATTCGTCCAAATTGGAGCGTCGGTTGCTGGTATAATACCCGTAGTGGTAGTAGCCAATTCCGTGCCATTAGTGGAACAAATAGAGAACGAGAAGGTGAGGTTGGATTGAAAATTTGGTTTGTCAATGTTCATGGCCCATCCCGAAAATTCATAATTCGTATTGGGTATTAAACTATCAATGGAGATGCTGTAAAATGTCGGTTGATTATTCAATCCATCAATCACCATAAAATAACCACCATTGTCATTGGGAGTGTGATCTTCTGGTACATTATGCCAAGAAGAATGGTAATAGAAAGCATTGCAAATCGTATAATTACCTGGCCCAACGCCAAAATTAAAAAAATCATAGGCTGGGTTGACTGCTGTGGAAGGACTGCCTTGGGACAATAGGCCAGCACCAAATGTTTCGCTCCAAATAATTTTTTCGCAGGGCTGAGCGGCTACGAACAAACTTGAGCATAAGGTCAATAGATGTAAAATTTGTTTTTTCATAGTAAAAGTATAATTAATACTAGGGTTTATTCTGCTAGTAATCAAAGTATAAATTTAACGGCAAAAATACATAATTATTTCATGAAAAACACCTTGGGTAGAAATCGCTTTTCCTACATTATATCCATCATTTTGCCTGTTTATCCATGTTTTTTTAATCATGTGCAAATAGTTGATAACTTTGTCGTGAAAATTAAAATATGCTACCCAACTTCACTGACTTACTCATCAAGCACAGATGGATTTGGCACCTTGGTTTTTGGTGTCTCTATGGAGCCTCTAGGGCTTATTCATACTACATCACCGTCTTGTACTACGAAAGGGTGTATTTGGAGTTTATGCTCCTCACTGATGCTGGTTTGGCAGTGCTGGTTTATGCCACCTTGTGGCTGTACCGCCGATTTTGCTCTGCCCAGCAGTATCGTATTTATTTTGCCATTAGTATTCCGCTGTGGTTGATTTTTATTGGGGGAGTGATTTCGTTTCAGAAGTACTATTTGTCCTCTATTCCTGATATTGTTAATGCGCTCTGGATAGATATTTACCTAAATAATATGTCAAAATATATTGCCCTATTTGTTGTGATGACAATGGGTAAATATTTTAAAGATAATTATATTAGCCAGTATTACGAAAAAGAAAAAAAATACCTTCAATCCCAATCAGAATTACAAAACTTGAAGGCGCAAATATCGCCTCATTTTTTATTCAATACCATGAATAATTTTTACGGTTTGGCGGTAGATCAGTCCACCAAATTGCCAGAACTTATGGTTCGATTGTCCGAACTATTGCGCTATTCACTCTACGAAACCAACCATGCCAAAGTACCGCTTTCCAACGAAATCGCTTATCTAAATAACTATATAGCCTTGGAAAAAATAAGGCTTGAAGATACCCTCGATTTTGAATTTGACTTGAGTGGTGCTGAGTATCAAAGCATTGAAATTGCTCCGCTTTTACTCGTCGTATTTGTAGAAAATGCTTTCAAACACGCTAGAAACGTAACAAATGACGTTATTCGGATAAAAATTTCACTTTCCATCGGAGCGGATGGAGTCCTTCATTTTGAAGTAAAAAACAATTGCGTGGATGCTGAAAAAACAATAGAAAACCAACCCAAAGGTATCGGGCTAGAAAATGTTAAAAAGCGATTGGAGGCGATTTATCCCGATGATCTCCACCAACTTGTCATCACTACGTCGGGGCATAATTTTTCAATAAAATTGCAAATACACTTGAAATGAGCAGTACCAAAAAACATCGGTGTGTGATTGTGGATGATGAGCCTATTGCACGAAAAATTATCAGAAATTATGTGGATCAATTGCCCAATTTAGAATGTGCAGGAGAGTGTAAAAACGCTTTTGAAGCCATAGAATTAATCAATAGCGACGAGGGGATTGAAATCGTGTTTTTGGACATCAATATGCCCAATATCAGTGGTATTTCTATGGTGAAAATATTGAATAAACAACCGCTCATTATTTTTACGACGGCCTATTCCGAATTCGCAGTAGAAAGTTACGAATTGAATGCAGTGGATTATCTACTCAAGCCATTTTTATTGGAGCGTTTTGCGAAGGCCGTATTCAAAGCCACCGAACGCCTGAAAGATACAGGTGCTCTGCGCCTAGTAGAAGCAATCCTCCCTCCCACGACCATTTTTGTGAAATCAGACGGTGAAAACTATCCAGTACTGCTCACAGAGATCCTTTACTGCGAAGCCATGAAAAACTACACCAAAGTAGTGCTCACGAGTGGCAAAAGTTATATCCCATTGATTTCCTTATCCAAGTTTGAAGAAGAGGTTACTCAATTGAGCCTCCATTTTTTGCGGGTACACCGCTCTTACCTAGTTTCTAGGCTGCACATACGAGCCATTGGAGCAAACTATGTAATGCTTGAAAGCAACAAAATTCCTATTGGAGAACAGTATAAAGGAGCGTTTTTGGCTCAAGTAGGGATGAAATAAAACCACAGACATCGAGGTGTGCCGGTCAAACTTCGCAAAGTTGACAAAGCGGGATAGGCCATAACGGGGGTCAGACTGTCTGCCATGTTGCCGGACAAGTCAACGGCTTTGCAGTATGCCTTGAATCCGTGGCGTAACCCTATATATTAAGAGTGTTCGAGTTGCCGCAGAAAACGATGCCTGTGGTAGGGGCAAAGGTAAGGATTTTTTTTCCAAAATAATTTTACCAAATCCCAATCTATTTCTTCATCCAACTCGGCAGCGTCACCCTAGTTTTTGACCGAATGGGTTTATGTGTAAGGGGAGTCAAGTTCTTTTTCCATGCCACGGCACCCTCTTGACGGAGTTTTTCAGTCGTATTTTGTGGATCGTCTGTTTTGGCTTTGATACCGGGCAATAGGGTGGCTTCGCCACTGTTTTTCACGACTATGATTGGATTTATACCCGGTATTGGCTGCGATTCTTGAGCCTGTTTGTTTGCTAGACGCGAAGCCTGATTTGCAAGTTCAGGTTTTGCTGCTATTGATTTATTTTTAGTGGTTTTTTTGCTGATTTCGAGCGGTTTTACCTTGGTTTCAGGTACTTCACTGATGGTTGTAGGCACTGTTGCTACCGAAGCCTCTGGCTGGGTTGGTTGAGCCGCCAAAGGAGCGGTGGTTACGACCGAGGTGGCAGGTTGTTGGGTTGCTGTTGATTCTGTAGTACGCAAAGAGAAGTACAGCCCTAACACCAATGCAACGCCCAAGGAGGCAACCAACGACCAACTGAGGGTGCTCCAACCTGTTTTAGGTGGCGCGATTTGTGTTTGAACATGTTGCCAAACTTTATCCGAAGGCACGTCCCACCCGGAGGAGGAAGGCGTTTCAGGAAGGCTATCGAATGTTTTACGGAACAATTCGTCAAGCGACTCAAATTCTTTATGTTGTGCCATTGATGATTAGATTATCGGTTTTATTATCTGGAGCAATGAGGAACATGAAACAACTTTGTTTATTATTTTAACGTTCCTTTATTGCTGGGTAAAAATGATTTATCAAGCATTTTCTTGAGGTATTCGCGGGCTTTGTACAGTTGACTTTTGCTAGTGCCGATGGATATACCGAGTTGTTCTGAAATTTCCTCGTGGCTATATCCCTCTACTCCATAAAGGTTAAAAACGGTTCGGTATCCGAGCGGTAATTTTTGAAGGTAACCGAGCAAGGTTTGGGCATCCAAATTGGAGGCAAAATCCTCATTCGTATTAAACTTACTTTCAAAGGCTGAGTAATCAGGCACATCCTTAATAAAATCCCGCTGTTTGCGCAAATGGCTCAAAGCAGTATTCACCATAATCCTTCTGATCCAACCTCCCAAAGCACCCTCTCCTCTAAACTGCGCCATATCTCTAAATACTCTGACAAAACCGTCTTGCAACATATCTTCTGCTTCTGCCCTATCTTTAGCGTAGCGCAATAAGATACGGAACATGGCCGTGCTAAACTGCCTGTATAAGGCTGTCTGATGCACTTGACTACCCCGCAGTACGCCACTTACTAATTCCTGATCGCTAAACTGTTGCATGAAGGTTTTATATACTGCTTGATGTAAAGATGAAAAAAAAGGTTGCCTGTTCTTGAAAATTTTATGCTTGTTTTGATCTGATTATTGCCAAAAATCAGGTGCTGCATTGTTTTTTAACACCATAAATGATTTTTTATTGCCAAGTTTGATCGTTTTTATATCGCGCACCTCTCCGTCTATTTTTAAATTGGTGTCTTTAGAACGAAGTGGCGTAAAGCCGCCTTTCCCATCACCCTTCAAGAAAAGGCCATAGTCGGCATCTAAATACCCGAATTCGGGCTTAGATCCTAGAAAATTACCCCCCGTGAGGGCATCTTGCTTGCCATCGGCATCAAAATCACCGATACAGATCCCATAAATCGGCGCAAACTGGGCTTCATTGGACAAGGCTGTAAACGAAAATTTTCCGCCACCAAGGTTCATCAACACCCCACTCGATAAAAGCCCAGCCTTGAGTTCTACGGCGTTTTTCATTTGCTCGGGCTTGAAAATATCCGTTATTTTTTGATTGGTAAACCCCTTGTAATACAAATATTTTTTCTTGAGTGCAGGTATATTCGATACCAACTCACTCCTTAGCATGTAAGGCAGTAACATGCCATTATTGTAGCGGCAAAGAAACTGCTCAGTACTTCCATTGGTGTCAAAATCATTGAAAAACATGCTCAATGGCTGCTCTGTGGAGGCATCTAAACGGGAATTAAGGCCCATATTGCCCACTATAAAATCAGTTTTACCATCGCCATTAAAATCACCCGGCATGATGCGTTTCCAAAGCCCTGCGGTATTGGAAAGCCCAGCATCTTGCGTAACATTGACCAAGATTCCAGCGTTATTGAGCAAAATGGTGAGTGGCAACCATTCGCCAGCCACCACCAAATCAAGATCTTTGTCGCCATCAATATCATCCCAAGCGGCATCGCCAATCATACCCAAGTCCGATAACACGGGTTGTTTTGAAATGTTATAATTGGCTTTTCCATCATTGATAAGCAAAAAACCGCCTACTGGTACGCCTATTTTGGCTGGTAAGAGGCGCATACCCACAAAAATATCCATATCGCCGTCACGATCAAAGTCTCCGGGTTTGACACAACCCGAGGCAAAAGGTTTGGCCTCGGGAACGGCATCTTTTTTTCTTTCAAATTGCCCTTTTCCATTATTTATATACAGCCTATCGCCGAGCAATGGACTCATCGGTTCCATTTCGTTGCCGCCCGAAGCCACGTAGAGATCCAAGTCTCCGTCGCCGTCAGCATCAAAGCAAGCGGCATCTACATCCTCCGAACCCGCATCTGTCACCAAGGCAGGTTGAGTAGAAGCCCTCAGTTTTCCGCCATTTTGTTGAAAAAAGATGACTCCCGATTGGTTGGCCGCGCCACAGATAAATACATCTTCTAGTCCATCGCCGTTCAAATCACCGACAGCACTTCTGGGGCCTTCTGTGGAGTATTTGAAAGGCAATAGCCTGTCCCGATCCCAATCATTGAACTCATTTTCTTGATGCGTCCAGCCCAATGGTATGGTATTGGTCACGTTTTTAAATTTTCGCCCACCTGAAGGAGCCAGAAATGCCAAAGTGGTTGGCATAGGCGCATTGGCCTCCGCCTGACTGAGTTTTAAGGTTTGATTGGCGGCTACATTGGTCAAAATAGTTGCTTTATTGCCGGTAGGCCACAACACGATCACGCTATCAATTGTGGTTATATCGCCCAATCCAAAATTGGGTCTTGGATCCATACAACTTTGAAAACCGCGCATAGGCATCTGCTCCACATAAAATGTTTGACCCTTGGCACGGAGTACTATTTTTGCGCCAAAAGCGGCCGTATTGAGGGCTTCTCCCTTGAGTTCAAATTTTATGTAATGGTTATTTGGTACTTTATCCGATTCGTTTCTATAGACAAAGGCATCCATATTGGCATTATTAACCACCAAATCCAGATCTCCATCATTGTCTAAATCACCATAAGCCGACCCATTGGAAAAACTGGGTTGAGCCAATCCCCAATTTTTAGCAACATTGGTAAAACTAAGGTTTTTATTGTTCCTAAAAGCGTAATTGGGCTGCTTTTCGCTTGGAATCGAGTCTATGAGCCGTTTGAAATCAACACTACCGCCAGCCACTATTTCGCGCTGTACCGTCGGGTCAGAAGCAAACAACAAGTAATCTTGGTTGGTTAGGTCTTGGGCGATTCCATTGGCTACAAAAATATCGCGCCATCCATCATTGTCTAAATCAACCATCAATGCCCCCCAACTCCAATCAGTGGCCTCTGCCCCCGCCAAACAAGCGATGTCGCTGAATGTACCATTGGCATTGTTGAGGTGGAGCATGTTCCTCGTAAATTGATTGTAGTAGCCGCAACCGGTGGTGAATTTGAATCGGTCAGGACTATCAAAAGAAGTCGTGGTTTTGAGGCGATAATCTGGCTCAGGTAGCATATCCGTTACAAAAATATCGGGGTAGGCATCGTTGTTGATGTCGGCCATATCTGCGCCCATGCTGGCTGCACTGATATGGCGCATCTGCTGCTCTAATACTTCGTCAAATCCACCTTTTTTATTGTTTTTATACAGATAATCTTTTTCAAAAAAATCATTTGATACGTAAATATCCTGCCATCCGTCCCAATCAATATCGCCTACCGTAACCCCTAGACCAAATGCGATGACCGACCCTAAAATCCCAGTTTGTAAAGAAGCATCGCTGAAAATTGGTTGAATCGCTTTTTGGGTTGGATTGATGCTGTTGTTGATGAAAAATTTGTGTCCACCTAGGCTGTCGCGGGTATTTCTTAGATTCTGCCTCAAATCAAAAGAGCCAATGGCGCGGAAGGAATTGTTTAATACATAAGCATCCAAGTCTCCATCTTTGTCATAGTCAAAAAATGCAGTATGAGTAGTCAATCCTTGGTCTGCTAGCCCAAACTCCTTGGCTCTTTCTGTAAAAGTGCCGTTTTGGTTGTTGATGAAAAGTTCGTTTTCACGGTTGAAACCACCTGCGCTTTTTTCATCTGAGCGTGGTGTGCCGGAGTTACAGACATAAATATCCAACCACCCATCGCCGTTCAGATCGGCCATAGAAACTCCTGTTGACCAAGAGCCTTTGTCCGTCACCCCAGCCTGTTGGGTAATGTCCTCAAATTTAAAATTGCCCTTATTTAGGTAAAGTTTATTTTGCCCCATATTAGAAGTAAAATAAACATCAGGCAATCCATCATTATTGATATCGCCAAGGGCTACACCACCGCCATTATAAAAATTTCTATATTTGTAAATATTAAAATCACGGTCGTACTTTAAGTCATTTCTGAATGAAATGCCCGTTTCGGAGGCTGGTAACAAAGAAAATAGGGTAGGCTCACCGGAATCAGTTTGTTGTTGATTGTTCGGATTATTGCAGCCCCAAAGGAGAAGGAGTAGCCATGATAATGATATATATCGCATGTGTCGGTTGTGTGTGAAGCGCAAAGTTAACAAACTAAGTAATGGGGAACTAATAAAGTGTGGTTTTGAATCAAATTCAGCAACTGTCACTACTTAAATGAGTCCCCTGGATTTAAGTTCGAGGTACTTATTAATAGTATTTAAGGTGAGGTCTTGAGGTTGGGTCAAGACAGCCTGAATCCCAAAATGTCTTAGTTTTTGAACCATATCCTTCTTTTCTTGTAAAAATATGCGTGCTTCAGTCTGCTTATAAATATCTGCCACCCTTTGCACTGGTTCTTGAGCCAAGGTTTTTATTTCGGTATTTTCAAAGAAAACCACCACTAAGAGGTGCGTTTTATTCAAGCGGCGTAAGGTAGGGAGCACCCGCTCCAATGCGTAGGAACTTTCAAAATTGGTGAATAGGATCAACAATGACCTTGAGTTAATCAGCCTGCGTACACCTTCGTAAAGCAACTCATAATTTGATTCGCCTGCGCGCTCTTTTTCACGGTATAAATGCTCCATGATCCGTGTCAACTGGGTGGTATCGCGCTCGGCTTTTATGGTCGAGCCAATCGCATCTGAAAAAGTCAAAAGCCCTACTTTATCTTGTTTTTTCAAGATAATATTGCTGATAGCAAGGCTACAGTTGATGGCATAATCCAAGAGTGTAAGCCCTTCAAAGGGCATCAGCATCACGCGGCTTTTGTCAATGACGCAATATACTTGCTGGCTACGCTCATCCTCGTATTGGTTCACCATCAGTTCGCCCCTACGGCCTGATGCCCTCCAATTGATGCTTCGATAATCGTCGCCCTCGGCATAGTTTTTGATTTGTTCAAATTCGTAAGAGTGGCCAATTCTGCGCATTTTTTTGATCCCAGTTTCGTGGGCTATTTGCCGCATGGCGCGCAATTCATAGCGTTTCATCTGAATGATGGAGGGATATACGTTCACTTCTTGTGCTTGCGCACTGCGCAACTTCCGCTCTATGATCCCGAGCCTCGTGCTGACAAACACCACGACATCGCCAAACAGGTATGATCCTCGGGTCAATGGCCTGATTTCGTATTGAATGATGTGGCTTCCTCCAGCACTGAGGTCAATACCTACCTGAAAATCTCGACGCTGCAACTGATCGGGTAACTCATCCTCCACATTTAAATGCAAATGTAGTTGGCTCTTATTCTCCAAATATACTTCTACTGGATTGGGATCGCTTAGGGAAAGAATGGGCTGAATCGTTCGTTTTGCAACAAGATTGGGTCTCTTACCATATAGCATAAAAATGTCAGTGACAAATAATCCCGCAGCGATTACTACTGCTACTTTTGCTATCGGCAATAATATTTCAAAGGGATAGGATAGTGCAAAAAGCAGCACTACGAAGCCCATGACTTGAAAAAATCGATTGGTTAAGTACATAACTGATGATTTATGCTAAGCTTCGGTGGCTATCCAATTTGAGCATGACCGCTATCATTAAAGTGAAACCGATCAAAGAAGAGCCTCCATAACTGATGAATGGCAGCGGAATACCAATGATTGGAAAAATACCCATGGTCATGCCAATATTTACGAGCAAGTGCATGAATATGACCCCTGCTACACAATAGCAATAGGTTCTTGAAAAATTAGATCGCTGTCTTTCTGCCACAGTTGTGATACGGAATAACAACCAAGTAAACAGTGCAACTATGGCAATTACGCCTACAAAGCCTTGCTCTTCACCAATGGTACAAAAAATGAAATCGGTGCTTTGTGCTGGTACATACCGTAGATTGGTCATGTTGCCCTCTAAAATGCCTTTGCCCAATAGGCCGCCCGAACCAATAGCCATTTTAGAGTGCAGCAAATTGTAGGCAGCTCCTTTGGCCTCTGAAGCGGCCTCTGAAGGCTTTAGCCATATTTTAACGCGCTGTTGCTGGTGAGGGGCTAATACCGTATAACAAGCAAAATTGGCAGCAAATACCAAACTGCCACCAGCAACCAATAAAAACGCCCAAAGTTGTAGTTGGCCTTGTACCATACTGTTTTTCTTGACGTAATTCGGTAAAAAAGCGGCAATAAATAAAATAGCATGTGGTATTAGTACATATAAATTGGAGGAACTACCCACGATAGGGCGTATTAAATTACTAAAGTCTCCCCACCAGATGGTCATAGGGATCAGTGCTACAAATAAGATCCACCATTTACGCCGGCCCTCCTTAAACTTAGTGATGAGCAAATAATTGATGAACATGAGTAACCCAGCTACTACAAATGGAGGCTCAAAAACAAGCCCTAAAATGACCATTGCAGTAGTACTAAGCCCTAATGCATACCAACTTGGCGAGAGGCCTTCACGGTACAAAACCAACATAAATGAAAAAAACACCAAGGCCGATCCGGTATCTGACTGAAGTAATACAATGATTGCTGGTATCAAAAAAATACTTATTGCAATGATTCTGCTGCGCCATTCCTGTAAATTGACTCCAGTGGAACTCAAATAGGCAGCCATAGCGAGGCAGGTGCCAAATTTGGTCAGTTCTGATGGTTGAAGTGAAAATCCTCCAAATTGATACCAAGCGTGCGCCCCGTTTATTTCTCGACCAAATATCAATGTTCCGGGTAGTAAGATTAGCGTCACAAGGTATATGCCCAATGCCAGCGTGCGCCAAAATGACCAATCTGTCATCATGATTACAAATATAATGGCGAAACAAATTGACATAAAAAATAATTGTTTGCCCGGTTCATGGCTAAGCGTTAGCAATGATGATCCGCGTGCCGACTGGTGATTTACGGCATAAATCATAATCCAGCCGATCACCACCAATGCGACATAAATACCAAGCAACTGCCGATCAATATCGGCAAAACGGGTAGGGGTACTATTAGAAGAAGCCATGTTTGCTTGATTATTCTAAAAAATCTCTCGGATGAATTTGTGGGTCTTTTACTGGGTATGCACCCGCAAAATCGTATAAAAGACTAATGAATGCTACGGCCTCTTGTTTGGTTCTAAACGCGCCAGCCCTAAGTTTGTAATACGGCTTTTCATGTACCCAGTCTGCTTTTTCACTAGGGTAGGCCATTTTGAAGCGATTTTTTCCGTCTTCTATTTGTTGTCGATCTGTGGATGCCATCAATTGTACGCGCCAACCATCAATCTTTGGGTTGACACGATTATTATTGACCCAGTTTTTCATCAACTGTGACAATTGGGGCGATTCATTGATCTGTATTTCTTGAGACCAAGCGGAGGTGTTCAGTATAAAAACCAAATATAGACCGACTAAAACTCGTATGCTACCCATGGGAACTATTTGATGATTTCTAGTGATGATGAAGTTCCAATTCGATTTGCTCCGGCGGCTATTATTGCTTGTGCTTCAGCAGCGGTGCGAATTCCACCAGCAGCCTTTATTTTCATTCCGGGTGGACATAAAGCCCTCAGTTCTCTTACCATATCTGGCGTGGCTGGATAACCATTAAATCCAGTTCCGGTTTTAAGCCAAGTAACTTTTGCTTCAGTGGCAATTGGCATGAGTCGTTCTATATCTGCTTTGGTAAGTAATCCACACTCTAATATCAATTTAAGGGTCTTACCACGCATGTGTGTAGCCCTTGCCACACTATCAATATCGTTGCTAACATGATTCCAATTGCCTGATTTTAAGGCAGCCAAATTAATCACAGCATCAATATCATCGGCACCTTCATCAATAGCGCGTTTGATTTCCTCACTTTTGGCAGCAATCGCCGAATAGCCCATTGGAAATCCAACGACGGTTGCAACTTTAATTTTGGAATCTTCCCCCAAAAACCGCTTTGCATCCCTAACATACAGGGGTGGTATGCATACCGCTGCAAATTTATATTTAACCGCCTCTTCGCATATTTGGCGGACATCAGACAGGGTTGTATCTGGTTTTAAAAGGGTATGTTCAATAAAAGAATGTAAATCAGACATTTGCACACAGCATTCATTAAGAAAGTAGCCTCAAAAGTAACATTAGTTTTGGATACCAGTGTAAATTATACATACTTTTGTGCAGACAATAGTTATACATGAATAAAATCGGACAAATACTCAGTTCTATGACTCGCGAAACCATCTTACTGGTGGCCGTTGCAATTTTTGGAGTCGTGGGTTTAGTGGCCTTGCAAGTGGCTAGAAAATCGCCTGTTAATACCGTTGACAAAACGCTGATACAAGCCGAAGGCCAGCAAGAAAATCAATCAGCCAATGCACAAAAAGCGATACAGTCTGTTCCAGGAGAACTAATCAGGACGAGCGAGGATCCTGAATCAGGCAAACCATTCAAGTTTAAGATGACGAAATTTGCCCAAGGCGCTGTATATGAACTTTGTTTTCAAGATGGTACACGTAAGAAGTTTGTGAATGGGTTGGTCTCTCACACTTTTCATAAATCTGGCGATATTTATGTGACGCTTTATGCCCGATTTGAAGGTCAAGAAGTAAAACTTGATACCCTACACAAGGTGGTGGCTAAAGCTGCCAGAATAGACGAGGTGGCTCCTGCCATTGATTATTAAGGATGGATAACCTACCTTTTTCTCCCCTTCTTGAACTATTTATGCATCCGGGTACCGATTTGGGTATCCGATTGTTTTTGAAACGGGACGACTTGATTCATCCTGAAATACAAGGCAATAAGTGGCGTAAGTTAGCACCTGCGATTCGACATGTGCAAGAAAACAAGTTTAAGGGCATCATTACGTTTGGTGGTGCATTTTCCAATCACTTAGAGGCGGTTGCTGCTGCGGGCAGGCTCTTTGATATACCTACTTTTGGGATTGTACGTGGTAAACACGTTGACCTGAATAACCCAACATTGCTACAGTGTCGCCATGATGGTATGATGCTTTTTCCGACCGATAAAACCGAGTACGATGCGACGAAGGGTAGGGGAGTGGAGATATTTCATTCAGAATACCCTCAGTATTTTGTTTTACCAGAGGGTGGGGCTATCTCGAAAGCAATTGTCGCCTGTGCCGCGATTCCGTCTGAAATCACCCACCAACTCGCAGGACTTGATTCCAACCTACAAGATAATTCAGTGTTTTTATGTGTTCCAGCAGGAACCGGTACTACTGCTACTGGGTTGATAGCAGGATTGAAAGATCTCAATGGGAAGGTACTTGTTTTTCCCGTTGTCAATGAGGGGCTGGATCATTTGAGTATTTTCAAATTATTGTCCTTGATCGAAAACATGGGCGGAATTCCATTATCCAGTATAGAAAAAAAATTTACCTTTATTCGTGATTATGAGTTTGGCGGCTTCGCCAAATATGATGAAAGCCTGATGGCTTTTGTACGTGATTTCCGTGGCCAACACGGTATCCTCCTTGATCCAATATATACCTCTAAAATGATGTTTGGGGTCTATGAAATGCTCCGCAATGGATACTTTCCTGCAGGAAGCATCGTAGTGGCTTTGCATACGGGTGGGCTGCAAGGGTGGAATGGGTATTTAAAACGGTATGGATTGGCACTGGATTAGTACCCAGTGGTCATTATTTCGGAAAAATAACCCTTGATTTACACCCTCTATTAGTGCCATCGGTGCAGGTACAACTTATTGTCTTGCACCGTGCTATGATATTTTGATCATAAGCCGTGCATGATGGCTCCACACTACATTCCATTTCGCAGCCTGTCTCTTTGTCGAATACTAGGACTCCTGTACTTAACTGGTTTAATATAATGGCTACCTTAATGTTGGCCTCTGAACCGCGTTGACCATTGGCTGAAATGTAGTAGAATGTTCCTTCTGCGTCGGTGGCAGACTTAATTTGAGTATTGGACAGGGTAGCATCGTTTAACACAAAGGCAAAGGTGGTGGATAGGGTAGCGTCGTCCATCTTTAAAATGAGTAATCCATCTTGGAAGGTGGCTACTTCAATATTTTGAGCACCAAGAAAGGCACTAAAAGATAGGGTTAAAACGGCAAAAACAAGGGAGGTAGAGAATAATTGTTTCATAAAAATGTTTCACATTGTGACTAATTTGATTCAAAAATATAAAACGTTTCCGCAGTTATTCTATTGTGGGGTTTAGCATGGGCAAAAAAAAGATCCTTGCTGCATACGCAACAAGGATCAGTATATTGAGTTGGCACCGACTTACTCTCCCGAGGCATCGACCTCAGTACCATCAGCGCTGGCAGGCTTAACGACTCTGTTCGGAATGGGAAGAGGTG
>JANMMZ010000083.1:0-86951 GCA_031373665.1 Saprospiraceae bacterium | reverse complement strand
CCCAAAAACAACGCTAACAGAAGAAAGGAAAGTCGAAAAGAGGTAAAAAAAACAAAATTGGGGCAATCTAAATGGAAAATCGCTGGGTAATGACTAAAAATGAACATGAGCCACCCCAAAATTCGGGATGACTCATGTTGTTTGCTGTCTTAAAAATGTGATTAGTTTATCATTAACTCATAAGGCAAACGGGCTTGAATGCCCTTGTTTTGTCGGAAATCTTGAAGGGTTTTATACATTGGATACAATTCTCCAAGTTGTTGTTGGACAAACCATGCTTTGACGGCTTCATCTTTTTTCTTACTATTGGTAAATTTCTCGATAAACTGCTCAATACCAGTTTGAGTCCGTGGATACTCTGTGGTGCGGTATTTTTCAAGCCCGGCCAGTTTGGCAGCAGAAGCAAGTGCCCTGTCTAGTCCACCCAAGTCATCCACCAAACCTATTTCCTTGGCCTTGTTGCCTGGCCAAACTCGGCCTTGTGCTATTTCATGTATTTGATCACGGGTTTTCTTGCGTCCACGCGCTACTTTCTGGATAAAATCTTCATAGACCCAATCTATCCGATCTTGGATTAGTTTTTCTTCTTCAGGAGAGAAATCTATAAATGGGGTACCGAATGCTGAAAAACGCCCTGTTTTTACAGTGTCATAAGTGATGCCAAGGTTTTCCTTTAATGTTTTTTGCAAGATTGGAATGACTCCAAACACACCGATAGAGCCAGTAATGGTATTGGGTTCTGCAAAAATACTATCGGCCAAGCAAGCAATATAGTAACCGCCAGAAGCCGCTACATCGCCCATGCTTACTACGATTGGTTTGCCAGCATCTTTGCACAGTTTTAGTTCGCGGTATATGTTGTCGCTTGCCAAAACACTACCGCCCGGCGAATTGACCCTAAGCACAATTGCTTTTACTTGGTCGTCTAACCGTACTTTACGCATGATTTCCACAAATTCTTCGCTATAAATATTGCCTGGGTCTCCACCTTCTCCATCGGTCAAGGCTCCTTCGGCATAAACCACTGCGATTTTATCTTTGGAAGAGAGGTCTATTTTTTTGCCACGGGTATCGTAATAGTCCTCGATGCTCACGCGCTGTAACTTGTCTTTGGGTGTTAACCCAATCAAGGTTTTCATGGCCGAGAAGGCTTCATCTTCATAAGCCAAGCGATCTACCAATCTGCTTTTCAATGCCCCTTCTGCACTGGCACCATCATAGCGGTCTGCTATCTGTACCAACTCTTTGGGGTCTATTTTTCTGCTTGCGGCTACGTCTTTGATGAAAATATCATATAAAGCAGTTAAATATTCACGGACTTGAAGGCGATTTTCAGCACTCATTTTATCAAATCGCAGCGGCTCGGTAGCACTTTTAAATTTACCGACATAAAAAATACGCATTTGTATGTCTAATTTATCTAACATACCTTTATAAAAGGCAATCATGCTGGAGAAGCCGCGAAACTCAACGGCACCTACTGGGTTGACTAGTATTGAATCTGCTACAGAAGCCACATAATAGGCTCCCTGTGTGTAGAAATCGGCATAAGAAACAATGAACTTGCCATCCGATTTGAAATCAATCAATGCTTCTCTAAGGACAGATGAGGTGGCTTTGCCAGCCATCAATGCAGGGCCATTGAGGTATATACCTTTGATATCTGGATCGTTTTTTGCTTGTTTGATCGTTTTTACCATGTCCGTCAAGCCCAATACATACTTATTGTCCATATCAAATGGATCCATCGGAATGTTATTGGTTTTTTCAGGAATCATGTTCTTGAAATCAAGTTCTAAAACGGCGTTAGGCTTTATGGATACTTTTGACGTCTCGGTAGCACTGGTTGCTAGCGATGACAACATGCCCGCTCCTACAAAAAAGAGCAATACGACGGCCAAGGCAGTGCCGAGGCAGGAAGCGAATAGAAATTTAAAAAACTGGCTCATATTATATTGAACGCTAATGAGTTAAATTGGTTGATGGATGATTTATCACAAGGACATCATACCCTTGTATTTAAACCTAAAAATCAAGCGAAGTAACAACAGGTTTAAGCCACTATCCGATATATTAGATAAATAGGCTTTGCCAGCAGACAAGGAGCGTTTTTTTTCGACTTAAGAAACAGAGATTTATTTAGGCATGGTTTCCAATATGAGCAGGCAGGTACTCAAATTTTAAGAAGTGGTGGTCATGAAATTATATGTTTTCAAGTAAAGTCAATGAATTTCCTGCCGAATCTAAACAAGCCATCAAGCCCAAAGGTAGGGTAGCATTCAGCGATACATGCCCAAATGGAATCCCGTAAACCACTGGAATTCCAAGGTTTCCGAGCCGATCTTTGAACGTTTCTAAAAGGGTCAAGGAGGGCGATTCGCCTTTGACTTTGCAATCATTAAATACGCCCAAGGCAATGCCTGCGGCTTGGGAGAGGTCGGTACCTTGGAGCAATTGAGTCAACATTCGGTCAATGCGGTAGGGCTGTTCTCCGATGTCTTCTATGAATACGATTTTATCTTTGAATTCTGGAGAGAATTTAGTGCCGACCATGGCGGCCAATAAACATAAGTTGCCGCCCGTCAGTCGTCCGGTAGATTTGCCTGATACAATGGTGTGTGGGCGATCTTCTTCAGGTAAGTTCGGATCTAAGTCCTTGGGCATCCCAAGAATTAAAGGACTGGTTGGCTCGGTTAGCACTGATTTGAACCATTGTATGGTGTTTTCTGGGTAGTCGGAGCCTGCCACTGGGCCATGAAAAGTGACAAGCCCTGTCCGTTGGTGTATGGCAATATGTAAGGCTGTGATATCACTGTATCCAATAAGGGGCTTGGGATTTCTTTTAATCAATTTGTAATCTATACTATCCAATATTCGAGTGGCTCCATAGCCGCCACGCACACACCAAACGGCCTCTGCTTCGGGGTTTTCAAAAGCCCAGTGCAGGTCAGCCAAACGATCGGCATCGGTACCTGCTAGAAATCCATGTTTGTCGCGGACATGTTTGCCGACTAACGGAATCAAACCCCAAAATTCCATATTGCGTATTACTTTAGCGTAAAACTCTTCAGTAATGGAACTGCTGGGCGCAACCAAGGCCACTTTCATTCCTTTTTTCAAGGGCTTGGGCTTGATTATTTTGGGAGTCCCCTTTGTTAAATTTTCCATAGAACTAGGGATGGATAAGCCAGATGCTACTGCTGCCATAGATGATTGTTGGAAAAATGTTCGACGTTGCATGAGTAAATAGTGATGACGAATGAGTGGTTCTAGTTTTCTGGATTTTACCCCTCAAAAGTAAAGGTTTTATTGATTTTTACAATAATATTTCTTGAAAAGGGAGGTGCTGAATGTGTACATTTAATGTTTTAATCCGAAAATGAGATCCTTCAAATATTAAAAGGTCTTAATCTTTAACCTGATCTCGAACAACCATGAGGGCAAAGCCCAATAAGTTTTCACCCCGCCACAAATGAGGGTTTTCTATGTTTTTATCATCTTTTGACATTCCTATTCCCCAAACGGCATCATAAGGGCTGGCTTCTATAATAACTCGGGAGCCTGTACCGATAAGAAATGCCTTTAAGGCTGGATGCTGCGAAAACTTATGGAAATTGCCTTTCACTACCACCTCAAACTTATGGTCATCCCATACTTTGGGGTTGAAATTCAGGATACCTCGCCCTAGTTTTTTTGCCTCCCCGGGGCTTTCACAATTCATAATGGCCTTGAGTGCAGTGGCATCGTGAAACATCCGTGCTTTCACGGCCATCATCCAATGCTCTGAAGTCGGGTACTGAACGCCATCAATCTCAAATGGGTGTTCGTCCCACCATTGACTGAAACAACTCTCGGTGATCCGCTTATCATGCCTTGGTTGGTGTCCCCCAAAAGGGAGGTATTTTAGTCTTTGGTTTTGGTCATATTGGGTTTTTAACCAGATTATGTTATACATAATTTATTGATTTTGAATGGATTAATCTAGGTAATTTTCAACTTTTGTTCCAATATTCCATTACTCAATTTTATTTCCATTTCCTTCATCACGATAAGATTTTGATGGTCAGTTCTTGAAATTTTTTGGCCTTCTACTTTGACAAAATCAGTAATATCTTCAATAGCAATGACCCATTTTGTGGCAAATTCTTCTAAAATATCACCTTTCATACCCAATTGTATGGCTTTTCTTTCTAGTTTTCGACCCCAAGGATCATGGTCGGGGTCCCATTGCAAACGCACTTCTGATTGCTCTAAAGCAGTCTTCCAGTTTTCTTGAGTTTGATAAATATCAGGCTGATAAGATGAATATACAGCAGATTCTAAGATGTGTTTAAAATTTTGAATACTGATTTCAATGGCCAATATTCGTTCTTGATTTGGCTTTGATGCCCAGCCTGCTCGGTACATCATCCAAAGAAAATTGGGTTTGATCCACGACATTCTTGAAAAAGAATATGCAGATCCACCAAAGCGTTGATTTTCAATAGCATACCGACTAATGTCGGGGTTGAATGCTTGATATACGACAATTTTTTCGCCATCCGATTGGCCTAATATATGGTGTCCGTTTTGAGGCAATTGTGCCTCGTAGTTTTGATATGGGGTGGTTTCTAATTTCATTTTTCTGAAAATTCTTGTTGTAAATTGGCTCTAGCCTGAGTCTCCAATCGCTGATGAAACGATTCCGTTTTGTAAATACGTTCCATCTCTAAAAAATGCGCCAATACTTTTTTCCGACCTGGCCGATAGACAAAGTCTGGGTAGATGGAATACTCCTGTCTAATTTGTTTGGCATAACGTTCGTAGTCTGCCCAACTAGAACCTAAAATGGCCAAATCAGCATCTGTAAAAAGATTGATATCAGGGTTTTGGTGAATAGTGTGGCCTTTGGTTGCAATGATAGTTTCCTTCACTAGTTCCAAGCGTTCAGGTGGAAAACCTGCTTTTTTTAATCTTTTTTCACAAAAAACGGCACTTTTAGCCTCATTGTCTTGTCGCAATGTGTTATATACCACATCGTGGTAAAATAATGCCATAATCATAGATTCCCAGTCGGTTATCTGATCTCGATGCTCTAATAAATGGGTAGCCAATTGCTCCAAATGAAGCAAGTTATGATAATGGCGATCGGTGGCGGAGTACGCAGATTGGATCTCTTTCCAGTTATATTCAGCAAGAGACTCATCGTTACTTATCCCTAAAAAAGTGCCTATAAAAAGATCTTTGAGCATTGTTTGGGCTTTTAGTCTTTTATCGTTTTTCTGATCTCCTTCAAACTCCACTCTTTCAACATTTTGCCGTCGCGGAAAACCAAAACCATTTCACCGCCCTGACTTTCTTCCCAAGTGCAATTGTCTTTCAGGGTCAAAGTTCCTTGGGCATCTTTATCCACCCGGAGCAATCCGCATGCGCTGCGCTTGGTACCGTCGTCTGTTTTTGGCTCTTTAAATATGGCTCGACCAACGCCATTTACCTCTCCATAGGTAGCCTTCATAGCAAACCCAAATGTATCGCGGGTGACATATTGGTACGTGTAAGAGCCGATCCCAAACACTACATTTCCAGTTGAAAAACCTTTGGCTATGAGGCCTTCACAAATGGCTTTGCAACGTTCTAAAGTAATACTGTCTCCATAGATCACCCCGATGTGCGGATCCAAAAGTTTGTACCCAGTATCCGTGACCGTGCCTCCAAAAGTATCCCAAAGGCACTCCACGGCTCCTTTGTGTTCGGGGCTGCCAATGGGGGCTTGTGGATCACCACAAATAATGTGTACTGGATCGCCAGAGTCAGGTCTGATGACCACTTTGCCGTCGCGGGCTAAGATGGTGGGCTTTAGTTCGGGAATAAACTCGGTGATGACTTGCCAAAAATCCCAAGTATCAGACACAATAGAGACGATACCTTTGGGATATACTTTTTCGATCAAGCGGCGAAAAGTGCCAATTTCATCATCTTGAGTACCCATGCACATCACGGAATGCTCGGTAGCGGGCACACTGCCTCCGATGAGTTCTAGATCTGAATTGGCAAGGTAGTAAGCCTCCAGCAAGTCAATAGCCGGGATAGAATCTGTGCCAGCAAAACTCAATAGGTGTGCCGCTCCACTGATCGTAGAAGCCTCTACGCTGCCCATACCTCTGAAACTAAAATCGTGGCCTTGCCAATCCGTAAATGCCGGATCACTACCCGTTTTCAGGGCGTAAGCATCCATCATTTTACGGTATTCAGCCGCCGTGGTGGCACTGGTGCAGGGCAACCAAATGGTGGCAGAAAGTAGGGTTTCTAAAAAATTGGTCAACCAAAAAAACTCAGGAATGGTATTGTGGATGGTAAACATTGGTACTTTCATCGGTACCTTGGTGCCTTCAGGCAAAGCCCTGATTTCCAAGGGCATGTATCCTAAATCGTGGAGTGCTTCTATATGTTCGTACGTAATGGTGCCGACCCCAAGGTAGGTTTCAATCCGACGTTTGTACTGTGCAATAACTTCCGCTTTGGGTTTGGAGAAAAAATATTGATTAAAATCTTCGATCAGGTATTTTTTAATGGCATATTGCAATCCGAAGAAAACAACGCTTTCTACGCCCGCCATCCGACTTTTTCGGGGTGTGAGGTTGGCATATACCAAAGTAGTGCCATCAGGATACTGGCTGCGGTGATCTACTTTATAGCCGTCTGTAAGGTGGATAGGATTCATAATTATTTACTCGTTGTTTGAATAATAGTGACGATTTCAGGCAATGAGAAACAAACGCTTGCGCCGTTTTTTTCGATCATAGCCGCTGTGGACAACATGCTTTTCCATTGGTGTGCGGTAAAAGTACGGTCTTCATCGCATTCTAAAATGCAAAATATTGTTTTTTGAGGTCTTTTGATGCTATCTTCCACCGCTTCTGCAATGGAAAACACCCCAGTCATTTTGGGCGTTATAGTATAAAGGCAAAAGTCACAAAGGTTACGTTGGTTGATTTCTTCTTGTTGGTGCGCCGGAGTCCAATCTTCGCAGACTGGATTGAAATAATCAATAGATAAGAGCGGAATTAATTGTTCGCGCCAATTGGATCCATTGCAGGTGCCTCCTAGAAAAATTTTACTTGAATAAGACCCAGACATAGTATGAAATATTTAGTAATATTAATAGAATATAGGTTTTAAGGGCGTAGCGAATCGGTATTAAAAACAGTAAAATCAATAAAATAATTGGCATTACCACGCCTGCTATGATGGATACTCCGATATATCCCAGATTTGGATATTGATACCCCATTTGTTCTAAGGCAATAATATTGGCATCGTAGAATCGCTGCGAATAGGTCTGTATTTTTTGGTGATTTAGAATAAACCAAGCACCGCAAACACTATGAATGATCAATAGCCATGTATATTTCCTTTGTCGAAGGCTCAAAACCAAAGCCCAAGTGCTAGGAGCCAATATGGTATAAATCAAGATATTGATAGCGGCGTAACTCAAGCCAGTCCTTTTACAGATAGCATTTAGCGTAGCCACAATGTCCCCAAAAAAGGCTTCCATTAGGATTGACAAGGTATTGGAATTATTGTAACAATCGGACTAGTGGCTTTCATTGTGAAAGAATCGGTCGTGAAAACGCGCTCGAAATGTCCTTCCAGTACATCAGTACCTTTACTGAATATCCCGTGGCTCACTGCCAAAAACAAACGCCCAGCATGTTTGGCTTTTAAGGCTTGAGCTAATTGAATAAAAGTACCGCCTCCATCGCAAATATCATCCACAATAAGACAATCTGCTCCATTCAAATCGTCAGTAAAGACTTGTGCTCCCGAAAGTTGCCCAGTGCGAACATCCCTTACTTTGTCGCATTGTATCACCCGATCCCATGCCAAGGCAGTAGCCAAATGATGGATTTTTTTGGCTGCTCCAGCATCTGGTGCAACGATGGTCAGGGCTGGTGATGTGCCAATAGCGGCTATTACTTCCTTGATAAATCCATGATTCGAGATTGGCTGGCAGCGATCTAGGAGTGCAGGCGTTACTTCAGAGTGCGGATCAAAAACGCTGACCTTCGAGAATCCGGCCATGTTGATCATATCAGCAAATACCTTCACACTTAATGGTTCGCCCGATACCATGACCCGGTCTTGGCGAGCTGCTGGGAAATAAGGAATAAACAAAGATACCTCGTGAAATCCCATGCGAGACAAGGCATCTTTGGCCAATAACACCAAAAGCAGGTCTTGGCTGCTACAGGCTTGCACCGTTATGCATACTGGAGTACTGGATGGATTGCAAGTACTCAAGATGGCAGGATCAATTTTGAGGTGGGGTTCGCCACCGTTAAATATGAATACCTCATGCCCAAGACTTGGGGTATATTGAATCTGTTGTGAAAGGTTTAGATAAATCATTTTGTGTAATTATTACGCAAATATACAGGTGGTTATCATTACAGCGCAAGTGTTTGGGTTAATTATTTTTATAAATTTATTTTAAATACTTATAAAAATTTGATTAATAGTTTATTATATATTATTAAGTAATAGTATTAAATAAATTTAGTTGATTGCTTCCAACCAAATTGGCGCAACTCACGTCCTATCTTAAATTAGAGGTGTTGCTTTTAATCAAGGTGATTATCTGATATTACAACATAAAGGTAAATATTATTTTCAAAAATTCACCGTTTCTAACTCCTAATATCTTATGAATAAAATCTACACAACATTATTCCTATTGCTTGCCTGCTGGGCTACCCTTGCCGCTCAAAAAACAATAGATATTCCTTATCTCCAAGAATATCCTCAATTGGATGGACAGATCACGGATACTTGCTGGAGTTCAGTGCCAGAGATCAGCGATTTTATCACTGCTACGCCTGTTTTTAATGAAGCACCTGCCACTGAAACCAAAGTAAATATATTCCGTACAGAAGAAGCGATCTATGTATCGGTATATTGTTTCAGTAAAAAGGTGAGGGCTGATCGGAGTTTTCGTGACGATCTTGGCACAGGCGATTATTTTCAAGTAGGCTTTGATACTTGGCACGATGGCCAACATGCTTTTGTATTTGGGATTACGGCTGGGAATGCCCAATCTGAATCGCGGATCTCGGCTACTGGCGACGATCCTGATTGGGATGCCATTTGGGAATCAAAGGCTACGCTTCACGATGATGGGTGGTCGGCAGAGATGCGAATTCCTTATGAGGCTTTGCGTTTTCCAAGGGGGGCGCAACGGGATTGGGGAATTCAATTCACTCGATTTGATCGAAAAACAGGATATGTTTCCACTTGGAGTCCTCAGAATCCGTTGATCGGGGATTTGGTTTTGCAATATGGTGTGCTGAGGTCTATGGGCGAGGTGAATCAGGGCTTGCGGGTTTCTATGGAGTTGCAGAATGAGGCTACACAGTTTAGAAAAGATTCAATATATAAGATTATTTATGCTAATGTTAGTATAGATTTGAAAGTCGGGATTAACTCAGCGAGTACATTAGATTTGTCAATACTGCCTTCATATGGGGGAGAATACTCTAATTTTTTAGGAATCCAGCAATTTGAATATCGTCGGGACGGTGCATTTTTTACCCGAAATCGGCAATTTTTTGAAGAAGAACGGTTCTTGTTTGATGAGCCACATTTTACTTCATTTAATCAGACTTCTGGCGTGAATTTCTGGTATGATTTACCACCAAACCTTCAATCTATTGTAAGAGAATTCTACGATGGTCATCCATTAGTGAATATGAAATACACTACGCGTACCAAAAACAATGTAGGGTTTGGCGTGTATTCATCCATTATTGGGGAGGCGGGCGGTATTCATCCCGTCACGAGGCAGCATATTATGCTGAAGCCTAAATCTAATTATTCTTTTTTTACTTATGGGAAAGCCCTAAAAAATAACTCTTTTGTTAATATGTCAAGTTCGTTGCGGTTCTTACAAAATAGTTCAGTAACAAATTATTCTAATCTTTCTTTTAGGCTGAGAAGTAAAAATAATCGGTACGAAATTTCTGGAAATGGGCTGCTACAGCCTGAGCAGGTCTTTTTTAATAACCAAGTGAAATATTTTCTACAAGTTTCTAAGGTGAATGGTGGTTGGTGCTGGGCTATCAAAAATGATAACACTATTTCAGCATATCCAATTTTATTAATAAATCGCCTAACTCCAGTTACTTATTCAGCATATCGAAGTGCCAGTGCTGAACTTTCGTATAAATCTTTTAAGCAGAAGAAACAGTTGCTCAACGAACAGTATTTTGTTAGAATATCGCAATTTTTTCTTTCAGAATATGAAGAAAAAAATGCAAGTTATGTGGAATTCGGCGCGAGTATTCTTGATCGAAGGTTTCAAACATGGAAGGTATCAGGGGTTGGGAAAATGACAAGAAGTAAGTATCGTATCCTTAATTTTAACAATGACACAGCAAAGTTAATTGCCTACAAATATCTATCACTAAATGTCTCTTTTCAATCCGATAGACGGAAAAAACTGACTTATGGGCTAGATTTAAATGGCTTGATAGAAGAAAAATCTAGTAATCCTATACTTAATGCATCATCTTCTATTAATTGGGTGATTGATAAAAAAAGCAATTTGGCCTTTTCTTACAATCATTTAACGAAGGGTGATATTCAATGGAATAACAAGATTGGGTGGTATTATATCCGTACCAATCGTACCACCAATAGTTTTCGGTTTAACTACGAATACATGCCATTTTCGAGATTTAGAATCTCTGTTTCTGCAGAACATAGCCTAATAGAAAGCGTAGAAAAGTACTTTAATCTTTTACCCTCGGGAAACCTACTTCCTGTTGAAGGCGTAGCCGATCAGGAAAGTAAGTCACGCTCGTTTGGATTTGGAGGCAGTTTGAGTTATGTTTTTTTTGGTGTTTGCCGGCTCAGTTTGAGCCACGGCCAAAGAAATTCTTACGAAGAGGCCATTTTTCCACGTATTAATAGTGTTGGAGATCTATACAATGGCTATGGACTCACCAACCTCTCCCTAATCTGGTTCACGGGCCTCAAAAAACAAAAACGAATATTAAAAATGTAACGCCTATATTTGTGTCGCGAATCGTTTTAGCGAAAAATCATATCAACCAATGTCTGTCCCATGAAGAGAATCTACACAACATTATTCCTATTGCTTACCTGCTGGGCTACCCTTGCCGCTCAAAAAACAATAGATATTCCTTATCTCCAAGAATATCCTCAATTGGATGGACAGATCACGGATACTTGCTGGAGTTCCGTGCCAGAGATCAGCGATTTTATCACTGCTACGCCTGTTTTTAATGAAGCACCTGCCACTGAAACCAAAGTAAAGATATTCCGTACAGAAGAAGCGATCTATGTATCGGTATATTGTTTCAGTAAAAAAGTGAGGGCTGATCGGAGTTTTCGTGACGATCTTGGGACGGGTGATTATTTTCAAGTAGGATTTGATACTTGGCACGATGGCCAACATGCTTTTGTGTTTGGGGTTACGGCTGGCAATGCCCAATCTGACTCGCGGATCTCGGCTACTGGCGACGATCCCGATTGGGATGCCATTTGGGAATCAAAGGCTACGCTTCACGATGACGGGTGGTCGGCAGAGATGCGAATTCCTTATGAGGCCCTGCGTTTTCCAAGGGGGGCGCAACGGGATTGGGGGATTCAATTCACCCGATTTGATCGAAAAACAGGATATGTTTCCACTTGGAGTCCTCAGAATCCTTTGATCGGGGATCTGGTTTTGCAATATGGGGTATTGAGGTCTATGGGGGAGGTGAATCAGGGTTTGCGGGTTTCTGTGGAGTTGCAAAATGAATCAGGATTTAGCAAATATGATTCGATTACTAGTGATGTAAGCACTATATCTGGGCTGGATGCTAGAATAGGATTAAACTCAGCGAGTACTTTAGATATTTCATTTGTTCCTTCAACTGGCAGAAGCCTTAGTTTTGAGAAGTCTGTGTTTACTGGCAAATTTGCTTATCCACTGGCTACCCCATTGGTGTTTTCCGCACTCCAACATCGGCAGTTTTTTAGAGAAGAAAGTGCGCTGTTTTCGAAGGGAAATTTATTGATCCCCGACCAAGTAATTTCGGGATTTGATTATATTGCCTACCGAAAATTAGATTCGCTTTATTTTTTTGGTATCCGAAATATATTTGATGGGCGACCCATAGGAGCTATAAAATACAATACACGCACTAAAAATGGTATCGCTTTAGGTGTTTATGGGTCTATTTTAAGCAAAACGGCGGTTGTTAGAATTCTAGGAACAAAAAGGTATAGGCAGTTGATTGATCATTCTTTCAACGCTATGGTTGCTGCCGAAAAAACATTCAGGAATAATTCTTTTGTGAACGCTTCTTTTTCAAAACTCTGGATAGGAGATCAATATGTCAATCACCGTTCGGCTATATCGTTTAGAATAAGGGATAAAAGCAATCAATATGAAGTATCAGGGAAAGGGTTATATGCACCTACAAAAGAACAAAAAACTTTTCCGGGTCCAAATCCCGAGGTATCCGATGTCACTGCCCAGATTCGTGTAGCGAAAGCCAATGGTGCCTTGCAGTGGCGTATTGGGATAGACCGATTGTCTCCTAATATTACCCCAATCAGTGAGCAATTGTTACCTACCTCCCAAAAGATTATAGGCTCCTCCTTCGATCTTGAAGTATCATATCAAGATTTTAAAAGAAGTAAGCATTATTTGAATATCCGCTATTATGCAAACGTATTGGGATATCAATTTAAAGATCAGGAGGACTATAATGCCCAGTATATTGGGGCTGGTTGTGTAGTGTTGGATAATCATTTTAGAAAGTGGGGATTGGGTTTTAGTTCAAAAATCAATGATAGTTTTAGGTTTTTGAGTACTAGTTTTGACGCTTTTATCAGGAGTCGCACTAACCAGTTTATTGCACCGCATGTATCATTTGAATCCGATGCACGAAAAAAAATTACGTTTGGATTCAATGTTAAAAAGGTTTGGTTTTTTGGAGATGAAGTTGCAAAAGTGGACTATCACATTCATGGAAATTGGCGCATACATAGAAAGTACAATATTAATTTTATGAGTACAAACACACCCAACGGCACTAGTCTTGGGCAACCATTTTTTTCGGATGTTAACGGTTATTGGAGTTATCCTTTATTCCAAACCCAATTAAGGCAGTCAATCCTTGCGTTTTCAATGATGCCTAGCCCAAAATTAAACCTTACAATATTTGGCATGCATAATTTTTATCAGTACTTTGATGCTAAAGCAATAAGGCCATCAACTTTGGGTATTTATTCCATTAACTACTCATTTGTCGTCCCAAATAGACCAAATGAGTACAATCAAGGTTGTGGAGGTAATATTGCTTATAATTTTAAGGGTGTTGGTCTAGTTAGGCTCAATCATACTAGGTACGGATATGGAAAGAATTCCAATGATTTATTTGCTACATCTTCAAGGCGAAAGCACTCAACCAGCCTTTCTTTGATTTGGTTTAATCCTATCAAGAAGCAGAAGTACAAACAAAACACATTTTAATAATTTTATTAAAAAATATTACACGACTACACGGGTATCAAAAAAAATGCTAAAAACCCTAATTTTTCTTTTTCTTAAACGGATCCCATTTATCCAATTTTCCTTTTACGTCTTCCACTGTTTTTTTGCCTTTATCGCCCAAGACCTCACCAGCCTTGTCGCCTACTTTATCGCCTACCTTGTCTCCTACTTCTTTGCCCAATTTGTCTTTGGCTTCTTGAGCCACTTTATCGGTGGCTTCTTGTACTTTTTTATCCACGACCTTACCGAGGGTGTCCACTACTTTGTCAGTGGCATCCTTCACTTTGTCTTTGGCTTTATCCAATTCTTTATTGACTACATTGGTAATAGAATCACGCGCCTTGGTTACCACCGCAGCCGCCGCTCCAGCAGCCTGCTCTTGCATGGTACTTTGACCATCTGATCCTAAGACCTTCATTGCCACTTTAGGATTGAACAAAGACCCTGTGATGTCAAAGCGGACATTGATAAACTCACCTTGGGCAATGCTAACCCCCGCCTTGGATGCCTCTGCCGATAAGAGTCCTAATCCACTATTAAGTGCTGAGCCTACGCCCGATTTTTCGAGGGCTTTGCGCGGAGTTTTGGTGGTTATTTGGTAGTTCATATCAGAAGAAATGCCGTGCGAACCGCCTATCTGCATTGATACATCGCGCATCTGTGCATTAAATGGTTTTACGGTAATCATCCCGTTTTTCACTTCAAACCAGTTTTTGGTGTTGCCCAAATCCATTCGTTTCAAGTAATCCACGTTGAGTTTGTCACCAATGGTGTTAAAAGGCTTGAAATTATTGAATATAGCACTGAAAGTCTCTAAGAAACCAGCCGCAGAAAGGGTAGTGAGGTCAGGTACCATATCCTTACCGATCAATCCGCTCAACGAAAGGGTTGTATTGAATTTTCCATCCATCAGTTGTGCCACTGGTGCCAAAGATTTGACGGTCACAAAATTGGTATATGCTTCTTTGAATCCCATGTTTTGTAAGGCCATGTCCATATTAAAGGTAGGCTTAGATTTGTCTTTGGTATTGTAGTCACCTGTGAGGCCTATTTGGCCGCCGAGCAGGCTTGCCGTACAATCTTTTAGTTTAGCCGATTCATTTTTCACAATCACCTGACCTTGGAGGTTGTTCAGGTCGTAAGTAGTATATTTTATTTTTGTAAAATCGGCGTTCACGGTCATATCCATGTTTTCGGGCACAGGTATGATGTCGGCAGGCGGCGGTGGAGAGCCACCTTTAGAAGTAGGCGGCGGTACATCGGTCATAAATTGATTGAGGTCAAAATACGAAGACCGTAGGTTGATTGTGCCACCAACGGTCTGATTATCAAATAGATAATTCCATGCATTGATGATTTCTCCATTGCCATTCAGGTCGCTGTTATTGCCCAATTTGAGTCCAAAGTTCTCTACTTTCATTCTATTGGGCGTAAAATGCCCCTTCATGCTCAAGTCAGAAATATCATATACATCATATTTGAGTTTGCCAATTTTACCGTCCACGTTAAAATCCCAGCGGTCAAATACCTTTTCAGTAGCCACTGCCGTTTCGCTCGGCACGACCGAAGCATCAGCCGGAGGCGTTTCCATCCATTCATTGGCATCAAAATATGCCGACGAAAAATTGAGGTTTCCGCGCATGGTTTTATCCACACCAAAGTAGGCTAGTACATTATCTATTTGGCCATTGGCATTCAAATCACTCTTGCCAAGTCGAGCATCAAACTCTTTAATGTCCACCCGTTGTGGCGAAAAAATGGAGGTAAGTTGATTGATCTTAACTGTTGGCGTACCGGCAGACCGGTAAGTGATCCCACTCATGGCTAAGTCTCCAGACATATTTACTTGGTCGTATTGCTGTTGGTCTATTTGGCTCATAGCGGCCTTCATCAGGATGTCGGCCTTGATGATACCAGCCAGTTCTTGCACACCTTCCATCGGAAATGCCTTGGAAAGTTCGCTCAGATTAAGTGTGCCTTTCAATTTTGTATCAATTGTAGGGTCACTTTCAGGTGTTTTCAAGTTAAAATACCCTTCTAATGGGTTCGATCCTATTTTAAGGCTGAATTTTGGGATATTCACAGTCATATCATTGAGCCGCTGGCTGGGGCTGTTGATATTGGCATCCACATTGATATTGGTCACGCCCAAGGGTAGGGTAGGGTACTTAAAGTCGGCATTGTCCACTTTAAAGTTGAGTTTGAATGCTGGGTAAGTTTTTTCATTGTAAGTCCCTTTCACATTTCCAGCAAACTGTACTGATCCATTGGCTTTTACCTGTTCAAAATCTTTAGAGTAGGCTCCCGGTACGATGCTCAACAGACTTTTGAAAGTGTTTTGAGGCGTACCAAAGGTCATATCCATTCGTATGTCTTCCGTGTTTTCAGGCATTTGCACCCATCCATCCAGATTCACTTGTAAGTCATTCACTTTCAGGTCATTATCCTTGAATGAAAATTTCATGGCTTTCATATCGGCCCCTAGGGTGGCATCCCAATTTGCATGGGCATTGCGCAGGTATTGGATACCGCCATAATTGACCGAAAGTTTCCCAACCTGGGTTTTCATGACTAGGTCATAGATGGTTTCTGTGAATTCTCCAGAGCCTTCATGATCCAAGTCGTTGAGTTCAGCGCGCACATCCAAAGAGCGATCATCGTACAAAATACTACCATCGGAGATGGCATAATGTTCCAATTTGATGGGGTTGGATTCTGTGGTGGCTGATTCGGAGGTACTTGTACTGATGTCGTAATTGGCACGACCATCCGACAATACATAAACTTTGATATCGGGTTTGTTAAAATACAGGCTTTTCACAATGACATTGCCGCCAAATACGGCTTGCCAAAGATCAATGGCTACATCTAATTGGTCGCATTTGACCAGTTTAACGCCTTCAAAAGGCCCAGTGCCAGTCACGTCTAAGTTTTTTAAACCAACAGAGAGTTTTGGGAAATGGCTAAACACAGAAATGTCAACATCGGTGAAGTCAACTTTTGCAGTTAGGTTTTCATTGGTGGTTGTTTTGATTGCTGCGATGATATCATCTTTATAGATCCAAGGCAAAATGAGTACTGCTGCGAGGAGGAGTAAAAAAACAATAGCAATACCGATCAGAATTTTTTTCATGTATGTTTAGGTAATGGCGAATGAAGAGAACAAATTTGTTCCGATGCGTAGATAACGAGTTACCTTACACTAAGTAACGATGATTTTTGGTATTTCTTTTACATAAACGCTTTAAAGTTTTTTTAAATAAAATTAAAAACCTGGAATCGCTGTAAGAGAGGCTAAAGAATTATCAAAGATAAAAAAGGATAAACAAAGGTAAAAAAAATCTGGAAACTGAAATAGACCTAATATATTGCAGCCATATTGGATGTGCTAATAATGGATTTTAAAAAGGATTATTCATGTTATAAGTCAATCATTAAGTGGTTGCCTAGCCTAGTTTGGCTTGCTTTGATGCTATTTAAAACGGTATTAATAGCGCAAACCCCTTTGCGTATTTTTGAGCAGGTAGGCCTAAATGATAAGGGGCGACCATTTTATACCTCCATTACGCAAGATATTATGACAGACCGACTTGGAAGAATTTGGTATTCTACCATTGGTTCAGGCATTATTCGCTATGACGGATACAACTACCAGCAGTTCCAATACGACTGGCAGGATAGTACGACGATCTCAGGTAATCGAGTGGTCAGGCTGATTGAGGATAAGGATGGAAATATCTGGACGGTTTCATATACTGGGGTTGATCGTTTGAATGTTCGGACTGGAAAATTTACTCGATTTGGTATGCCTAAACAGACTAAAAGGGTGAATGCCATCCACCAATGTACGCCTTCTACTTTTTTACTCGGTACCGATAATGGATTGTGGGAACTGGATGCAAATACCAAACAATTTGTGCTCTGGACTCACAAAGGAGTTGTGGACAGTGCGGGTGCTAGTAAGCGAATTCTTGATTTTCACCAAGACCAATCTGGCAGGTTTCGCGCTGCTTCTTCGGCGGGAGTATTGGTATTATATCCGAACGAAAGATCATACGATCTATTCCCTGTATCCATTACTAATAAACCGGATTGTAAAAAAATTTTTCAGACACAAAAAGGGCTGTTCTGGGTGGCCACAGAATCTGGTTTGTTTCAATATTTTCCAGAAAGCCAAACATTTGCACCATCGGGGTTGCCAGATTCTATATCAAATTATCGTTTCACAGACATAGAAGAAGGCCCCGATGCTTCATTATGGCTTTCGGGCGGTTTGGGAGTAATACACTGGATACCGTCAACAAAAACGGTGGAGCATTTCTACTCGCCTGATAAAAGTCAAGGACTTTTTCCGGGCGTAGTAGGTGCAATTTGTCTTGATCGTTTGGGCAATCTTTGGTTAAGTACAAAGTCTGGATTGCGAAAAACAAACATTAAGCCCCCCAGTTTTCAGTTATATCAAGTTGTGCAAGGGCGAGATGAACGAGCCAACCAGATTTGTTGGGCCATCAATGATGCATTGGGAGGCTTACTGCTATACAATGGAGTTCAATTGCATTATGCCAACAAGTTAGGGACTGAGCCGGAATTGATTGCTTTGCCAGCAGGGAAAAGGCTTTTGTCGTTTTCAAATTATGCTGGAAAAACACCAGAAGGGGATATTTGTGTAAGTTGGGCTAATGGCGGGCTGGGGGTATGGAATCCGATGCAAAAAAAATTCAAGATGGTGTTATCCGACACTTGTTTCAACGGAAAGGCGATTCAGACACAGTGTTATGATCGGGATAATAAGGATTTGATGTGGGTCGGAACAGCAGATGGATTGTGGCAAATACAGCGTAAAACAGGGGTAAAAAAATATTTTCAACCCACTGCTTTTGTGAATCAAAATCGTACAATCAATGAAATCGCAGATGATGGCAAAGGGGGACTTTGGTGTCAGATGATAGGAGGAATTGCGTATTTTGATAGGCGTACAGAGCAGTTTACAATGCTGGATCGCCATTATATTTCCAGTGACTCCTTGATTATAGGAGAAATTTTGGATATTGCGGTAGATCATCAAGGCACGCTTTGGGTGGCCTATCTGGGGGGGCTTGCTAAAATTTTGCGATCAGCAGCGGGGACATTTAACTATACGGCGTTTACGAGTCGAAACGGGCTTCCGGATAATAGTTTGACGGCTCTGGAGATAGATGACGAAGGTTATATTTGGATTGGCTTTAACAATCCTTTTTTGGTGCGTATGCACCCTCAGACTTACGAGATGGTTTATTGTGACATCATGAATGCTGTATCAACCCGTCCACATATTCGAAAAGCACTACACCAAAGCACCGGTGGGTCGTTTTATTATTTTGCAATGGATGGATTGGTTGTGTTTAATCCATTACATATGCGAAGAGATAGTATTCCCCCTGAATTGGTTTTAACGAGCGTTATAGTGAACAACAAACGCCAAGATATTCAGGCGGAATTTACCAAAGAAATAGTGTTGAACGCAGCCGATAATGCCATTGCTTTTGAGTTTGTAGGCATTCATCTCTCTTCTCCTAATTTTATTCGATACCAATATCAACTACTGGGATATGATACTGGTTGGGTGAATTGCCCCAGCGATTTAAGAAGGGTAGGCTATACCAATTTAACCTCTGGTGGATACCGGTTTTTGCTACGCGCTGCCAACCCGGATGGTGTTTGGAGTGAGCCAAAGGAAATGATACGATTTATTATCAATCCATATTTTTGGCAAACGAGTTGGTTCCGATTTTTGATCATTATGATTGTTTCTGCTATTCTATATGGTGTTTTATACAATCGCTTGCAACAGAGACGCTTGTTGGAGGAAAAAACAATTGCCGAACAAAGTGCGCGCTACAAATCTCAGTTTCTGGCCAATATGAGCCACGAAATACGTACACCCATGAATGCTATTCTTGGGTTAAGCCGATTGTTGGATGAATCAACGCTTGATATAAGGCAAAAGAAGTTTATGAATGCTATTCGGCATTCCTCGGAAGACCTGCTTAGAATTGTCAATGACATTTTAGATTATTCAAAAATCGAATCAGGACAATTTACTTTTCATGCTGAACCATTTGATTTGTTTGAAGTAATCAATCTCCATGTTCAAGAGCCTTTCGCTTTTTATGCAGAAGAAAAAGGGATTGGGTTCAGTATCAATATAGAAAAAAATGTACCGTCACCTTTGATTGGAGATGCCGTACGACTGACACAGATATTGACCAACCTGATTGGCAATGCCATTAAGTTTACCGACAGCGGCAAAGTGATGCTGACCGTGAGTAGGGTAGGGACGGATGAGAGCCCCGTCAAGATTCAGTTTGTCGTAACCGATACTGGAACAGGTATTCCAATGGATAAGCAAACGCAAGTATTTGAACGATTTAACCAACTTCATGCAGGCGATGCAACGGCCAAAGGAGGAACGGGATTGGGTTTAAGTATTGCCAAACAATTGGTAGAACAGCAAGGAGGAGGAATAATTTTGACAAGCCAAGTTGGTCAAGGAACGAGTGTTTCATTCTGGTTAGATTTTCTGCTTCCAGAAGAGGATGAAAATGCTAAAAGGATCGTCAATAAATTGGATCTGTCTAAATTGCAAAATATCACTGTGTTATTGGTTGAGGACACCTATTTTAATCAACTGTTGGCACTAGAATTACTGACTACAAAAGTAGAAGGCATTCAGATTGAAGTCGCTGAAAATGGCCAAATCGCGCTAGACAAACTAGTGTCTAACACTTTTGACCTGATACTTATGGATGTGAAAATGCCAGTTATGGATGGATTGGAAGCCACCAGAAGGATTCGGGCTTTTTCACTTGACCACCCTAGTAGAAACATTCCAATTGTGGGGCTTACCGCCAATGCCATTCCAGATGAACTTGAAAAATGCACACAAGCAGGAATGGACTACTGGGTCACTAAACCTATTCAGGCTGATGAACTTTTGTCGGCTATGCAACAAGCCATAGAGAAAAAAAGATGATCAATCGCAGCCTATTACTTGAACTTTTTGACCAGAACGAGGCTTTTGTTGCGCGTGTACTACAGATTTTTAAGGATCAAGTACCAGCACAGTTCGATGCGCTCCAAACAGCAGTTGGAGAAGGCGATTTTGGAAATGCATCCATATTAGCACACAACATCAAAAGCCAGTGCCATTACCTTGGAGTAAGCGAAGCTGTAAGTCTATGCGAAACCTTGGAAAATGAACCAGACTCCTTTGAAACTCCCGCCCGGCTGGCAACATTGGAAGTGATAATCGCCAATATTTTGAAGGAGATCTTATAATTTTACCCTTTTTTACCCTTTTTGAATTTTCCTTTATCTCTTCCTCCCGTGCAACTCGAGACCTTTGTGGTATTATTTTTTTAAGATAAAACTACAAAAAAAGGTCATGCAAAAAATGATTTCGTCTTTGAGGTTTACACTATTGTTCATCTTTACTTGGCAAGGGCTATTTGCCCAAGTCAATGTTTCGCTCAGTGTAGCACCTCCCTATCCAGTTCACTTGGAAGACATTCTTAAATTTAACGGACAGGTTATCCTGACTGTTACCAACCAGTCGGCTGCTCCGGTACAAGTCAAACTTTTGGCTACCATAGAGGGGACGAATGGTATTAAAATCATAACTAAACCTGGGTTTCAGCCATCAGTACCGTTGTTGCTAACGGGAGGACAGACGTTGACACTCACCGGTGCTCAATTGCGAAATCTCAACAAGAATTTGACTGAGAACGACCTAGATGTCTCTGGTGTTTCTATCAATCAATTGGTACAGACAGAGCAGTTGCCCGAAGGCATGTACACCATTTGTGTCAAAGCCTTCGGTTATCTTAGCAGCCTACCCTTGTCGCCTGATATGACTGGTTGTTCGCCAATGTTTATTACGTGGTACGATCCTCCGATACTGGCTTGGCCTATGGATAACAGCGTCTGTACGCCTCAAACCCCTCAGTTTCAGTTATTTAACTGGACTCCGTCTGGTATTCCGGGCAAAACACGGTATCGGTTCGAATTGGTGGATATGACGTACAATAACTTGGCTAACCCTAATGATGCCTTCCAAACCCCAGCCGTATTGCCGTTTTTTAAGCAAGAAAATATTTTCAGTGTATCGCTGGCCTATGATTTGGCTAAGCCCGCGCTTGTGAAAGGGCGCCGATATGCTTGGCGCGTGACGGCTTATGATCCAACTCAATCTATTTCATTCAAAAATGGAGGCAAGAGTGAAGTGTGGTCATTTACCTATGGTACTACAACTATAAATGGGCCAGGGGATTTGGCAGATGCCCCTAATCCGGATCCACCCAGTGGTGGCGGTCTTGTCTTGGACGGGTTACAGAACCCGATTAACCCCCAGATGAATTACGCCCCACCTTGTACCCCCCTTGAATGCAACCCCGCATTGCCACAAGGCCCTGCCGTTGCTACAGGTATCGTGCCTGGTTCGACTGTTGTCATGGGACATTTCAAAGTAGAAATTGTGACCATGAATTGGGCTGGTACTAAAATAAACGGCACGGGTCGCGTATATATCCCCATGTTCAAAGGCCGAATCGCGGTCGAAATAAAAAACCTCGAAGTCAATGCACAAGGAAATGCCATTGCCGGAACGGCAACCGCCCTCTACGACCTTGGTTCTAATGTGGCGGAAGCCTGCAAAAGTTATTCCAATGGTATGGAAGGTGTAACGCCCGGTATGATTAAAACGATCAACGACAATGTAGAAAACGCCAAAAAATACGTCAAAGATTCGCTCGGAACGGATGCCAAGTTACCATTTGCAATGATGTCGGAGAAAATGCAACAATTGCAACTCATCAACATCACGGCCATTGAGTTCAAGCCCACTGGAGCAAGGTTTAATGCTTTCATGTCGGTAAAAATACCCGAAAACAACTCAACCCTTGGTTTTGGTGCCAAAGGCATTTGCTTTCATCCCACAGGATTGACGGGCCAGACCATCGAAGAACTGCACATGGTGGGCGATAAATTGACCTTGCCATTTGGTGAAAAAATAGAACTAACTGTAAAAGGAAATGGAACACAGGGCGGTACCTATATTAAGTGGGACTGTGAAGGCTATCAGGAAATGCAGATTGAAGGCGAATTTGCTTTTAGTAGCCAAATGCTGATGCCTTTAAAAGAAGGACAAGACAAGGTTTTAGGACGTTTTGCTATCAATGCAGCGGTTTGGGGCGATATGGTTGGGCAGGTGTCACTGGATCCTTTTTATGTGACGGGTGTTAAGAATTTGGACTTTAACTTTCAAGATGTTACCGTTGATTTTTCAGACTTCAAAAACCCGAATGGGATGAAATTTCCCGCTGGTTATGAGGGCAACAAAGACAATACTTGGCGTGGATTTTATTTCAAACAAATCAATGCCACGCTTCCCGGCTACCTCAAACGCGCCAACAAATCAGTGGAAGTTGCGATGAAAGATTGCATCATCAACAAGCAGGGATTTACGGGAAAAGTGTCGGTAGCACCATTGTTTGGCATCAAGGACGGCAACGTGGGGGGCTGGGTGTTCTCTATTGACAAGTTGGCGCTTGCTTTTGTCAATAACTCCTTGACAGGCAGCAGTTTTGATGGCGTGATCAGAACCCCCATAAGTGAGACCGGGGTTGGGTATCACTGTGCGCTTAGTAGCATTGGAGATGAACTAAAAACCGAGTTCGGTATCACCATCGTGGATGATTTGGATGTAAAAATGTGGATTGCACAAATGCACCTTGAGGCTGGGTCGTCCATTTCCATCACCGCTCAAGGACAAGAAGTGATCTGCCAAACAGACTTTACGGGCAAAATTACCATAGATGGCGAGTTTAAGGATTTGGCCAGTGTTAATTTGCAAATACCCGATATGAAGTTTTCTCACTTAAAAATTTCCAATGTCGGCCCTTTTCTGGCCTGCGAGGAATTTTCCTTGGAAAGCCCTCAAAAAAAGTTGAATGGATTTAATATTTCTTTCAACCCCGATAAAGCACCACCCGAATTCAAGGATTTGGTGGGCGTGAAACTTCTTTCAAAAAACGACACGTGCAACCTGAGTTTTGGGTTTATGATTACCCTCCACGAAGGTGGAAACGGCATATCAGGGTTTTCTAACCTGACCATCCATTCCAAATTAAAACAAGACAATGGGCTTCAATGGAGATATGAAAAAACTCGGTTGAACAGTATCGCCGTACAGGCCACTATGTCCGTTGTAACCATCAATGGCAAGGTTGATTTTTACGATGGTTCAGATCCGGTCTATGGAAAAGGCTTCCGGGGGCATTTTGCCGTCACCTTCAAGCCTACCTTTTCTGCCGATGCGACGGTACAGTTTGGCAGGGTAGATGGGTACAAATATTGGTATGTGGATGCCAATGTGAAGTTCACGCCAGGCATCGCAGTCGGCCCCGCCTTCGCTTTGTATGGATTTGGAGGCGGTGCTTATTATCACATGTCGCCAGTTAAAGAGACCCTGCCCAGCGTGGAGTCGTTCAAAAAAGAAGGTGCAATCGTCAACAAACCCTTTACGGTCGGGGCTGTGGGCACAACCTATTCTGGCACCAAGTATAATCCTGATTCGGGCACTGCTTTTGGTTTCAAGGCATCCGTCGTGATCGGGACATTCCCATCTGCACGGCCTTTCAACGGAGACATTTTTTTAGAAGCCAAAATTGGCGGAAATGGCAGCCTCCAGATGATTAAATTGGGGGTAGATGCTTATTTCATGTGCGATGTAGTGGATCGGAAGAACCCCAAAGTACATGGTAAAGGCACCATAGAATATAAACAAGACGGCGGTCAGCGTTATTTTGATGCTACTTTTCAGTTAGATATCAACATGAAACCAGTGCTATCGGGCGGCGGATCGCTCAGCATCCACGTCGAAAGTGCGGGCATGGAAGGCGAAGGCGGCAAATGGTGGGTGCTACTTGGTGAACCGGATCATCGGGTTAATATCGCAATCCTGAGTGCAATTGAGTTTGGTGGATATTTGATGATTGGGAATCAAATTCCTGGGCCGCCGCAACTGCCTGATGAATTTTTGGCTCATTTGCCTTATTTCAAGCATACGCGGGTATCAGATGGCGATGTCTCCGGGTTTGGGTTTGGATTGGACTTTAAATTTGATCGAAATTTTAAGTTTCTTATTTTCTATGCGGATTTGAAATTGCAGGTAGGTTTTGACGTGTTTGTAATGGATGCAAAATCCCTCACTTGTGCCGACAATCCCAATCCGGGCATCAATGGTTTTTATGCAACAGGCCAAATGTACGCCGGTTTTGATGCGGCTGTCGGCATAGACATAAATGTATGGTTTTTAAAAGCAAGATTTGAAATTTTCTCTGCGTACCTCTATGCTGGACTGGCTGCAGGTTTGCCCAATCCGACTTGGGTAATCGGAGAAGTGGCGGGCGGTTTTGAAATTTTCAATGGCCTAGCCAAAGGAGATTTTCATATCCATTTCAAAGTAGGAGAAATTTGCGACCAAAGTTCGAGCAATCCTTTCGGTGGATTGACCATCATAGCAGACATTGCGCCCAAAGAAAACAAAGCCAGTATTTTCAGTGTGCCAGAGATCGCATTTAATGCCGATATGGGTAAAACTGTAAGCGTAAAAACATACAGTGAAGACGGCGAAAAAATCTATTACTATCGTTTCAATCTGCACGATGTAAAAGTAACACGCACCGGAACCGTTAAAAGTGGGAAAGTATCGGCTTTGCCCAATCCAACTAATTTCGCAGGCACGCCTGAATTGGTGAAACCCCGTCTGGCGCAATACACTTCAGATGATGCCTTTGAGCCGCGCAGCGAATACACCGTGACAGCACGCGTATCCGGTGAACGTTTAGAGGGTGGCAAATGGATCGTCATCACTGATAAAAACGGGAAGGATAAATATTTGGAGGTAATGACTCGAAAATTTCAAACGGGCAACAAACCAGACAAATTTGTGGATGAAAACATAGCCTTCACCTATCCACATCGAAACCAGCGTTTTTTCTATAGAGATGATGTAACAACAGGGGTGGTTCAACTGGAAAAGCAAATAGACTTGTTTGATCAAAAACCAGACAACAATGCCTATGTCTATCAGTTCGTTGCAAAATTTACCCGTATTGAAAATGGGCTTCATGTGGTAGCAGAAACGCCTTTGCAATACAATGCGTCAGAAAAACGCGTAAATTTTACCATCCCAGCATTGATGAATCAAAAAATTTATATGTTGCAGTTTTTGGCAAAACTCGTGAAAAACCCGAGTCAATGGCTGGCAAATACAGCCAGTGGCAGCAAGATTGTGACGACGACTTCTAATTCCAGTTATAAGGAGGGTTCTTCATACTTGAACACCTCGAAGCAATCGAGCAAGATTGAAGGAACGACTGTTTTGGTCGGCAATATGGAGCACGAATTGTACCGATTGTTTTTCCGCACCAGTAAACACTCTAGTATTCGACAAAAATGGAATCTGTACAATAAAACGAGTGTAGCAGTGGGAGACAACGACTATTCGCGCAGGTTGATTGCTGGATATAAAGGAGATGAGCCTTGGGGCAAATACGATCTTCGACCTTATAAGTACATGGTAGGTTCAAAAGAAGCATTTATTCCACCTTTGATAAACTTGAATTTGGAGGCTGGAATTGCTACCAATGATGACCCTTATGACGTGGTCAATGCATCTTTTTATTCCTATGTGCGGAAACTCCAGAATGGATTTGGCAACTGTATTCCGGGCGAACCTGGCTGGGGCTATGACTTTGCAGGTCAAATGGCCGGATGTGGTCCAAGGAATCAACCACAGGCCAAAGATTATCCGGGCAATAGCGTTGCATTAAGCGAAAAATCTTTCAGTGATTTGAAAGGGGTCGAAAATGCCGTGGGCTTTAGTTACATCGGAAATGGTGCCACATCACTCACCATGGCGGAAGTTACGCAGGCATACGGAAATGGAGGGAACAATAACATCGCCAATTTTTCGATTCAAGGCGGGGGCGGAAACATGCCCATTAATCCACCGGCTCCGAGTGCAGACAACGCCATGACCATCATGTGGGATTACATACACATGAGCCATTATGCGCGGGAAGATTTTGCAGACTACCTTGCAAGTCATGGTAATATGGGGGTATGCGGAGAGGAGATTAGAGGCAAATTCTTTCAATATGATGATCCGGATAATCTAATCTTTAAAGTGAAAAAGAATAAATCCTACCCGTACTTTGCTAAGTACCAAAAAGTTCCAGGAACAACCGGAAACAGTATCATTTTAAATAGCGCGTTGATCCCTTACTAAATATAGCAAAGCCGCTTCGGAGAATTTTCTGGAGCGGCTTTCTTTTTACACTTTTTTATCCTTTTTAAAAAGTGCTTTATCTCTTCCCTCCTTTATCCCCCCGACCTTTGTGTCATCAAAAAAATAAGTCAACAAATTTAATATTATCTAAATATTGTGAATATGAAAAATTTCATGCTGGTTCTGTTTTTGACCTTTTCTGTCATGACTATGTATGCACAGAAACAAGATCAAAATCAGACAGCCCCCAATCCTAAAAAAATGGTCATGCTCGGAAAACGACAAGGCCAAGCCAATCTCCTGCGTTGGGGAGGCACCGATTATGTTACGTGGCAGCAAATGGCGACAAATGGCGTGTGGATAGAGCGTTTCACTTTGACAAAAGGCGTGGCCGACCTCAAATCCCGCAAACTGCTCACGCCCATTCCGCTCAAACCACAAACACTGGATCAGTGGAAAACACAATTTACAGCCCAAGACACCGCCGCAGGAGCCGCAGCACAAGCCCTATTCGGGCAAGCCATGCCGATCCCAGGCGAAGGTGGATTTGAGACCATTGTCGCGCTTGAAATGCAGCAAGGAATGCTCTATGGCATTGGGATGCTGATGGCTGACTGGCGACCCGACCTAGCGAAAGTGATGGCATTAGGCCTGGAAGACAAAGCCATAGAAAAAGATGCTTCTTACCTGTATCGCCTATTCACTGCCCAGCCTTTAGAGGCTGGCCCTGACACGGCATTTTGTGTCATCAGACCTAGCGAAAAGTGGCGTGCACCAGTTGTAACAGATCTTAAAGCATTGGAAATGGAGAAAAAAATTCAACTTAGTTGGACAGATGACGGAAATCTATATCCTAGTTCAGGTTATTTTATTGAACGTTCTGCTGATGGCGGTAAGACGTTCAGTCGCCTAAACAGCCAACCGTTTATCAAAATAAAGACAAAAGAAAGCGAAAAACTTGAAGATGATCGCATTGTTTTTCTGGATAGTATCGGAGTCAATTACAAACCATTCGTTTATAGAATACTACCTTTCAATACTTTTGGCGAGACAGACCCAGTCGTGAAAATGATTACGGCAATGGGGCGTGACCGAACACCGCCAGCCCTTCCCGAAATACAAGAATTTGTTTATGTACAAGGCATTGGATTGAAAATTGATTGGAAAATGCCGCAAGAAGGCGATGCTTTCAAAGGTTTTTTTGTAGGGCATAGCAACCATGCAGATGCGCAATTTACGCCCTTGCACAAAGACATGCTAGATCCCAAGACGCGTAGTTTTACCGATCCAGTAGCGCAAGCACGTGGCGGCGTGAATTACTATATAGTCACCGTCATAGATACAGCAGGCAACGCGGTTACCTCTCTTCCAAGGCATTATTATGTGGACGATGTTACCCCGCCTGCCACGCCTACCGGGCTGAAGGCCACGATTGATTCGACGGGATACCTAATACTGAGTTGGAAACCTAATACGGAGAAAGATTTCATGGGCTACAATGTGTTTTTTGCCAATTCGGCCGACCATGAGTTTATTCAACTCAACGGCAAGCCCTTGACCAAAGATACCTTCATCCACGACCTGAACCTGCACACCTTGAGCGAACATATTTATTATAAGGTCGTTGCGATGGACGAGGCTTTTAATACAAGTGATTTTTCTGAGATGTTCACGGTTAAAAAACCGGATATTTTGCCGCCTGCTGCACCTTTGATTGAAGACATAGCCGTCACCGATAAGCGCATTCAGATCAACTGGGTTTCTAGCCCGAGCCATGATGCTTTTCAATCCGAATTGTTCCGCAGAATGAAGAACGAAACAGATTGGAAATTGCTAGGAACCTTCAAACAAGAAGTGAACACCTATGTGGATACAGCCATCATTAATGGCCAGATCTATGAATACTGCTTACGTGCTATAGACGATGATGGTTTAAAATCACCCTATTGCACCGCCCATCAAGGGCGGTCTTATCCCTCTTCTACTGGAAATGGACTCCAACGCTTTGTCGTTGAAAAGGATAAAGATAAAGTGCTGGCTAAGTTGAGTTGGCAGTACAAAGCACAAAAAGATGCCCAAATTTATTTGTATCGAGCATATAATGATGGTTATTTACAGTTTTTTGCCAAACTGGCTTCTTCTGAAACAGCATTCTATGATAGCAGCGTACAGGCAGGCCGTAAGTATTATTATGCAGCAAAGGTTGTGTATGATTCAGGTGCGGAATCTGCGATGGCAAAAGCAAGTGAAATCACTTTTGAATAGACTTGTTGTCTTAAATATCCATTAAAAAACAAGTTTTCTCAATCTTATTATTATGAAATGCATCATTTTGCTGCTCTTTTGCAGTTTGACCTTGGGTCTGTTGGCACAGGATATCGAACAACTTAAAAAGGCAGATCCCATCCAATTGCAAGGTAACCTGATGATGGGCTTTCAAACCTATAAAGTATTTGGAACCGAGCCTCGTTCTGCCAATCCCATGTGGAACATCAACGGATCTGCGAGCATGAAAGTATATGGGTTTGATATTCCGATGTCCTTCACTATTGGTCGGCAGGGGAACAATGTCAACTATCCCACTTTTCGCCAATTTGGGGCAAGCCCGCATTGGCGATGGTTGAAGGTACATGCTGGGTGGCGAAACATGACGCTTTCTCCCTATACACTAGCAGGACATACATTTCTAGGGGCTGGTGTGGAGATGAATCCGGGTAAATTCCGTTTTTCAGCGATGCGGGGGCGTTTTAGGCAAGCGCGTCAAGAAAGCGATTCAACGGGGGCTGCATATTTCCCGGCAACATTCAAACGGACTGGTTACGGCCTGAAAATAGGCGTGGGATCGGTCAATAATTATGTAGATCTCATCTATTTCAGAGCCAAAGATGATCCCAAATCATTAACCGCATTGCTTAAAGATACCACGCTTACACCCGGTGAAAATGCGGTGGTGGGCTACGCCACCCATTTTCGATTGGGCAGACACATTGGTTTTTTCTCGGATGCGGCTATTAGTATGTTCACAAGAGATCTGAACTCTCAAACTGTGGTGGATTCTACGATTATTCCGGAAGTACCATTGCTACTAAAGCCTCGATTTTCAACACGGCTCAACTATGCTGCTAGGGCAGGGCTTGAGTTTAATTTTAAGTACTTCGGTCTTAAAATGGCGTATGAAAGAATCGCGCCTAATTTTGAAACTATGGGTGCCTATTATTTTAACAATGACATCCAAAATATCACGGTTTCGCCCAATTTTGCCTTCGCCAAAAACAAAGCGCGTTTTTTGGGTACCCTTGGTATTCAGCGAAATAACCTGACTGGCAATCGAAGTGAAACCACGCAGAGGGTCATTGGAAATGCCGTTTTATCCATTAACCCCTCTCAGAAATTCGGTATTGAAACCAATTACATGAATGCTGCAGTGAATCAAAGGGATGGTGTTGTTCGCCTAAATGACACCATTCGGGTGGCCATGCTCAATACCAATATTGGTATTACGCCGCATTGGAATTGGACAGATAGTTTACGTAGTTCCAACTTGATGTTGAGTCTAAATTATCAGCAGTTGAATGATCGAAACCCGTTTACTCGTGAGTTTGCCAATTTAAACACGACGTTTGCGACGGCAAATTTCAGTAAAAACTATCAGAAAAGCGGGTGGGGTTGGTCGGCTGGTGCCAATTTTAACAACATCAAAGTCTATCAGATCAATAGCAATCGGTACGGTGGTACAGTGGGGGTGAATAAGTCCTGGAGTGAAGGCCGCAATAGTGCTGCCTGGAGTAGCACCTGGAATCTTTCAGAAGTAGGCGATACTCAAGATGGATCTATCTGGTCTAATACACTGAACCTAGGTTGGAATTTTGCAGAAGTATATCAATGGTCTTTTTTTACTTCTGTACTGATCAATCGCTCTAAAGCCTTTGAAAATTATACTGAATGGCAGGGTGGCACGACATTGTCTCGAACCTTTGGAGGCAAAAAGCACAAAAATAAAAAAGGTAAAAACCTGAACAACACAACAACACAAAAAAATTAAATTCTCACATGATGTATCAACAAAAAAAATCGCTCCTCTTAGGAGCACTAGCACTGCTATTGTCTTTTTTTAGCCCTCAATTGGGTATGACTCAAGGCTTTACCGTTATTATTACAGTCAATCAACCTGTTCGTTGTAACGGTGACCAGAATGCTCAAATAACGGCTTCTGTACCCGGTGCTGGCAGCACATTTCAATACCTTTGGTCAAATGGGGCTACAACGGCTTCCATACAGGGGATTGGCGCAGGGACTTATATTGTTTCTGTTACAAGTGTTACTGGTGGCTCGGCCATCGCTACTGCTTTATTGACTGAACCTCCAGTGCTATCACTTGACATCCAGATAGACGGTGTAATTACTTGTATCAATCCTAGCATTCAATTGACTGCTCACGCATCTGGTGGAATCCTTCCATATAGTTATTTTTGGCTTTCGGGTCAAGTGGACTCCATCCTGACTGCTTCACAAGGAGGCTCATATGATGTCGTCATAACTGATCAAAATGGATGTCAAGTTTCGAGTTCTGCCAATGCGCCTATGAATACGGAATATCCCATCATGGATGGGGTTGATTCCGTGACACTACTATGTTCTGGAAATGTTGTAGAAATCGAAAAAATCTGTACGAACAGCACCGTCGTTGGTTATCAATGGTTTGGATCAAATGGAGTACCCATTTCTGGGGCGGTCAACTCCAGCCTCGGTGTTGACAGTGTCGGGAATTACAGGGTTCATGTTACGAATTTTTCCAATGGTTGCCTGTCGGTTGACTCCGTTCAAGTCCTGTCGGATTTTCTTCGCTCTACGCCAACAAATCAAGGCCCTGTTTATTTGGACTCCATTGTCATATTTACATCTGGCGGAATAGCGGCCTATACTTATGCTTGGCGAACTGCCACTGGGGCACTTCAATCCACTACACAAAACCTGACCAATGCGCCACCAGGGTTTTATTTTCTGACTACCAGTGATGCAACTGGCTGCACAACCCAAATTGGGCCTCTGCAACTTCAAAGTACATCAGGTATTATATCGCCTGACGATGCTGGTATCAGTGTTTTTCCAAACCCAGCTACCTATAGAGTAGAAATATTGTTGCCTGATGAAAACGATATTGCACTACAAGTATATAATGCGATGGGGCAATTAATCGTTGTTCAAATATTGGAAAGCCCTCGTGCTTCCATTGATGTGAGCGACTGGGCTGCTGGATGTTACATACTTAATTTAAGGCATCACCGTGGTGTCTCTTCTATAAAATTGCTCAAAGAATAGTCAATTTGCGAAGGCTGTCGCATAGGGAATGTACTTTTACCTTCCTTATGCGACGGTTATTTTTTCACCGTTACTTAATTACCAACTGGTAGCCTTCTCCATGCACATTCAGAATTTCAATGCGGGGATCACCTGCCAAAAAATGGCGAAGTTTTGATACATACACATTGAGGCTACGACCCTTTAATTGGTCATCATCGCCCCAGATGCGCCGCAGCGCGACATCACGGTGGATAATATTATATTCATCTTCTAGGAAAAGTTGCAGGAGTTTTGCTTCCATAGCAGTCAATTTTTCTTGGGTTTCATGAAGGGTGAGCGTGCGTACATTGGCATCAAATAGATAATTGCCAATCGGAAAAACAGGCTGAACCACTGTTGTTTTGCGTTGGTTTCCAACCCGTTTCATGATATTCTGGATGCGTAAGTAAAGTTCCTCCAGACTAAAAGGTTTGGTAATATAGTCGTCGGCTCCTATGGTCAATCCCTTGATTCGCTCTTCTTTCTGACTGGCTCCTGTCAAAAATACGAGTGGCATTTCAGGACTTAGGGTTCTAATCTCAGTGGCTAGTGTAAACCCATCTTTCATAGGCATTTTCACATCAAGGATACAGCAATCAAAGGTGATTTTTTTGAATGCCTCCAAGCCTTCATCACCGCTGTGTACTAGAGTCACTACACAATTTTTAGCCTCTAAGTACTCCTGTGTAAGGGCACTGAATTGGCGTTCATCATCCACTAATAATATTTTCATTTTTATCCTTTTTTACCTTTGTTATAGATTGTTAAGACAACAGGAACATAACTGACCGCAAATTTGCAACTATTATTCGATCTACTAGAATATTATTCACAAAACGACATTTACCCATGATAAAAAAAATAAACGAACGATTGATGCAAATGCTTAAATACTGCTCTGGAACAGGATTCCTTATTGCATTGCTTCTTGCTTTCATAGGTATCAATATTTTTGTATTGGCACCTATACAGACTCAGTTAATGGCATTGTCTGGAGGCGTGGGAGTTATTGATCTCTTACCATGGTACACCTCTGAAGAAGCCTTGCAACGATTCAATTTGTACGGTGTTGAAGGTAGAAATTTATATCTTACTGCTGAATGGACAGGTGATTTAATTTATCCAGTTGTTTACTCGCTTCTATTTGGCGCTACCCTTTATCGTCTAGGCGGCCGTAAGTGGGCACTATTATCTGTATATTCCTGTTTTGTTGACTGGATTGAGAACATATTTATTTCTATTATGCTATATCAGTACCCATCCTTCAATATATGGGTAGCGCATATTGCTACGGTACTAACAGCCTTAAAATGGTCAATGGCCTTTTGCAATGTTATGATGATTATTGTTTTTTCTATTCTTAAATTAAGAGATATGATGAGAAATCAACACAATGAGCGGGTAGGATTTCAGTAGAATTGCATAGGTAAGTAAGGAGCAAGCGTTCCTTATTTACCCAATTCCCTAGCCCGCTCTAAAGCCGCCTGTGCTCCGTTTATTATATCTTCATGTAAGGCTGTTGATTTAAATACGCGCATTGCCGCTTCGGTTGTTCCGCCCTTAGAGGCTACTTTAGCGATCCAGTTTTCACAACTCAGATCTGATTTATTGTAAAGATCTACGGCTCCTGTAAATGTCTGTGCCACCAAAAGTTCTGATTCCGAATCGGAGAACCCCATTTCTTTGGCAGCCTGAATCATAGCATTCATAAAGTAATAGACATAAGCAGGGCCAGATCCTGATATAGCAGTAGCAGCATCAATCATGTCTTCTTTCTCTACATAAAGGGTTTTGCCAGTGGTATTGAGCAGGTTCTGCACCATGATGAGTTCTATCCGCGTCACTTGATCGGTAGAGGTGAATGCCGTCACGCCAGCCCCTATTTGGGCAGGTAGGTTGGGCATAGCACGTATGATCTTGTCAGCATGGAGTGCTTTCCCAATAGCCTTCATTTTAACACCCGCCATAATACTTAGAAACACCTGACCCGGTTGAGTCAAATCGTGTATTTCTTCAAATAATCTTGGGGCATCTTGTGGCTTTACAGCCAGCACCAATAGATCTGCTTCGGGTACGCACAAGCGAGGATCGCTAAAAAAACGGCCATCATGCTGTTGACTCATCAAATTAGCCCTTTCGTAATTGCGGCACAGCACCATCAATTGATCGGAGGTGACAATACGACTCCTCAAGAAACTCTGTGCATACGTCATGCCCATGTTTCCTCCACCAAGTATTAAAATTTTCATTTTGTTGGTTTTTAGGCATTAAAAACTAAAACCCACAGATGCCTGAATGACAAAATTGCGGTCTTTGTCATCGCGGAAAAGGAGTTCATTGTTAGCGCCAGTACGTGTCTTGGCTTGATCTGCTTTATTGTTGGTAATATCGGCCAATCCGTATTGTAAGCGGCCACCTATGTACAAAGAACGGCTAAAAAAGTAAGAAACGCCACCGACCAAACCATAGTCAAGGGTCTTAAATAAGTTGCCTTTATCCTCTGTGTAATCAAAATAGGCACCGTGTGTCTTTGGTACAGTGATGATCTTGCCCTTGATATTTGGATTCAAAGATTCACCTTCCACAATTTCGCCCGCCTCATCGCGGCGATAGTTGTAATTTAGGTTAAATTCTAAATTTTCAATCGGGGTACCAACCGAGTCATCCACTTTTCCATTGGTAAAACTAAGGGCACCATCGCCGATAGATTGAATGTTGAAACCGAAATAACCACCTGCTGAGAATTCAAAATCGCCAAAACGACCCACAGCCATGATTGGAAAATCCAAATAACTGTTGTTGATATTGACCAAATGTTTAGTATCCCCAAAGGCTTTGGTGGTGCCGCCATCATATCGGAAAATGCGGAAAGCCTTTCCTTCATAGTAGTATTTTGCACCACGTTTAGAGTATAGAAATTCGCCGCGCAGGCTAAAATTGTCAGTAATAGGGTATGCCAATGACATTCCGATATGAAAACCTGTCGTGTTTGTCCATTTTTCTAAGGCTAATCCAGCGTCACTTAATTCAGATGTCCCATTCATTTTGGCAAAGTTCAAACCCGTCTTGAATCCATAGCGCAATTGCGCTTGGGCAGAAATGCTTACTAAAATCAGTGCAATGGTAATAATGTGTTTTGTTGACATAATATATTTATTTTTTAAAAATTGATCAATACGATCAGTTTGTTTTTTGATGGATACACCCACACTTAATAAACCGCTCAGGTGCCAAAGTGTAGGTTGCAATTGATGATGATTGAGGCGCAAAGATAAAGGAAACCCGAAATATCATTGCCCTCTTTTTCTAACCATCGTCAATATGGTCGCTATGGCTACCATATCGCCAGTTTCGTCATAAACGTCCACGAGCCACTTTACGATGCCTCGAGGTATTGTATTGACAGGTATGCTCCCGTCGGCATTGGGTGTAGTGGGCGTATTAGGTACTGGATCGGCGGTTTGTTTTTCTTTGACGGTAAGTTTTACGGCTATGGTCATTCCGGGATAAACAGGTTTGGTAAAACGGCATTCATCCAACCCATAATTGAGCAAAACAGGACCTTTTTTTGCATCAACGAATAGGCCAGCCGCTTTCGACAAAATAAAATAACCGTGGGCTACGCGTCCCGCAAAAGGCGTGCCTTCTAGGGCGGTTGCGTCCATGTGTGCATAGAAATTATCGCCGCTCACATTGGCAAAATTATGAATATCGGCTTCTGAAATCGTATGTTTTGCAGTGAACAAGGTCTCGCCAACCTGTAGATCTTCAAAGTGTTTTTTGAAGGGATGTACGGGCGTTTCGGTTTGTTCTGCCCCCACTTGGAATTGATTGGTCACTTTCGTAATATGGGTCGGATGACCTTGTATAGCAGTGCGCTGCATATAGTGCAATACGCCCCGTAGCCCGCCCATTTCTTCGCCACCACCGGCCCTGCCGGGGCCACCATGTACCAAAAGCGGCATAGGTGCACCGTGTCCAGTACTCTCTTTGGCCGATATTCGGTTGAGTATATGTATGCGCCCGTGGTAAGCGGCGGCCTCCAGTACGTACTCGCGCATAGTACTGGTATCATTGGTGCAAATCGTGGAGACGAGGGATCCTTTGCCCATTTTAGCCAATTCTATCGCATCTTCAAGGGTTTTGTAAGGCATTATGGAGGAGACAGGGCCAAAACACTCCGTTTCGTGGGTTCGTAATTTTTCAAAAGGGCGGTCATTCAGTAAGAGAATAGGCGGCACGAAAGCACCTTTGTTTTTATCTGCTCCCTTTACCTCAAAAGTCTCTAAGTCACCAAAAACGATAGGTGTTTCGAGGATCAATTCAGATAGTTTTTCTTGCACTCGAGCCACTTGTTGTCGGTTGATGAGGGCGCCCATACGAACTCCCTCTAAGGATGGATCGCCGATCATTGTTTTGGCCAATTCTTTAGAAAGTGCTTCCTGTACTGCTGGTAATATGGATTCCGGCACGATGATTCGGCGAATAGCCGTACATTTTTGCCCTGCTTTGGTGACCATCTCCCGGCGACATTCTTTGATAAATAAATCAAATTCGGGTGTGCCTGGAACGGCATCTTCTCCTAAAATAGCCGCATTCAAAGAGTCCGCTTCCATTGTGAATGGCACCGAATGTGCTACGATAGCGGGATGGTTTCGGAGTTTTCGGCCGGTCTCGGCAGATCCAGTGAACGTGACCACATCTTGACTCTCTACTGAGTCAAGTAAGCCCCGACCACTGCCAACGATGAGCTGAATTGCGCCCACCGGCAATATGCCAGAATCAACGATGTCGCGCATCATAGCCTCCGTAAGGTAGGAGGTCTGTTCGCTCGGTTTTACTACTGCTGGCATACCAGCCATTAGGTTGACAGCTATTTTTTCGAGCATGCCCCAAATCGGGAAATTAAAGGCATTGATATGAATAGCCACGCCCTGTTTTGGTACCAGTATGTGGTGTCCAATAAAGGTATTTTCCTTTGATAGTCGAATGGTTTCCCCTTCCGTGTAATAAGACTCATCTGGGAGTTTTCGACGTAAACTACTGTTAGCGAATAAGTTGCCGATGCCTCCTTCTATATCAACCCAAGAGTCGGCACGGGTAGCACCCGTCCGGTGCGATATGGCGTAGTATTCTTCTTTTCTATCTGTGAGATAAAGGGCTAGTGCCTTGAGCATGAGCCCCCGCTCTTGGAAAGTCATGCGCCTCAAGGTAGGACTTCCCTTTTGCCGCCCATACTCCAATATGGCTGCATAATCTAATCCTTCGCTGCTGGCAGTACTGAGTTGTTCACCCGTAAGGGCATGGTATTGTGCCACCCCATCACCCTTTCCGCTGACCCATTGGCCTTGTATATAGTTTTGAATTTTTTGCATGATTTTTAATTATTTTCGCAAAAGTACAAACTCAATCATACACCTTTACTCCTTTTTTGAGCCAGATTCCCCAACTACGACTATAGGCATGTATTTTAGTAGTTTTACCTACGCCGTCATAAACGGGATGGTTTTGGTTAACCCATTCAAAAATACCGCCATAGAGGTTTGAAACGTTGGTGAATCCACTTTGCTTGAGTTTTTGCGCTATTTTTTCACTTCTATAACCGATGGAGCAATACACAATGATGGGTGCTTGCTTGTCGAGGTGCTGTACACTCGATAATTCAAAATGGTCATAGCCAATATGGAGCGCATTTTTGAGATGGCTTACCCCATATTCATTGGGTTCGCGGGCATCCAAAAATACGACTGAACTATCTGTAGCTGCGGCAGCAATCCCCACTTCTTGGACACTGTGGCTAAGCATGGTTTTAAGCATGGCTCGGTAAGCACTGCTTTTTACTTGTCCAAATAAAAAACAAACACTCATCAATAGCCAAAAAAGAATGAGGTATAGCCTGACATGGATAGATAATGCATTTTGTAACATGATACAAAGATACAGCGTTTCGTGTGAAACGACGGTCAAAATCAAAAAAATGAAACAATGAAAAGGTTTTGAGCAGCCCGCACTGGGAGCCACTTTATCTAATTATTCTGAAAAGAATGATTTGTAAAGTGACTCCAAGTGCCAATAACCGAATAAATATGATGGCGGGAGCCCCAAAAAAAAGATTTAAAAGAAAAAAATCCTACTACTGTACAGCAGTAGGAAAATCAAAACATACTATGAGAAAACTCCTGCAAGATAAGGTTATTAGATTCGAAATAGAAACCACAATTTAGAATACGGTTGAAAAAAATGGTTTTGCGGTATGTATATGTGTTTATTTTTTTATTCGTTCGGCCAAAAAGCAAAAAGCCACCCTGTCTGATGACGAGGTGGCTTTAAAAAAATACTGGTTAGGCTTACAGTGAATTACTTATTTACCTTGGGGTAATCGGCTTTTAGGGAGAAATAATCGTCTGAGAAATCACCCCTGACGAGTTTGGATTTTGATGTGCGCGTACGGCCATCAGGGGTAGTGATGCACTTCTTAATGAAGTATGCTCGTTCGGCTTCTTGTTTTTTAGGCTCAATGACTGGTAGAAAGTCAAACACCATGGTGTGTTCATTTTTTCGTTGATTCCAAAGGGCATGAGCAAATGTTTTCCCAAATGGTACGACCTGATCGCGCAACCAACCGATCTGTTTCCAGAGGGTTCGTCCATTACGACCGGGATAACCTACCTCCAAAGAGATGGTATCTATTTCATTCCATAGAGGGTTTTCTTCGTTGAGATTACAACTGACTTCGATGATTACAGGTTCCATAATTGATGAGGCGCATTTTTTGAGGTGTTGTGATAGATAGTTGTGTATATTTTCAAATGGTCTTCTGGGGTTCTCGAAATCCAATGGTTTAACTTTATCTTAATGTATTGATGATGAGTCTATTCCATTGGGTTCAAACGGGTGGTATTTGGACTTTAATGTAGGATAAGGGGGTATTCAGCCCCCTCGTCAGATTGTTTTAGGTTTTGCTTGTTGGTCTTAGCCGCCGCTTCTGCACGCTGAAAACACAGACCCGGTCAACGCCACTGCTCTTCTTTGTCTAAAGCCTTGGTTCACTGGTGGCAACGGTCGTTGAACGGTTTTGGGAACTGTGTACAATTAAATTTGATCTTTTTGAAGTGTTTCACTTGTTTTTCAGCACAGTCCGTCAACGCTATCGCTAACCTCTCAGGGTTTATTTGCTAAGTACGCGATAGGCGTTGAGCGGCTTTTTGGAACTGTGTGTTCTCAATTTGGATTTGGTGTTTTCGTTCTCACTTACATCATTCGGGCGTTCTCAATTTGGATTTGGTGTTTTCGTTCTCACTTACATTATTCGGGCGTTCTCAATTTGGATTTGGTGTTTTCGTTCTCACTCACATCATTTGGGTGTTCTCGATTTGGATTTGGTGTTTTCGTTCTCACTTACATCATTTGGGTGTTCTCAATTTGGATTTGGCGTTTTCGTTCTCACTTACATCATTTGGGTGTTCTCAATTTGGATTGGTGTTTTCGTTCTCACTCACATCATTTGGGTGTTTCATTCAATTCAGTAGGGCTGTTTCATTCAGTCTTGCCGCATTCTCACTCGGTCTCAAAAGGTTATGTTTCAACTATCTAATGGGTTTATGTAGTCATTTGGAAAAAGGTTACCGTTTTCAATTCGTTTTTCAAAACTTATTTTTTCACTTTGTTTCTGTTTGATGGAGCAAAGGTACGGGCGGTGTTGAAGAACAAACAAACACAGTTTTTTTGAACACTTCCCATTACCTTTTGCTCATCAGTTTTCTCACTTGGACATCTTGGTTTTAGTTGTTTTCCTTTTCTAATGGTTTTCGTTTTTCACTTTGTTTCTGTTTGATGAAGCAAAGGTACGGGCGGTGTTGAAGCAGAGACAAACACAGTTTTTTTGAACACTTCCACTAAATACAAAAAGGTGCAGCATTCGTGATAGAATGCCGCACCTTTTTCTAATAATTGAGCAATATCTTTTGTGAAATTCTTTTTATGGCAACACCTTAATAGCATCATAAAGCAAGTCAATATACTTTGGCCGGTCTATATCATATACCACTTCCGCATTGGGTGGTTTTTTCAAGGCATTATAAAAATCAGCAACCGTAGCGCCAGAGGTGTATTTTCCTTGAGTTTCTACTGTAACATAGCAAGGTTTGGACTCAAATAATTCCGGTACAATGAGCCATGCTAATGCGCAGGGATCGTGCAATGCTGCTCCACCATTCAACTCAGGGCGTTCACGCCTATAATATATGGAGAAAAAGTCCATCAATTGCGCAGCAGCCAGACCTGTTTTATTTCCAATGGCTCTAAATCGGTCAATATCTTCTTGGTACACCAAGGCTTTGTGTGTAACATCCAATCCGCACATCGTAATAGGTACACCTGATCCAAACACAATTTCGGCGGCTTCTGGATCTACAAAAATATTGAATTCGGCCACAGGGGTGATATTTCCTCGGAAAATACCGCCGCCCATCAGTGAAATACGCTTAATTTTATGTTTCAAATGTGGGTATGCTAACAAAAAAGTCGCAATATTGGTTAAAGGCCCAGTTGGCACGATGGTAATTTTATCATCGCTTTCAGCCAATATCTGAGCCATCCCTTCCACAGCAGAAATAGATTGAGCCGATAGATTGGGCTGTTTTGGAAATTCTGGCCCGTCCAGTCCTGTTTCTCCATGCACATAATCGGCTATGATGAGGTTTCGGAACAGAGGTTTGTCGCAACCCCTGAATACTTTAAGGTCTGCCCCAATGAGCGACAATACATTTAAGGTGTTGCGAAGGGTTTTATCTTGGGTTTGATTTCCTGCCGAGCAAGTCACGGCTCTGATATCAAAACGCCCACTACCCACTGCAAGCATGAGCATGATGGCATCGTCGTGGCCTGGATCGCAGTCAATGATGACTGGTAATTTTGTTTGTGTCATATCAATGTTTTTTCCGAACTGCAAATATAGTGGTGTCTAGACCAAACAGTAGGATTAACTTTTTGTTAGGTTGTACCCAGAACACAAACCATCACGAAGTTTGAAAATGCTGGTATCTTGCGACGTTTTTTTAATTAAATAAATAAATTTAGTGAATACATATCGCCTTTTTACGCCATTTTCGTGGCTATTATTTTGCTTCGGGTTATGCTTATACCTATTTCCAAATTTGGCTACCGCTCAAAAACCTATCAAACCATCAGCCTCTGAACTGTATCAATCGGTGCGCAAACTCAACGTTTTGGGTTCGGTACTCTATGTTGCCGCTCATCCTGATGATGAAAATCAGCGGTTTATTAGTTATTGCGCCAATGAAAAACTTTACCAAATCAATTACCTTTCATTGACCCGTGGAGACGGTGGCCAAAACCTAATTGGCCCTGAATTGCGGGAATTGTTGGGCGTATTGCGGTCTGAAGAACTGCTCATGGCCCGTTCAGTAGATGGTGGAAAGCAGCGGTTCAGCCGCGCCAACGACTTTGGATTTTCAAAGAGCCCAGAAGAAACCCTCCGTATTTGGGATAAAGATAAGGTACTTTCCGATGTGGTTTGGACTATTAGAGAGACCCAACCCGATGTGATTGTCAATCGTTTTTACCACGATAAAAAATACGATACCCACGGCCACCATACGGCATCAGCCATGCTTTCGGTAGAAGCCTTTGACTTGGCCGGAAAGGCTGATGTGTATCCTGAACAGTTGTCATTGACCTCCATTTGGCAGCCGCGCCGTCAGTTTTTCAATACTTCTTGGTTTTTCTTCGGAGGCCGCGAAGCCTTTGATAAAATGGATAAAAGCGGTCTATTTACCTTGGATTTGGGTGTTTATTTGCCATTGAAAGGCAAAAGCAACAACGAAGTGGCTGCCGAAGCCCGATCCATGCACCGATGCCAAGGCTTTGGTGCTATGAGCAGCCGTGGTGAAAGCCGCGATTGGTTTGATTTCATCAAAGGGGAACGCCCTCCATCGCAAGATATATTTGATGGTATCAACACTACTTGGACTCGTGTGGAAGGCGGAGCCACTATAGGCCAAATATTGGCAAAAGTGGAAAAGGAATTCAGTATAGGTAATCCATCCGGCTCTATTCCCGATCTCTTGAGTGCCATGCAATTGATGAAGGCATTGCCCGAAGGATATTGGAAGACCATTAAAATGGCTGAAATCAAAGAAGTGATCCGTGGGTGCTTGGGTTTATACCTAGAAGCCACGGCGGCCGAACCAAGTGCCACTCCGGGGGAATCAGTTAAGTTGCGATTAGAAGCCATCCAAAGGAGCGCGCCAGGTATTTGTGTGGTTGAATTGGGCAGTATCACCGTTCGCCCAAGTATTTTTGACACCATTACTTCTTATACTATGTTGCCTACCAAGGCTTTTATTTTGGAAAAAAGCATTAACTTGCCCAAAGAGGCAACGATAACTGCCCCTTTCTGGTTGATGGAGCCTTCTACCTTGGGTATGTATAAAGTGGATAATCAAACTAGGGTGGATATGCCAGAAACACCGCGTTATGCCAAAGTTCGGTGGGGTTTTATCATCAATGGGATACCAATTGAATATTATACGGATGTGGCCTATAAAATAGAAGAGCCTGCTATTGGTGAAATATGGAAGCCATTTGAAGTGCTTCCACCTGCTTTTGTAGAGTTTACACAAAGTGCCTATGTATTTAATGCCCCTAAGCAAGCCCTGAGCGTACGGGTGAAGGCTGGTCGCGACAACTTGACTGGTGTGGTAAAGGTCATCGCTTCTAACCCTGCTTGGTTCACCACGGGCGGCACACAGCCTTTTAGCATCACTAAAAAAGGACAGGAACAAGTCTTTAATTTTTCAGTAGAAACCAAGGCTTATGGAGAGACAACCCTCAATGCATACGTGGAAGTAGATGGAAAAACCTATAATTATCGCTTGATTCCGATCAAATACGACCATATACCGCAACAGAGTGTTTTAATGCCTAATCAGGTGAATATCGTGAAGTCAGACCTAAAAGTAAGTGCCAAAAACATAGGCTACTTTATGGGGGCCGGCGATGAAGTACCTGCCGCACTACGCCAAATGGGTTGCACGGTGACCCTCTTGGAAGACAAAGATATGGAATTGGCCAAACTGAAAACATTTGACGCGATAGTTTTGGGTATCCGTGCCTATAATACCAAGGAAAACCTAAAGTTTTACCATGAAAAACTCATGGCCTATGTGCAGGAAGGAGGAACCCTAGTGACCCAATACAATAATAATTTTGATTTATTTGTGGAAAAACTGGCTCCTTACGATATGAAACTCTCGCGTACCCGCGTAACCGATGAAAATTCGGAAGTTCGGCTGCTGTTGCCAGATCATCCTGTGCTGAACAAGCCTAATAAGATAACTGCAAAGGATTTTGAAGGATGGGTTCAAGAGCGGGGGTTATATTTCCCTAGTGAATGGGCTGCCGATTTTGAAGCCCCAATCTCTTGTAATGATCCCGGTGAGAAGGCCGCCAATGGTGCGGTTTTGACCGCAAAATACGGAAAAGGACATTTTGTCTATACTGGTATTTCGTTCTTTCGAGAGATGCCTTTTGGCGTTTCGGGAGCGTATCGCTTGTTGGCTAATATGGTGTCTTTGGGCAAATAAAAAAAAACAAAAAAAAGTCGCCGACCGCTTACGCGTGCCGACGACTAATAAACCCCAAAAAACCAAATGAAAACTTTTACGAAGGTAGAGGCATTTTTTAAATTGCGCAATACCTAAATCAAAATATTTTTTATTTTTATGCTAATGCTAACACAAATCTATTGATAATCAAGTAGTTATCATTATCTTGGGCTGCTATTAAATACGGTTAAAAAAACGATAGCAGTCTTTAATGCGTTAGAAACCTCATCATTTAGCCCGTCTTCGATAGCCCAGTCGCGCGGATCGCCCGATCGGAGGGTGTACATATAAAACCTTCCACGGTTTTTATCTTCTACCAGCCATTCATCCTTTTGATTGGTCCAGCGGCTGCGCAAGGTGAGTGCTACGTCGTTGTCAGTGATTCGCCATTCATTCATATCCTTGCCCCAAGCGGTGCGCATGGTTATAATGTGACCATCATAACTTCGGAGTTCCCATTGGGTCGGATCATCTTTCCATTTGGCTCGAATGGTGCCGCGCTCTTCCAATACTTCGTAGTCCCATTCCGACCAATCGTCTTTTACTTGAGCCCATCGTTGGCTGAATTCGCCGGCTGGTACTTCTTCCCGTTCATCGTCGGCCTCGGTTTCGGTTTCTTGATCGGCAAAAGCCAATATTTCCCATGCAACAAACGAATCGTTCCATCGAGTGCTGATACCTGATAATTGCTGCGTATTTCCTGCGGTGGCAACGCACCAAACCATTAGGAAAATAAATGAGTATTTCATGTTGTTTCTATATTTTACTGGCAAAATTAGTCATTAGTCTTCAACCATTCGTCATAAGTGCTTATCTTTGCGCCCTTAAATTTTTATTTCGTGAAAAACGTACTGTCTTGCATTCAACCTACGGGTGACTTACATATTGGAAATTATTTTGGTGCTGTTCAGAATTGGGTAAGGCTTCAAGAAACCTACCACTGCCGATATGGAGTGGTGGATTATCACTCCATGACCATGCCCTACAACCCTGCAAAATTAAGGGAAAATACTTGGACTATGGCATTTTATCTCTTGGCCTGTGGTATCAAGCCCGAAAATTTATTCATTCAAAGCCTTGTACCCGAACACTCGGAATTGGCTTGGGTATTGGGTTGTACCACTAGTTTTGGCGAGTTGTCGAGGATGACTCAATTTAAAGACAAAACGGATCAACTCCACGAAACGGATAAAGATGCCTTTGTTAGTCTTGGGTTGTTTGCTTATCCTGTGCTACAGGCGGCTGATATATTGATCTATCATGCTGATTATGTGCCCGTTGGAAAGGATCAAGAGCAACATTTGGAATTATCACGTGGTATCGCTCAGCGGTTTAATCACCAGTTTGGAAAAGAATATTTTGTCCATCCGGCTCCTTTGTTCACCGAAACCCCCAAAATACTTTCTCCTGCCGATCCAAATCGAAAGATGAGCAAAAGCCTAGGCGAAAAACACTATATTAACCTATTTGGTGAAGAAGATCGGATCCGTAAGCAGGTTAAATCGGCAGTAACCGATACGGGCGAAGCCGTAGCCGGAGAAATGAGTACAGGTGTGAAAAATCTTTTTGAATTATTGCGCGCTTGCGAAAACATGGAGGCACACCAATCATTGATGGACGACTATGAGGCTGGTGCCTTGAAATACTCCGCACTCAAAGAAGAAGTCGCTGAAACGCTGGTAAAAATGATCAATCCTTTTCGGGAACGGTTGGCCGAACTCCAAGCCGATAAGCGTAACGTGAAAAATCAAATACAAGAGGCCAGTGCCGAAACCCGGAAAAAAGCCCAACAAACCATGCGGGAAGTGCGGGAGTTGACGGGGCTAGGGTCTTTAAAGGATTTTTAAGCAGCAACCAAATAATCTGGAGCAAAGGAGGTAATCACGCCCTTATCCAAGGCGGTTTTCAGCATGAATGCGATAGCTTCCCGGCCTTTTGCCCCTAAATCAATCGTGTATTGGGTTACATATAGATCAATGTGTGATTGCATGACTCGGTCGTCCATAGCCTGTGCGTACATCCTGACATAGGGCATCACCGATTCTGGATTATCAAATGCGTATGTTACGCTGCGGCGCAGAATTCTGTCTACTTTTTGTTGAATATCGGTATCTAACCTACGGTTTACGACAATCCCCCCCAAGGGTATGGGCATTCCAGTGGTGGTTTCCCAGAACTCGCCCAGATCTATGATTTTTTTCAATCCCAATTGCTCATAAGTGAATCGGTTTTCGTGGATAATCAATCCCGCTTCACAACTTCCATCCAGTACCGCCTTTTCAATGTCAGAGAACAAGGTTTCTGCTTTGTTTTGGGCTTCTGGATAAGCCAAACTTAGAAGAAAGTTGGCGGTGGTCATTTTTCCTGGAATAGCAATACGCCCCGCATTGATTTGTGCCAAATCCAAGGCTTCTCGCGCCACCAACAAAGGCCCGCAATTGTTTCCAAGGGCTGATCCAGCATTCAATAACATATATTGATTGGTCAGGTGTGCAAAAGCGTGGTAACTCAATTTTGTGATGTCCAACTCACCTGCGAATGCTCGGCGGTTGAGTGCCTCCACATCTTCTATGATAGGTTCAAATACCAAACCCTCACAATCCACTTTCCCGTGGAGCATGGCATCAAATATAAAAGTATCATTGGGGCAAGGAGAAAAACCTATGGTCATGTTTTAAATGATGAGTGAATCTTTAAAATGAAATACCTACCATATCAACACCAATCATGTCTTCCCATTTTTTCGTTGGTTGGGCTTTGATGGTTTGGAGCATTGCCAATTGACGGGGCGATAGTAAGGCATCAGGTGATTCATTACGGCCTACCATACTATTGGCGAGACAGGATTGGAGGGAGGTCATGGGGATAAATTTATACGGACTTTTTGATAGGTAGTACTTTGGTTCGCGATCGGTTTTGAATCCATCATTTTTGGAACATGTCTCGATACCTTTGGGTTGGGTTTGTTCTTCTAAGGCCGTTTTGGAGGTTTTACGCGGGTCAAATTGCACTTTTACGACTTCTTTACCACCTTGAAAACCTGAAGTGGTTTCTATAACACCAGGAATAGATCCAAACGTGCCTTCCCCGCTCCAGAAGCAGTACATAGAAAAAGTGGCGGTTTCTAATCCCGTGGCGCGGGCGGTAAGTTCTTCATCCAATAAGTCAAGGTAACGAGGAGGAGCAATACTGATTAGGCTTAGGGCTTGACGGATTCCGGATACCAATGGCACAGAGGAGCGAAAGTCGGGAATCCGAGGTGTTATATCGCTGTTGTCACTACGGACAATTCGGACAACCGGGTTGTTCCAAGTCGGTTCTTCAAATAATTTCAAGGCATCGGCATCTTTACCGCCTTTGTTATTATAGATGCATACTGGGATAAAAAAGGTCTCGATGGCCTCCACAATCAATGGGTGGCGCAGCGTGTTGTTGCCGTATCTGGTGCAATTGGAGCAGCCTGGTACCTCTTGAAACAAGATCAACAGGGGTTTGCCCGTTTTGATGGACTCTTTATGACCCGCATCTAAGTCGCGGATCCAATGTACGTTGCCCAATTCTTCCGGATTCCCATCTATGTCTGATTCCATTGTTGTCGTTTCTAAAAGGATGTTCGGGGTCGCCTCTTTTATCGTTGTTTTTTTAGTCCAAGACAAGGTGAAGCCGGTAAGTAGTGCAAGGATAATGGGTAAAATAACTATATTTTTCATGTATTTGATATTTTAATAGTCTATGTAGTGGATTCAATCTGAACACTATCTCTATTGGTTGGATATTAACGCCTTCTATTCCTTATTGTTTTGGAGAAGATTGTCCTTGATCGGACTTATTGCATGAATTATTTTCTTCTGAATGGTCGCTCAAATGTAGAAATATTGGCTGAAAAATTATTAATTTTGAAAATAAAATCAAAAATATTCAAAAAAAACTACTTTTGCCCTTAAAACCAGTATTTTATTACATGAGTACAATCAACAATGTGTTGAAATTTGCATCTTATTGTCTTTCATTCGATTTTTTAACTTTTAATACATTCCTATGCGTTTAACATCCTATCTTCCGATAATCATGCTGTTCCTATCAGCGCGATTATTCTCTCAAAGCAATTGCAGTATTTTTGACCTGACGGCCACTATTGTCCAGAATGACCCTGGCGGTTGTGAGTATTGGGTCAAATTAGACTTTGAGTTTACTGGCACTACCAACCAGTTTAAAGTACAAGGCAATGGCATTCAGTACGGCACTTTTACGTACAACCAACTACCCTTACTCTTGGGCCCTTTTCAAGCAACCAGTGTTTCTACTGTGCGTGAATTTGTTGTAAGAGACTTGATTTTAAATGACTGTCAGGACGATGTGACGGTCAATTCGCCCGTTTGCAATACCAATCCGGTCAATTGCCAAATCTTAGATTTATTTGTTGATACTGGTGATTGTACCTCCGATCATACGTATTCAGTAATCATTAATTTTGATTTGTTATCTTCGTCGGGGCTTGATTCTTTTGATCTCTGGGCAAACAATACATTTTTTGGTACTTTTGGACTCAACCAATTACCGCTTTCTATACCAAATTTCCCTTGGGATGGTGGTGCTTTTGATGTAGTAAAGGTTTGTGTTTCTGATCTTAATTCACCGAATAGTTGCTGTAAGAGCCGTGAATTTTTGGTTCCCCATTGCTTTCCTTATGAAGATTGTGAATTATCGAATTTGTATATTGAAACAGATTCTTGTAATATTGCTGATTCTACGTTTGGGGTAACCTTGTATTTTGCGGTAGCCAATCCGACTACTGTCACTACGTTCAATGTTACGGCCAACGGGACAAACCTTGGCACTTTCAATATCAGCCAATTGCCTCTTCACATTCCTAATTTTCCATGGAATGGCAATGTGTTCCAAAAAATTAAGGTTTGCGCAGGTAATTTGCCTGTTTGTTGCAAAGAGCGGCAATTCCAAGCACCGCTTTGCTTTGATTATGGCCCATGCGAGGTGTTTGACTTAACTGTTAGCCCCGGTATCTGCAATGCTAATAATGCTTCTTATAAAACTACGATCAATTTTCAAGCGACCAACCCCGGCAATGGTCAGTTTACGGTTTGGGGCAATGGTATTCAATTGGGTACTTTTCCCCTAGGTGCATTACCACTGACCTTAAATAATGTTCCATCCAATGGTACAGCCAATGATGTCATTAAAGTTTGTATGGGGTCTAATACCCCGGGTACTGTATTGTGCTGTCGGTCTAAAGAGTTTGAAGGCCCTGACTGTGTTACATCCACTTGCGAAATCAGTGAACTAAATGTTACTGTTGGAGATTGCACCTCCAATACAACATACAAAGTAACGGTCAATTTCCAAGTAGCCAATCCAACAGGTAATCAATTTACGGTATGGGGCAATGGAGTACAACTAGGTACATTCCCATTGACGGCTTTGCCGCTCATGATTACCAATTTCCCAACCAACGGCACTGCTACAGATGTCATCAAAGTGTGTATGGTAGGTACTACTCCCAATGCCCCTCCTTGCTGTAGGGTAAAAGAGTTTATTGGGGAGAGTTGCAATGGCGGTACGCCTTGCGAGGTCAGTGAACTAAATGTTACTGTTGGAGATTGCACCTCCAATACGACATACAAAGTAACTGTCAATTTCCAAGTAGCCAATCCAACAGGTAATCAATTTACGGTATGGGGCAATGGAGTACAACTAGGTACATTCCCATTGACGGCTTTGCCGCTCATGATTACTAATTTTCCAACGAATGGTACGGCTACAGATGTCATCAAAGTATGCATGGTAGGTACTGATCCCAATGCCCCTCCTTGCTGTAGGGTAAAAGAGTTTGTTGGAGAGAGTTGCAATGGCGGTACGCCATGTGAGATCAATGATCTTTCTGTGAATATAGGCGACTGTACTTCTGATAATACATACAAGGTGACTATTAATTTTCAAGCAATTAACCCTGTCAGTAATCAATTTACAGTATGGGGCAATGGCGTAGTATTGGGTACATTCCCATTGACTGCTTTGCCACTTATGATTACCAATTTCCCAAGTAATGGCGCGGCCACTGATTTCATTAAGGTTTGTTTAGAACCCAATGCTTCAGGTATTCCAGCTTGTTGTAAAGAAAAAGATTTTGTTGGCCCAGATTGTAACCCTGTGGGTGATTGCCATATCTACGATCTGCATGTGATTCGTACGCCCTGTGTATGCGGTCAATTTTTTGCATTGTTGTCTTTTTCATATGATAATGTAGGCTCGGGCGGTTTTGATGTGATGGGCAATGGTGTCAACTATGGTACATTCCCTTACAATACACAACAACCCATCATCATTGGACCATTGGTTGGTGATGGCGTGACGATGTATGAGTTTGTGGTGAAAGATCATTTCCACGCAGATTGTAAAGATGATTTCAATCTAGGAAAGGTGACTTGTAATACTCCAACGGATATCGTGGTGCAATCACCGGGATCTTTGCAAATATCTCCCAACCCTGCCGCAGAATATGTGATGCTACATGCAGTGCTTAACAATGGATTTGCGGTTGGACAAGCAGATCTTGAAGTATTAGGTAGTGATGGTCGGCTGGTTATTCAGCAATCTGTGGCTTCGGCTGATCATTTCCAGTTGGATATTTCGATCTTGCCCGCTGGATTATATCGGGTAGTATTGTTGACTGGTTCAGGGCGATTGGAAGGCAATTTTGTGAAACAATAACACTGATTTGGTAACTTTTAGGTAAATTGTTTTAGTGAAAATGGCAATGATTTAACCGTTTTTTAATTCAAAATATTATAAAAAGGCTGTTGCAAACAAAATTTTGTTTGTAGCAGCCTTTTGCATTACTGCCGTGCCGTACTTTAATGGCCTTATATAAATTCCGACAGAGCGTTCAAAAAATGCGGCCGCAGGCAAAATTTGGTTTTTTAATCCCGCTTTTGGGACAGGACTGAGCCATAACTAAGTACTGGGGCATAGCCTCCGATCAATTGTCAAGACTGAAAAAGCAACAGAAATACTTGATTTTCAGTTAGTTTGGCTTGTGTAGTTGCCTCCGTTTCACTACGACAGGACAAATCGAGGGAAAGGTAGGGGTTCAATATGCCAGATTAAAGTGACAAAGTAGAATTAATGCTGCCTCAATCCGTAAGGTGCGTAATACGATGTACCATGTCCAGCCGTATCCATCTTGATTATTGGGGTAAACTGCTCCCAAAAATCAATAACCCTCCATTTTATTTAAATGTAATTATAAAATATTCATATAAAGCGCATTTTAGTTCCCCAACATGTTTACTTCTCCTGACATTCGCACTAGAAACGGTTTCTACACGGCTATCATTTGCTCTTTTTATATCTTCAAGTTATTAATTTTATAATATGAAAAAACCTGCGATTCTAATCTTTTTTTGCCTCATCTCATGGTCGCTCCAAGGCCAAAACCTAACCCAATCTGTGCATGGGCTTGTCTTAGACAAAGACACCCGCGAACCCTTGATTGGTGCTACCATAAAAGTCGAAAATGTATTACCAGCCATTGGAACCATTACGGACACTGATGGCAAATTTACGCTCCCAAATGTGCCTATTGGCCGTCAACAATTTAACTGTACTTACCTTGGTTATGATGAATGGCGGAGCGATCCTACCATCGTCAATTCGACAAGAGCAATAACTTTTCAAATTGAAATGGTAGAATTGGCTATTTCTGGAAAAGAAGTCGTCGTCACGGCTCGAAAATTTGGCAATGAAGCCTTGAATGAGGCGGCTATTCTTTCTGCGCGTTCATTTTCGGCAGAGGAAACCCAGCGGTACGCTGCTTCTGCCAACGATCCGGGACGGATGGCTCAAGCCTTTCCGGGAGTCCAGCCTAGCCGCGACAACCGTTCTGATATTGTGGTGCGCGGCAACTCCGGGATCGGGTTATTGTGGCGATTGGAAGGCATAGATATTCCTAATCCTAATCATTTCGCTCGCCGTGGCTCGTCGGGTGGAGGTATTACCATCTTTTCTGTGAGTATGTTGGGCAATTCTGATTTTAGCAGCGGCGCTTTTCCAGCAGAATATGGGAATGCTTACACTGGCGTATTTGATATTCGATTGCGCAAAGGCAATGCCGAAAAGCGCCAATATTCATTTAAAGCGGGTATTTTAGGGCTTGAATTTAGCACCGAAGGCCCCTTCAAAAAAGGAGGAAGAGCCACTTATTTGCTCAATTATCGCTATTCTACCCTTGGTATTTTGAATAAAATGGGCATTTACTTGGTAGGGCCAAGGGTAAACAACACTTTTCAAGATCTTTCCTTCAATGTATATGTACCGTCTAAGAATGGGCGCAATATGTTCACCATTTGGGGGATCGGTGGATTGAGTTCGGAGATTGAAGGCCCTGAAAAAGACACTGCCGATTGGAAGCAATTTACTGATTATTTAGGGGGTGATCTTTTGACGAACATGGGCGCATTGGGTGCTACTTATACGATACAGTTGGGCGATGATGCTTTTCTCAAAACGAGTGTTGCTGCCATGGGACAAGACTTGCTTTTTACAGATGATACGTTTAGCCGACAAGATATAACCAAAAGTTTTTCGATCAATCGAGAAAAATACAAAGAGGGACGATATGTGCTTTCGTCGGTTTACAATAAAAAATTCAATTCAAGGCTGACGCTTCGCACAGGGGTGTTTTTGAATCAAATATTGTATGATTTAGACCGAAAAACACTCGGAGATACCACTGATATACGTGCCAAAGGAAATACCCAATTATTGCAGCCGTACGCACAATTGCGGGTGCGAGCCAGTGAAAAACTGACTTTTAACCTAGGCTTACATGCCATGTACTTGACGCTCAATGATCAATCAAGCGTAGAACCTCGGATAGGGGCAAAGTACCAAATTGATGCCAAGCAATCGGTGAGTTTGGGCTGGGGTATGCACAGTAAAATGCTTCCCATTGGTAATTATTTTACTAGGATCAATGGCCGTGAAGTGAACCACGATGCCAATTTTATCAGGGTTCAGCACTTGGTAGCGGGTTATGATATATTGCCAGGTCGCGCTTTTCGGATCCATGCGGAGGCTTATTGGCAAAAATTCAAAGATGTGCCAGTGGCTAACCGTGCGGGCAGTTCTTGGAGTATTTTGAACACCATTGATGGTTTTTCCAAATACCAATTGGTGAATACTGGCGGTGGCCAAAACCTTGGTTTTGACCTGACTTTGGAGCAAGCCTTTAGAAACGGCACCTTCTTCTTGTTTGGTGCTTCTGTTTCTCGTTCTCGATATTCTGATGCTCAAGGGCGGGAGTTTCCTACTGTTTTTGACAGTGGTCTTTCTGCTTCCTTCATGGGAGGCAAAGAGTGGACTTTCAAAAATGCTAGTGTATTGCAATGGGGTACTAAAATCATATATAATGGAGGCCAAAGGCTCACTCCACTATTGCCGGGGCAGGCGGTTTCGAGGTTTTCTCAAAGCCCACTTTTGGATGAGAGCCATCCTTTCAGTGAACGGGTTCAGGACTATTTTAGGCCCGATATGCGGATCGCTTACCGTAGAAATGCCAAAAGAGCGGCTTGGACTTTGGCCTTGGATATTCAAAATGTGGCCAATTACCGCAATATTGATGCCCTCAGTCGTACCTATGACCCTGATACCAATGCTTGGGTGTATCGTAAGCAAAGCGGATTGACTCCGATCTTGAGTTTTCAGATAGATTTATAAAAGGGCAACTAATTGAGGAAAATATGCTCTTAGAGTCAATATTTTCAAGCGCTACAAAAAAAGGACTACCTCGTATTAACAAGGCAGCCCTTTTTTTTGCTTAAAAATAAATGGAAGACTATTTATCTTTTCCGCCACCGAACCGATAGCCAACGGCCAATTTGCCCTGAATCATGATTGGTATCCAAGTGAAATCTTGTTGATTCCCAGCGCTATCGTCATATTTATTATTGTCCACCAGTGCCCTTCCAGCACCAAAACCAATATCAAATACAAATCCACCAGAAGACACTACTTTATAGCCCAAACCAAATCCTAAACCAAACCTTGTAGATGTGAAGTCTCCATAGATAGAACCTTCATCATAGTTCCATCTGCGGTTGACAAACTTAACAAATATGTCGGCATAAAAACGATCAGCACCTCTATTGGGGTTAAAGTAAAATTTCGGTACAGCAGTAACCGAAAAATTTGTTCCCTTGATGTCAGATACATTGTTGGTGCCGAAGCCTACGGCTGCTTCTACGCTAAGTTTCTCTGAAATGGCAAAGTCGGCACCCACAGAAAGGTCTCCGAATAATAAGCCGAATGGATTAAGGGTTACGTCCACTTGTGCAGTGGTAGATTGCGCAAAAAATGCAAAAATTGCAAATGCAATTGGGGTGAAAATTTTCTTCATAAAAAAGTTTTTTTAATTAAATTGTGAAAGGTGTAATTTGACTTTCGATGTATTTGAATATGTGCTTTTAGAGGCGTATTCATCTAAGTCGCTGGGCAAATGTACAATGCGATTTCAGTTTACAAAGAAAACATCAACAACTTTTATTTAGAACGCTAAATTTTTGCGTTTTTGGATCAAATTTGCTTATTTTTTCGAAACAGTTCCTAAGTTGCAATCCAGTATTCAGATTATCTTGTATGGACGATCAGAACAGTGTATTTCAAGCGATTATAGACTTTATATGTGATTTGTAAAAGCCTAAAACGGAATGAATGACAATAGCCACTTGTGCTTCTGTAAGGCGATCATACAATGGCAATCGAAGAAGTTTTCCGCTTTCCAAGGTAGTGTATGTATCAGAGCCAAGAAGGCGACCATACTTTAGCCCTGCGGGTGCATCATGGAGCGGTACATAGTGAAAATACGCTTGAATACCCTGAGATCGGAGGTGTGCCATCAAGTTTTTTCGCACGGTAGTGTCTTCGCATTTTATATAAAAAATATGTGCATTGTGTTCTTTTGAGTCTAGGGGCGGGAGCGCAATATGACCTTGGTTTTGCAGTGATTCTAGCCCAAGGGCATATTGTTGCCAAAGGTGGGCTCTTTTTTTATTAATGTTTTGATATCCAAGTAGTTGTGCGTATAAATATGCGGCAGATAGTTCGGAAATTGCGAAACTAGAACCTATGTCCACCCATGTATATTTATCCGTTCGGCCTTCTAAAAAGGTGCGGCGGTTGGTTCCTTTTTCATAGATTAGGTGGGCTCTTTCTCTCAGCCGTTCATCATTGATAAGCAAGGCTCCTCCTTCCATACAGTGTATGTTTTTACTGTTGTGAAAACTAAGTGTTCCCAAATGTCCAATAGCACCAAGATGCCGATTTTTATAACTAGCCCCTATGCAGTGCGCAGCATCTTCTATCACCCAAAGGTTAAAATCATAGGCAATCTGCATGATCTCATCCATGTCGCAAGCAAAACCACCATAATGCATCACTACAATGGCTTTGGTTTGAGGGGTAATCGCCAATTCGATGTAATAAGGGTTAGCATTCATCGTATTGGGATCAATATCCACAAAAACAATGGTAGCACCGCGCAGCACAAACGGGTTGGCGGACGATACAAAGGTAAAAGAAGGCATAATTACCTCATCTCCGGGCTTTATTTCACAAAGCAGGGCAGCCATTTCTAGTGCGGCTGTACAAGATGGGGTCAGATGGATTTGCTTGGATCCGGTGATGTCATTTAGTAAATCGGTGCAACGCTCTGAAAAGGGCTTTTCCACTTGCGTATGCAATAATTCATGGATGTATTGGTCTTCTAAGCCAGTTTGGGCGGATATATGAAATGGGATGTGGAGCATTTAATGAAATGATTTATAACCTGTTTTGGTAGCGTAAATGGTACCTGATTCTAGTTGCTGGATGGGCATTTTTGTTTCTTGGATCAATGATAAAATATAGGTCTTGAAAACAGGAACTGCTAATAAAGCGATCCGTTGATCCAAGGTTGATTCAGTATCTGAAGCATATATAGGGAGTATATCTTGATGTATAATATCTCCGTTATCAATCTTTTCAGTGATTTGGTGTAGGGTAAAACCTGTTTTTTTTTCTTGATTGGCCAAGCACCATCTGGAGGGAACAGGGCCTCGATAGTAGGGTAGTACGGACGGGTGTATGTTCACAAAACTAGTAAATTGAGCGATCAAATCAACCTCAAAAATTTGATTAAAACCAGTGCATATTGCGTGCGCATTGGTGGGTAATTTTTTCAAAAAAGAGGGATCATTGACGGATTCAACAAAAATTATATTGACCTGCCTAAAACCCAATTGTTTTTTGATGATATACTTTTTATATGGATGCTTAATACACCTCAGTATCTGGCTCAACACACCCTTGGTCTTTGGCTCTGACAACACCAAGGTTAAAGTATAAGGCATTCTTGATTCCAAAGCCAAGGAACCATGAGCGGCCATAAATACTTGGCCAAAATGACGATTGGTGAAGTGAACGAGGTGAATAGCCATATTATCGTTGTATCCAAACCGGGGCAGGTAACTTGATCGCTCCCATTTCTTTTTTAAACTGAACTACTCCAGATTGTCTGCCGCTTGGGTTCAGATCCAAGACTTTGTATCCATTGGTTTTGGCATCGTGTATGATTTGATGAAACATAAAATGCGCTGGCCGCAAAGAGAGGTATTTTGAAAAACCTGCCCCGTGCCAATAAAAAACCCGATGGTTGAAATAAAAACAAATAGAGCCATACAGCACCTTTCCTTGCTTGTAAACCAACCATAATTTCGCATGGTTGCTTGCTCGGATGGCCTCAAACAATGACCAAGGGTAGCGGCGAGTGGTAGCCTTGCCCCACCGACGTGTACTGTCTAAATAGGCTTCGTAATAAGTTTTCCAATCCTCCCTTGAAGTCGCTATCTCACAGGTCAAATCATTAGCATTGGCTTTTTTGAGGTTTCTTTGATGCCTTTTTGAGCATTTTTCGAGGATAATCCCTTCATCTTGACCCAAATCAATGATTTGGGTAAAATCACTGTGCTCTTCACAAGGGATGAAGGCATTGGCCGTATAAGGATTTTGCCTCAGAATGAGTTGTTTCTGGGTTGATAACCAATTTAATAATGATGATTTATTTCCCTCCGTTAAAATTTCCTTACCAATAACACCACCATAATTTGTACCAGGACTACTGTGTCGCCAAATGCTCCATCCCAACCACTTGCGCTCCAAGGCCATTGGAAAAATGGCTTTGGTACCATCCGAAAATTCAAAAAGATAGGCATCGGTACGGTAATTAGCTTGTTTTTCCCAGATCTTAAACCAATCGGGGGTCTGAAAATAGGTGCAATCGGGATCAGATTTCGCTATGTCCCACCAAAGTGTATCGGTAGCAAGGCTAATCTTCACGCTTTTTGGCTGTTTGTACCAGTGATTGATATACCTGCTCGGCTGCTAAGTCCCAGTTAAATTTGAGCCGTTGCTTTCGGCCTTTTTCAATCAAGTCTTGGGCGAGTAGTGGTTGTGTATAGATGGTAGCCATAGCCGCACCAATATCCTGAATTGACAATGGATCAACCAAAAGAGCCGCTTCGCCCGCTATTTCGGGCAGACAAGAGGCATTGGCGGCGATCACGGGTGTTTCGCAGTGCATGGCCTCCAACATGGGAAGGCCAAAGCCTTCGCTCATGGATACATAAACCAAGGCCAAAGCGGCCGAAACCAATCGCGGTAAATCCGATTCGGCAACATAGCCCAACATCACAATATCTGACCTGAATGGCGATTGCGCTAAGGCTTCCGTCACTTCGTCAGTTTGCCAAGCCATGCGGCCAGCCAAAAGTAGTTTAGCCTCCGATGCTTGCCCTTGCTTGAATTGGTCAAATGCCTTGATGAGCCTTCCTATGTTTTTTCGCGGGTGTATGGCTCCAGAATAGAAAAAATAGGGTTTGCCTTCCGAAAATTTCAGCCTAACAGCCGCTTGGCCTTCTAGATCCAAGGGCACAAAATTGTCGCGACACCCGTTGTATATTGCTTCTATTCGGTTGGAGTCAATACCAAGGGTTTGTATAATATCAGATTTTACAAATTCCGAAACAGTGAGTATTTTCTGGGCTTTTTTAGCAAAAAGCGGCAAAAAATGCAACAGATACCGACGGTGCTTCCATTGTATGAGGGTAGGGTAGTGGAGCGGTATCAAATCATGGATGGTCATCACCGTTGGTACCTCTGTACGGAGGCTGCACATGGAGTCGGGCGAGAAAAACACTTCGGCTTTGTACCGCTTCAAGGTGGATGGCAACCGCAGTTCAAACCAAATAAAAAATAAGATGGGATGCCTAGCGGGAGGATTTACGACCACTGGTATGACATTGGAGCCATAGACGAAACGCGGATCAAAATCACGGTCAAATAAAAAAATGAACGTATCCTCCGGATGGTTTTTGACCATGCGGCTCACTATTTCGTGGGTGTACCACCCAAAACCTTCCAAATGATTGGGTAAAAGAAACCGTGTGTTTACTGCTATCCTCAACTTTTTTTTCGCAAAGATAGATAAGTAATGGTTAATGGTAATGACGAATCCTTGAATTGGGTTGCGACTTTTGTCAGGGCTATTTTTGATTGTGTAAAACCTTCTGCAATCATTGAATTGATTGTGTATCTTTGTGCTTCGGTTATGTGACCCATTTTTGACATCTTTGAACGGACGGCAAAATAAGTCTAATATTCCATTCAGAGGAGGGGGTACTTTTTTATGCCCCTTCTTTTGATAAAATAATGCTCTGCTCCATCCCAAAAAGTTGCATTTGTTACTTGAATCTGGCAAATATAGATACATAAGTGAACAATAAAGAATTTATTACAGCACAATTTAAATTACTCCAAGACGAAATCTGTCAAAAAATGGAGGGCATAGATGGAGGCGGACGCTTTATAGAAGATCTTTGGGAACGACCTGAAGGGGGTGGAGGCCGCAGTAGGGTGATCACAGGAAACCTAATTGAAAAAGGTGGGGTTATGTTCAGTGCCGTACACGGGCCATTGCCAAAAACCACGGCTACCGCTATGAATATAGAGCCTACCGATTTTTATGCCACTGGTGTATCCATCGTGATGCATCCACGCAGTCCCATGGCACCTATCATCCATATGAATGTGCGGTATTTTGAGACGGGCAATGGGCGTTGGTGGTTTGGAGGCGGTATTGACTTAACGCCACATTACATCATAGCGGAAGATGCACAGTATTTTCATGGCCAGTTGAAGTCGGTTTGTGATGGGTTTGATCCCAGTTTTTACTCTGATTATAAAGCCCATGCGGATGATTATTTTTTCATCAAGCATCGCCAAGAGACCCGTGGTATTGGAGGAATATTTTTTGACTATTTGAATGAGAAAACGGGCAAATCCAAGGCGGAATTGCACGATTTTGTATTGGCTGTGGGTCGCTGCTTTGCACCTACGTATATAGAATTATTGGAGCGGTCGTTGGATCGGCCTTGGGGCGAAGCGGAAAAAACGTGGCAAATGCTGCGTCGTGGTCGGTACGTGGAGTTTAACTTGGTCTGGGATAGGGGGACTAAATTTGGGCTTGAAACCAATGGACGGGTAGAGTCTATTTTGATGAGTATGCCGCCTTTGGCTCAGTGGGAGTACAATTTTCAGCCGAAACCCAATAGCGCGGAGGCTATTACCTTGGGACTACTGAGGAAAGGGGTTGACTGGGTTTGAAGGGATGGAGTGGTTAGTTAAATCTTATTTCCGTGGCACGAAGCCTAAATTTTTTCCCGATCTTAATCTTTTTTCTCGAACCCATAAAGTATCCAAGACCCATAGAGGTCACTGCGCCTCCGTATAGCAATCCGTAGCGTTCGTCAGATCCATAAATGGCTGCTACCGTAGAAGCAAAAACCAAGGAGGCACCAAAAGAAAATACAGTACCACCTAGATAGCGTACAATACTAGGCTTGGGGATTCGTAATTTGTCAATATCTTCCAATTTGACCACGTAATTATCCAACATTAGGCTTTTTTGATCGGTCATAATGTCTGTGATCTGGCGTTTATACCAGTAGTCTTCATCGCCTTTAAGTCTAAATGTTAGGGTCTCTCCAATATAGTACTTAGTAGTTTTAACCCGATTGGCTCGCTCTAGGATGAGCATTTTTTGCCCTTGGCATAGGTGGAGACTAAAAATGACGAGTAGTGCGGTGAGTAACGGTTGCATTTTATAATTTTTTAAATAACGCATAGTGTGGCAAATTTGTGATCGTTATTTTTTCTCCGCAATTTTTCGCAACTCGTTCAGTTTCCACAGCGCATCCATAGGGGTCATGGTATTCAAGTCCATTGCCATGATTTCCTCTTTGATTTTGACCGTATATGGATCTAATGATTCAAATATTTGCAACTGCATGGGTGCTTGTACTTGTTTCATTTTCTTCTGGATTCGGGCATCTACGGCGGGTTGATTGGCTGTTTTTCCAGTGGCATCTATTTGATTATCAGGTAGTTCTTCATTGATGTGTTTTTGTTCCAAGTGAACCAATATTTCACCAGCCCGATCTACAATGCTTTGTGGCATACCAGCCATTCGAGCCACATGGATACCAAAAGAGTGGTTGGATCCTCCTGGGGTGAGTTTGCGTAAAAATATGACCTTGTGTCCTGACTGCCGAGTACTGACATGGAAATTATGGATCCGCTCCAATTTATCTGACAGTTCATTCAACTCATGGTAGTGGGTAGCAAACAAGGTTTTTGGTCGCGCCCGCTCGTTGGTATGCAAATACTCCACTAGGCTCCATGCAATGCTGATGCCATCGTAAGTGGACGTGCCACGACCTATTTCATCCAATAATATGAGCGAACGATCACTTATATTGTTCATAATCAAGGCAGTTTCGTTCATTTCTACCATGAATGTACTTTCGCCCCCACTGATGTTGTCGCTTGCGCCCACGCGGGTAAATACCTTGTCCACCAACCCGATTCGGGCGGTTTTAGCGGGTACAAAACTACCCATTTGTGCCATCAAAACAATCAAAGCCGTTTGGCGCAGTAGAGCCGATTTGCCGGCCATGTTGGGACCCGTAATTAAGATAATCTGAACCGTTTCATTGTCAAGATACACATCGTTGGGTATGTATGGCTCTCCTACAGGTAATTGGGTTTCAATAACTGGATGCCGGCCTTCGCGGATGTCCAATACCGTGGTATCATCCAAATCTGGCTTGATATAGTTGTTTTTTATGGCCACTTTACTAAAAGACAAGAGGCAGTCCAAACGGGCAATCAAAAGGGCATTGTGTTGGATAGGCTGAATATATTGGCTCAATTCTTCGACCAAAGCCGTATAAATCTTTTCTTCCAATTCCAGTATTTTATCCTCAGCGCCTAATATTTTTCCTTCCAACTCCTTGAGTTCTTCAGTGATGAACCGCTCCCCGTTGGCGATGGTTTGTTTTCTAGTCCATTCAGGAGGGACTTGATCTTTCCATTTACTAGTGACTTCTATGTAGTAGCCAAACACATTATTGAAGGCTATTTTAAGCGACGTTATACCTGTACGCTCGATCTCACGTTGTTGTATTTGGAGCAATAAATCGCGGCTATTGCGCACGATGTGGCGGAGTTCATCAATGGCTTCATCTGCGCCATCGGCTATGGCACCGCCTTTTCGGACATCTGTTGGGGGATCGGGAGCAAGGTCTTTTTCGATGCGTTCGCGGAGGCTATGGCAGGGGTTGAGCCCCTCGCCCAACTTTCGCAGAACTCCTTGTTGGGTGGTTAGGCACAGAGCCTTCAAGTGCTCTATGGATACCAAGGCTCGTCGTATTTGCATGACTTCGCGTGGGTTTACTTTGCCCACTGCCGTTCTGCTCATGAGGCGTTCCAGATCGCCAATATGTCTAATGTGGGGTTCTATGGCTTGGGTAAACTCGGGCTGATCGCCCAAAAAACCTACGATTTCGTGCCGCTCTTGTATTTGTGAAAGGCTGATCAAGGGTAGTAATACCCATTTTCGCAGCAGCCTGGCTCCCATTGGACTCACGGTGTGATCCAGTACTTGCAACAAAGAAACCCCGCTTTCATGATTGGAAGCAATGAGTTCCAAATTTCTGATGGTGAAACGATCTAGCCAAACGTATTTTTCGGTTTGAAGGCGGGTCAGGGTACTAATGTGGGAAAGTTTGTTGTTTTCCGTAGTACCAAGGTAATAGAGGGCGGCACCAGCTGCGGTCTGCCCCCATTCCATTTCGTCCACCCCAAAACCTTTCAGGCTTTGAGTCTGGAAATGAGTTATTAGTTTTTCACGGGCAAAATCGCGGGTAAAAATCCAGTCTTCTAAAGTAAATGTATAAAATTTGTCGCCAAAAAGCAGGTTGAACTCTTTGAGTCGGCTCTTGGGGAGTATTACCTCGGCTGGTTTAAAACTTTGAAGCAGTTTGTCTATCGTGGCGGAATCGCCTTCGGATACAAAAAATTCGCCCGTAGAAATATCTAAAAATGAAATTCCGTATTGCTCATTAGAGCCGTAGGCCAAGGTTGCCAAAAAATTATTGATATTGTGGTTGAGGAGGGCATCATCGGTGGTGACACCCGGTGTGACTACTTCCGTCACGGATCGCCGAACCACTCGACCAGGCACTGGCTTTTCCATTTGCTCACAAATAGCCACCCGGTAGCCTGCCCGTACCAAACGCGGCAAATACACATCCATGGCATGATAAGGGAATCCTGCCAATTCAATATCTGAACCGCCATTGTTGCGGCTGGTAAGGGTAATACCCAGGGCTTTGGCGGCTTTCACCGCATCCTCGCTGAAGGTTTCATAAAAATCACCCACCCTAAACAGCAATATCGCTTCTGGGTACTTCGCTTTGACGGAGTTGTATTGAGCCATGAGTGGGGTGGTCGTCCCTCCGTCGGTATTGGTCTTGCCTTCTTTACTTGGTCGTGCCATTTATAATAAATAGAAATAGGGTAACCCTAATGATTCGTTCTTGGCTGTAAAGTTAGGGCAAGGCACGATAATACACCCAAAAAGTTATTCACAACTATATTTCAATCATTTGTAAGGTGTTGTTGTTGCGACCAACCAATATTTTTTTCTTTCCTTTTACCCTTATTGTGGCCAACGCACGCACAGATCCATCAATGGTCAAACCGCTTGACAAATTTGAAATGGCCTTGAACTTTTGACCGCCTTCGTAACCCAGTAAACAACCCTTGGAGGCTAAGTAAATACCCGTTTCTGGCTTACATCGCTCATGGTTTCCGGCCAACAAAATCTCCATTTTCCCATCTTGGTTAAAATCATCGGCCAAGGCCGCATATACCGGAGATAATTGGGCTTGATATGGTAGGGCAGCGATCTTGAAATTTCCATTACCTTGATTCCATAATACGCTGGTTTCTAAGTAATTAACTTCGTTTTTTTGAGCCGCTGCTATTTGCTCTTTAGAGAAAATATCCGTTATTTTTTGACTTTTATAGTCTTCGTATTTCAAGTATTTTTTCTTTAAAATGGGCAATTGTTTTAATAAATCAGATCTCAAAACCAAAGGATATGACGTCTCGCCATAGTATTGGCACAAAATGCTTTCGTCGCGGCCATTTTGTTCAAAATCAGATGTAAACAGTGATAATGGTTGCGTCTTTGAGGCTTTAAATCGAGTATTTTGCCCCCAGTTTCCCAATACAAAATCCTCATCCCCATCTTCATCCAAATCGGCTTTTTGAATACAATTCCACCATCCACTCAAGTCACCATTTTTGTAGACCAATGATTTGAAACGGCCTTGGTGGTTTACCAAAATCCTGAGGGGTTGCCATTCGCCCACTACAATCAAATCAGGATCATTATCGTGATCAATATCTGACCAGATCGCATCAGTGACCATACCCAGTTCTAGTTCTTGGTCCAATAGTTGGGTAATGGGCATGGGCGAAAATTGGGCATGGCCATTGTTCACCATCCAAAAGGAGGTCGGTAATTGGCCATAATGACCCGGTATCATGCGCATACCTACAAACAAGTCCATGTCTTGATCGCCATCTATATCGGCAGCGCGAACGCAGGCCGTTGAAAACGGCTTTCCTGTGGGCAGAGCGTCTATTTTTCTAGTGAATTTGCCTTGGCCATTGTTGAGGTATAAGCGATCTTGGAGCGCAGGATTTCCCACCTGAAATTCATTGCTCCCACTGCCCACATATAAATCAAGGTCTTGGTCGTTGTCAGCATCAAAAAACTGGGCGGTCACGTCTTCCCCTGCTTTATCAGTCTCAAAATCAGGTTGCAGAGAGGCCGAAAAAGACCCGATTGCAGTCTGTAAGTACAAAATACCTGCCTGACCAGCACCTCCGCCTATATAAAAATCTTCTCTTTGATCGCCATTGACATCAGCCACGGCGATGCAAGAGCCTTCTGCTGAGTACATCCTAAAAAGTAGGGGTTCTTGATCGAAATCGGAATAATCCAATTCTTCATGTTTAAACACTGGCGCATTCGCATTTTTGAAAATAGGGATAGGCTGCGATTCTGGAGAGAGTATTGATTTTGCGGTTGCAGTGCTGGGTCGGGCATCAGATTCGGCTAGTTCAATATATTGATTTACTTTGACACTCTTTTGATGAATGATTTTCCCAGAGGGAAAAACAACCCAAAGATCGTCTATGTTATCCAACGTACCCAACCCAAAATGCAGGGCATAATCTACGCAGGATTCAAAACCGCGCATGGGAGCCAATTCTTGGTACCAGGTTTGATTACCAGATTTCAAAATAACTTTTGCGCCTAAGGCAAAAGTATTTTTTTGACTACCTTTAAGTCTAGTTTTTAACCAATTTGCACTGTTTTGGTTAGGTTTATCGCCTTTACGGATGGTTTCATTCCGATAAGTAAAACATGGCATATCCACATTATTGACTACTAAATCAAGGTCTCCATCGTTGTCTAAATCGCCATAAGCGGAGCCATTTGAAAATGATGGCTGATCCAGTCCCCATGTTTGGGCTACATTATTGAACTGGATTTGATCAGTGGATTGCTGCTGAAATAAATAATTTGACAAGGGTTGAGCGGGCATTTTATCAATCAATGCCTTGATGCCTTTTCCCGGGTTTTGTTTCAGTATTTCGCGTACAGCGGCAGGATCGGAGTAGAAATTAAGGTAATCTTGGTCTAAAAGATCTTTTCCGATTCCGTTGGCCACAAAAATATCGCGGCGGCCATCGTTGTCGAAATCGGCGGCGAGTGCGCCCCAACTCCAATCGGTGGCAGCGGTGCCTGCTTGGCGGCCTATCTCTGAAAAAGTACCGTTGCCATTGTTTAATTGGAGTACATTTCTTCCAAATTGACGGTGGTAGCCAGCGTTTTGAGTCAGTTTATAAGTATTCCAGTTATCAAAAGAGGCTTTGGTTTTATACCTTGGTTCATCGGGTGGGGTCATTTCAGTAACGAATATCTCTGGATATCCATCGTTGTTTAGATCCGCCATGTCGGCACCCATAGAGCCCTTACTTATTTCGGACATGGCCGACTCCAATACTTCTTCAAATGTGCCATCACCTCTGTTGTGATAAAGATAATCGCGTTCAAAAAAATCATTGGATACAAACATGTCCTGCCATCCATCTTGGTCATAATCTCCTATGGTGACACCTAGGCCAAACCCAATGGCCGAACTATAGATACCGGCCTGCGTGGTAATATCTTCAAAAATAGGTTTAGAGTTGCCATCTTTTGAAATCAAGGCATTTCTCAAAAAGCGGTTTCCTCCATTGGGATCGGGTGTATTGCGCTGACCGGGTCTCAAGTCGTAACCGCCCACGCTGCGGATGGAATTATTGAGCAAATAACAATCCAAATCGCCATCTCGATCATAGTCAAAAAATACTGCATGGGTACTCAATCCTTTAAAATCCAATCCCCATTCCTTAGATGCTTCCAGAAAACGACCCGACCAAGCTCCTGATGCATCTGCCCCAGCATTGATATACAATTCATTGTAACGCTTTTCGCCACCAGGTGGCCCTGATTTGGTTACGTATATATCCAACCAACCATCACCATTTATATCGGCCATGGCTACCCCCGCCGACCAGACACCTTTACTACTAGTGCCACTTTTTTCGGTAATATCCTCGAATTTGAAATCCCCTTTGTTCAGGTAAAGTTTATTGGAATTGACATTGCCACAAAAGAAAATATCGGGCAAAAGGTCATTATTGAGGTCGCCAATAGCGACACCACCTCCATTGTAAAAATTGCGATATACATAGCAGTTAAACGAATCAGAGTAAGGGACATTGTTCTGGAAGTCAATCCCTGTTTGATTGGCTTCAAGTAATTGGAATCGGGTGTCGGTTTGACGATTGCCATCACCACAAGATGTAGTAGCAATGGCGATTCCAACCAAACAAAGACTAATGTATAAATATCTGTAAATCATCATTGTGTGCTAATTGGTGGCATCGGGTTCTGGTGCGGTGAGGTCTTTTATTTCTACGCCTACGTATTGGTCATTTTTAAGAAAAACCCTAATCTGTCTATTTCCTTGTACGGCGACAAAAACACGTTGTTCTTTTTTTTGTAGCTCTAAAAAATCGCAGTTGAACCATTTTTTTAAGATTCCAACGGCCTCAGGCATCAATACTGCGGAGGCTTGGTCTTTGTTCCAAAAGGACCATTGAGGGTAACTAAAAGTAGCATCCATCATGACGGCTTTATTGGCATTAAATTTTAAGTAAAAATTAAAATCAATAGGCTTACCAGCATCCAATACTTTATAAAGTGCGGTTGTATTGGTAGGCCCACTGGTGACCAATCCATCTAGGTTTAACTGAAAGCAATGTTTGAAAAAACTATCACGGGTCATGCCTAACTTCATGCCAAACACTAAACTATCTTGACGGATACCCGTAGCCAGTTCACGGGATAGCATTTTCTCATAATCGCTTTTGCAGGCACCAAGGTACATTGAAATGGAAAGTATCCAGGAAAAATAAAATAGTTTTTGCATGTTTATTTATGTTTGGACTATGAATTTGATTGCAGTTGTTTCGATCAATAAAAGACAAACAGGATTAAAAAGACATGAGCCACCTCCGCGAGAAGATGACTCATGTTTAAATAGAATCTAGGCTATGATTTTTAAAATCTAACCCAGATGATTATAAATAACCAGGATTTTGTGACAACTTTGGATTTGAATTAATCTGATTCTTAGGAATCGGCCACAACGCCTTGTTAGCATCAGAATCATTATCGCGAAGACCGCGTTTCTGACCAAATACACCAAAGCGGATCAAATCTTGACGACGCCATCCCTCGTAGAATACTTCACGGCTGCGTTCAGCAAGGAAGTCATCTGCAGTAAGTGCGCCAGTCCAAGCAGACAAGCGAGCACGTACACGAATAACATCTATGTAAGGAATAGCTAAATCCCAGTTTGAACTCAAGCGTGCTTCTGCTTCGGCTTTAACCAACCAAATATCAGAAAAACGCAAAATTGGGAAGTCATTACTAAGATTGCTAGTCGCACCTGCCGCGAATTCGTATTTACCGATACGGGCACCTGCTTGACGGAAACAACCTGGCTCCAACTGATTGATTTCAGGTGTGAAGGTCAATGGCGCACCATCAGGATCAGTTGCTTCAGCAGAACCATCTTGTAGGCGTGTAATACCATCTGCGGCAAACTGAGGGCCTGCCAAGAAGTTGTTAGATTTACGTACGTCATTGCTTTCGTAACTGTTGTAGAAGTCAGTTGCGGTGCAATATCCATTCCAAGGTTGCTCTTGCAAGTTAAACGTCTTTTGGCTTGAATAGTGCAAGGTCATTTGTGGCAAATTGAAACCTCTAGCAAATACCTTGTCGTAAGGAATAGCCAAGATCATTTCAGGCGATGCCTGATTTTGCGTCACAAAATTTTCGCGATAGCTGCCAGCAGCAGAAAACTTTCCGCTACCAACCACATTTTCGGCTGCATCAAATGCTTTTTGCCACTGTGCTGTACCTGTATATACAGCCGCATTCAAGTAGAGTTTGGCAAGTAAAGATTGGCAAGCATAGTAAGTAAAGCGGCCATAAAACGCGCCACCTGCCTGCTGTGGCAAAAGTGGAGAAATCGAAGTGAGCTGACTTTCAACAAAAGCATAAACATCAGCACGTGAAGAAGTTAGCGGCTTGAAATCAGCTGCTACATCATACTTGTCAACGATTGGCACATTACCAAATGAGTCCAATAACCAGTAATAGAACAAGGCACGAAGACCTTTCAATTCAGCATCATAAGCATCACCAGTCGCTTTAGGCAAATTACCTTTTGCAACGGCTTGCGATACCTGAAGGATCAAGCGATTGCAAGTATTTACGCCAGAATACAAAAAATTCCAAGCATTATTATAGCAATCTTCGCCGCCATCTTGAGTGTGACGGTGCGTCTTGAGCCATTGGCCACCATCAAACCAGTCATTGCCGCGCTGAGGGATCAATACTTCATTAGAGTTTACCTCCTGTGTGGAGAAGTAGCTGCCGTGGTTCATCAAACCATAGAGCTGGGTATAAGCAGCACCTACTGCCGCTTTTACTTCTGCTTCATTGCGTAGGAAATTCTCTGTTTCAACCTGATTATAGAGTGTTTCGTCTAGGTTGGTGCAAGAATTGATGGGCAACAATGCTATAGCAAGCAATGCTACTTTACCCATCATTGAGAAATTCTTCATATTTAAATTAGAATTAAAGTTAAAATTTAGTTGAAAAATGTTTGAAAATAAGGTTTTTGATATCTTAAAACAATCTTTCAATGAAATAGTTAGTAATACGTGAATGTAGTTTTGCCTAATTTTGGCAAAATTACAAGAAATTATTTGATTGGACTGCATATTTCAATACATGAAACCTCAAACCAAGTTAACTTCAATCAGATATTAGAAACCAAAGTTAAGTCCCAAAGAGAAAGAACGAGCACGGAAATAAGTGCTACGACGGTCAATACCAGGAGCCAAAGGATTTGGATCATTCTCAAAAGCAGCTGTTCCTCCATTATCTACAGAACCTGGATCAGAGAAACGAACTTCTGGATCAACACCGCTGTAGTTCGTGAATACCAAAGGACTTTGAGCATTTACAAATACGCGCGCTTTGGTGAACCAACTTCCAGCTGGTACTTTAAAGTTGTAACCGATGGTTACGTTTTCCAGCTTTACGAAGTCTGCCTTCTCTATGTGGTAGCTACTTGGTACGTTTTCGTCTTTCAATTTTTCGTTGAAAAACTTAGTGTTTACCTTGTTCCAAGTTTTTGTGTCTTTATTCAAAGACTCATAAAATACGCGCCATTCGTTGGCAAGGCTGTGTCCGAATACACCACGCAAGAATACTTGAGCATCGAAATTGCCAAACCTAAGACTGTTAGTCCACCCAAGGTCGAATTTAGGTAAACCGTTACCAGCTACGATGTACGCAGCCTTGTTTTTGTCAGTTGTTTCAGCACCATTTTTATCACGGAATACATATTCACCTGCATCATCTACGCGTACATAGTCGCGCATATAAAGGTTGCCGATAGGGTCACCCGGTCTGATAAGTGTATATCTTTCGTCGTTAAGACCAGGAGCACCAACGTTAGCCAATGCCAACTCTTTGAAATCCTGAGACAAATCAACCAACTGTGTTTTGTAAGTAGAGAAAGTAAGACCAGAAGTCCAGTCGGTATTTTCTTTTTCCAAAAATTTAGCATTCAAAGCAACCTCTACACCGCTGTTCTTGAGTTCTCCTACGTTCAACCATGTGATAGGGTTGAAGTTTGGAGGTACTGGTACGTTGAATGGGTACAACAAGTCAGTTGTATTGGTTTGGTAATATTCAACGCTACCGCTCAACTTGTAGTTCATGACAGCCCAATCTACACCTATGGTAATATCAGACTTCTTTTCCCATTTCAAATCAGGGTTAGCGTTGGTTCCTACTGGACCATAAGCAAGCAAGTATTGGCCATCAGAGTAGAAGAAAGACCCAAGTGGACCAACTTTTTCAACAGACAAGTAACTTTCTTTAGGAATACCACCTGTTACACCATAACCAGCACGAAGTTTCAAGTTGTCAAAGGTTTCGCCACCGATCAATTTGTTCAATTGGACACCAGCTGAAACAGCTGGGAACAAACCCCATTTGTTGTTAGCACCAAAGCGGCTTGAACCTTCGCGACGCAAAGAAGCCGTCAAGTAGTACGTGTCATCATAACTCATGGCTGCACGTCCGAAGAAGGCAATCAACCTGTTTTGTGAACGGAAAGATTGTGGGATAGACAAACCATTGTAGAAATCCACGAATGCACCAAGGTTGTTAACGCCCAATTCATTCAAAAGAATGTTATTGGTTGTTCCAACATTGAAGTTTTCTTCATTGAACTCTTGCCAAGAATAACCCAATAAACCTTTAAATCCAACTTTTCCGAATCCACGGTCATAATTCAAAGTACTTTCAAACAATTCGTTTGTTTTATTTTCCTCCGAAGAAACACCACGTCCTGTTCCAGTTGAGTTCCGGAAGAATGCTTCCCTCTGGTAGAACTCTTTATGCTTTTTAGAGTCGCGAGTCTGGTTGTAGAACACACCAAATGTCAAGCCATTAGCAATGTTCAAGTCAGCCTTGATGTTACCGAACAAATTGCTGATTTTATCGGTATTTATTCCTTGGTCAACAATAGCACGTGGATTGAACTGGTCAAAACTACCTACTGCTTGGTAGTAGCCACCGAATGGAACAAAATCTGCTTTTTCGCTTCTCACTGGCGCAGTTGGGTTATATACCACTGCATAACGGAATGCTTCTTTGAAACCCAAATCTGCATCGCGTGAAAGCGTACCGATATTTGTAGTAAGCGTTAGGCGATCGTTCAATGCTTTTTGCTGTAATGCTATGTTACCATTATACTGCTTAAAGCCAGAACCAACAGCAATACCTTCAATATCACGGAAGTTCAAAGAAACTCGGTAAGTAGTTTTGTTGGATCCGCCGCTCATGTTTAGGCCATGAATCATGCCCAAACCATTTTGAGAAACTTCGTCCATCCAATCAGTGTTACCTTTTTCATCGGTACCACCAGCCAATTTTACAAAATCAGCACCACTTAATACTGGCATTTTTTTAGCAATCTGGTCAATTGAAGCAGTAAAACTGTAATCAACTGTAGATTTTCCTGCTGTACCTTTTTTAGTGGTCACGATGATAACACCAGATGATCCACGAGTACCATAGATCGCCGAAGCAGATCCATCTTTCAATACATCAATTGACTCGATGTCATTTGGGTCAACCTGACGCAAAGATGCTGCAGGTACACCGTCAATAACGATCAATGGTGATGTATTGGCACTGGTAGTAGAAAGGCCACGCAAACGGATGTTGAAAGAGCCGTTTGGGTCACCACCCGCACGGGCAATTACCAAACCTGCAACTTTACCTTGGATCAAAGCCGCTACATCGTTTACGTTTCCTTTGTTGAAATCCGCTGCCTTCACGCTGACGACAGATGATGTCAACTCACGCGTCTTCAACGTACCATAACCAACCACCACTACCTCATCGAGGGCAGTGCCTGGAGCCAAGGCGATGTCAACTGCATTGGAAGTGCCCAAAGCAGATACTTGTTCCGCATAGCCTGTGTAGGCATAGCGAAGTTGGGTAGCACCGGCGGGAACTTCGATAGAGTAGTTACCGTCAATGTCTGTTACTGTGCCACGGGTTGTACCAACCACGGTTACAGTTGCACCGATAAGGCCTTCGCCGCTCTCGGCATCTGAAACTTTACCTTTCACGGTGCGTTGTGCCATAGCAAAATTGCCGAGCAGCATCAAGAATGCCACCAACAAACCGCATCTGGTAAAGGTGTGAAAAAACTTCATACAATAATGAGTTTAGTTAAATGAAAATAATATAAAATCCACACAAGTGTGAAATCCAAACAAAATAGAAAATAGAGTCTTAGATGCTGCAGTAGGTGGCTGCAACCCTATTGTATGTGGTGATACTTGGTAGGATGGGGTGATTTTATAAATCAATCCCATGTGGTGATGTACTTAGGCGGCGTAAAGGTAGAAGTATTGATGAATTATTAACTAAAACTTTTTAATTATTTTTCATGGAATTTATTTCCCAAATTTTATTCTGATTTCGAGATTTGTTGTTCCAACATCCAAATAAAAATGCGCCCTTTTGTTTGAACTTCTTATTTTTGCCCTTATTTTTAAAAAAATTAAGATTTTGAATAATAAACCTATCCGACGGTTGCCCGCAGAGTGGGAGCCTCAAAGTGCCGTTCAACTGACCTTCCCCCATGCGGGTACCGACTGGTCCGATATGCTAACATCGGTATTACCTTGCTTTGTCGAAATAGCCGTCACTATTAGCCGATTTCAAAAAGTATTGGTCGTTTGTCAAAATAAATCGGAAACGGCTGATCTCCTGAAAGGAGCAGTATCAGAAAATGTAATCTTGGTAGAAGTAGATTCAAACGATACTTGGGCTCGGGACCATGGTGGGATCACTGTCGAAACAAATGAAGGCTATCGTATTGTTGATTTTGTATTCAATGGGTGGGGACTAAAGTTTCCAGCCTATAAGGATAACCTCATCACAGGGTCACTATATAATATAGGTGTATTTCAAGCATCGTATGAACATGGGGGCTTGGTGCTGGAAGGCGGGGGGATTGAAAGCGATGGAGAAGGGACTTTATTGTCCACAACAGAATGTATGTTATCGCCCAATCGAAATCCACACCTTAATGAAGCGGATATTGAAGCGCACCTTAAAGATTGTTTTGGGGTAAAGCAGGTCTTGTGGCTTCGCCACGGGTATTTGGCCGGCGACGATACGGATTCGCATATTGATACCTTGGCTCGCCTCTGCGATACTAAGACCATCGCGTATGTACAATGCAATGATCCTGAAGATGAGCATTTTGATGCATTGAATAAAATGGAGGCGGAGTTAAAAGCCTTTAAGACCTTAAATGGAAATCCTTATCGTTTGGTGGCGCTGCCTTGGCCTGACGCGTGTTATGATGAAGATGGACATCGGCTTCCTGCTACTTATGCCAATTTTTTAATCATCAACGGTGCTGTCTTAGTACCTACTTATGGGGTTCGCCAAGATGCGGCTGCACTTGATATTTTTAAAGAAATATTCCCACTACACGAAATTATAGGCATTGATTGTCGCCCTTTGATTTGTCAACATGGTTCTTTGCATTGTGTTACGATGCAGTATCCTGTTACGGTAGTGGTTTAAAAATGGCCTCGGCGAGGCTCCCCATTTGCAGAAAACACACAAAATACCCTAATCTTGACCTGGGAAGAGGTCATCCATTTGTTAAATCCATTGATTTTATTGATGATTTCGGCATCATTCTTAGCATTTATCATACAAATGGGCGACCTCTCCGGAGGTCGGGAGGATGGTAAAATATAAATTCCTACAAATGGGAAGCCTCTCCGAGGCTGGTTTGCGAGAACCAATCAGCCTTTCTTTGAAGGGAGGGATGCGTATGCTAGAGTGTCTTGAAAAAATGGAAGCCCTCGTTCGCAAGAATGAGGGCTTCTATTTTTATGACCAAACATAGATTTAAATCAGGCTGTTCGCCTCATCATTCCTACGCGTCCATCGGATTCAACTTGTCCGCATCAATTTTATATTTTTTCATAAAATCTTTGACTGCTTGGTCAGTGACCTTACCTTGTCTTTGTAAGGAGCGCACGGTGGTAAACGCAATATATTTCGGTGAAATTTCAAAATAATCGCGCAAACTCGGCCGGCTCTCTGAAAGACCGAATCCATCAGTACCCAAAGAGGTAAATGGAGCAGGCATCCAAGGTGCCAACTGTGCTGCGGTCAGCTTCATCCAATCATTGGCACTGACAAATACGCCAGCCTCATTTTTCAATAGATCCTTCACGTAAGGGACTTTTTCTTTGTCACCGGGGTGTAAGTTGTTCCAACGGTCGCACTCCAAGGCATCGCGATAGAGTTCGCTCCAAGAGGTGGCACTCCAAACATCGGTACTCACGCCTTCGCTTTCCAGTATCTCAGCCGCTTGCAACACTTGGTGCATGATGACTCCTGAACCAAACAAGTGCGCTTTAACACCTTCTTTGATGGGTTTCATCTCAGATTTTTTGAAGCAATACAAGCCTTTTTTGATTCCATTCTCTACACCTTTGGGCATTTCAGGCATCATGAGGTTTTCATTGTACAAAGTAATGTAGTACAATTTGTCTTCCTTGTCCACATACATACGCTTGATACCATCGTGTACAATGACTGCCAACTCGTAAGAAAATGCAGGATCGTAAGAAATAACGCCAGGGACGGTCTGAGCAATCAGGTGAGAGTGGCCATCTTGGTGTTGTAGTCCTTCTCCATTGAGGGTAGTACGACCAGCGGTACCGCCTAAGAGGAAGCCTTTGCAAAGCATGTCGGAGGCCGCCCATATCATATCGCCCACCCGCTGGAAGCCAAACATGGAGTAATATATATAGAATGGTATGGTCGGAACGCCATGCAATGAGTAAGCGGTACCTGCTGCGGTAAAGGAAGCCGAAGCACCATCTTCATTGATGCCTTCTTGTAGCACCTGACCCGTTATAGATTCTTTATACTTGATAACAGAAATACCGATTTCTAAAGGAGTATATAACTGGCCTTTTTGATTCCAGATCTGAGCAGAGTTGAACAGCGGTTCCATACCAAAAGTCTGAGCCTCGTCAGGTACTATGGGTACGATATATTTTCCGATTTCCGGATTTTTGATCAGTTGACCCATAATATCCACCATTGAGCCTGTGGTAGATATTTCTTTGCCCGCATTTCCTACGCTTCCAGCAAATTGTTTGTCAAAAATAGAAATATCAGGCAAGGTGATTGGGGTGAAACTATCGGAACGCTCTGGCAAAAATCCACCTAAAGCCTTTCTTTTTTCCAAAAGATACTTTGTCTCTGCCGAGTTTTCTTCTGGAAACCAGAATGTTGCTGCCGAGGCTTGTTCGTCTGTAATAGGGATATTGTAAGCATTTTTCGCTAAAATACGGGCATCAGCCGATACTTTTTTGAAATTGTGCGCTGCATTTTTACCTTGAGCGGAGGGAATACTGTATCCTTTTACGGTGTGCGCTATGATAGCGGCTGGTTTATCGGAGTTGTGTGCCTTTTTGAGGGCTGCGTATGCTTTTTTGGCATCGTGGCCGCCTCGGCGCATCTTTTCTAGTTGAGCATCACTGAGGTGTTCAAGTAATGCCAAAATTCGGGCATCGCCATTGGCGATTCTAGTACGGATATTAGCCCCGTTTGTTTGGGCAATTTCTTGAAAATCACCGTCAACCATGGTTTCGAGCCGTGTCATCAAAACATCCTCTTCATCTTTTTCAAAAATTTCGTCCCACTCACTGGCCCAAACCAATTTGATGACTTCCCAACCAGCACCAAGGAAATGACGTTCCACTTCTTGAATTATTTTTCCATTGCCACGTACAGGCCCGTCCAAACGCTGGAGGTTGCAGTTGACAATAAAAATCAGGTTATTCAAGTTTTCACGACTAGCCAAACCGATGGTGCCGTATATTTCTGGTTCATCTATTTCGCCATCGCCAATGAAATGGTATATTTTGCCGCCATTGGCAGGCTTTAGTCCACGGCTTTCTAGGTATTTCATGAAACGAGCCTGATAAATGGCCGTCATGGGGCCTAGACCCATTGAAACCGTAGGGGCTTGCCAAAACTTTGGCATCCTGCGTGGGTGGGGGTAACTTGCTACGCCACCCAATAGTTCTTGGCGGAAATCTTTGATGGCTTGCAAGGGCAAACGACCTTCAAATACCGCACGAGCATAAACACCTGGACTGGCATGACCTTGTATCATTAACAAATCTCCACCATAATCAGCCGATTTTTTCCTTAAAAAATGGTTGAATATCGTTTCAAACAAGGTAGAGCATGCTGCATACGTAGAAATATGCCCTCCAAGTTCCAGTTTCTTATCAAAAGCGTGGAGTACAATGGCCATCGCATTCCAACGGATAATATTTTCGATCCGCGCTTCCATCTCCAAATCTCCCGGATATGCCGGTTGGTCATCTGGAGTTATGGTATTAATATAAGGAGTATTAAGCGCAGCACCGCCATTGGCAACGCCTTTGCGCGCCAAGAATAGGCGTAGTTTCTGAAAAAGGGCTTCAGAACGATCTTTGCCTTGGCTTTCTAGTACTTCTTCTAGTGCTTCGATCCACTCATCTTGCTCGAGTGCCCAGTCGTCTATGGTATGGATTTCTCCCATGTGATGGTCAATAATTAATGTATCAATAATTTCTGAACTGCAAAAGTAATAGTTTCTTGCATTTGAAACGAGGGTTTGGAGAAAAGGTTTTATTTTTGCCGTAAATATTCCTCTTATAAAACACTAGAACAGGTTTATGTTGAAATTATCGCACATTTTTGTCTATCCGGTCAAGTCATTATCCGGTATTTCGTGCCAATCTGCGGAACTTGAGATCCGGGGCATTAAGGATGACCGTCGTTGGATGTTGGTGGATTCGACGGGGCGTTTTTTGTCGCAACGGGAATATCCTAAAATGGTGCAAATCGGTACGCTATTGGAAGATGGTCAGTTATGGCTTTTTGATAGAAACAAGCCGAGTGATCGTATATTAGTGCCGCAAGCACAGGGGCAACGCATAGAAACCCAAGTATGGGACGATGTCTGTGATGCACAATTGGTGTCAATTGTATGCGATGCGTGGTTGTCGGAACAATTGGGGGCTGTAGTTAGATTGGTTTATATGCCTGATGATTCCATCCGGCCTGCCGATACAAAGTATGCTCCCCAAGGGCAATACGTGAGCCTAGCAGATGGTTATCCCTACCTGATGATTGGACAGGCTTCTTTGGATGACTTGAACAGTCGTTTGGAATCGGAGGTGCCAATGAACCGATTCAGGCCAAATTTTGTTTTCACGGGAGGTAATGCCTTTGAAGAAGATACTTGGAGTAATTTTAAAATGGGCGACATTGATTTTAAAGGGGTAAAGCCTTGCAGCCGTTGTATTATAACTACTACTGACCAAGATAGTGGGATTCGCAGTTCAGAACCACTTAAAACTTTAAGTACTTATCGGCAATCTGGCCATAAGATATTATTTGGGCAAAACTGTATCTGGACAGGAACGGGTAATCAAACAGTCACCGTTGGCGACGAAATTCATCTTGAAAATGCATAAAAAATACTTCACTTACTCACTAAATACTAATGATGTCTCCTAATTCACGGGTTTGGATATATACTTGCAATCGCGCTATGACTCAGCAAGAAACGGAGTATAGCCACGGCCAACTGACCGATTTTTGCCACCAATGGACGGCTCACAATCAAGCCTTGAAAGCCTCAGTTGAGATTAGGGCTAATCAAATTGTTATTCTAACGGTTGATGAATCCTTGGCTGGAGCCAGTGGGTGCTCGATTGATAAATCAGTACGATTTTTGGAAAACCTAGGCCAAACATTGAGCGTTGACTTCTTTGAGCGGATGCGTTTTGGTTGGTTGGACGATACTGGGCAATTGCAGGTTGCCGATAAGTTACAGTTTTTGGAGTTATTGGAGCAAGGTACGATCCATGCTGATACTTTGGTGGCTGACACGTTGGTACAGACCAAGCAAAAATTGGATGAACAGTGGCTGATCCCTTATGGCAAAAGTTGGGTTAAGCGGGTTGTCTAAAGTACAGATAAAATATAATCATTCAAAACATTGAGTACTCTACACTTCCCTACAAAAAATAAATACTCTTTTTGGGCATGTCTGTTTATTTTCTTGGCAGCATCATGCATTCGGCATCACTATTACCTGAAAGCGTCAGAGGCAAAGGTATTCAGTCATATCACTTTTGATGCTTTCGGGTATTACATGTGTCTGCCCGCCACTGTTATTTATGGCGATATAAGTTCTACTGAATGGATCGCTCCAATGCACCTTCAGTATGGAGTAAAGGGCGGTGAATGGCTCTATCAGATCAATCCAAGTCCCAATGGGAAACACGTTTATAAGTATTTGGGGGGAGTTGCCTTGATGCAAATGCCTTTTTTTATGCTTGCACATTTGACGGCTGCTTCATTTGGATATCCTGCGGATGGATTTTCATTGCCTTATCAATGGGGTATTATTTTTGCCTCGTTTTTCTACGCTTTTTTGGGTCTTTGGGTGTTGCGGCGTTTTCTTTTATGTTATTTCAGCGATTTGACAACCGCCACAGTACTGGTTTTAGGTACACTTGGTACCAATTGGATTCAATACCTGTCTATTGATGGCGCACAGAGCCACATATACATATTCCCTTTATATGCGCTCATTTTGCTACTCACAAAAAAATGGCATGATAAGCCGACGGCTGGCATTGCTTTTGCCGCAGGGTGGGTGCTGGGATTAGCGACCATGAGTCGGCCAACCGAGGCCATTATGGTATTTATTCCCTTGCTTTGGAATACGCATACAAAAGAAGCTGCGAAAGCCAAATGGACTCTAGTTAGTCAATATTATAAGCAGGTGATTTGGGCTGTAGCAGGTGGAATGGCTGGGATAGCACCACAGTTGATTTACTGGAAATACGCCACTGGGCATTTCATATATGATGTAGGGAGCAAATGGTATTTCCTGAATCCTTGGTTTCGAGTTTTGATTGGTTTTGAAAAAGGGTGGTTTATCTATACACCGATCACTATTTTCTTTGTGGTGGGTTTTTGGTATTTAAAAGATATGCCATTTCGACGTTCTATCATTATTTTTTGCCTGCTTAATCTATGGATTATCACTGCTTGGTCTGATTGGCGTTATGGTGGAAGTTATGCTTGCAGGGCATTGGTTCAGAGTTACCCAGTATTTATAGTAGCATTTGCGGCCCTGGTGGAGTATTGTTTGAATAAAAAGTGGCAATTACTTGTTCTTGGTTTGGGTGCTTTTTTGCTGACCGTCAATCTTTTTCAAATATATCAGTACAATGCGGGTATTATCCGTTACGACGAAAATAGTTTTGAATACTATCGGTCTATTTATTTGAATCCATGGGCGAAGCCTTTTGATACAACTTTACCAAAATGAGAAATTTTTACGGGCTCTGAGTGGAGTTTTTAACACCCAAACCTTATGATATTATAAATTCTACAATTGCCTCCGAGTGTATTTTTGTCGTATCAAAAATAGGGATTTCAACATCTGCTTGGCTGATCAACATGGGTATTTCGGTACAACCTAATATGATACATTCGGCACCACGGTCAATCAATGCTTGTATATCGCCAAAATTTAGAGAATAAATAACACATTCTGCAAAGTTGAGTCCACCTAATTTTGAGTTAACCCCTTCGTTTATGAACTTATAATAGTCCATTGTTGATACCCAACTTATGCCGCCTACTAATCCAATTTTTTTCATATATTTAACCGTGCCTTCGCATCAGTTTTAAGTTCAATGACAACGAGTATAAGAATAATTAATATTTCAAGTAAAAAATAAACCCAGCCTAAGTTAGTCAATTCCTGTCTGTGCCGAAACAAGAAGCCAATTGAAATAAAGCAATAAACCAGATTGGAAAAGGCAATGACCTTCAAGTATGGTTTCCGATATTCTTTTACCCGTAAATAGCAGAAAAAATCGTAAAATGCGAAAATACAAGGCAATATTGCGAGCAAGTAAAGTGTCTTTTGTGGCATTCCAATGAAGTTTTCAAACCTCACTAAAACCACACCCAATAAAAATGCTGATAAAACTGCCCCCAATCCATCTATCAAAAACAGTTGCTTGGGATTCATGGTCACTTTATTAATGATTTGCTCGAAAAACATAGTGTTTTGTTTAATGTTAAAGTTTATTGGGAATATCGAATTAATTAATCTAATATTTGGACTTTCATTTGTCAATTTAGTCGCAATATAGTGCTATCCTTGGCAGTTTTCCAAAGGTTTTTTTGCTTTTGAGTCGTCATGATATAGAGCGGACTCCAATACTTTATCCCAACCATATACGTTTACTTATCCTAAATTGCAAAACAAAACAACCAATTATCATGCGTACTTTCCTTTTGTTATGGCTTCTTCCTTGTTGGTTGAGCGCACAATCCGATTTCCTAAAAAACAAAAACATTGTCTGGGCGGCAGAAATTGAGCAGGATTGGATCGTGGATGGGCCTAATCTAGAAGACGAGTTTGAACTGGGGCTAAAAACCCTCAAACTGCTTCGTACAAAGCAGAATGAACCTTATTTGAGCAATGTCAGTTTGGCAGCGTTGGTACACCACGATGCTATGAGCGGGGCGTTGCCGATTTTTGATGACCCCAAATGTACCCGTCCATTGAACCCTCGAAACAGATTGATCCGTATAGATACGGTGGTGACTTTTGATCCAGAGACCTATGAAGAAAAGATTCTAGTTGTAGCAAACGAGTACAATCCATACAGTGAATACAAGGCATGGCGATTGCACCAAATCTTGTATTATAACCAAAAAACTAGTAGTTGGAATACGGTAGTGACCGCTATTGCGCCCATGATTAAATTAACAGATTATGCGGCTGATACGTCTAGTTTCGCACCCTTGTATTGGTTCAAACCCAGTGATGATCGGCCAAAATTAACCAAAAACAGTATTGTATGGGCCAAAGAAACCAAAACCCGCCAACCGGCTACAATTATTAATACCAACCAACCTCAAATGCTAAAGGTATTTGATGGTTTCCAATTTCCATTAGAGCACAGTATCAGAGGGCTTATTTATGATCCCAAATTGAAAGTTTACCACAGTTATGATGATGAAAAACTGATGACTATGGACGAAAGATTTTATTTGGCGGTTCATATGGATACCATTGTTACCTTTGACCCTGAAACTTATGAAGAAAAAGTGGTGGTGATTCGAAATGAAATAAATCAAGGAGATATTAAGCGGTTGCGGTTGTTCCAAACTTGGTATTGGGACGAACGAAAGCATCGGCTTTCAATTTGTACCGACATGGCGGGGCCTGTGATTGAGGTTATGGACTCAGAGGGTAATTTCAGGTATGAAAAGCCACTATATTACATCAAAACCAGTCATTAGTCAGTAAAATAACAATGGACATTTTAATTCTAATAGCCCTGACCCTAATCAATGGCGTTTTTGCCATGTCAGAAATATCGGTTATTTCTTCTCGTAAATTCAAATTGGAAAATGCCGCTAAGGGCGGCGATAAAGGTGCAAAAAAAGCCCTTGAATTGGCCGAAAACCCAACCAATTTTCTTTCTACCGTTCAGATTGGCATCACTTTGATCGGTATTTTACTCGGTATTTATTCTGGTGAAAGGCTGACTGCACCCACGGTAGTATTTTTAGATAAAATTTCTTTTTTAGCACCGTATTCCAAGACTATTGCTACACCTTTGGTCTTGCTGTTCACCACATTTGTATCCATATTATTGGGAGAGTTGTTGCCCAAACGGATTGGATTGTCAGCACCTGAGGCCATTGCTTCGGTGGTGAGCCGCCCCATGCATTTACTATCCAAACTAACATCGCCTTTTGTTTGGTTACTTACGACCATCAATGATGTGGTGCTACGGCTGCTGGGCATCAAATCAAGTCATGGAGGCATCATTACAGAAGAAGAAATCAAGAGTATGCTCAACGAGAGCACCGAAAGTGGCGAAATCCGTGAAATCGAGCAAGATATTGTAGAGCGGGTTTTTGCCTTGGGCGACCGCAAAGTGGGGGCATTGATGACCCATCGCTCTGACTTGATTTGGTTGGATATGGATGCCAATGCCGATTCGGTACGAGAAAGCGTCAATGAAGAAATACACAGTTACTATCCAGTGGCTGATGGGGATTTGGATGAGTTGGTGGGTGTGGTATCGCTCAAAGACCTATTCCGCACCATCCACACGCCTGATTTTGATTTGAAAAAAATGATCTTAGAGCCGATTTATGTACCAGTGTCATCTTCGGCGTACAAATTATTGGATGATTTCCGAGATCAACGGATGCACTATGCTTTCGCTGTGGATGAGTTTGGTACGTTACAAGGGATCATCACGATGGATGATTTATTGGATGCGCTGGTTGGCGATGTATCAGAATCATCGAGTGATGAGTATAATATGGAACAAACAAGTCCCACTACTTGGATTGCTGATGGACAATATCCATTTTTTGAGTTTTTAAGGTATTTTGATCTTGCGGCGGGGGAATATTCCGACGCAGAATTCTCTACTTTAGGCGGATTGGTCATATTCCGACTCGATTCTATGCCCAAAGTTGGTAATAGTTTTGATTGGGAAGGGTATCATTTTGAAGTAACTGCGATGGATGGGCGAAGGCTTGACAAAATCAGGGTTACGAAGAGGCTGGGTTTGTAGGTGACAAAATTACTTTGTCTATTAATATCATTTATTGAAAAATTTACATTAAATTCTCAATAAAGTCATAATTTTGATTCTCCAAATGGGGCGTTTTAATAATATCGCCTTTAGGAATACAAATTATTACTTATAAGAATTTAATTACATGAAAAAATTTACGTACCTCTGCTTATTATTTTCATCACTTATGGTCGGTGCTTTGCAAGCGCAGGTAGTGATCAATGAATATTCTTGCTCCAATTGGGCTCAGTTTGCCAATTCATTTCAAGAGTACGATGATTGGATCGAGTTATACAATACCTCATTGACAGATACGGTCAACCTTGCTGGATATACCATGAGTGATAATGAAGACAAACCCCAAAAATGGGAAATACCAGTTTCGAGCGTTGCTAAAATCTCACCGGGCGGTTTTTTGCGCATTTGGTGTTCGGGTAGGGGCGTGATTGCTTCCAATCAATTGCATACTAATTTCAAACTGACTCAGACCAAAAGTAACGCGGAACACCTCATATTGGCCAGTCCTGCCGGGGTAATTCTACAAGACATAAAGATAAAGAAAAGCAGAAACCACCAGTCATTGGCTAGGGCTACCGATGGTAGCGCAGTATGGAAGATTTGCACTGCGCCATCGCCCGGTGCCACCAACAATGGCACATTGATGTATGCAGGCTTTGCTGATCGCCCTGATATGAACCAAACGGCGGGATTTTATCAAGATTCTGTGACGGTAGCCATCACTACTACAGAAACGAATGCTGTGATCAGATATACACTTAATGGTGATGAACCTGTGGCAACGTCAACGCAGTACAGTACTCCCATCAAAATATCCAGCACCACTGTTTTGAAGGCAACTACGTTTAGTAGTGATCCGCAAGTGTTGCCAAGTTTTGTGGAATACAATACTTTTTTCATTAATGTTGATCATTCGCTGGTCGTCATATCCGTTGGTTCTGATGGAGTTTTAGAATTGGCCAATGGCAACCAAGGCTTGCGTCCTCAAGGCTCTTGTGAGTATTTTGGCAAGGATAAAACTCGTAAAAGCGAAGCGTACGGCGAACTGAACTCCCATGGTCAAGACTCTTGGGTGAATGACCAACGGTCTCTTGACTGGGTGAGCCGCGATGAGTTTGGCTACAATGGCTCTATCGAAGAAAAGATTTTTGAACGCTCTTCTCGCGATGAATACCAACGGTTTATACTCCGTGCAGCGGGCGATGACAATTTCCCTGATGCCAGCGGCACCAGTGGTTCTGCCCATATCAGAGATGCCTATATACACAACTTGGCCGATCGTGGAGGCTTGCATTTGGATGTGCGCCGCAGCGAAAAAGCGATTTTGTACCTGAATGGCCAATACTGGGGTGTTTATGACCTTCGTGAATTGCCAGACGACCATGATTATACTGATTATTACTATGGTCAAGGCAAATTTGATATTCAATACATCCTTACTTGGGGCAATACTTGGGCAGAGTATGGAGGCAATACAGCATTAGCCAACTACCAATCTTTGTATAATTTTATACAAAACAATAGTATGGCCGACCCGGCTAAATATGCTTATGTGGATGAACGTTACGACGTAAAAAGTCTAGCCGATTATGTGATTGCCAATGGATTCACGGTTTGCTCTGACTGGTTGAATTATAATACTGGTTGGTGGCGCGGCCTCAATCCAGAAGGTGGCCATCAAAAATGGGGCTATATCCTCTGGGACAATGATGCTACTTTTGGTCACTATATCAACTATACTGGCATTCCTGATACAAGCCCTTACGCCCTCCCTTGCGATCCAGAAACGCTTACTGGTGGTTCAGATCCCAAAGGGCACATAAAGGTATTGAAAAAATTGCGTCAAAACCCTGATTTCAATCAGTACTACATCACCCGCCAAGCCGATTTGATGAATACTGTATTTGGCTGTGAAAACATGCTGAATTACTTGGATACCATTGTGTCCATTATCCAACCCGAAATGATGCAACACTGCGAACGCTGGGATGGCAGTTATGACCAATGGTTGGCTCATGTAAATAAGATGCGGAACTTTATTACCATTCGGTGTGGAGAGTTGCCCGATGGATTGAAAGAGTGTTACACCCTCAATGGCCCATACGGCACAGTAATAAAAGTAGATCCCCCAGAGGCAGGTACCCTTCAAGTAAACAGTTTGGATTTCCCAAGTGGTTATGTTGCGGGCAACTATTTTGGCGGTATTGGCACTAAAATGACCGCTACAACCAAATTGCCACAGCAATACGTATTTGATTATTGGTCTGCGTCAAACCATACTTTTATAGACTCTACGGCGGCTACAGCACTGCTTAATTTGACCGTAGCCGATACTATTATTGCACATTTTAGATCAGGTAATGTACCAACCAATGAGGTAGAAACAGCGAAAAAGCCTAGCGTTTTGGCTTATCCTACTGTTTTTGAAGATCAGTTTACGGTAGAGTACAATTTGCCAGTGGCAGCCAATGTCAAAGTGACATTGGTCAATTTGCTTGGAGAAACAGTATCTGTGATCTTGGAGAATACACCACAGGGGTCGGGTACACACGTCCTAAATTTTGATAACGAAGGATTGCCTTCAGGGGTATATATGCTATCGCTAAAGGCTGGTCTGGAAACCCAAACCATCAAAGTTATTTGTGCCAAGTAGAAACGCCCATGTTGTCTAAATCAGACTTTAACTGATCGGTGCTTAAAAAGTGAATTCCGGCGATGCCTAGTGCTTCAGCAGCCAATACATTGTTTTGGTTGTCATCTATGAAGATAGCATCGCTGGGATCCACTTGATAGCGTTCCAGCAGGATCTCATAAATATCGGCAAATGGTTTTCGGGTTTTTTCATCTCCCGATACTACAATACCTTCAAACCAGTGCAAAAAATCATAAAGATCCAGTGCAATGGGGAAGGTTTCCGCGCTCCAGTTGGTCAGTGCTAATATTCTATATTGTGGATCATCCCGTAGGTCTTTTAGGAGTGCCACTGTCGGATTTATGGGGCCACCAAGCATCTCTACCCACCGACCGTAGAAAGACCTGATTTCAAATTCCCAATCGGGCCACTGCGCTATGAGCAGGTCGTTGGCATCGGCTATACTACGCCCTCCATCTTGCTCTATATTCCAATCGTGGGTACAAATATTTTCAAAGAAAAATTTCCTTCGATCTTCATCAAGAATGATGGACTTGAATACATATTCGGGATTCCAGTCAATTAAGACACCGCCCAAATCAAAAATAATGGTGTTGCGCATGAGTAGTTTTTTATCTTTGCTGCGATAGTTTTGTAACTAATATTGGTGGTGTGAAAATATACCACGGTTTGGATGATCGTAAGTTGTTCATAATCAATTGGTTGTAAGACAGGCTACTAATACATTCATTATTGCCTAATGCTGGTCTTAGTTCTTTTTTGGGGTTATATTTGTTGTATTTGCCTGCTTTTAGGGATAGGAGCCGCGAAGGTATTCAATACTTTTTTTTCGGCACAGAAAAAAAATGAAGAAATACCAGTAGATGCCTGGATTGTGCTTGGTATGGTGCTACTCACAACGTTTTTGGCCTGGTATTCTATTTTTATGCCTTTAGATGCTTTGGCCAATAATATTGTATTAGGCATATCTATCTTGTCTGCTTTTTGGTGCAGGGCGGAGTGCCGCACCCTATTCAATCAGTGTAAATTAGCGTGGAAAAGCGTCACATGGCTCTACAAAACAGCCATATTGACCCTTTCAGCCATAGTGCTGGCCTACTCCGTTCAACAGCCGGAGGTATATGATTCGGCATTGTACCACGCACAAGCCATAGAATGGGCTTCCAAATATCCAGCAGTGCCTGGCTTGGGCAACCTACATGGAAGGTTAGCGTTCAATGCACATTTTTTCTTGATTTCAGCCCTATTCAACGGGGCAGCACTTCCCCTCGCATTCAATATCGTGATCTATCCACTCAATGGGCTTATATTGGCTTTGGTAGGGGCTAGAATCATTCGGCAGATTCAAAAAACAATGAATAGTGGACAATTATCTTTATGCGTATTCTATTGGTTAACAGGACTTTTTACACTGTTTTTTCTGATTCGTACAGCGCATAGTCCTACACCTGATATTTTTGTAGCGGCACTTATTGTATATATCAGTATATGGTTTCTTAATACCGAAAAGCCTTGGACTCGCATGGTTTTGATCTGTATTTTGGCTTTTTATCTGCCCACGATCAAATTGAGTGCGCTGTTTATGATTTTTATGATTGTTTTGGTCGTGCCGTTTCAGTGGCGTTTGTATCGAAACCTTGTAGGGTTAGGGCTTCTAATATTATTGCCATTTGTGCTTAGAAACATCATTCTTTCTGGGTATTTGATTTATCCATTCCCTTCCATTGATCTATTTTCGTTCGATTGGAAAATACCGTTGACCTCAGTAATTTCAGAAAAAAGGTTTATTGAGTCCTGGTCAAGGGTGGTTTCTTACGATCCCGATTATATATTGTCATTACCCATTCAGCAATGGTTTCCCCGATGGTGGCACCACCAAGACAAACCTTGGCAAATATTGTTGGCGATCAATGCGTTGATGCCGCTAGTAGCCTTGTATTATGTCATGAAAAAAGATAAAATAAAGGCTGGATTATCCATAATTCTTTTGTTAAATCTCCTTTTTTGGTGGAAAACGGCTCC
>JANMMZ010000081.1:0-25946 GCA_031373665.1 Saprospiraceae bacterium | reverse complement strand
AAAACTGTTTAAATCTGTCCACTTTATCTTTGTGATATTGATTGTAGAAGTTGATGATTTCTGTCAGTTGGGAATTTCGTTTTATCGTTGCTCATGGATAGACGCACCTACAAAAACGCCCACACAAAGATACATAAAATGTCCTAATCGTGCGATAGCATTGAACAAAAACTTACAATCACCGGATAACCGAAACAAATTTTGCCCCTCATCGCCGCCTTCCCGACCTACGGTTCCCCTATCGGCGGGATTGTACTCGGCGGCTCTTCGGGGGATGAGGTTTGGGGGCGGCTGCACCGCCCCCAAACCCCCTTGGCCTTCACCCGAAACTTCTAAAAAAATATTTTATAGGAAAACCCTGCACTTCAGTATAGTATTACCCAATTTAATCATAAAAAGGAATAACTTTACCCCAAAAAATAGCCATGCATTTTAGAATTTTACCATTTTTATACTTTTTGTGCAACGCCATACCAGCCTTGGCACAAAGCCCAACGGTCATTTCGGTAAGTCCTGCCAACCAAACATGCTTGGCAGCACCCAATACCGACCTCGTTGCCACCTTCGATTCTCCCATTGATCCTACCAGTGTCAGCAGTGCCGCTTTTAAGGTTTTTGGCAAGTGGTCAGGGCCTGCGGCGGGCAATTTTAATATCGAAAACAATGGAAAAACCATTCGCTTTAGTCCCACTGCTCCGTTCTTTGCGGGCGAAACAGTGAGTGTCTATATCAATAAAAAGATGAAATCGCTCAGTGGTGAATTCATTACGAAAGGTCATTTTTGGCAGTTTGTAATCAAAACCAAACCGGGTATCTTAAACCAACCTTTGATAGATGTCATTCCCTTGCGCCTCCCTTCAGAGGTATGGATCGAGACCTATGGTGCTTATGCGGGCGACCTCAACAACGACGCTTGGGGCGATCTTGTGGCGGTCAATGAAAAATCCGACGACCTGCGCATTCTCCTCAATGATGGTACTGGGAAATATCCACACAGTGGTTTTCCCATCGTACCAATGGGTGCTGGAAGCCCCAGCCCCAATGAGCCGGGCGACTTCAATGGTGATGGAGAAATAGACCTCGTGGTGACCACCGCCCACCACAATGAAACCCGGGTTTTGTTTGGTGATGGATTGGGCAATCTCGCTGCTCCCGTTATTTATACCACTGGTATGGATACTAGGGCTGTAGCCGTGCTTGATTTTGAGTTTGATGGCGACGATGATATCCTCACCGGAAATAGAAGTGCCAGCAACCTTAACCTGCTTTCCAATGCTGGCGATGGAACATTCACTGTGGCGGCAATCAACCCTGTTGGCAATGGAGAATCTGCCCTAGCCGTGGTAGATGCCAACAATGATGGTTTTCCTGATTTTTTCCTCGGCTTTTTCGATGCTAAGAAAATCGCCCTCTTTTTGGGGGATGGAGCAGGCAATTTTACCCTTTCTGACGAAAAAACGGTGACTGGACAGCCTTGGATGATGGCCGCAGGCGATTGGAACGGCGATGGTTTGGCCGATGTGGCCAGTGCTAATAGTTCTTGTGACTGTACCGTAGTACTGTATGGACAACCGGGTGGCACTTTATCACAACCCACAGTATTAATGCCGCCTGCACACCAGTTTTCCATCGCGGCCGATGCTGGCGATCTTGATGGTGATGGCGACTTGGACTTGGTCATCAGCAATTACAATTCCGTCAATTATACGGTGTTTGAAAACGATGGTGCTGGCAATTTCAGTGTTGGTACTGTGCTGAGTGCGCAACAAAATGCCTCCTGTGCCATCTTACACGACCGCGACAATGATGGCGATTTAGATATTACTGGATCTGATGAAACCTCTGACGCGCTCTTGTTTTTTGAAAATACGGGTGCTTCTAGCATCAAAAACAACCCTATTGCTCAACCCATCAGTATGCGTATTTTCCCCAACCCTTCGCAATCGGGAGACCCAATTACTTTGGAAATAGACGATCCTTCGCTTCATTCAGATATAACCGCAACGGTGTTCAATTCACTAGGGCAATTAGTACTAAATGTTGCCCTTACGCAAACTCTGATTGCTGACAACCAAGTAGTGATCTTACCTAAAATGAACCTCCCTGCTGGTACTTATCGGATACAAATCAATACCGATTCAGGAGCCGTATTGACCACTCAAAAATGGGTAGTAATTCCACATCAATAGACATCAATCAACAATACAATGCAAAGATTTTTATTCCTTTTCCTCCTTTTCGCTGCCACGTCACCAGTACAGGCACAGTTGACCCTAGCCTCACTCAAAGTTGAAAATCAAGCATCACCCATCGCCCTACATACCCGATTACCTCGGTTTGGTTGGCAAATCACCTCAGATAAGCGAGGCACGGTACAAACGGCCTACGAAATCATCGTAAAAGACGCAAAATCAACCATTTGGACATCTAAAGTAAACACCAATATTTCCCAATGGGTTGCCTATCAAGGGCCTCCATTGGTCTCGGATCATCGCTATGAATGGCAACTAAGGGTATGGGACAATCATGGGCGGGTATCCAATTGGCAGTCAGGTTTTTTTATGACTTCCCTGTTTGATATATCCGATTGGAAGGCCGCGTGGATCAGTTCAGGACTAGGATCCGATACCGTGAATGGAACAGCACCCATGCTTAGAAAAGCATTTGAAACAAAGAAAAAAATACAAACAGCCTATGTCTATATTGCGGCAATGGGCGCGTACGAAGCCTTTATGAATGGGCAACGAATAGGCGATTCGTATCTATCACCCGGGTGGACTAGTTATCAAAAAAGGCTTCAGTTTCACAAATACGAAGTAACCAACTTAGTGGCCAGAGGCAAAAATGCCATCGGTGCTTACATCGGTAGCGGTTGGTATCGTACCACCTTGGGCTGGGTCAACCACAAGAACCTCTCTGGCTCCACCACTGCTTTGATGGTTCAGTTGGTGATCACTTATACCGATGGCACTCAAGAGACCATCCTTTCGGATGACACTTGGAAGGCAGCGGAGAGTGAAATTAGATTTTCGGAAATATACGATGGCGAAACCATAGACGATCGGCTTAGGAAGCCCAATTGGGCAACGGCCACCTACGATGATACTGGGTGGACAAAGGTACAGGTACAAAATTTTCCTAAAAACAACTTGCTACCTGCCGAAAACGAACCCATTCGCCAGCACGAATCCTTTACACCGATCAAGATATTCAAAACGCCCAAGGGCGAATTGGTGGCCGATTTTGGTCAAAATCTAGTGGGGTGGGTGCGTCTGAAAGCCACTGGAAACAGTGGCACCTTGATAAAATTACAATTTGCTGAAGTGCTAGACAAAGCCGGAAATTTCTACACCGAAAATCTCCGCGCTGCCAAATGCACCGATACTTGGACCCTCGATGGTCGTAAAGATGCACAGTTTGAGCCACACTTTACGTTTCATGGATTTCGATACGTCAAGTTGGAGGGGTATCCCGGTGAAATAACGCCTGAAAACATCAAAGCGATTGCCCTATATTCCGATATGGAGCCGACTGGTAGTTTTGAGTGTTCAGATTCCTTGCTCAATCAGTTGCAACACAACATACAATGGGGTCAACGGGGCAATTTTTTGGATGTCCCAACCGACTGTCCTCAACGCGACGAACGCCTTGGTTGGACTGGCGATGCCCAAGCGTTCAGCCGCACAGCCATGTACAATTTTGACTCCTATGCCTTTTTCTCCAAATGGCTCAAAGACGTAGCCACCGACCAATTGCCTAGTGGGATGGTGCCTTGGGTAGTCCCCAATGTACTCAGCCCCCTCAATGGCGGATCGGCTGGTTGGGCTGATGCTGCCACCATTATCCCTTGGAATTTGTACCTCGCTTATGGGGACAAACGCATCTTAGAAAATCAATATTCGAGTATGAAAGCATGGGTGCAATTCATGCAAGATAAAAGCAAAAATGATCTTTGGAATACTGGTCATCACTTCGGTGATTGGTTGTTTTATGATGTGGACAATGATACCGATGGTCGTTCGGCGGTCACAGACAAATATTACATTGCGCAGTGTTTTTTCATTCATTCTACACAAAATGTACTGAATGCAGCCAAAATATTAGGAAATCAGCCCGATATAGACCGATATACTGAACTTTTGCAAAGGCTCAAATCGGCGTTTTTAAAGGAATATGTCACGCCCAATGGCCGCCTCGTATCCAGTACCCAAACGGCTTATGTATTGGCCCTACAATTTGATTTATTACCGGAGTCACAACGCGACCAAGCCGCTAAATTTTTGGTTGACAACATCAAAAGTTACAAAAACCATTTGACGACGGGTTTCTTGGGTACTCCCTACATTTGTCATGTACTGACCCGATTTGGGTATCCAGCGGTGGCATACGACTTGTTGCTCCAAAAAACATATCCCTCTTGGTTATATCCCGTTACTATGGGGGCTACCACTATTTGGGAACGTTGGGATGGAATCAAAACCGATGGTAGTTTTCAGGCTACGAGCATGAATTCCTTCAACCATTACGCCTATGGTGCCATCGGCGATTGGATGTACCGCAATATAGCAGGCATAGATCATGTGACTGACGAACCAGCCTATACAAATATTATCATCCATCCCCAACCCGGAGGCAGCCTAACCCGGGGCAGCGGTATCTTACATACGCTGTACGGAAAAGTACGGTCAGAATGGACTTTGACCAATGATGGAACAATGGCCTTAACGGTAGAAATACCGGTGAATACAAAGGCTACCATTCACGTACCGACGTCCAATATTAAAAATATTACGGACAAAAAGATGCCAATCGAAGGGGTTAAAGACTTTGAATGGAAAGTGACTGGTGATGTTGGTGAACTTCGGGTTGGGTCTGGTATTTATCAATTTGAAATAAAAAAATGATTGCTATATGAAAAAAAATCAAATCACCCTCTTCATTTGCTTGGCAGCAAATCTTGTCTTCGCCCAGCAAAAACATGAAATCAATGTTGGATTAACTGGCGTTAGATATAATATGAATTTCACTCCGGGTGTATCAATAGCCTATTTTTATAAGGTACTACCCAAATATGCCCTAGGGTTAAGGGTGGGTTACATGGATACACACTTGAGTGGATATGTAGCCGACAAAAGCCGCTCTTACCAACTGGACGTGCTGTGTCGGATACAAGCCCGATCACTGACCTACCGACTGAAATGGGTAAGCGATGTGGGTGTTGGTGTGGCCAAAAGCGAGAAAATTTACCTTCCCAATTCAGACAACCTATACTTTACCTGCATCGACGGGGTATCACCTTTAGAAATTGCTGAATTGGCAGAGCATCAGAGAAATGGATACACAGAACCCGTTCATTACAACGGAATCGCATGGAACAACATACTTCAGTGGTATTTGATTGATCGTTTTGCTCTGGGATTTGAAATTAAAATGAATGGCTATCGTACCTATGATAAAGTAATTCCAACCAACAAATTTACCCTAGCTTCTACTATGGCTTTGCAACTTGGGTATCGGTTTTAGCCCCTACGGGCAGGGCTGATTGGTTCTCGAAAACCAGCCTCGGAGAGGCTACCATTTGTAGAAAACACGCGAAACACCCCAAACTTGAGCGAGGGTCGAACCTCGTGCCGCCGATCAGTAGGGTTCTACCCTGCATACATAGAAAAAATGGGTAAAACCCGAACGATAATAGGCACGAGGTAGAACCTCGCGCCAGCAAGGGTGAATATTGACTTGGTTGCGGTCGCCCCTACTTTTTTACTTGAAAATCAGGATGCCCGCATTGCCACATTACAAAGGCAAATTGGTCGGCAAAATTTGCCCATGTTACTTCTCTATCTTCGGTAAAATGTCCGTTATCGTAGTTTACTTTCATCAGTACGGGTTTGTTGGATGCCGAAGCATTTTGTACGGCGGCGGCAAATTTCCCTGGTTGCCAAACCGCAACTCTTGGGTCTGTCCATCCGCCAACACAAATCACAGCGGGATATTTTACCCCGTTTTGTACGTGTTGCATACCGTCCATTTCATACAATGCTTTACATTCTGCCTCGTCTTTTACGGTTCCAAATTCAGGAATGTTCACGGGTCCGTTTGAAGTAAACTCACCCCGCATCATATTGGCGCAACCCACGTTGCAGATAGCAGCAGCAAACAAATCGGGGCGTTCGGTAATGGCTCTTGATATTAAAATACCGCCTGCACTTGTACCCGTTCCTCCTATTTTAGCCGAGGTGGTGTAACCCTGTGCAATCAAGTAATCTGCACAACTGATGAAGTCCTTCCAAGTGTTTGGCTTGGTGGTTTTGAAGCCTGCCTTGTACCATTCTTGACCTTTTTCGCTTCCGCCACGTACGTGTGGAACGGCAATAATTACGCCTTTGATTGCCAAAGCAGTCCATCTCGGATTAAAATAAGGCGTTGCACTTGCTCCATAAGCACCATAACTCTCCATGAAGCACACATTAGAACCATCTTTTTTTATCCCTTTTTTGTAGAAAATAGATAATGGTACCATCACACCATCATGCCCTTTCACTTCTACTTCTTCTACCACCAAATCTTTATATTCGGCAGGATATGCTGGTGCTTGATTGAACTCACTGTTGATAAATGCGTCCGTTTCGGCATTATATAAAAACTCGGTTGCTGGCTTATTCCAAGAAGTAATTCGTACCAAATACTCATTGGTCTTTGCCTCTAAAATTTGTTTGGTGGCTGTTCCGCTAAAAGGGAGTTCCACTTTGTTGGTTGCCTTTGTTTTAGGATTGTATTTGTATAATTGCGAATTAATACCATCGTTGTATTCTAAAAGAATATAGTCTTTACAAGCGATGGCAGATTTTAGACTCATGTCTTTTTCTTCAACAATAGTGGTGGCATTATCCCAGTTTGGATTTGCTAAATCAGTGGCGACTAATTTGTAATTCTTAGCGTTTTTGTAAGTGATGGCATACATTTTACCATCGAGAATAGTACCACCAATTAATTTATCTGATGTTTTGCAGAGGGTTTTCCACTCTATTTTTTCCGAGTTAAATTGACTGATTGGTGCATAAAAGCGGGATATTTCCTTTTGTACCGTGCCTTCACCTGCAAAAACATATTCTGGAGCCTCTTTTGACAAAAAAACATAAGGATATGATTTTGCTTGAATATTCAATGCTGGGTATTTTTCAGCACTAAATAAATCTATATCCGCTTCATAGGCTGTTCCTAAGGTATGTAGTTTCGTTTTAGGATTTAATCTGCCATTTACATCATTGTTATCGGCAGACTTAATCCATCCATACATGATACTTTTGTTATCAAAAGACCAACCCCTTGCCGCACCCGTGTTTGGAATGATATCGGATAAAAACTGCTTGGTGTCCACATCCAAGATGCGGAGCGTAGATACTTCTGCCCCATTTTCGGAATATCGAATGAGTAGTTTTTTGCCACCATAACTCGGTATAATGGTTTCTACAGTCAAGGTCTTGCCCGCTATGAAAGTGAGTGGGTCAAATAGTAAAATTTCTGGACTACTGCTATTCTCACGGTAATAGACCTTAGCCACTTTCTCGCCTGGCGTTTTCTTTTTAAAGAATGTCCGCCCGCCTTCTTTTACGATGGAACTGTAAACTGCTGGTTGGAGTTTGTCCAATTTTCGCCATTCGGCAATCAATTCATCCCTGCCCGCAATGGTATTCATGGTGGCATTCGTCAAATCGGCTTGGGCTTTGAACCAAGTATTGACCTCTGGGTTTTTCATGTCTTCGAGCCAACGGTAATTATCCTTGTAGGTTACCCCAAAATAGGTATCGCTTACTTCCACTTTTTTTGAAGCGGGATATTGCCATTGGGCAAATAGGGTTGAATAGCCTAAGAAGGCAATAAGAAAAATGATTAATTTTTTCATTTTAAAAATTTGTTTTATTGTTTAAAAATTAGAGAAAAGCAGCCTTTTTTAGCCTTTATTGGTGTTGAACTGGGTCGCCCAGACGGAGTTGCCCAGACCAACAACTCGGACGTAATTACAGAAGCCTTCGGTGAAAACCGAAGGCTTCCGTGGACTAAAACCTGCATTCACTTTCCCTAATCCGTGATATCCACCAATTCAAAAAGCCCCACCGATACTACATCTCGCAGCTCATTCACCTTGGCAGTGAAATTGTCTATGTCATCCTTAGGATATATTTTTTTGTACTCATCTGTCGGACCCGTTTTTCCACTTGCCCATGACAATGCCTGATCCAAGGTAGCAAAGGTATAACTAACAAAATAATCAATTTCTCCATTGACATTAGTCGCATAGGTGCGTGCCCAAACATTAAATCCTTTTAGCTTTCCAGCTTTTATACACTCTTCCATCACAGGCTTATAAGATTCCACCAATTTTATATAGGCTGCACCGCTTCCCTTTTTGACATTTACACTGTTTATTTGTACGTATTCGCCAGGTAGCATCTTAGCTCCAACACCCATTTTATAAGTTAGCAAATCATTGGCTACAATTGTCCTTGTATTGTTAATGGATGAGTAAAAAGAGGATATTTCCTGTACACTCATGTCTTTCATAGCAGCATCCGAATTTTCTTTCATTTCCTTACCGCTTGGATATACTAAAAGCGTGAAATAATTATAATCCATACTACTACCAGTTGGATATACACTACGAAATAGTTGCCAAGAATTAAGGTTCTTATTAGCAACCCTTGCATTGGAAATTTTCTTTCGTGTTTTCATGTCAATCAGAAAACTTTCATTCATGTTTGGCAAAGTTTTCATAAAAAATACCTCACCATAAGGGGCAGGTGCTGATGCAGGTGTTGTTTGGGCTTTAACAATAGCCGATGTTGAGAATAAGGCAATGATGATTGCCAGCGTTGAGAGAAATTTGTTAATCTTCATTTTTTGAAAATTAAAATAGTTTTGCCTACTCTGGACGGTTTTCGGCTTCCCCGTTTTTGTTTTTTTTGATAAAAAAGTAAAAAAATACTGAGGGGTCTTTTTTAAAATTCGCCCTCGGTATCAAATCGAAAACTTCATCTAAAATTCGTTGATTAATGGGACAAAATTCCATATAAAACACCAAAGCAACCCCTTGTATTGGATAGGACTACGCTTGTGCGTTGTGTCTATCAATAGCCTATTTTTGGGTTATTTTAGGTCAAAAAAGGCATTTATACTGAGGGGGCCCCTGTTAAACTTGCCGAGGCTTATTTCCCTCATTTCCGTGAGTTGTCCAAGCAATTTGACAGAGTGCTTGCGCAACGCCCAAAAAAAGCAGACCTAATAACCCAAATAAAATAGCGTTGGGTGAATCAGATGCAGGTAACAGTTCTGAGCTATTTGATGAGTACAGGTGGATGAGCAAATAGAAAAATACTTTCATTTATGTTTGTAGATTGTGTAGTTTAAAAAAAAGTTGTTTTTAAGATTTTAAGACGTGAACTACTGAGGGGGATAGAGTAAGTGAGTGATTGGGCATCACCCACTTACTTTTAAGTCCTTAGTTCTTAGCCGTCGTTTCGGGTGGTGTCAACTTGTAGCCCAATTGTCTCGCTACCGATAAGTTGTCAAAGTAAATAAGGTCACTGACAATTTTGCCATCGGCTACTTTTGCTGTGTACTGAAAGGGAAGTTGAATGGTCTTTTCCATTTGCGTATAGGTGTAAGTACCCCAAACCGATACCCAGTCTCCTTTGGTATTACCCGACGTTGACCTGAATGTCTGTATTACAAACCCAACCTTACGATTTGATTGTATTTTGTAATTCGCCTGCCAAGTTGCCAGAGTCTTTTCTACGTTGGTAGAATCTAACGAGCTTGGACCTCTGCCCTTGTAATTAGGAGCAAGCAGTGATTTGGCTTTGTCCTGATCGCCTGACACAAGAGCCTTCACATAATCACCGACTACTTTAATATCGGCTTCGGCATTTGGGTTTTCAACGATTGCATCTTTGTAGGCCAGTTGTGTTTGGCAAAAGCCTGTTGTTGAACATAAGGCAATGATGATTGCCAGTGCTGAGAGAAATTTGTTCACTTTCATTTTTTTAAATTTAAAATTGTTTTGCCTACTCTGAACGGTTTTCGGCTTCCCCGTTTTTTTATTAACTTGCTGCAGAGGTCGGCACTGGCATTGGCTCCCACCAGCGTATAAATACCTGTTTTTAAAAATCAGGTATTTATACGGGGTAGAACTTCCGCAGGTTCGTTACTTTATAGCCGTAAATGCCATCCGTCGGGCAGCACAGAAATCGCACACCACTGAAAACAGGCCGCCGTTGGCATCAAGGTCTGTTTTGATGAGGTACGTGCCGCCGTCTTTACAGGCATTGTTGGGGTAGGCTTCGCGGCGTATATACTCCCTAAAGATCGGTCCTTTGGCCGTCCAGGTACCATCGACTATGGTTTTGCCATCGCGGATGATGGCAAAGGTTTTGTCCGCCCGAATCTCCATAGTCGCCGATGCTCCGTTAACCGTGTACGGACCGCAATGGTATTCATGGTGGCATTCGTCAAATCGGCTTGGGCTTTGAACCAAGTATTGACTTCTGGGTTTTTCATGTCTTCGAGCCAGCGGTAATTATCATTGTAGGTAACCCCAAAATAGGTATCGCTCACTTCCACTTTTTTTGAAGTGGGATATTGCCATTGGGCAAATAGGCTGGAACAGCCTGTGATGAAAAGGAAAAAAATGAGTGATTTTTTCATGTTTGAAAAGTTTATTTTTGAAAGTGATAATCGGCTCTTTGGGGAACTGTCAGGGTGACGACTGGCAGTCAAATGGCGCTTAGGATCAAGTATCCTACTAGTTGCCACTATGTACCATGTATCCACAATTCTCACAAAAGACCGGCCCGTATAATCGGTTATTAATCTTGACTCAATGCTGTACTCCTCAAATAATCATAACTAATTATAATAGAGCACTGACAATGGATGAATTAACACTGCAAAGGTATTGGCAAGCCCCTGCTCAGGCCCCTGACGTTTCGCGCAAAAAACCTGACTTTCCTCGCATTCGTACCGTAAATTCTGAGCATATACCGTAAATTTTGAGCATTTTTGATTGCAAGGGGCATTTTGAGCCTATTGGGGACTGTCGGTGATTTAAAGTTAGTGTACCTTTATCCCATGCTATTTCGACCCAACCATTTCAGATCGCTCCATTGTGGCATAGTAGTTCTATGCTTACTCATGAGCAATGCTGTGTCTGGTCAGTTCAAATACGAAACCTTGTCCACCGCTCAGGGGCTATCGCAAGGCTATGTTCTGGATATCCTACAATGCAGGGACGGCTTCCTTTGGATGACGACCAAAGCAGGACTGAATCGGTATGACGGGTACTCATTCAAGGTGTATAGCCATGATGCCTTTGCCCCTTATTCTATTTCGAGCAACACTACCTTTTATCTTTACGAAGACAGTAAAGGCCGCATTTGGATCAGCAGTGACCATGGGCTCAATATTTTCGATAAAAAAACAGAAAGATTTTACAGGCTGCAACACGACGAAACAAATTCAAACAGCCTGAGCAGCAACTTAGTGGAAGAACATATCACAGAACTCGCCGATGGTCGTTTTTTAGTCCGTTTGACTGGAAGTGTCTTTGATCTCATTACTCTCCCTGATGATTTTTTTGAGCATGAAAAGAATGTAAAAATTGAACATATCAAAAAACCCTACAACCCTACTATTTACCTTCAAGAAATAACATACACCGATTCTAAAAATATTACTTGGTTAAGTCACGGAAACAACCTCTACAGATTCAATGATCAGCTTTTACAATTTGAACTAATAAAAAAAGTAGTAAGCCCGAATTGTATGAACATTATAAAAAATGAAGATGGCAGCGTATGGTTTGTTGATGAATATATCAGTCTGTTTGACGGTAACAATGTCTATCCCACTTTTACCAAACCTATTTTAAATGGGAATAGGGGATATGTTTTAAAAGAAGACAATGGACGGTTATGGCGGTCCAATTCCGACGGAGGGTTCCTTGAAATTTTTGATGTCTCTACGTGGCAAAAAGGCCAAGCACTCGATCCTGAAAAGTGTGTAATAGCAAGATATGAGCAAGTAAGTGCAAATAAAATCTTAAAAGATAGAACTGGCTTAGTCTGGTTAGGTCTCAATGGCCATGGATTGCGAAAATATTCTTTTGAGTCCGAAAAATTTAACCACATCGCTCCAAATAAAACCATCAGGAAAATCATTTCGGATCCTGAAAACAACCTTTATATACGTGCATGGAATGGATATTTTAAAATAGATGCAAAAGGCAATTTGACGGACAATACCTGGATTCAGGAGTTCGGAATATATATAGATTATTTTATATATAAATCCGGGGATCTTTGGTTGACAAAAAGAAGTGATATCTATCCACAAACGATTGTTGCTTTACGACAAATTAACCTGACCACAAAACAAGATAAAATCTATCCGGTAGATTTAAAAGGCAATTACGGCGATCCCCAACATATCATGGAAGATCAAGATGGGCAGCTGTGGATTGGAGGATCGGATGGGTATGCGGTATTTGATCCAAAAAGCGGTCGTTTTAAAGAATATAACACCAATAAAAACACGCCTATTACAACGCTGTATCATGACCACAACGGTACAGTATGGATGGGCACTCGGGAAGGATTTGCAAAAATTGAGGGTAAAAATATGCTAACTACCGATCCTACCCTCACTTGGTATCACAATGACCCGAATGATAAAGCATCGCTCAATAATAATAACGTAAGCACCTTTTTGGATGACCCAATAGACAATGGTTTATTATGGATAGGAACCAAAGGTGGTGGTCTCAATCTCATGGAAAAATCTTCAGGCAAGATCAGGCATATTACCATGAACCAAGGCTTATGTGACAATACTGTTTATGGTATTTTGGACGATGAAAAAGGCAATATCTGGGGAAGTACCAACAATGGTCTTTTCTGTATATTGAATACTACAAATCGCAAAGGCAATTTTGAAATCCGACACTTTACCGAAGCAGCAGGACTACAAGCTGCCGAGTTCAACACAGATGCTTATGCGAAGCTGCCAAATGGCCACTTAGCGTTCGGGGGTATCAATGGAATCAATGTTTTTGACCCCAAGCAAATATTGATAGATAATATTGTGCCCAATATATTTATCACCAAACTCCTTGTCGGCAATCAAGTCATACAACCCAATGATGAAAGTGAGATCTTAAGTCAGGCCATAGAATTTACACAATCCATTACCTTGAATCACAGGCAAGATGTATTTACCCTGGAGTTTTCATCATTGGATTTCAGAGCACCGGAACAGATAAAATACAGGTACAAATTGGATGGTATTGATGAAGATTGGTTAGAAATTGGCAAAAGGCGAAGTGTCACTTATTCACATTTGCCAGCCGGCACTTACACCTTCAAAGTACAAGGCAGCAACAGTTTAGGTATATGGAACGATCAGGTCAGGGAAATAACCATCAAAATCTTACCACCGTGGTATGCTTCCTGGTATGCGTATGTATTGTATGCAATATTGCTTGGCGTAGGTATTCGGGCGTATTACAGATACAAACTCGACCAAAACAGCATGGCAACACAACTGCAATTTGAGCAGAATGAAACCCACCGCATCAAAGAACTCGATAAGGTCAAAACGGATCTATATACCAATATCACCCATGAATTTCGGACACCACTCACGGTCATCCTGGGTATGGTGCAACAAATAAGGCGGTCTGCTGCAGATCACTTGGACAATGGTCTGGATATGATCGAACGCAATGGAAACAACCTGTTGCGATTGGTGAATGAAATGCTGGATTTATCAAAACTGGAAGCGGGTAAAATGGAACTGCATCTCATTCAGGGTGATGTGCTTAATTTTATCAGATACATCGTCGAATCCTTCCATTCAGTGGCAGAAAGCCAAGACAAAAAAATGCACTACCTCTCCTCTGTTGATACGATGTATGTACAATATGATGAAGATAAAATCCGACAAATAGTCTCCAATTTACTATCCAATGCCCTGAAATTCACCTCCAAAAAAGGGGACATTTATCTCTCCATATCCAAGGACAACAATAATCATCTCTGCCTCAAAGTCAAAGATACAGGTGAAGGCATACCTGAAAGTCAACAGCACCATATTTTTGACAGATTCTACCAGGCTGATAGTACACAAACGCGTCATGCCGAAGGAACAGGTATCGGACTTGCGCTTACTAAAGAATTAGTCCAACTCATGAATGGCCAAATTTCTGTCAAAAGTCCACCTACGGGATCTAAGAAAGGCAGTGAATTTACGGTCATTTTGCCACTGAAAAGAACGAATGATTATGTAGAAGAAAAAGCAACCCAAAAGCCTGCTACCATCGTGCATACCCAGACAGATTATAAAGATAGAACCGGTCCGATTGGCATTCAAAACATACACAAAACAGATAAAGAACTCATCCTGCTGGTAGAAGACAATATTGATGTAGTGGCATACACTGCCAGTTGTCTCCAGGAGTACCGCCTGGCAGTCGGTAAAGATGGGCAGGAAGGCTTTGATATAGCGTGTGATCTTGTTCCTGATCTCATTATCACAGATGTTATGATGCCATTTATGGATGGTTTTGAAATGACGCGCAAGCTGCGTTTGGATGAGCGCACGAGCCATATACCGATCATCATGCTCACCGCCAAAGCGGATATGGACTCTAGGCTCGAAGGCATCGAGTACGGTGCTGAAGTTTATCTCGAAAAACCATTTAATGTGGACGAACTTTTACTGCGCGTACGTAAATTATTAGAGCAAAGAGCCCTACTCCAAAAAGCATATTCCAGAAAAATGGGCCTGCAACTGAGCTCAGCCTTTATAAAGAATGATGAAGGAGACGAAGCGAGTACCCCTGATATCGTCGTACCACCAATAGAAAATGAATTTGTCAAAAAAGTGGCAGCAGAAATTGAGGCCCACCTATCAGAAGAAGACTTCAGTGTCGAGCAACTCGCTAAGTACTTATTTATGTCTTATTCTCAGGTGCAACGCAAACTCAATGCTGTCATTGGCCTATCACCGAACCAATTCATCCGCCACTTACGCCTTCAAAAATCTAAAGAACTCCTCAGTACTACAGATGAAACCATTCTGAACATCTCAATGACCTGCGGATTTAGCGATCCGAGCTACTTTGGCAAAGTATTCAAACAGGAGTTTGGCGTGACACCTCAGGAATGGAGGCAAAAATAACGAGCATATCAAACCTTAGCATTTGTTGTCTAGTATCTTTGTGTTTTTAAAGTTTGTGTTTTGTTCCTTAGTGACTGCTAATGAAAAAGTATTTTTGAAAAAGGGGGAATTTGGAACTCGTCTGTCCATAACTGGTTCATAGTATCAGTGCTTGTCATTCGGGTTGGTGATTTTCCCAGTACGCTCTTTGTGTTACGATTTTGACGTGCATGAATATTGGGAATGTAAAATCCCCGCTGGCGCAAGGTTCCAACCTTGTGCCGCTGATCGGTCAGGTTTCACCCGACATTTCTAGAAAAAAAACGGGTAAACCCTGCCTTTGAAGTCACTTTTTCCGTCAAAAAAGTCCCCCCCTCAAAAATGAGGAATCGGATTCAGCACATTCAACGCTTCCCCCGCCAACTGAACGGCATTGACGGCATATAATGCCGCCGTCTCGGTGCGCAGCCGCGCCGCGCCGAGGCTGACGGGCAAAAAGCCGTCCCGACTTTGACTGATATCGAACACCAAACCCTGAGATAGACCGTCTTCGGTGGTAATCTGTTGATAATTCAACTTAACCTGGCTGTGCAAAGGAGCGTTGCATAGCAGCAGGAACAGGACAATTAACTTCGTATTATTCAAACCATTGAGTTAAAGTTCTCGCAAAAGTGCCCAGAAATATCTTTTTTTTAGAAATAAAAATAGGTAAGTGACACGAATTAAATACAACAGCGTAGTGTTCACTAGTTAAAATCAATACATGCCTTTTTGCTTTTGTAACTTTTTTCGTCAAAAAAGTAACCCAAAAGACTTGGCTTTATAAAAATTTTTTTCGACGGAAAAAAGTGACAAAGCAGGATAAAGCGTAGGGGTTATACTCACTCGGGTACTTCGAATGGAGTAAGTTATTTTTTTTCCGTTACTCAACTACATTTTACCACATTTTGAATTTAAAACTACCAACTTCATTGGGTTGTGCTTACTTTTGTGGCATCAATCAAGCATACAAACAATCTTTCACAAACTTAAAAACAACAGCGATGTATCAAAAACCATCAAGTGCATTTATTGGGGCCTCTTGGGTAGCCCTCATCGTCGGAATGGCTGGATATTTGGTCGGACTATGGCGTAGTGACCTAGTCCTCAACGAAAAAGGTTACTATTTTACTATTATCATGTACGGCTTGTTTTCAGCAGTATCGGTTCAAAAATGTGTCCGAGATCGGTTGGAGGGGCTTTTTGTTACTGATATTTACTACGGGTTGAGTTGGTTTTCCACGCTATTGGCCGTTGGTTTGCTGGTCGTAGGCCTTTGGAATGCAACCATGTTGCCAAGTGAAAAAGGGTTTTATGCATTCGCCTTTTTGTTGGCCTTGTTTGGAGCCATTGCAGTACAGAAAAACACTCGTGATAGCCAAGAGAAAGGTGGTTAGTATGGGCATAAATATGAACGATTGTTTCATTCCATTTCAAGCCAATATTGGTGGTTATGCCCTTCCGGAACGGTTCACCTTTCCATTTCATTACACGGCGCATCCTTTGAGTGCATTGGCTGCTCAAGAACTCCAGCACCACTTGGAAACCCAAACAGAATGGGAGCATAATTTTGGGATCATAGATGGTCAAGATGGATTGGTGGTGGGTAAAATGTTTGGGGTATTGGTGGTTCAAAATCAGCAAAATGAACTGGGGTATTTAGCCGCGTTTTCAGGAAAACTAGCCGGACAGAACCACCATTCTAAATTTGTCTCTCCGGTTTTTGATATCCTTGAAAAAGACGGATTTTTCAGGAAAGGGGAGGCGGTGGTCACTAAGATCAATACCCGAATTGAAACCCTTGAGCAGCACCCAGATTTGATCGAATGTTTGGCTCTTTTAAGGTCAGAAACAGCCTTGGCGGATCATCAATTGGCCGAAGAAAAGCAAAATGTAAAATCAACCAAACAAGACCGAAAAATACGCCGAGCCCAAGCCGAAACAACACTAAAGTCAGATGAATTGGAGGCTTTTTTGCAAGTATTGGTGCAAGAAAGCCTAGAATCTCAGTACAAATTCAAAGACCTAACCAAATACTGGAAACATCGGATAACCCAAACCCAATCCCAAATAGAAGTGTTCATGGTCGAAATAGCGGCCCTAAAAGAGGAGCGCAAAACAAAGTCGGCAACCCTCCAAAAGAAGATCATGGATCACTATTATTTTTTGAACCAACGAGGAGATAAAAAAAGTATAGGTGATATATTTGACCATACAGCCGATGTGAAACCGCCGGCCGGAGCAGGCGACTGTGCCGCTCCAAAACTCTTGCAATACGCGTTTTTGAATCAACTGAAACCTGTGACAATGGCAGAGTTTTGGTGGGGCGAATCGCCCAAGGCCGAAATCAGAAAACACGGTCATTTTTACCCCGCTTGTAGGGGCAAATGTGAGCCTATTTTAAAGCATATGCTTGGCGGTATTGAGATGGATGACAACCCAATGCTATCCAGTGCAGCCTTGGGGCTTTTGATCAAAACGGTCTATGAAGATGATCATCTATTGGTGATCTATAAACCCGCCGAACTCCTATCGGTACCGGGTAGAAATGTGGAAGATTCGGTCTATTATAGAATGAAACAGCAATTTCCGGAAGCCACCGGGCCATTGATTGTGCATAGGCTTGATATGTCCACCTCGGGGCTGATGCTGATTGCCAAAACCAAAGAAGTGCATAAGAATCTACAAAGTCAATTCATCAATCGCCACGTCAAAAAAAGATATTTGGCATTGCTTGATGGCATTGTTACCACCGATAAGGGTGTTATTGACCTACCACTCCGAGTGGATCTCGACGATAGACCCCGCCAATTGGTGTGCTATGAACACGGCAAAAAAGCCATCACCGAATGGGTCGTAGTAGCCCGTGAAAACCAACAAACCCGGATCCATTTTTATCCCATCACTGGCCGTACCCACCAGTTGAGGGTACATGCCGCTCACCCACTTGGGCTTAATATGCCCATCGTTGGTGATGACCTCTACGGCGTTAAAGCCGATCGCTTGCATTTACACGCTGAAATGATCGAATTTATTCACCCCGACACCAAAAAAGTGATGCAAGTGGAACTCGCGGCTACGTTTTAGGATATTACCGCTCCACATTCTTTAACCGAACGGGCAGTATTTTTTGCTCATCCAGGGCATTGAAAAAATCTTCGGTATAAATGGTGAGCCATTCTTGAGATGATTCGTCCAACAAAGGATTTTTACACAAGGCCAATAAGTCATCTTTTTTTGCTTTCAACCGCAGGACAGACTCCTTAATATCAGGCATTAAAATACTATCGGCTATCAGAACACGATCCCTAACCGAAGTCAAAGCCAAGTTGCTTGGTGGGACGGCATAGGAAGCATTGACGAATCCAGAAAAATCAAAGTCATAAGGAATCGGAACGAGTTTGCCACCTGCAAATGACCTAAACAAATGCACATTCCGAGAAGACAAAACCTCCCAATCAGTATTACCAATCAGATACTCAAACATGGCTTGATCTGCTGCATACTGTGCATTCAAACTATCGGTAGGGGTATTGTATAATTCATCTATATGGCCACCCAAACGCGCTGATAATTCTTCTTCATGCTCCATCAACATGCCATAAGTTTGAGAGACCTGCGCTTCTGGATGCCCAATATCTTTCAAGTTGATTTTTACCAATCGCGCGCGGACGCTCATCGTAGGATTAACCAACTCATACATGCGGTATGCGATGTATTCGCGCAACAATAACCCTTGGCCTTCTTCCGATTCAGCACAAGGGAGTGCCAGCCGTACCTCATTTAAGGTGTCGAGGTTCATCTGGCGAAGCATTTTTTTCGGAAACTTGATTTTTACGGGTGGAATAGAGCAAAATTTACGGCGATACTTGCCACGGGCTCTAATTTCGGCACTCATATCCAATCCATCAGCGCTAGTAATAGTAGCGGGCATGTACTGGTTGGTTTTCTTATTTTGAATCAATGCGTCCTTATCAAACGAAAGCGAAATAATGTTTCCCTCACGCTTGGTTAGGTAAGAAAAAGCAGAAACTTTTGTACTGCCAGCACTTTGATTATATGCAATATGGGGTATTGCAAAAAATAAAATTAAAATAACGCCAAAAGGCAAAAAACGATTAAAAATTTTCATTATAATATTTATTAAGTGAATAAAACGAATACTATTCTGATTTAGTATCGTTTCTGTATAATTTAATAAGACGTATAACTAGTTCCATTGGTTGCAAAAAAGCCGATTTAATTCGACCAATCCGACAAAAATTAATACGAAGTGCTACAATGATACTTTGGCTTAACATTGCATTCACTTTTTTTGCTACCTTTGCATCGCTTTAAACAAAAAATACATGTCAGAAAAAATAATATTCTCTATGTCTGGGGTAAGCAAGACCTTCCCACCCAGCAAGCAAGTACTCAAAAATATATGGCTATCCTTCTTTTATGGAGCCAAAATCGGAGTTTTAGGTCTCAATGGTTCAGGTAAGTCCACCCTTTTAAAAATCATAGCGGGCCTTGATGAAAACTATGAAGGTAAGATCGAATTTGAAAAACAATTCAAGATCGGTTACCTTGCACAAGAGCCTATCTTGGATGAAACCAAGACCGTGCGCCAGATCGTAGAAGAATCGGTACAGCACATCGTGGATTTGCTTCAAGAAAATGAAGACATTGGCACGAAACTCGGCGAAGTCACCGACGATGACGAAATGATGCGCCTCATAGAACGCCAAGGCGAAGTGCTGGAGCAAATCGAACACTTCAATGGTTGGGAATTGGATTATCGTTTAGATGTATTCATGGATGCCTTGCGCTGCCCTGAAAACGAGCGCCCCATCAAAATCTGTTCTGGTGGTGAAAAACGCAGGGTCGCATTGGCTCGTTTGCTGCTAAGCCAACCCGATATCCTATTGCTTGACGAACCGACCAATCACTTGGATGCTGAATCGGTGCTTTGGCTGGAGCAATACCTCCAAAGTTTTCCCGGTACAGTTATAGCAGTAACCCACGATCGTTATTTCTTGGATAATGTGGCCGGCTGGATCTTGGAACTGGATCGTGGAGAAGGTATTCCTTGGCAAGGCAATTACTCGTCTTGGCTTGAACAAAAAGCAAAACGCTTGGCACAAGAAGAAAAACAAGAAGACAAGCGCAGAAAAACCTTGGAACGAGAGTTGGAATGGGTACGCATGTCGCCCAAGGCTCGCCAAAGCAAGGGTAAGGCTCGTTTGAGTGCTTATGATAAGATGGCTGGTGAAGAGTCCATAGAGCGGGAAGCAAAACTCGAAATGTTTATCCCAACTGGGCAACGCTTAGGGGATAAGGTTATTGAGGTTAGAAACCTGACCAAGTCATTTGGAGATCGGATTTTGTTTGAAAACGTCAATTTTGATATTCCTAAAAACGCCATCATTGGCATCATCGGACCAAATGGCGTGGGTAAGTCCACCCTTTTCAAAATACTGACGGGTCGCGAAACACCAGATAGCGGTGAAGTCGTGTTGGGTGATACCGTTAAGATGAGTTATGTAGATCAGAGCCACGAATCACTGTTGCCTGAAAAAACCATTTATGAAATCGTTTCCGATGGCAATGACATCATTCAAGTAGGATTCAGCAGCGTCAATGCCCGTGCTTACTTGGCTCGATTCAACTTTACAGGCGGAGATCAACAGAAAAAACTTGGGGTTTGTTCCGGTGGAGAGCGCAATCGCGTTCACCTAGCCATGACCCTCAAAGACGGTGGTAATGTCTTGCTTTTGGACGAACCTACCAACGATATTGACATCAATACCCTTCGTGCATTGGAAGATGCACTGGAAGGATTCGCAGGCTGCGCCATGATTATTAGCCACGACCGGTGGTTTATAGACCGGTTGGCCACTCATATTATGGCTTTTGAAGACGATGCTCAAATCGTATTCTTTGAAGGCAACTTCTCTGATTATGAAGAGTCCAAACGAGCCAAATACGGTGCTGTAGCTCCGCATCGTCCGAGGGTGAAGCATATTTTACAATAATACTGATGGGGGTTTTTGACCGCTTGATGGAGTTCGATGCTTTTAGCCGCTGGCTGGGCATCGAACTCTTAGAAGAAGGGATCGGACATTGCTCGATCCAGATGACTGTGCGCGCTGAAATGCTTAATGGATTTGGTGTCGCTCATGGCGGCATCACCTTTTCATTGGCCGATAGTGCTTTCGCCTTTGCTTGCAATTCGCAAGGGCGACACGCGGTGTCTATCCACTGCACGGTAGAACATGTAGCCCCTGTTTTTGAAAACGATGTGCTCACCGCCGTTGCCACAGAAGAACACCTAGGGCATCAGATCTCCAACTACGCCATACAAGTACGAAATCAAGATGGCAACCCCGTAGCCTTTTTCAGGGGCGTGGCTTATCGGAAGAAAACGGAGTGGTCTCCAGCGTAGTGTCCACCTGTTAGGATGGCCTTTTTCACCTTTTGCTAATCATCCTAATTTTAGAGCATTTTAATTATGATAAAATACTTCACCACATCCATTGGCCGTTTACGCCTTTTAGGCTTTTTAGAAGAAGCAATAGTGTTTCTAATTCGTAGTAATGAATCATTTATACAGTTTTTCAGTCCGAGAAAACCCAACGGAACTTGGTCAAAAGTGAACAAAGAAAAAATCAAGCAATTGATTGACAAAGGGTTGATGACACAAGCAGGTTTTGAAAGCATTGAAAAGGCAAAACAAAATGGCTCGTGGACAATTTTAGATGAAACTGTAAAACAATACTAATCTTCTATAATATGAAAAATTTATTAAATTTTTTTCTCGCCTTTTTTGCTTTACAAAGCGCCTTTGGACAAACCCTTTCACCAATCATAAAACAGCATAATGGAATTAATTATGAAAAATTGACTCAAATTGATACAATACTAAAGATTTATCAAGATAAGAACTGGCTGGTTGGTGCTGCTGTAATCATAGTCAAAGACAATCAAGTAGTCTATTCCAAAGGAAGTGGATATTCCAATCTTTCGAATAAAAAACCAATGCAGGCTGATGCTATTTTCAGAATTATGAGCCAAACCAAAGCAATTACAAGTTTGGGAATCATGCAATTGTTTGAGAGGGGGCAGTTAGGTCTTGACCAGAATATTTCGGACTTTATCCCTGAGTTTAAAAAACCTAAAGTGCTGAATAGTTTTAACCCTTCTGATTCAACCTATACCTCCATTGCAGCTAAGCGTGAAATTACTTTTCGGGATTTATTAACGCATACTTCAGGAATAGACTATCCTGAAATAGGCTCTGATACGATGCAGGCTATTTATGCTAAAAATCGTATTCCTTCAGGATTAGGATATTTTAACGAAAACCTACTGTTTAAAATGAAGTCATTGGGAACATTACCACTGCTTCATAATCCTGGTGAGCGATTTACTTATGGCCTTAATTCTGACTTATTGGGATGCCTTATAGAAATAATCAGCGGAATGTCATTAGAGGCCTATTGCTATAAGAATATTTTTGAGCCTCTTGGAATGAAGGATTCCTATTTTAATGTTCCAAAAGCAAAAGCAGACAGACTACCCACGGTGTACACGGAAGACGAAAATAGAAAAATTATTGAGTGGTCTCCCACTTTTAGAAATATAGACCCCAACTATCCATTAATCGCTAAAAGTTATTTTTCAGGGGGAGCAGGGTTGTCTTCGACAGCATTTGACTATGCCATTTTTCTTCAAATGCTGTTGAATCAAGGTTCTTATAATGGCAAACAAATTTTGGGGAGGCGTACCGTTGAACTGATGTTAAGCCCTCAGTTGGCTGATAATGTATTTGGAGATGACAATTTTTGCCTTGGGTTTGCCTTGACATCAAATAAATCAGCCAATTTGAAAATGCTGAATGAAGGTTCACTGGCCTGGGGAGGATATTTTGGTACAACCTATTGGGTAGATCCAAAAGAAAAATTAATCTGCTTAATTATGACTCAGCATACGCCCAATTCTCACAGTGGTTATGGCGATAAAATCACTAACATTATTTATGGAAGTTTGAAATAGATTTGCCATCTTTATCTGCATGGGCGTGTACTGCACCTGAATGTATATAATTCAAGTGAATGATGCTATTATAAGATCAAATCAATCTAATTTCACTGCTCCTTAATAATATAAACGACTACAATTTCAGAAATTATGCAAGAAATTAATGCTATCAACATTATGGAGAAATTCTCATTGTTCGAAAAACAATGGACACCTCATATTATTGGAGAACTCAATGAACAATATGTAAAACTCTGTAAACTCAAAGGCGATTTTGTGTGGCACAGTCATGAAAATGAAGACGAACTTTTTATGGTATTTAAAGGGACACTCTTGATGGACTTTAAAGATGGTAGAACCGTTGAAGTCAAAGAAGGTGAAATTTTAATTGTTCCAAAGGGGGTTGAGCACAGACCTCATACGAATGGAGAAATTGTATTTAATCTTCTCTTTGAGCCAAAAGCAACATTACATACAGGCAATGTTGAGAGCGACCTGACCGTCAAAGAATTAGGTTGGATTTGAAACAAGTAGAAACAATGAGCCCAAAACAACCATTTTGCAAAAAAATCAGCCCACAATGCGCTTGCTTTTTCCACGTTTAAGTGCCAGAACTAACCTACATAATTTATGCTCCAAACATAGCCTTCAACGCCGCCCAAAGCAACCCTTTTTTTTGCTTATCCGATTCGAGTGCCGAGAGATCGTCAGAGAAAAGCCAACTAGATCCATAATAGGTGGTAGGAATATAGGTTTTTAGTTGTATATTGATCCCAATATCGGTGGGTTTGAGGCCAAAGACAAGTGTTTTTTCTGGCTTCGCCCCTTCGTATAGGCTTGAAATACTTAGTACATCGCCTGCCGCTACAGTGATGAGACAAGCATCTTTATCAAGGTCAAGTTGTATGGCTGCCAATACTTTTTTCAGAAACTCCATTTCACTTTGGCCGCTGGCGTTACCTGAAACGAGTACCCACACTTTGCGAGTACGGAGGGTACGATCTACCTTGGATAACCATTGGTCATTGGTAACAATAAGTATATCTGATTCTGAAAACATGGCTGTATGTATTATACCTTGAAAAAGTTACCATTACTACGGTTGGCAAAGTTACGGCGAGTATTTTAAAGCGCGGCACTAAATATGTTTTTTAGAATAAAAATAAGAAAAAACCCTTTAAAAAAAATTAAATTTTGAATTGATGTTATTATTTTTGAAAATAATAGTAAAAATTCTTTGCAGTTATAAAAAAGCCCTCTACCTTTGTGTCGTTATTTCTTTTGTTGTTATACTCTAACCAATTAAATTGTATGGCTTTAAAGTATCCAGTTTCTGTCACCCTGACAAACAAAAGCAAACTTGCTTCTGTTGATTTCACTAATCTTCCTTTCGGTAAAGTTATTTCTGATCACATGTTCGTTGTAGACTACAACGGCCAGGAATGGGTTGATGCCAGAATCGAGCCATACCAAAACATGAGTATTGCACCCTCCAACTTGGCTCTGCACTATGGCCAGAGTATTTTCGAGGGTATGAAAGCAACGGTTATCAATGGTGAGCCAGTGCTCTTCCGCCCAGAAATGAACGCACGTCGCCTCAACCTTTCTGGGGAGCGCATGTGTATGCCCAATATGCCTGAAGACCTGTTCATGCAGGGTTTGCGCATGTTGATTGACCTTGATCGCGCTTGGATTCCTGACGTAGAAGATCATGCCTTGTATATTCGTCCTTTGATGTTTGCTACCGACGAGTATTTTGGCGTACATGCTTCTGAAAATTACCGTTTTATTATATTCACAGGCCCAGTAGGCCCTTATTACCCAAAACCAGTAAGACTTTGGGTAGAAGAGGTGTTCACTCGCGCATCGCAAGGTGGTGCTGGAGAGGCCAAGTGTGCTGGCAACTATGGTGCCTCTTTATTACCTGCTATGCGCGCCAAAAAGGCTGGCTACGATCAGGTAATGTGGATGGATGCTATTGAGAAAAAATACGTTCAAGAAGTTGGTACCATGAATCTTTTCTTTGTCATGGACGGAAAAGTAATCACACCTGCTACCACTGGAACCATCTTGAGGGGTATTACCCGCGAGAGTTTCATGACCCTTCTAAAAGAATGGGGCTATACCGTGGAAGACCGATTGTTGAGTATCGCAGAAATATCTGATGCATTCTGGCGCGGCACTTTACAAGAGTGCTTTGGTGCTGGTACCGCAGCAGTGGTAAGTCATGTAAGTGACATCACTTGGCGCGATCTCAAAATTCAGTTGCCGCCCGTAGATGCCGAGCATCGCCCAGTGGCTACCCGTTTAAAAAATCATTTCAATGGTTTAAAAATGGGGCTTCTCCCCGATACACATAATTGGCTAACATCTTGTGCTAATTCTGGAATTTTGGAGCATTTGCCTCAAGATCAAAGTGATCTGGTATCTAAATAATAGGGTTTTTCATTCCACTGGTTTTCAATTTCTGAAAAGCATCCCTTGTTTAAGTGCTCACGGTCTAATATGCAGCATCGCTGTATGAATACCATTAAACATGAGTCATCCCGAATTTTGGGGTGGCTCATGTTCATTTTTAGTCATTACCCAGCGATTTTCCATTTAGATTGCCCCAATTTTGTTTTTTTTACCTCTTTTCGACTTTCCTTTCTTCTGTTAGCGTTGTTTTTGGG
>JANMMZ010000080.1:0-25536 GCA_031373665.1 Saprospiraceae bacterium | reverse complement strand
CCAACTCGCGATGGACACCCTTGCCTCCGACTATAAGATTCCGGTCATAACGGCTCTTTCAGGACTAAAAGTTTTACCTTCGCACCTGTTAGAGTAGTGGCATGCCCGGCACACTAAACATATATTCCCTACGGGAATTTGGAAAGGGCTGGATAGGTACTTTTTTAAACACCAAATCAAGCCCTCTGTATTTGCTGTTCAAACCAAAGCATTACTTGATTTCCTTCATCTTTACCAGTTTAGCCCCATTCCATTTGTGGAGAATAATCTTATATTCTTGTTTGGAGCGCACATAATCATTGCCTTTTTCTTCAAATGTAGAAAGATCGTGGGTAACAATGATATGGTCGCCAATGCCGCCACGTTGGGATGGTAATATATATTCTTCTGCACTATAAAACACGCCACCCTCACTGACTGAACTGGTTTCTAGTACCTTGACCATGGTATTGTCTTTGAGCAAAAAAACGAGGTTATTCCCAGAAGGATAACCGCAGGCTGGGTAATAATAGTTGACAGTCAACACTGCTTCTACGTTTTTTAAAGGCTCAAACCCGACCTCAAAATTTGGATAGTATGAAAGATCACCCACCGTCGTAAACTCTATTTTAGAGATCATTTGATTGTTTTTGGCCGCTCTAATCTGTACCATGATTTCGTGTTTGTTTTCATCATAAGCCGATACTCCGGTCAGATAGATCACCCCTGCATTGGGCATTCCATCTTCATTGGGTGTTTGGATGCTGGCCAAAGCCATAAATCCACCCCATACATAACCTTTTTGAGTGGTACCATTCACCTCACAATGCACCAATAACCAAGGCATCCGCACACCACGCAGCGTGAGTGAATCGGTACTGATGGCATCTATAATGACTTTAGTGGCGATCGGCAATTTGGCCACAGCATCAGCCGTAGTACTAGGGCCACTGCGTAGGTTGGCATCGCTGACATAGGTAAACCAACTGCTGCCCACCGTAACACCCTCTAGGGTGCCTTCTGCTTTTTGCCAAGCATCGTAGTTTTCTTGGGCTGATACAAGGGAGCAAATGCTCAGGAGTAGAATAAAGAAGAATAATTTTTTCATAAAGTAGTAAATTTTTCGCAAAGGTAATCTGTGGGCAGCGGTAGTACCAGAATTGACCCAAAAATATAAAGGTACGCCGCAGTATCCGTCGAGTTATGGGTATGGGAATGATTTTCCTGTGGGGAGGTTCACGTCTTTAATTTCTAACATCAGCACCCCAAGCCAATTTTTCACGGATAGTCCTCAAAAAAGAATTGCCTTCCAACTGTACCAAACGGACGGAAAAATCATTTTTCCGAACCGCTATTTGATGATGAATCCCAATGAGTTCAAATCGAGAATCGAGGGTGCAAATAAAATTTTCACCCCGTCCTTCTATTTCAAAGGAGAGAACCGATTGGTCAGATATGACTATAGGGCGCACATTGAGGTTGTGCGGGGCTACGGGAGTCAATACAAAATTGCCAGAATTGGGAAAAACAACGGGCCCGCCACAACTCAACGAGTACCCCGTACTGCCGGTGGGGGTCGAAATCACGATCCCGTCGGCCCAGTAGGAGTTGAGGTAATCGCCATTCAAATAGGTGTGTACCGTTATCATAGAGGAGGTATCGCGTTTCAGAATGGTACAATCATTGAGTGCAAATGGCAGATCTTCAAACAAATGGGGGCTACTTTCCAAGTATAGGGTAGAACGCTCTTCCAAGGTGTAGAGTCCGCGCCTCAGTTTGTCAATGCTTTCCCGAATAAGCCCTTTTTCTATACTCGCCAAGAAGCCGAGCCGCCCCAAATTGATACCCAACATAGGCACTCCAGTATCGCGAATGAGGGTGACCGCGTGCAACATGGTACCGTCTCCACCCAACACGATCACGAAGTCTATTTTATGCAACTTGAAATCAATATAACTGTCAAATGGTGCATGCGCACCTTTTATCTTCACCGTCTCTTCAATATCGCGTAAGTAAGGCGTGAAGACGTAGGCATTGATCCCTGCCTGATCCAGCACATCAAAAAGTTCTTGAATGAACGGCTGATCTTTTTCCTTGTATTGTTTGCCAAATACGACAACCTGCATAATGAATAGATACCTTTGAATGATAGATTAAAAGTGGATTTTGGGCTTAAAACATCGTTATGCCTTGACCAACCCAATAAATGATCCGCCAAATGTAGGGTGTTTTTGGAAAGGAAAGTGCAAGAGCCTGCTAATTATTATCAAGCAACGTATGCAGGGCATTGTGCGTTGTTGTAATTTTGAACTCGATTTTGAGACTTACAATGATTCATAGCATATTGAAACCATTATTTTTTGTTTTTTTGGCCTCCTCGCTCCTTGGAGGATGTGCAAGGCAGGGTGCTCCGACCGGAGGCCCTAAGGATACCGCGCCCCCTCAGATGGATACCTTAAACAGTACGCCCAACTATCGCACCAACAGCAATCCCAAAGAGATCATCTTGAAATTTGATGAGTGGGTCGTACTGGCTGACGCGCCCAATCAAATTATTGTATCGCCGCCCTTGGCCAAACGCGCTGACTACTCCTTAAAAGGTAAATCGGTGGTGGTGAAACTGGATGAAGCAGAGGTGCTTCGACCCAATACGACTTACACCATTCAGTTTGGTACAGGGGTGAAAGATTTTCATGCAGACAATCCAGCCAAAGACCTCCGATTTGTATTTAGCACGGGTGATGTTATAGACAGCCTTAGCATGAATGGTACCGTCGTGGATGCCTTCACTGGAGAGCCAGTGGAAAAAGCATCGGTACTCCTCTATGATGTACTTGCCGACAGCGTGATCCGAAAAGAACGACCTTATTATATAGGTAAAACGGATAAATCGGGGGCTTACCAAATTCAAAATGTAAAGGCTGGCATCTATAAATTAGTAGCCATAGACGACATCAACCAAGACCTCAAATGGAGTGGTGAATCAGAAAAACTGGCATTTAGCGATACCGCTCTCACCATAGCCGCCACCAATCCACGCGTACCGACCTTACGGATATTTAAGAATAAGCCTACTTTTAGGTCCCTTGAAAAAAATGCCTCCCGCTATGGATTGATTAAGTTGGGTTATAGTGCCAATCCGATCTCTATCCGCGTGAATCCCCTCCAGCCTGTCGAGGGGTTGGAACTCAAACAAGAGCGGGTTGCGGATTCCATTTATGTATGGTACGACCTGAATCCGCCCACCGAATGGGCATTGTTGGCCGGAAATGATACGGTGCGGGTGAAGGCACTTGACCGCAAGGCTTTTATGGATGCGGTTGTCCTATCTTTTGCCGAATCAGCACCAGCGGGCGGGCGAAAAACCAAGAAATTGACCGGCCCACCACCGATTAAAAACATCAATACGGTCATGGGGAAACAGGTCTCCCTAGTTTTCAATAGGCCGCTTGAATCCATAGACACCTCCAAATGGATCATCACTGTGGACAGTATGCCTTTCAAGGCTTTCAAGGCTAATACCGATACCTCGCTCATTAGAACCCTACAGATCAATGCCCTCTGGAAAGATGGAAAAACCCATATGCTGCGGTTGCTTCCAGGGGCTGTTTCAGATATGTATGGAAATCTCAACCGTGATACTTTGACCGCTAATATCAATGTAATCAGTGAAAAACAACTGGGCACGCTAAACCTGACCATCAAAGACTTAGTGCCTTCTAAATCATATTTGATCCAATTGCTGAATGGCGCAGAACTGATGGAAGAGCGCGTTTTTGTGGCGAAAGCCGCAGAAGAAAAACTGGTTTTCAAAAACCTGCAAGTGGCCACCTATACCGCCCGATTGATTAAAGATGGCGATAGCAATGGCCAATGGGATACTGGAAACTATACAGAACACTTACAGCCCGAAACCATATTGACCCGAAAACTAGATCCCTTGCGTCCAAATTGGGAACTAGAAGCGACCATAGGAAATGATGAAAAAGGAACAAAAAAACGCATAAAAGATGAATAAATACCCTCGTTTGTTTGCATTCGGCTTTGTGCTGTTTTTCTTCTTACTGATCCTCTTGTACGTAAAAGAGTTTCCAGTATTGAGCAATACCGTTGATGTGAAATGGTTGGTTTTCGGATCTATGCTATTTTCTTTATGCTGCTCCGGGTTATACTTGTGGTGGTATCAAACCAAGTTCAAACCTTGGGATCGGCACCTGCCGGAGGTGTTTATTATCGCGGTATTGCCTATGGTATTTTCGCCCTTAGCGGGCTCTCTGCTCAATCGCACCTTGGGTACTACCTCCACATCTTCTTTCGAGTTTGTTAGTGAAATGCCTTTTATGGCCACTGGATACGGTATTATGAAAGGCCAAAAAATACAACCCACGGGGTATTTTTTACACGTAAAAGAAGGCACTAAAATGAGGCGGTTTAGGTATAAAAATCAGGCCTATTATCCAATCACCAAACCCGGAGAACGGGTGCTTTTACCGACCATCAATGGACTTTTTGGATTTAGAGTTGTAAAAATGGAAGATTGAGCAACCCAAAAAATAACCTAATTTTAAGTCAGGAAGCAAGCGGCTGGATAGTTACAATTCCGTACCTTTGCGCCTCTTTTTCAAAAATAGAATAATTATGCAGCGCACGAAAATAGCGGAAATACTACAAAAAGAGCCAGTTGGCACTAAAGTTTTAGTGAAAGGATGGGTGAAAGCCTTCCGTAGCAATCAGTTCATTGCCCTCAATGATGGCTCTACGGCATCCAACCTACAAGTGGTGGTTGACTTTGAAAAAATGGATCCTGCCACTATGGAGCGCATCAAGTTTGGTGCTGCTATCGGTGCCAGCGGCAACCTTACCGCCTCCCTGGGCAAAGGCCAAACCGTAGAGTTGAAAGCGGACGACATTATTATATACGGCGATTGCAATCCAGAAGAATATCCACTGCAACCCAAGAAACAGACCCTCGAATACCTGCGCGACATCGCACACCTACGATTCCGCACCAATACCTTTGCGGCCGTTTTTCGGGTACGCCATGCCTTGGCTTATGCCATACACAAGTTTTTCAATGATCGGGGCTTCTATTATATGCACACGCCCATCATCACGGCCAGCGATGCCGAAGGTGCTGGTGAAATGTTTAAAGTAACCACCCTCCCCTTGGATGGTGCTCCCCGCACGGATACTGGCGAAGTGGATTTTTCCCAAGATTTTTTCAAACGCCCCACCAACCTCACGGTTTCAGGACAATTAGAGGCCGAATTGGCCGCTATGGCCCTCGGTGAAGTCTATACTTTTGGGCCTACATTCCGGGCTGAAAACTCCAATACGACGCGCCACTTGGCCGAATTTTGGATGATCGAGCCAGAAGTTGCCTTTGCCGACTTGAATGATAACATGAACCTAGCGGAAGAAATGTTGCGTTATGTAATCCAATATGCTTTGGATCATTGCGGTGAAGACCTAAAAATATTAGAAGACCGTTTAACAGAAGAAGAAAAAACCAAACCACAGGATCAGCGCAGTGAAATGTCGTTGATGGATAAATTGCGGTTTGTCACTTCCAACGAGTTCATCCGCTTGACCTACACTGAGGCTATTGAGATCCTAAAAAATTCTACCCCTAATAAAAAGGGGAAATTTCAATACCCCGTAGAAGGTTGGGGGACTGATCTACAGAGCGAGCATGAGCGATACTTGGTAGAAAAGCATTTTAAAAAACCGGTCATCTTGACCAACTACCCAGCTGAGATCAAAGCATTTTACATGCGTCAAGACGAACCCAAAGATGGTGTTCCAGGGCCAACAGTTTCGGCTATGGATATTCTATTTCCAGGTATCGGCGAGATCGTGGGCGGCTCTCAGCGCGAAGAGCGGTACGACCGATTGATACAGCGGATGCACGAAATGCATATCCCAGAGGAAGAACTATACTGGTACGTGGATACTCGCCGATTTGGCACCTGTCCTCATGCCGGTTTTGGACTTGGCTTCGAGCGTCTGATCTTATTTGTAACGGGTATGACCAATATCCGCGATGTAATCGCTTTCCCTCGTTTTCCGGGCAATGCGGCGTTTTAGAGGCTGAAAAAGGCTGATTTTGCGCCAAGTGTCGGAGTGACTCAAAGTCACCCCGACACTACTCAGGCCGCTCAGTTAGTCATCCGCTGACTTCACAAGTCATCAGATGACTAACCAACGGAGTTAAAGCAAAAAATAAGGGCAGTGGAGAGAAACCTCCACTACCCCTAAATTATCCAACTCACTCTATCATGTGCGTTTTATTTCATCACTTGCCGACAGAGGGCGCGTAGCGCAGATCAAACATGGCGCGCTTGATATACGAGGGACTTTGAGTTGACAGTTCAGGATCTTCGGGGAATACGTCATCAGTATAATACCTAGATGCTGATTCTATCACTATACACCGACTCCACCGACTCATATCAGCAGTGAATACAATATCAACATTGGGCAATCGAGCCAAATTGGCCAATCTTGTATTTTGAGCCGCTCCAATCCCGCCTCGTTGTTGTCTTCAGTCCAAGCAGGTGTAAAAAACCGCGTTTGCGGATTTTTTACATGTAGCGACCTTTACCTTCCAGATCCCACCAACAATCCCCACCAGCCAAAAGCCGGGCGCGGACATTATTGATTTCCTGATCTATATATGCTAAAGAATGGGCACAATCCATGCGAAGGGCCGCTGGTTGTGGTTTGTGCTTTCGGTTGGTTGGGGCGTGTGCCAAAGCCCCAAATTGGAGGGCGCAAAGAAGCCCTACCAGAATGTTTTGTTTTGTGAGCATGAGTCATTGTTTTAAAGATAAAATTAGACCCTGATATAGCGTACACTATATCAAATCAATAATAAATCCATAAAACAGTAAGGGAAAGAGAGGGGTATGGAGGAAATTGGGGATGGCCGATTGGCCATCCCCAAATCCAAGCAATTACATATCGAAGCGGATACCCAGGTTGTGGATACCGTCAAAAACTGTAGTACTGCGATAAGCGTAATCCAAAGATAAACGGGTATTAGAGCCTTTTTTCACAGGCATAGATGCTGAGAAACCAGCAGAAATACCATTGTCCAGCGTGGCTTCAACACCACCTACGGATGCATCCAACTCGGTTTTGTAACCTACGCGCAAGGCAAAAGTTTTACCCATTGTAAATTGCAAACCACCACCTACTTGGTCACGAGAAAACGCATTAGAAGTGAAGTTGCCCAAAGCCGTCAAACGATTTACTTTACTGAAAACCCAATCGTATGAAGCACCAATATTCAATTGTGATGGCAACTCATAAGATGCGGAACGCTCGTAATAAGTATTGTCGTACTCAAATGTTGGTCCCGGATTGGGCAACTGCTTTGAAAGACCTTCTCCTGAGAAACGCATGCGTGAACCTACGTTGCGCAAGGCGATACCAAACTTGAAATTATCGTTGGGGCCAGTCACGTATTGAACGCCAGCATCCAAAGCAAAAGCGCGAGCAGAAGCATTGGTGATGGATTCATTGACGAATTTTACGGTAGCACCTACCGATACTTTGTTGCTGAAAAGGTGGGAGTAAGAAACGCCCATGTTGAAGAAAGAGGGGCTAAACGTAGCACCAGTTCCTTCTGGAGTATCTGTCGTAGTGGCGTAAAAGTCTCCCAAATCAAAAGAGACCAAACTAACTCCGAAAGTACCACCCTTGCCAACACGTTGGGCAAAACCCAAAGCATTAAGGCTTATATCTGAGCGCTCCAAATAGCGAGTATGACCCACTTGAAACTGCATTTTGTCAATCCGAGATAGCCCTGCTACATTGACAAACAGTGCATCTATACCTGTCACAAGGGAGGTATTTAGACTGTGCAAACCGGCAGAACGCGCCCAAGGATTGATGAGCAGCTGATTGGCTCCTGCTTCACCCTGACGATCGGGATTGCCGGCCCATGCAGCACCTACTGATCCAATCAACATCGAAACGAGTAGGTATATGTATTTTTTGTTCATAAATCTTAAATTAAAGAAGTTAGAATTAGGCATATTGATTCGATTAAGTTCGATTGATCCGAATGATTTGATTTGTGTAATCTACCAAAACAAATTATTCGAACCAATCGAACCAATCTACTCAACTATTAGAGTCCTGTTGGGTCAAACTGTCTGGCAATACCAAACCACTTGACCGTTCGTTCTCCAAAGCCCGGAGCCTGTACTTGTATCAGATACACGCCACTGGCCACCGGAATACCTTTACTGTTTTTCAAATCCCAAACCAACTCTGGTGAAATCTGCTTATATGCTTCATACTGCTCATCTCTTTTATATTGACGGATGAATTTACCGTCCAAAGAGTAGATCGTGATGTTGCATTTTGCTGGCAGATTGGTGATTTTCACTATGTTAGAGAAATTAGTTATCTCATACTGAGAATAACCATAGTACGGATTAGGCACTACTTTGATGGAGTCTAAAGCATTAGCCCTCAATAAGTCAGTAGCCAAAGTGCGGGTCTCAACCTGCATACCTTTGATTTTGAAACTGTACTTAGGATTAGCCTTACTGGTCAAACTACCACCTTTCTCGTCCCACCAAGTTTGGTATTTGTTATTTACCCTCAATTTCACCACCGTTTCAGTAGGCACAAGTCCATCTTTCAACGATTTCATTTGAAACCCAGGGTCTGTCGTCAACATACCTGCCCAAGCGATATTTTTAATTTGCGATACCTTCCGTGGGTTTGCCGCCGATACTGTTGGGGCAAACTCTGGCGTGAATCGCCTACGAATAGCCTCGCACTCATCGTAGGGGGTACTCATTACATACACGTAATGGTGTCCACCCATGACAAGATTATAGTAGTCTTGAGGAAATGAGTTAAGCATTTGTCCTGTCGGATTAAACAACATATCGCGACCAGTATAAAGGCCGAAAGAGTCAAGACCTGATTTATAGACAGAGTTTTCGCCAAAGAATATATTCAAGCGGCGACCTGTTTCTACATCAATGGCGTAACCTGGGAACCAACCCATACCATACACTGGCTTACCTTGTTCTACCAATGGAATTTCACTGGCTGATATACCAGTTGGATTCAAGGCATTATCTGGATCAGGCAAACCATCACCATCGTTATCATCCTTACTCACTGATGGCGAGTATCGCACATCAAACATAGAGCGAACGCGTGTTGGTGAACTTTGGGTGGCATAGCCTGGAGCCTTAGGGAAAGCCGGGTTCGTCCAATAGCGAGAGGCCGTTTCCACAACCATACAACGACTCCATTTGCTCCTATCTGTGGTCATCACGATATCCACGTTTGGAAGTCGGCGCAAATTGTCCAATCGAGCATTGTCGTTGCCCAAACCAGTAGCATTCAATGATTCAGTCCATGCTGGCGTAATCATACGAGTACGTGGATCGCCCACATCATCTGCACCATCTTGAAGTGCCCAGTCGGCCAAAGCATAAGGCACAAACCATCCATTACCCATTTTAACCAAATCTTCTTTTGGATCAAGGAAGGCATCGCGGGCACGATTGAAGAAATTGAAAGGTGCTATTCCGAAGCCTAGTACAGTTCCAACTGGTGTGCCATTTAGCCATGTTACATCAGGGTTGGTATATTCTACCTGTGCTCCAATAGCACCATTGCCCACTTCTTTGTCGCCAGGCTCAGCAGTCTGAGCGATAGAAACAGAGAACCCATACTCTTTTACAATTTGCTCATTGATGGCATCAATCGTTACTGCAGAGCGGATTGCTTTAGCATCTCCAGCACGGCGCAATACCCAATGGGCAGTATCTGCCAACTTGTTATCTGCATTGTCACCATCTACGAATTCGATTTCATAATCGCCATCTTTTACCTCAAATGGATTGAACACGATCACTTCAATGGGGCCACGGCCTTCTTTATAAGTAAGCGTAGTGTCGCCTGAAATACCAGTGAAAAGGGCATCACGGGACTCTTTTTTCAAGTCAAGGAAGTTGTCTTTTACGCCAGCACCTTGCAAACGAGTGATCTCCACACCTTGGCCATAGGCCGAGTTCAACACCTGATCTACGATCGGGCGGGGAGTTACTGTAAATGGCGTGATCTGTCCATCACCATAACTCGCACGACGCCCCACTAAGTAAGGACGCTGCTGGCCAGTTACTGGAATAGCATAAGCGTCAAAATCCTCAAAGTTATTATAAGCATAAGCAATAGCCACAAAGTAATACTTTTTGTGGTTGATCAAACGCTTATCGTTGCCTTGTGCGAATCGGTCTTCTGTGATATTGAAAGTATTGCGAATACCCTTGTCTTCACCAGAAGCACGTTGAGTAGGAATATAGTATTTCTCTCCATTTACTGGATTAATTGTCTCTGTCCAGTTGAAGATTTTTGTAATCCCGTTTTTCACATCCACGTTAGCTACCAACCGGCTTACGTCTGCATTGGTTTCGTACTCCTTCGTTGACACGTTGGGCGAACGCAGCTGATAGACTTTATAACCTTCAAACTTATAAGAAGCCTGTACATCAGTGATGTTTTCAGGAGCAAAAATGTCCTTTTCGAAAAACGTCTGATTGTAGTTATTGGTCGTTGCACTATCCTGATAGTTCAATACTGCGATCAACTGCTTGTCCAACTCTACCCAATCAACGAAGGGAGCATCCGGACCATTTTGCAATTCAAAACAGTTATTGAAAAGACCTTGAGCCAATTTATCTGCACGGATTAGAGGCTCAATATCTGGTGCTGGATGTGGAATATTGGGTACCCAAGGCACTCCAATAATCAATTCGTTTACAGCACCTGGATTCAAACGGAAAGGCCCTGATGTCTGTAATGTACGACGGTCTGCAACAGGTAGGTTGGCATTAACCATATTCCATCCAGTCTGGTCATCAGGACGATCTGGAAATACAAACTTAGTTTGGGTATCGCCACCACGTCCATTTCCGCCTACCGTAACAGGTTGGGCATCGCGCCACAACCCTTTCAAAAGGTTATAATGTTCGCCAGCACCGTTTGGGTCTTCTGTACCTGGAGGAGCATTATTTCCATTATGATAAGTGAATGACGACATGCCAATTTCAATTTCTTCTATAACAGCACCATCATCATCCAAAATTTGGCGCAATGGGCCACGGAAATAGTCAATACCCAAGAGTGGTATTTCTGCTCCGTAGGTCGGTACACCATCGCAACTAGTTAACGGTTGCCCATCTATCCCATCTTGATTATAGACATACATCAAATCGAGGGTAGTATCACAACCGATATAGTCATCGGCAGAACATCCCAAATCTGGGTCGGCCCACATCGCAAAATACATAGAATCAATGTATTCGGTAGCGCGATTGATCAATTTGTACCTTTGGAAGGTCATATCGTTCAATTCGTCGTTGGTTACATAGCCAAAGGCTTGTACCTGTACTTCCATCTGAATGGCATTGCCTTTTGTATTGGCGTGCGACGCGCCACCGCCCTGATCGTTGTATATCCAAAATAACATCTCATCGGGGTAACGGTCCAGTGCGCAACCACGAATCTCGATGGATGGGTAATCGCCCTCTTTAGGCTCGTAATTACCATCACCATCCACGTCGTAGAAACCTGCCAACCCTTGTGGAGTGTTAGGAAGGTCAAAGCCCCAAACTTCGTCAAATAAGACATTGTTTTGTGCTGGCCAGCCTTTCACACCGCGAGGAATGGCATCTTCGCTTAGGTTTCCTGCTCTGATGTTTTTAATGTGTTCGCGGATCTCTGCACCAGTCACCCTAAAGTGCCTGTCCCAGTTAGCGCAGATGGCGCGTTCTGTTTTACCTGCCGTGTCCAATGGACCCGTCCAGAAATCATTCAGACCATCGCTGCGATAATTTTGGCAAGCCAATTTGAGGCTACCACCAGGGTCACGACCACCCAACCAAACTGCACCAGCAAAGATACTGGATACCTCCGGCTGACCCGAAGCTGGATCTACTTTAGGTACCACATATTTGCCATCAGTAAGATCCCACCAAACGTCGCCCCCTGCCAAAAGGCGGGCGCGCACGTTATTGATCTCCTGATCAACTTGTGCGAGCGAGTTGGCGCAAACTTCACGGTATTCTACCGTTTTTTTGACAGTTCTTTTAACGTTGGGCCACCCCGGAAGATGTGCCAAGGCACTTCCCCAAGACGAGCAAAACAGCGCAAAAGCCACTATAAATTTTAGCGTACGCATATTTAAAAAATTATTAATTGAGTTATTGAAACGAACAAACGTGCAATGAATAATAGAAAACCGCTCAAAAGAATTGTTTGTATTGTCCATTGCACGCTGTCTTGATAAATACTTTTAAAACTGGAACGCGGCACCGACGAACATACGGCGTGGCTGCGTGAAGTTGTTAGGATTGTTGGCAAGCCAAGAGTAAGCATCCAAATAGGACTGGCGGTTACGACCTTGCGCTTCTAGCGCATCTACAAATTGACGACCTTCACCACTGGCCAAATATCCATCATCAGTAGGAGATCCAGAAGCAGCATAGACTCCAACAATGTTCCTAGCGTTCAATAGGTTAGCAACCCTGAAATAAACATTCAGGCTCAATGGATTTTTGCCTTTTACCAATTCAAAGGTCTTGTCTATTCTCAAATCGGCATTGAATCGCCATGGCAATCGGCTACCATTGATCGTACCTGCTATACCTTCACTACCAAAGCGAAGAGCCCTGACGTTGGCCGTATAAGGGCGACCAGAAGCAGAAGAAACCAATACATTGATGCCAAAGTTGGACAAAATGTCAACGCCTGAAATACGTGGGCCATTGTACTCACCACCAGAACCGTAACGGTAGTCAAATTGACCTGCAAGGTTGTGGCGCTCGTCAAAACTCAATGGGAACAAATTGCGGATATTACCACGGGTGGTAAGGCCACGCTGAGAGGTTGAATTAGAACCAGTACCATCAGCAAACTGAAGGGTATAAGCCAAACGCATCTCTAGGTTGCCTGTACGACGCAAATCATATTGCCAAGTGAAACCCTTAACCGTACCGAAGTCGCTGTTCCCAAAAGTATTGTATCTACCAATGGTAGGTACGTATAGGATAGTGCGCTCTTGCACCATATCGCGTTGTTCGCGATAGTAGGCAGAAAACTTCAAAGCAGAGTTTTCGTTCAACTTCTGTTGATAACCAACCTCATAGTCCACAACGCGCTCTGGCTTCAGGTTAGCGTTGTTGGTTGGGGTACGGTCAGGCACATAGAAGTTGAAGTAGTTCAAGGGTGTTACTTGCCAGTTGTTGTCTGGTGGACGCTGTACCAATACATCGTAGTGCGCAAAGAAATTGGCAACTTCAGAAATAGGTAAGGAGAATGCCAAACGTGGCAACCATATCAACTGAGGCTTATAATCCTCAAATGAAGTGCGATAGTCAAATGCTGGGTCACGGATATCACCTCCGGTAACGACATCCCTGATATAAGGGTTGACTACTCCACCACCAAAAATCAAGTTGCCATCATTGGCCTGTGTGCCATCAGCAAAGTACCAAGTATCTCCGTTGCGGTAGCCCTTGGCCTGATTGCCTTGCGCTGCTGTGGTATATACTTTGAAATCATCACCAATATTAGATGGCTTCAAACCAGCGCCTGCTACTGAAGAGTGGAACTCGCGGGCATTGATCACTTCATACAAAGAGTATGGATCTTTCATGACCTGAGTGTTGAGGTCGAAACGCTCTACACGAAGGCCTAAACTAAAGATCATTTCATTCAACTGAAACTTATCTTTCACAAAAGCCGCTTGGTACAAAGGACGCAAAGGTGCTACTGGGAAATCGCGGATACCCTCTGGGGTCTTGTGCTTGAAGAAGTCTTCAAAAGTATAGTTTGTTTTTGAAATCTGACCAGTGTAATCATAACCGTAGTAGTTCAAAAGATTTTCTTCGGTCAACTCACGGGAAGCGAACATATCCAAACTCAAATCATTTGGGTTGATCGCATTGATGTTCATGTATGTGTAGTAGTCCTTGTATGGAAGTCCTGCTTTTTCACGAATTTTGTTCTGTGAAGTATAGTCACCAGAAAAATTACCTTTAGGAGCATACACTGGAATCCAACCTATTTGGGGATCTAATATAGAGTCAATGACAACATCTGTCAAGCCAGAGAATTGGTTCGCATTCCTAGAGGCAATATCCCAAAGACCGTAAGGACTCAAATTCCAGTCGCGCTCTACCCGCTGCTCCTGCAAGATACCAAACTGAATACTGTGGGTGCCTGATTTACCTACTTTTACGTCAAAACCACTGTTTGCAGTGATGGTAACGATATCGCTTTGGTTGCGATTGACTCGATTGTAAACCTTGCCAACATTAGAAAACATGTTAGACCAAACATCATCATAACTACCAGGCGCAATACCATTGCGAGCCACGTAATCATCAAGGACAAAAGGATTCCTAGGGAATTCATTGTACCTAGTAAGTACTGGGTTGGGAATAACCACTTGATCGCCAGCACCTACATAACCTGGTTGAAAGCCCAAGAACTGCTCAAAAAAGTCAATATGCCTAACACCATTACCATCACCAGTATCTCCAACAAAAGGTGTCCACTGCTGATCAAAGCGCCCTACATACCCATAATCAAAGAAGTTATCTCCATGACGAGGATCAGAAACCTTACCTACGCCCCTTTCAAAGGCAAATTGCAATTGATAATAAGCATTGGATACACCTGAGCGATTGGCAGCCTTATCTTGGCCAACAGATGCGCTACCCAAGCGGTGGCGCAAACGCGCAATGGCGCGGTAACGCTGATCGAATTGGGTAGGGTTATTGTGTGCATTCAGGATAGCATAAGTACCAGAAGTAGGGTCACTATTAAATTGATTCTGTGAATTCCGGTAAGTGCCCGTGATCGCGAAATCAATATTGTCAGTGAAACGGAAATCCAATTTACCAGTCAAGTCAAGGTCTTTACGGCCTTCAAATGGGCGATAATCATAAATGTCCACACTGTCGCTGTTCAATGATTCAGCGGCAGAGAATATATTGCCCCCTCTTCTTACCAAAGGATGTGCTTCCAAATTCTTCAGAACGCTCTCTTTCACGTAATACGCCGGCAATGCTGGGGGATCATCGTCTTTTTGAGTGTTGTACTGACCTGAAAGTCGGAAACCCAACAAGGTGGTTTTACCACCATTCTCGGTTTTACGCTTCAAGATAGGGCCACTCACGTTGGCAGTAGCCAACAACCACCCATAAGGGTCCAAGCCGCGTGAGTTTTCTACCTCCACCGAACCATGATAACTAGAGGCAGGGCCTTTGGTTATTACAGAGATGACACCACCCGTCACGTCGCCATACTCAGCACCCAAGCCACCAGTGATAACCGACAACTGTTCAATATCTTGAACTGGCGGCGGAGCACCTGATACACGCACACCATCTATATAGTAGTTGGTTGCGTTGGAGCGTGAGCCCTTGATAGAGATAGCACCACCATCAATAGAGGTAGTACCAGCCGTGGATGCCACAATGGCATTCACACTACGTGTCGGCAGGTTTTTAATCTGCTCGGAGGTCAAAGTCTGACCACCGGAGGTTTTGTCTTTCTCAATCAATGGAACTTTAAATGCCGTGATGGTCACCACATTTAAGACATTGTTGTCAGACATTTCGAAGTTCAATTCATTGATCTTGCCAGCCAAGACTTGAACTCCATTTGTACGGGCGGTTTGATATCCAGTGTAAGACACTTCGAGATCGTAACTACCCGGATCCAATTGCAAACTATACTTACCATCGAAGTCAGTCAGGCTACCGCGTATTATATCGGTGCCTTTCATAACCTTGATCGTCGCACCGATCAGCGTCTCTCCTTTAATGTCGGTGACTGTACCCTTCAAAACAGTCTGGGCAGACACGACTCCGACAAAGAAGAGCATTGCAATTGTTAATAGTAAAGAACGTACCATAGAACAAAGGTTAAAAAATTTGATTAATATTATATTCGTAAACAGTTTTAAGTGTTTTCATTAAGGTTCATTATCTTTTCGAGCAGTATTTCTGCCATTTTTCGTTTTGATTCGTGTGTCCAACCCGCTATATGGGGCGCCAGCACGACTTGTTCAATGTGGTATAGGCGTTCGTAAAGCAACCTTTCCTCATTGGTGTATGTCTTTGGTTTTTCATTCTCAAATACATCGAGACAGGCTCCTTTTATTTGGCCGCGTTCTAAGGCTTCGATCAGGTCTAAGGTTTTTACACAATGTCCCCTTGAAGTATTGATCAAAACAAAGCCCGGCTTGCACGAATCTATAAAAACAGTATCAACAATATGCTTGGTCTCCGAAGTGAGTGGCAAATGTAAACTGATTATATCGGCTTTTCGCTGTATTTCTTGAAAAGTTGTTTCTTCGACCCCAAAAAAGTCGGCTGCGTAGCCTTTGTCCTTATACTTGTCATAAGCCAGCACCGTCATTCCCATACCCGATAGTTTTTTAGCAAATTGGCTCCCTGTATGCCCAAAACCTATAATTCCGATGGTTTTCCCCTCTAGTTCCCATCCTCTATTGTCCTCTCGCTTCCATATATACTGTCTTAATTCCCGATCTGCTGTATTTAAATTATTGGCCAACATAAGCAGCATACCAAGTGCTTGTTCTGCCACCGCATTCCTATTACCCTCTGGGCTACTGATGATGGCCACTCCTTTTTTCGCTGCATATACTTTGTCCACGATCTCCATTCCCGATCCCAATCGGCCCACAAATTTCAACTTCAATGCCTTATCTAAGAATACTTGATTGACATTTATTTTACTATTTATGATCAAGCCCTCATACTGATCAATCTTTTGGAGGGTTGCTTCTGGGGTGATGTCTGGGTCGAAGTCGCAAACATAGCCCATTTTAATTAATCCTTCTGTCAAAAAAGGATGACAATCATCTGTAATCAAAACACGTTTAATCATTAAGCAGGTCGAAATTAAGGGATCTTTTTGATACCCCAAATACGTATTGTGTGAACAAGCACTTTCATTGCGTGAATGGGTCACATTGATTCGTGAATAAAAGGCCGCAAAGTTGGCACTTTCATTGGATAAGCGGAAATTTGCGGCAGAATTATTTTTCCACCAAAATAGCCGCTTGCTCCGACGAGCGGCAAAGTTATTCAGACTAATTTATGAATCGTATCTTTTTTTCAGTATTGACCATATTAGCATTCATAGCGTGCAAACAACCGGAGGTTGTGCTTGACCAGTATTTGGAGTGCTATATCCGGCATGATGCCGCCACCGGAAAAACCAAAGTGGAGGCTTCGCTGCACGACACCAAAACCAAAGTGGCTGTCGAAATAAAAAACGGAATCAAGTATCAGAAAGAAGCCATGCGGCTCTCGGCGGTGGCGGGTATGTCATACCGCTATGATTACGCGGCTGATTTTATACCGGAACACTTGTTTGAGTGGAAGAGTGCCGATGGTAAAGGCCACACCCTGAAATTGCCTATGAATGAGTTGAGAAATTTTGGTTTTGGCTCCGAAAAAGTCTCGCGCAACAAATCTGCCACCCTCACTTGGGATGGCAAACCCTTGGAATCGGGAGAAACATTGGTGCTGATGTGGGAAAATCTAAAAACAGCAGAAACGGTACCCGTCGAATTGTATAGCACCAACGCTACCTCAGCCAAGGTGGAGTTTCCGGCTGCTAAAATGCGCGATCTATCGGCAGGTGATTGGTCATTGTATTTAGTTAGAAAAAAAATGACCAAACAAAAAGGTGCCGAATCGGAAGGGGTGGGTGTAGCGGAGTATTTTTCAAAAATAGATACGATCCGTATTGTGGAGTGATTAGGATAACGCAACCTGATCCAACAAGCGGAGGGCGGAGCCTTTATACTTGGAGAGTACATTATGAGCAGGTGTTTCGGTCGTGTATATTTTTTCTTGAAAATGATAAATCCACTGTACTTGCCTGATGCTCGAAAATTCAGTTTGGTCTGATGCTTGGGGTTCACTTTGTACGATGCCAATGGCCATCAGACGAGTTTTGTCTTGGACTGCCAGTATCAAATCGCCGATATTCATCCTAAGTATCCAGCGGCGCAGGTCGCGAATTTGGATTGGGGTACATTGGTGATTCAGATTATCCAGTTCGTGTTTGAACAAACCCAGATCCCACATGCGGTAGGCAACCCAAAAAGGAAACAAGAATCCATGGTGGTCAAAAGGTAAGTGATTGGCTTTAAAGTCAAATACTCCTTCTTTCTGAAACAAGTCCAAACGGAACACCCAAACCCCAGCCCCTCTACTTACTTGTTTTCGGAGTTCGGGTATGCTGAATTGGGTGCGCTCAAACAATGGGAATGCGACAAAAGACTTGGCATCTTCTGCTCTAACCACATAAACGCGTTTAGCATCTTGCTTTTGGGTATCAAACTCTGTTTTAAATGCGGTGATTAGTTGGCCGTCATGGCAGGCGATGAGATTTTCAGCATTGTCGTTGTAGGTCCAGTTGAAGGAGCCAGTCAATAGTGTTTTTTGATCTATGATGGCAAATTTGTGGTGCATTAAGCGAGTACCTTTGGCAGCCCATAACTTACCACCTTTAGCAATGAACTTTTGAAAGTCCAAACCGTTTTCCTTGATGTTTTGTGTGTCGTACTCTATGATTAAATGAATGGTTATGCCTTGCTCAAGCAGATTTATGAGGGTATCGAAAATATCGCGATGGGTAAACCAACACACAGCGATATCCACTCGGCGTTGCGCTTTGGCTAGGTTCTGGCAAAGCACGGCTGCGATATGTTCAAAATAGACGATTATGAGTCAGTGTTTTAAAAAAATCAGTCTCTAAGTACTCTCCAATTCCGCCCTAAGCACATCCACGCGCACAGGTACTACCCCCGGATATTCGCACACCTGCCCACCAGCGAGGTTAGACAGTGCCGCTATATCCGACAATGGAATGCCTGCGGCCAAACCCATAGAAGCAATACTAATAACCGTATCCCCTGCACCGCTGACATCTGAAATATTGCGCGGCACGGTTGGAAATATTTGACCCAAACCCAAGGCACCGCCATCCAAAAACAAACCTTTCTCTGAAAGTGTAATCATGGTATATGCATTGTGCAAAGTACTGCGAATAAACGCCGCTGATTGTTGGAGCGACTCCAGACTAGGCTTTACTTCAAAAGGGGCGCTGTCCCTGATTTCCTTTAGGTTGGGTTTGAATAAATCCACCCCTTTGTAGGCCAAAAAATTTGATTTCTTAGGATCAACCGCCGTTAAAATTCCCCTTTTTCGCGCTTCTCCAATCACAGATTCGATCAGTTGTGGAGTCAATACGCCTTTATTATAGTCTTGTAATATGATGACTTGAATCGGTCGTTTATCCAGAATCGAAATGATATTTTGGAATAAATGTGCCGTTTCTGCCTCGGATAGGTCGTGTGTGTCTTCGCTGTCAATACGTAACATCTGCTGGTGATTGCCCAGAATACGGGTTTTAACCGTTGTTTTTCGCTGCGTTGCTACTACAATACCTTCGATAGAAATACCATGATCGGGCAATAGCCGATGCTTGAAGTGATGCCCATCTGGATCGTCGCCGATGGTGCTGCAAAGCACCGGAATACCGCCCAAGGCTTGGACATTAAGTGCCACATTGGCGGCACCACCCAAACGATCATCCGTGTGTTGGTGTAGCACTACCGGGACGGGGGCTTCGGGCGAAATACGCGTCACTTGACCCCGCAAATAGCGATCGGTCATCACATCACCAACGATCAGTACTTGGATGCCCTCCAGTTTTTTAAAAAAATCAGCCATTTTTCTTTTTCCAATATCTAAGTAATCCTGCTACCGACATAAATGCAGGGTTGGCGGCCTCATAGCGTTGCAATTCACTATCAAGCACCCGATTGGCTAGCAAATCAGCCTTTACAAATGCTTGAAATTCAGGTATGATTACCTCTGAAGGGATTTGTTTTTCAAAGTAAGGATACATCCAAGCAGCCCAACTGATCAATCGGTTTTCCAACTCGTCTAAGTGCCTTTGAATGTCCTTGATTTCCCCAAAATGAGTCAAGTACAAGGTATCAATCGGCAATTGGCGCATCAATTGTATAGAGGCTTGCCAGTCTTCAATATTAATATCAGGTGGGGGGCAGGGCGGCATCACAGGACCCTGATTGATTTTGACACCCGCCACATCGCCTGCGAACAACACATGGCCTATTTGCCAAGCGATGTGGTGAACGGCATGACCGGGCGTGTACCAAGGCGTACAAATCAGACCAGCGGCACTGATGGACTGCCCGTGTTCGGGCGCATGTAACCGCGCTGGATCAATAGGGCGCATTTCGCCCCAGAGCGTATCCATCTGATCGCCGTAGATCATACGGGCAGAGTTGTACAGTTTTTCGGGGGACTGTAAGTGGGGCAATCCTTTGGGATGCACCTGAATATCAACTCCTGCGGCCGCAAATGCCCAAGCAGCACCCGCATGATCGAAGTGGATATGCGACAAGAGTACTTGCTTGATGTCTTCTTTTTTCCAACCTTTATAGGCCAATGCTTGCTCTAAGTGAGGTAAGGTAGAGGCGGGGCCAGATTCAATCAGGATAAGCCCTTCAGGGCCTTCTACCACAAAAGCCGCAATGGCTTGTTCCAGATTTAAAAAACCGAGATCGAGGGTGTGTATGGTCATAAACTAGGTGCTGCGCAAATGAAATGCAAAGGTACGTAATTCTACATTGACACGCTTGGTAGAAGATTCTTGCCAATAAAAAAGCCGCCCCAACGTATCGGAGCGGCTGCTACTTTCATTGTTATAATTTCACCCTTACTTAAAAACGGCGTTGACGATCATCGAACATAAATTTGGCGGCCGAGCCCTCCATGGGTATTTCCACCACTATTTTTTCAGTGAATCCCGGAATAGACTGTACTTTGATCAAGCCTTGGAGCGATTCTCCAGCGTACAGTGTTTGGGTACGCACCAATCCATCGGGTGATGAAAGGGGGAGATTCCCAAAATTATTATTGGCATTGACCACCACGATCGGCGCCGGGGTGGACCAAGCATACCACCACCAATTATTTTGAAATTCATCATTGTCATCATCCCAATTGTTCGATGCATTGGAGGAAGCATCTGCGGCGGCTACGGCAGCGGTGACTGTAGCGGCTACTACCACGCCAGCAATGATGGCATTGCGGGTGTTGCGGCGGCGGATAAATTGCTCAGCCGAAAAGACTTTAAATGGCTTCCGTTGTCCAGCAGCATTATATCCAAATACCCTTACTTGATCAGGGAAAAATGTTTGAAAAGAGTCGCTTTGATTGCGAATAAACACACCCAAGTTGAGCATTTTTTGCCCCCGTGAAGTGAGATCAACCGATACTTCGGAGGCAGATCCCATACTGCGGAGCGAAGGTACGCCGTGGTTATAGACCAATTGGGTGTTTTCGGGTTGGTTGTTGGCAGGCTGGTAATAATAATTGCGTTGGCAGGCAGTGCCAATTAAAATGACTGTTGCTACTAAAAAAAAGAGAGGCTTCATGTTTACTGATTTTGTACGTGTGAGCGAATTAATGTTTCATCCCACAAATATAATACTAATGATTTCAAAATAAAAACCAAATGAAAGCCCTTTAACCCGATTTTAACGCTGTGAAAGCCTAATAGGGTCAAATGTTAAAATTTTTATGAAAAACAATAAAACAGAAAATGTACGAGCGTACCAAATGGTGCACCCGTACAGAATCAGTAACCTCATATTATATTTTCACCAAGTGCCCTACTGATATTTTTCCGCCTCGGAAAAACACCTTGACGAAGTAGTTGCCCGCCGCCTGCCCTGCCGATAAAGAGAGGGTAGCCGTTTGATCTTGGATATTGGATGTGGTGGCGATGTTGCGCCCTGTACTATCGAACACCTCTATTTTTTCAATAGCCAATGTTGCACTGATCGTATAGTTGGCCGTGGAAGGATTGGGACTTATTTGTATTGGTATTTGTTTGGTGGGCGAGTGAGTCGCAATGACAGGTTCTAGCAGGTTGCCCTCTTTTAGGTTATAAAACCGATTGGGGGTAATATTGGCAAAATGTTGCACCAATCCTGATGGCCACTTTACTTCTATGGAATCCACAGCGGTAGCCTGTGCCAGCCCTATGTGTTGGCGCAAATCATTTTGACTCTGAAAAGAATTGTGGGCACTGACTTCCCGCATCTGCCAAGTCGGTGTTCCATTGATCGTGGCTTTCACACGTACCCGCGCTCCTATAGCCGATCGGTTGGTGATGGTACCTTCTAAAGTCAATTGAATCCAGTTTCTATTGGTTGCCAAGGTGTCATTTCTGAATAGACCGAAACTATTGGCTGGCCCATTGGCAAAAAAATCAAGGTCTCCATCATTGTCATAATCCGAAATGGCAACTCCGCTGGCACTAGTGGTAACAACACCTGCTACTTTACCAGAAGCAAAAGAACCATTCCCGTTATTTTTAAAAATCTGCACGACTCCAGCATTGTCCCTTGAAAGGAGTACATCCAAGTCTCCATCATTATCAAAATCGCCCCAAGTATTGGCCAATCGTAACGCAATATTGGTGAATGGGGTCGTCAAACTGACATACGTTCCTTGATCGTTTCGATAAAAACGAGAATTGGCTTGAGAATAATTGGTCAAACAAATATCAAGGTCCCCGTCATTGTCGTAATCAATAAAATTATACACTTGCCCATCTTGTGTTACATTGAATGGAAAAGAGGCAAGCCGTTGCAGACTAAAACTGCCTGTTTCTTTAAGCATATTTTTGTAATTGTAATCAGGCAATGCTCCTGGCGGATTCTGTGCTGGCCCAGAGCCAATGAACAGATCCAAATCGCCATCCAAATCATAATCAGTCCAAATCGGGATCGTATATGCGGCGAGCGAATCGGTAAAGGCGTACCCGGTTTGTCGAGTAAACGTAAGACCTGACCCTTGAAGGTAAAAGCGATTTCGCTGCTGTGGACCTGTATGAAATACACAACAAGCATGTACATAGGTCAAGTCCAAAAGGCCATCATTGTTCACATCGGCCAATGCACAATCCCAAGCGGCATAGTCTGTAAAGTCACTAAGGGTGTTGGTGGCATTTAGAAACGTTCCGTTACCATTGTCTATCATTAGGGTGGAACTAGTACCAGTAGTAATACAATCAAGGTGTCCATCATTATCAATGTCAGCCCAACTACTGCCTGCTGAACCCTGACCTAGTGCTTGGTCTGGGAGGTCAGATATTCTCAAAAATTTACCATCCCCCAGGTTTTTAAACCTGAAATATTGACTGGTGAACAGGTCAGTCAATCCGTCGTGGTCAAAATCTACCCAAGCCAACCCTTTGTACTGGGCGGCAGTATTGGGGAAATTAGTGACTGGATTTGTCGAGTCAGTGACTTTGGTAAAAAGTCCTTGTGCTAATAAAAAAGGTTTTGCCAATAAGCAAAACAAAAGAATGGAGACATACTTCATGTGCCTGAAAAGTTTAGTAAAATAATGCACAAATATGAAGGCTCTGGATAGAAACAATGTCAATCCCGATAAAGATTACCATACCCAACAATGATTTACGGCCTTAAGCAGCGCAAACACTGTATCTTTGCACCGTACATATGAATACAGAAACTAGATTTGATTTTTGGCCCATTCTATTCCTGATCGCTGCTGTTCAAGGGATTTTTATGGCATTGGTGCTTTGGCAATGGAAAAGAGGGATATGCCTTGGTAATCGCTTGATAGCGACCCTGCTCCTACTTTTTTCTGTTACACTCGTCGAGTATATCTTATATTGGACTCAATACCTACAGTATTTTCCGCATTTTGCCAATATAAGTTCAGAATTGCCATTCCTGTTTGGGCCCATTGTTTGGTTTTATTTGCGTAGTATATACCAAGGCAAATCACTGTCTGTTAAGGATTCGTGGCATGTTTTACCGTTTTTGATCTCTTTTGCTTTCCATACTTCTTGGTATTTGATGGGCACGTCTGAAAAATCGGCAGTCATAGCAGGTATCGAACCGTATCCCATCAACAAAGAATGGATTGCGCTCAATAATTACCTGCGTGTTGGCCATTTATTGATATATGCTATCTGGAATTTCAGGTTTATTCACCAACAAGCCCAAGTGGGGCATACCAAAGGCTGGAGTCTCTTGCTCAATGGTTTTTTTATGGGTTATAGCGTTGCCTATTTGTCCTACTTTGTGTTGGTATTATTCCCGTTTTTTAGTCCGTTTTGGGACTACCAAATATCCATTGCCATGAGTGCTTTTATTTACCTCATTGCTTGGTTTGGTTATATGCAACCCAGTGTTTTTGATGGATTTGCCCTCCGTGAATCGGCGGGATTGGTGAAATATAAAAATTCAGGATTGAGCGAACAAGCCAGCCAACGACTGCTCCAACACTTGGATCAGTACATGCAAGAATCAAGGGCTTGGCAAGACCCCGAAATAGGGCTCGAAAAACTTTCTATTGCTTTGGGTAGCACCAAGCACCACGTTTCACAGGTCATCAACGAACATTTGCATTGTTCTTTTTTTGAATATGTAAACCAACTGCGCGTAGAGGAGGCCAAAATCCTGCTATCCACCCATAGTCGCCAAACCCTATACGTCATCGAAGTAGCCTATTCGGTCGGGTTCAATAATAAAGTGTCGTTTAATACGGCTTTTAAGAAAGCGACGGGTTTGACCCCTACGGAGTATCGTGGGCAAGCCACATCGAAGGTTAACCAAGATCAGAATGGCTAAGTTATTATATGACAGTAATATATAATTAAATATTTTAACTCAACTTTCATAGTTTTAACGGAAGTATGTATATTTGTGTCTTGGTAACGAGCAATTCTTATTTGCTCGATCAATAATTTCACAACTAAAATCTTATTTTTATGAAAAACAATCTGATTGTAATGCTGCTATCCACTTTATTTTTGGGTCTTAGCGCATTCAAGACACTCCCAATGACCAATGATGAAACAGCCATTAAAGAAGTGATTGTCTCAGAGACAACTGCATTTTTTGCGCTTGATTATAAAGGATGGGCAAACCTTTGGCTTCAAAGTCCGCACGATAGCCAAGCATGGAACAACAGCGATGGTAGCGTTATGAGTACCATCGGCTGGGATAAAGTAAGTGCAGGAGCAAAGGAATGGATTGACTCACAAAAAGTAGCACCTGCTCCTCCCACAGCGACGCGCGACAACTGGGACATCCACATCAGTGGAGACATGGCTGCTGTATCATTCACTCAGTATGTTAAAGGCAGCGAGGGTACTTCTACAAGCAAAGAATTTCGTACCATGGTGCGAAAAGATGGCCAATGGAAAATCTCAAGCGTTCAAGCCTTTTGGGATTACAAGAATGTAAAGAAATAAACATGAGTCATCCCGAATTTTGGGGTGGCTCATGTTCATTTTTAGTCATTACCCAGCGATTTTCCATTTAGATTGCCCCAATTTTGTTTTTTTTACCTCTTTTCGACTTTCCTTTCTTCTGTTAGCGTTGTTTTTGGG
>JANMMZ010000079.1:0-7162 GCA_031373665.1 Saprospiraceae bacterium | reverse complement strand
TAACGGACAAACAAAAACTAATTTACCGACACAAAGGCAAAGCGACAAGAAAAAACTTGTTGGCGGTGGTTGTGACGGTTGCGAAATTATGTTTGTTGGTATGCCAGCAAATATTTCATCGGTTGACACCAGTATTGGATGGACAGAAAAAGGGCAAAAACTTTTAGTAACAGGCAAAGTTTATAAAATAGACGGCAAGACACCAGCACCAAATGTTATCATTTATTATTGGCAGACAGACAACAACGGCTACTATTCACCCACAAAAGGAATGGATGAAAAAGCAAAACGACACGGGCACATTCGGGGGTGGGTAAAGACAGATGACAATGGCAGATATTCAATTTACACCATTAAACCTGCACCCTACCCCAACGACAACATCCCTGCACACATCCATACATCAATCAAAGAATCAAACAAAGACAACGAATACTATATTGATGAGTTTGTTTTTGATGATGATAAACTTTTGACGAGCGAGAAAAGAAAAGCACTTGAAAATCGTGGAGGTAGTGGAATTTTGAGGGTTCTAATTTCACATGATTTGCAAATTGCAGAGCATAATATTATTTTGGGGCTTAACATTCCAAATTACCCAGAAACAAATAAAGCAGAAAAGCAATCAGGACTTGAAATTGGCGAAGACAACCCATCTTTTATTCCTTACCATGCCTTTGGACCAGATAAAGGAACTAGAACTTGCCCAGTTTGCAAATATGGACGGTTTCACGGAATAGTTTACTTCGTTGGTAATAATCCAAATTGGGACGAGATCAAAAAGTGGCTTACTTTTTTAGAGCAAGAAAGTGTAACACGAAGTAAATATTTGAAAGCATACTTTGTTTACGGAAATGATAACAATTATAACAAAGACACACGACAAAAAGAATTAGAAAACGTTGGGATTGAACTCAATTTGAAAAATATTGCACTGACTTTTGTGCCTTCAATGACAGATACTGAAAGTGAAGTAAACCTAAATAAAATTAACCCAAGCGTAGAAAATACATTTGTAATTTATAAACATAGAGCGATTATTGACAAGTTTGTAAATTTTAAAGCCACGGCAGACAATTTCAAAATAATTTCATCAACACTTGACAAAACAAAGGGTGATTACTTCAATTTATTAGAACCAAAACATGATTGATGATGAAGAGCCTAGGAATAAATGATAAGTGCATAATACTGCATAAATCCTTAACCGACAGAAAACGATGTACTTTAATAATAAATATCAGCAAGAAATAAAGGCTCGAATATTCCTTAGGACAGGGACTTATATATCATTTAATTATCTAAAGAAATAAAATCTATTCCAAGCCCCGCACCATCACCAAGGCGCATCTCTCCATTTTCTAAGATGAATCCGCCGGAAACAAAGTCTTCCGCCAAATCAAAACTGCCGTCGAGATCAAGATAGCGCGTATTAGGGCAAGCAAAAGCAGCGTGTAAGGCTGCCGTAATACTGGCAATACTTTCGTCATTACAGCCCCAAAAAAGGTCAATTTGCGCATTTTTGGCGATATTAGCGATTTCTAAAGCGGCAAGAATACCACCACATTTCATGAGTTTTATATTGAAAATCCCAAAAGGTTGAGGCTCCGAAACAAAGGACAATGCCGCGCGTGGATCGTGGAGCGATTCGTCGGCTGCCAGCATTTTTCTGTTTTTTACGCTTAATTTGAGCAGGGTCTTTTCTTCACCAACCGGTAGAGGCTGTTCTATCAGTTCGAGGTTGATTTTGGTGGTGGCTGCCAGCATTTTTTTTAAATCGGGCAATGTATAACCCTGATTGGCATCTATCCTGATGTTGAGGCGATGTTTATATTTTTCATGCAATTTCAAGACTCGCTCTATATCTTCCTCAACGTTGTTTCCTGTTTTTACTTTTATGCTTTTAAATCCCAATTGGACATAATTTGCGGCTTCTTCAAGGGTTTCTGCCGTATTTTTAATACCAATGGTGACAGAAGTAGGCAAAGATTTTATTTTTTGGCCGTAAAAACTGACGATTGGGATACCCAAAAATTTGCCAAAAGCATCATGTAATGCAAGGTCAATAGCGGCTTGTGTGCCGGGGTAATTGGGGTAATGAAGCCGCGTTTCAAAAATGATTTGCTGAAAATGCCGAATGTCTCTACCCACTATGTTTTCCACAAAATTGGTTTGTAAATTCAACAGCGTTTGCCCCGTATTTTCGCCAACTACGTCTTCCGATGGACATGCCGAACCGATGCCAATCGTACCATTGTTGAGTTCGATTGCTAAAAACACCAACTCCACCTCAGTATAGGTATTATAAGCTATGGTATAGGGCTTGGTGAGTGGTAATTTCTTTAAAAATGCGCGGACGGCTTTTACTTTCATGATTGTATGGCTTTTATGGTTGGGAGTATTTTTTGTACGCCTTCTTCGATCGGCAAAAGCACTGGAATTTGAAGGGTATTTTCATAGTATTTCTGAAATTCATAGGCTTCATGATCCACACAACCGGTTGTATTCAGTGCCAGCGCGATGACTTTAGCACCAAATTTTTCAATAATTTCAATTTCGGATTCCACACTAGGGATTTTGCCCCAATGGGGATCATCGTCATAAAACTGCCGTTTGGGGGCGTGTACCAAAACCACGAATTTAGCGGCTCCTGAAACCAAAAATTCTGTACCACAAGGTCCGCTCGGGTTTCGAAGGGCAGATTGGCCTTCAATCAAAATTATCTCTGCGCCGGTTTCTTTCCAACAAGAAACGATGGCATGTTCGATTTCGCCAGAAACAAAATCATTTAAGGTTGAATCAAAAATGAATCCATATTTGCCGCCCTGCAGCCAGCCTGTTTGCCCAGTGTAAATCATTTGTGCTTGAATCCCGTTTGTCTGGCATGCCTCTCGCAACATACGGGCAGTGGTGCGTTTTCCCACTGCGCAATCCATACCGATCACTGCAATAATGGGTACGTTAACCTTAAATATTTCACCTGTCCAAAAATGCAAATCTTTGCGAGTTTTTGGCTTGCGTACGTCTATCAATTGAACCTGATATTCCGTTGCCATAGCCACCATTTCTGGTTTTTCGCTTAAGTATTCATGCAGGCCATTGACGACGGAAATGCCATTTTTGATGGCTTCTTTAATGACCGCTAACATATCGGGTGGTAACATACCACCTACGGTGGCAACACCAATAATGAGAAAATCTACGCCCTTTACCTGTGCTATCGCACTATCAAGTGTACTAAAAATGGGAATATTTCGGTGTTTCCCATCCAAAACAATGCCTGCATCTTGGCCAGCAGTTGGCGGATCAATCACTCCAATGATAACAAAACGTTCGGTTCCTCGGATCAACCCGTGAGCGGTTTTTGCGTCGGTAGATTGTAGCAGTCCGTTGGTTAAAATTAATGCTTGATTCATTTTCTGATGATGAATATACCGGGTAAATTACCAGTTGCCTTTTGTGATTGATAAACGATTTTACCATTCACCCATACTTTTTCGATTCCGGTGGAAAGGGCTTTAGTCTGTTCAATGGTCGCATTGTCTTTCACGGTTTGAGGATTAAACAAGATCAGATCTGCATAATTACCAGCCTGAATAACTCCCCGATCTGTGATGCCCAAGTGTTCGGCTGTCAGGCCAGTCATTTTATAAATGGCGGTTTCGAGTGGCATACTGTTCTTTTCTCGGACAAATCGGCCTAATACCCGTGTAAAAGCCCCATAACCGCGTGGATGCCCCCCGCTAGACCCGTCAGAACAAATATTGGTATGTGGCCAAACGAGGAAGTCTTCCACATCCGATTCTATCATGGATTTCCCCATAATACCTTCAATATTTCCACTGTAATTAGGGTTCTTCGCTTCAAAATCTGCTGCTGTTGCTACCAAATACATCAATGTTGCACTAGGGGTTTCCTTTCTGATGGCTGCAATTTCTGAAATTGTTTTTCCAGCGAATGGCGCATTTGGCGCAAAATTGGTGACAATTGATTGTTCCGGATCACAGAGTTGGGTCACGGCCAATTCTGCGCTTTCAGGATTCGTATAATCTCGGTTGGGGAACAATACCCGCAGGGTTGAACTCCAAAAATCATAGGGGTAACAATCCGCTGTAACGTCAATACCTTGGGCGCGTGCGGTTTCCAGTTTTGCTAAAATATTGGGCGCATTACCCCAACGATCTCGTTTTGCAATTTTAATATGTGAAATTTGAACCGGAATTTTGGCTTCCCGTCCAATTTCAATGGTTTCGTCAATGGCTTCATCAAGGTTGACATCTTCGCTGCGGATATGGCTAATGTACCGACCACCTAATTGGGCAGCAGTTTTGGATAATTCAATCACTTCATCGCGGTTAGAAAAAAATGCTGATTCGTATTCCAAACCAGTTGATAAACCTAAAGAACCTTTTTTCATCTCCGTTTCAAGCAAGGTTTTCATTTTTGCCAATTCCGCTGGTTTGCAAATGCGGTAAAGGTCTGATTCTCCCATTACTATTTCTCGTAGGGTGGATTGACCAGTATAGGTGGCAACATTGACTGCGACGGGTTGTTTTTTGAAAAACGCCACTATGGTATCAATTTCGTAACTTGATCCATCTTGTCCAATCACAATGGTGGTAACCCCTTGATTGATGACTGGTATGCCTTCCGGATGGGCTTCTAAACCACCAAAATGGTGGCTATGGCTGTCAATAAACCCTGGAGCGAGGGTCAATCCTCCCCCATCAGTGACCATTTCTCCCGGAAATGGTTTCAACTTTCCAATTTCCCATATTCGGTCGTTTCTAAGGCGAACCGCTGCCGGGCGGGTTGCTGTTCCGGTTCCATCAATAAGTTTAATATTGGTAATTAATTGAAATGTAGGGAATTGTGGTGTTTTGCCATTTAATATATCTTCAACAATTTTTCTAACCGTAAAGTCGCTACCATTGGTCAGGATGATCAAGGTTTGCTTTTTTTCTATGTCTCTTGAGATGAGGGTGAGAAAGCCTACCCACCCACCTGTATGGGCATATTTCTTACCGACTGTTTCAATACCCCACCCAAAACCATAGGGATAGGTAGTGCCATCATTAAGTAGGACGGGTGATATGGCTTCCTGCCAGGTCTTTGTGCGCACCAGTTTTTCGGTGTATAGGGCTTGATCCCATTTCAATAAATCGTCGGCAGAAGAATAAAAATTGCCATCGCCAATAACACCATCCAGTCGGACTAAATCATTGGGAACATTTACGCCACTTTGTCGAGCAAAGCCCAAGACGCGATTGGCTGGTGATCGTTTCATTCGAAGGCTATAAATATAACTATCCGTCATGCCTAGGGGCATAGCAATCTGCTTTTTAAAAAAATCTTCGATGGCCATCCCCGATGCTTTTTCAATGATTAAAGCAAGTAATATATAATTGGTATTGCAATAATTCCATTTTTCACCTGGTTCAAAAAGAAGACCTGGTTTGTATGTGTTAAACAATTGAAGCATTTCCTCGTTGGTCAATGTATCCAACGTATTGTTGTACCTAAGGGCTAAATCAAAATATTCGGGCAAACCGCTGGTGTGGGTAAGCAATTGGCGGATGGTGATTTCTTTATATGGAAAATCAGGTAGATGTACCTGCACCTTATCGTCAAACTTCAACAGGCTTTTTTCCTGCAATTGCATGACCATCATGGCTACAAATTGCTTCGATACAGAAGCGAGGTTAAATGCAGAACTGGTTTTTAAAGGCTCTTGGGTACTCAAATTGGTAATGCCAAGTGCTTTTTTGAAGACCGATTTCCCGTTTTCAGCCACCAATACTACTCCGTTAAAAGAGGCCTGCTCGTGTAAAACGGTCAATGCCTTATCTAAGGATTTTAACTGATCTGAGGTGATTTGGGCTGAAATGGGGGCGTTTTTTAGGATGAAAAACGCTAGTATTAGGATATAATACCCTATCAGTTTTATGCGCATTGATCTAATTTTTAAGATGATTTCCCTAACTTGTTTTAAAAATTGTGTCAAAGATAAAGCAAAACTAAATAAATAAACACCAAAGGGACAAAAGACACTAACTATCTACTTAGTCCCCTTTGTCCCTTAGTATTTTATGCATTATCAAATATACGTTACTTTTATAAATGGCACCCTAATAAAACGAGAGGCACCTGTTCTGAAATCAACATCTGCATGTGCATGGCTGGATTGAAACTGAACACCAAGGTACTTTCGCAGGTTTTTTCCTTAAAAGTCAAGGAGAAATAATATATTTCCCTCTGGATTGAATTAATAATACCTTTGTTCAGGATCAAATAAAAAAGTACCCACTCATCATGCCCTTACAAAATAGAGTAAGCCCTTTCAGCAAACTGACTGCCACGCCCCAACGAGGGGCATGGACGGGCAACAGGGGCGTTATCCACAACGACCGCAAGGAAATTATAAAAAACCATGCTGTTAAATATTGGATCACCTGCGCCTTGGACTATAAAGACTATCGCCGAAAAGTCATGTCGCCCAATCGGTGGACGGAGTTATTTTTTTTGGATGAAGCCACCGCATTTGCTGCGGGGCATCGCCCTTGTGGGTTTTGTCGCCATGCCGATTTTAAGCGGTTCAAAAACCTTTGGATTGAAGCCAATGGCGCACTTCATGGCTTTACTGCATCCACTAAAATGGATATTATTGATGCCCTAATTCATCAAGAAAGGTTAGATAAAAACGGAACCCAAAAGACATTCAATGCAACACTAGCAACTTTGCCTGATGGCACTTTTATTGCACTTGAAGGGATTAATAAAGCCTATTTATGGTATCAAGAGGGTCTCTATGAATGGTCTTTTGACGGTTATACAAAGATTTTGCCATTTGATGAAAACCAAGAGGTCATGGTGTTAACCCCGCTTAGTTATGTCTCTGTTTTCGAGGCTGGATATTTGCCACAGGTTCATTTTTCGGTAGGGCATGGCTTCTAGTTCTACTTTGGCACTTTAATAATCAGTAATACGCTGACATTCAAGGGCGAGTAGATTCATCCCCCTCCCCCCATGCGTATCAGGTTTAGGAATTAACAATTTGTAATAACTTGATAACCAGTGATCTTTAAAAGAACAAAGTAATAAAAAAGGTGTTCCGTCTTTGTATCGTCTAAAATAAAAAGATAATGGAACACCCTACTTTAAA
>JANMMZ010000078.1:0-26375 GCA_031373665.1 Saprospiraceae bacterium | reverse complement strand
ATTTGATAGGGTTTCAATTCCCAAAAGGTACGATTAAAAGCTATCCATCATATCTTATTTTTATTCTAATCTCTTGGTTTCAATTCCCAAAAGGTACGATTAAAAGTATAACAACGCTGCACCTGCGACAAGTAGTAGCATGTTTCAATTCCCAAAAGGTACGATTAAAAGTGGAGTAATGTTTTCCAAATCATAATCGGTATTTATGGTTTCAATTCCCAAAAGGTACGATTAAAAGTTTTTACATTAATACAGATAGTAGTCATTCTACTCAGTTTCAATTCCCAAAAGGTACGATTAAAAGTTGTGTTTGATTGAACATTATCAATAACTCCATTACGTTTCAATTCCCAAAAGGTACGATTAAAAGAGATAACCAAGACATGTCTTCTTCATCTCCTGAAAAGTTTCAATTCCCAAAAGGTACGATTAAAAGACGCTCTTGACTTTTATAAATCAATGAAGAACAACTCGTTTCAATTCCCAAAAGGTACGATTAAAAGCCCGCAGAAAGTTGAATGTATTCGGCCGCATATTCGGTTTCAATTCCCAAAAGGTATGATTAAAAGTTTCCATAAAATGACATATATCGTAGCATTTTCGGGGTTTCAATTCCCAAAAGGTACGATTAAAAGAGGCTTAATGCCTCCTGGTGTACCCAATTACTACGGTTTCAATTCCCAAAAGGTACGATTAAAAGAAATAAAATTTAAAAGCATGAATTTATTGAAAGTAAGTTTCAATTCCCAAAAGGTACGATTAAAAGTCAGTGGTGCCGCTTACACGGCGTTTTGTTTTGCGCGTTTCAATTCCCAAAAGGTACGATTAAAAGGTAGCCGAAATGATGCGGGTATTAGTCCTAATTTCTGTTTCAATTCCCAAAAGGTACGATTAAAAGTACCCAACCACCGCAAGCGATAGAAGGATAAACAAGTTTCAATTCCCAAAAGGTACGATTAAAAGGATTAGACCCGCGCTGAAGTTAGCCGATTGCGTGAAGTTTCAATTCCCAAAAGGTACGATTAAAAGAAAAAAGCCCTGGTCTCAAGATCAGGGCTTTTTTTAGTTTCAATTCCCAAAAGGTACGATTAAAAGGAAGTTAAAGGACTTAGAGGCCGCATCTGTTACCAAGTTTCAATTCCCAAAAGGTACGATTAAAAGTATTACTAAAACTACACAAAACGGCTGCACTTGCGAGTTTCAATTCCCAAAAGGTACGATTAAAAGTTATTGATGCTTTTTTCTTTTTTATGCTTGCATCGAAGTTTCAATTCCCAAAAGGTACGATTAAAAGTTTCATCAAGGTTTACACAAATAACCAAAAATCAGTTGTTTCAATTCCCAAAAGGTACGATTAAAAGCCCTAAAAAATACATACATAATCAATTAACAATTAATTATTTACACATTAAAAACAGGCCAGTTTTTTCTCATTTTTTCCGTCGATCCCCAATAACCCGATTTTATGCGGAGACCGACGACTTTAACGTCACAAAAATACGTCAATTTTTCCTTTCTCCAAGCCAATGATCTGTTTTTTTAAATAAATCTCGTTCCGACTACTAAATACGATCACACTGTCTTCCTTTTCTACCATAATTTCTTTCATTTTGTGCTGTAATTCTTTCATTTTTACCTCTGTGATCTCGCCCTCCAATACTGAATTTTGGATCCAGTTCAGATACCGACGGCAAAGTTTGAGCATTTTGCCCACCCGCTTTTCACCCACATCATAGACTACTATTACATACATAGGTTACCAGTATATTTTAAAAGGTTTATACTCTGTATCCATCCCCAAGATGTATTTTTGTATTTTATAGCACTCCAGGCGAACCAAATGCTTGAAACTCACTTTCCGCGATAGCGAACGGTGCTCAAACGTCTCGTTCAATTTTTCATCCCAAGCCTTCACAAAAGTCTGGCGACCCGATTTTTTGAGCAAACACCCTTTCATAGATTGCTCGAAGTCATCGGCCTTGATCTCCCGCTTATTCAGCACCCTGAATATCAGCCGATCCACCAAAAAAGGCTTGAATACCTCTGCCACATCCAAGGCCAAAGAGTACCGGCGCGCGCCCGGCTCGTGCAAAAAACTGATCGTTGGGTTCAGTTGGGTATGATATATGGCATCCATCGCCAAGGTATAGCACATGGAGTTGCCAAACGAGATGAGGGCGTTCACCTCGTTGCTCGGTGGGCGTTTCACGCGGCCTTCCATCTTGAATCCCTCCACGATCTCATCCCAAGCCTCGTAATAGGTTTGGCGGCAGTTGCCCTCCAATCCCATGAGTTCGGGCACTGTTTTAATGGTATCCATCGAGGCTCTGTACTGCTCTATGGCCGTTATTTGCTTTTCCACGGCCTTGCCTCGGTTTTGGTAGTAGCGGAGGTTGCGCAATATATTGAACGAAGCCCCCAATACGAACCCTCGCGCCAAGTGCAAACGGCGGGTCGGATCCAGATAGGTTTTGCTTTGCTCCACGTGTACTTTTCCGGCCAACAATTCCTCTTTTGGGACAAATGAGCCTGTATAATGCTCATAATAATCGAAAAAATGAACCCCAACGTGTTGTTTACCCAAGAAATTATACATCGCGCTATTGGCATCCAAACTACCAAAACAATAGATATTGTCCACCGTCTCTACTGGCAAATATCGGGGCGTACCTTCCACGCCATGCTCGTCCATGGGTTGAAATTTGAGGGTATTATCGGTGCGACTGAGCCGACCTGGGTTGAAAAAATAATAAGATTTTCGCATCGTAATGAGTAAAATTATGCTTCTATATGAAAAATAATGCCTTTATATGCAATATTATGCTTCTTCTACGTAACAAAATTCGTAAAAAGCGCATTGTTTACAAACCGGCTTGTGTATGACCGCTGGGCAAGATTCAGCACCGATGATGCGCCCTATATCGGCTTCCCAAAGCGGTATCTGCGCCCGATCCTCGTCGGATAGTTCCACGCGCTTGGTCTCCCGCACCTTTGGGTACTCCAGCAGCCCATAATTGGCCAAGATACCCGCTTGCTCCAATTTATAGAGGTAATACTTCAATTGGGCGATGTGGGCAGCTTCCATTTTTTGCGTTTTTTTGACCTCATGTATTACCCCCGCCTTGGCATCGTAAAAATCAATTTTGATACCCTCCAACGCTACTTCGGTGTAGCGTTCGGGTCGGTCGGCATAGGTGGTTTCGCCGATCAGTTTGCCCTCGGCCACGGCCTCCGATCCCGACTCCAGTTGGATCTGATTGGCATGAAGCCACACTTTCCGGTGGCAAATATGGTAGTAGGCCACGAGTGTGGCAGTGATGGTGTGCATGATACGGATGGGCATAAGCATGGCTGGCGCAAGCGGCACAGTGCCAACGCGACAACCAGTAAAAAAATGAAAGGAGCGGTTTATTTGTTATGGTTTAACCCTCCAACTGTCCCGAAATAATGTCCTCTTCTCCGGGCGCATGGATACTGTTGATAAGATCGCTGGTGATGTCGTCCACCAAGCCCTCCAAATGCTTGGAAATGTCAAGGTATTCCACCCAAAGTACCTCGTTCAAAAACACTTTATTCACCACAACCATGAGGGTCGTGTATTTTTGACGATGGTACCGATATGGCTTGAGTTCATATTTTCGGCATAGCGCCATCAACAATTGCTTGTGCCAATTGTCGGGTGTATATAGGGTAAACTCCACCGGATCTACATGTTGCGGCAGTACCTGTGGGGCTTGGGTCATGAGGCGTGCCTTGGCCGCCATAGCCGCTTGACGTTCCCCTTCAATAGTGGTGCCTAGGATTAGGGCTTCTATTTTTTTTATTTTTTCTAGTAGGGTGGACATGGGTGGGTGGTTTGAAAGATGCCGAATACTGGAAAATAGTATGGTAAAAGGTAAATTAGGGCTGCTCTTCTTTTGAAAAGAGCCGCCCCAAAATATTATTTTACTTGATTTTCGTAATCGAATTCAGTCATTAGTTCGATTAAATGTTTTTCCGCTTTGTCTAAAGCATCCACAGTACCTACTGAACCAGTAACGTAACCAGAAGCAACTGGCGTAATAAAAAGTTTGGCCTTAGTTGTTTCATCAATACGCGGTGAAGCGGTTGGTCGCTCCGTATCATCGCGCAATTCACCACGAATAGCATAAGCAATTTGATTAGCATTATCACTGATTGCCAAGGCAAGCGTCTCCATCAGGCTAAATGTACGAGATTGATTGGAAGTAATACGCCAATTAATCAAAGCATGAGCCAATGCAGGGATAATTTCCTCCCGCTTTGCTTTAGGACAGATCAAACATTTTCCAAAGATGTTTTTACCTTCAATCCAACCTTCAGTGCGTAGTTTTTCCTCAATTTGAGGAAATAACTCGGGTTCTAATTTATTGGTAGATACGCAAAACAAAGTGCGTAAGTCTATTGCAATATCGTAGGTAAAAAGACCTGTGGCTCGGGTTTGATCCTGAATAAATGCACGATTCGGTAAGTTTCTATTATTCGTAGTAAGCCATTCCGTAAGTTCTTCGGATGATAGTTGATTACCACGTTTTTTGTTATCCAACCAATATACTTTTACCTCATGATGTTCAGGATGAGAAGTACGATCAAAAGTCAGGTTCTCTGTTGGATATTCGATGCCACCTAATAATGGATGTAAAGGACGCATTGCAGAGATTGACAAAGGGCTACGACGTTTTACCGTAAAACTTCCACTTTCAGCCTTCATATAACCACCCAATAATTGGTCACTAAAAGTTGGGTCACATGGAGAATGGGGTTCTTTTTGACTCGCTTTATTTTCTTTTTTGTCAATTTCCCAGTTAAAAGTCATCGCAGCAAAAGGCATTTCTAGTGCTTCAATGACCGAACGTTTTACCTGTTGCCCACTTGAATAGGCCATTCTTTTTCCAAATTGTGGATCTACATAGTATTTTTGGCCGTCATTGACAGCAAATACTGTGTGTTCTGCGTGGCGCAGTCCACGCAAGTAAATGAAATTTGATTTTTTCATATTTTATAATTAATTGTTTTATTGTGAAAGGTTTGATTTTTGATAGGCATATTCGAATCGAATAAGCGTGACAAATAATGGAAAGTTATCCGAAGGCATCTTTACCAGTTGATCTACCACATTTTTGAATGTTTCAGCGTTGGTTTTATTGAGGTTATCCGTCAAGCCTTCAATGAATGTTTTTAGGCTTTTTGCATCCAACAGTTCTTTTGAACTTTGGGTTTGGGTAGTTTTCCCTCTTTCGTTTTTACCTTCGAGAACCATCAAAGATTTAGCAACATCGGCTGCCAGTTGTAAAAGTTCAGTTTTGTTGAGCATAGCAATAATCCAGAGTTTGTATAGTGAAAAAGTAATTTTTGAGTTTTCGTCTGTGAATTTATAGTCCTTTCCTTGGGCATAAAGTACAGAACCAGAAGGCATAAATTCTCGTAATTTTGCAGGTTCTAAGGCTTTTAGGCCAATAGTTCCCATTTTACAAGCACTTCTAAAGTTGAAAAAGGTTTCTAAATTTGCAATCTGACTATCATTTAAAATAACTTCCGATTGATTCAAAAAAACTTTATCACGCCATTCATAAGGTTTTCTTACTTCGGGTAAATAAATATTAATAAACCCTAAAGTAGTATTGGTTTGAGAGAGGTTATAAGCATAAATAGTCATCATTTCATCCACATGAAATTTCTGAGAGAGTGCAAAAACAACTTTAGTCCAACTTTGTGTCGGAATTGCCATTTTGCCCAAAACTTCTTCAACTTCCACCTTGAAATTAAACATTGGGTCATCGCTATCATAATTTTTACTAAATGTATGACAGAGCCAATGGCCATTCCATGTTTCAATTTGTTTATCTTTCAAACTTGGCGTTTGCCTAATGTAGTTTCTGTACTGTTTCCAGCCTTCAAAAAGATTGAGCAGAATCTCAGGCTTGTCAATTAGCATGACCAAGCCTCCACTAACACCAATACCTAATGCTTCACCAATCCAAGAGGCGTATATATCTTCGCTATCGGTATTAAATTTCATGCTGGTCAATTGGCCTGTCGAAGTTGCTGTAATTTCCTTCGCTGCATAACCAACATAAATTGCGCCACTTGGCACTCCTGCCTCAATTTCTCTAATAAGATTTTGATACTGTGCTCTCCCCTTGCTTCCATGTAATTTTACATCTTCCTCTTTAGGCTTTTGAAAAAAAGGAGAATTACCAACATGCATCAAATGCTTTTCATCATCAAAAAACAAAGGAAACAACACCTCATCAAAAAATTGACGAGCGGAGTAATCATCGGGCTTTTTTTCTTTTTCCCGATAAATTTGTAGGAATTTCTTCCCAATATAACTGGTGTACATAGTTTAATAAAAGTTATCGTGTTCAATAATTTGTAGTCCAAATTTTCTATATTTTTCCTCCTTTTGCGGAATGACAAAAGGGTATGCTCCAATCTCCAATTGCACAAATTTTGACTTATGCCTCGCTATCGTTTTATAATTGATTGGTATCTCTAAATAAAGGCGTTCCTCCCAGTTGGCCGTCAGATATTTTTCTCGATCACTTTCTAATATACAAGTAGCACTTTCTATTTCTAGGGCATCTATCAAAACCGCTTTTTTGTAATTGCAAAGTTCCTTAATACCGTATTTCCCGTTTTTGTAAATCAGATGAACATCAATTGCCTTAGTGTCCAAAACAGGATATACTATATCAATTTTTGCTTGCAAGTCTCGCTCTCTCAGTACTTTAAAGTTGTCAGGCAGTTGCTCAAAACTTGCTTTTAAAACATCCATTTCGTAAGGCTTCACATTCCCGCTCGGCTTTATGACATGGATAGGCTTAAACTTTCCAATCGTGGTTTCGTCACGTTTTCTGTTCACCCGTCCGAAGCGTTGTATCATGCCATCCAATGGTGCACATTGCGTAATCATCCGATCAAAAGAAATATCTAAACTAACCTCTACAACTTGTGTTGAAACCACAAAACACGCCTCTCGACCAAGACCATACTGTGCATCAAATTCTTCCTTCAGTTGTGTTTCTAAAGCAACCCTGTCACCACGTTTGTACCTGCTGTGAATCAGCATTGATTTTACATTCGGAAATAGCCCAATTAAGTTTTCATAAGCAGCCTGTGCTTTTCCTATGGTGTTAAAAATAATTAGTACTTTTTCTTTTTGTTCAAATGCCTTTTCTAAAATGGGAAACATAGTATCCTCATCTTCAATTTTATCTATCTCGTGCCTGTCAAAACTATCCAAGACCCCTTCCGAAAGTTGCACTTCATACACTGCTTCTTCACCACCTAATATAGATTTTAGTTCGTTATACAAAACGCTTGGCATCGTTGCAGTTCCGATATGTAAGCGGCAATCCAAGCGAAGCAATGCCTTTACAATCTCTAAAACCATAGCGCGAGAAACATCAGAATAGGTATGTATTTCATCCAATATGATGTCTGTGCCTTGTACATCCAGCATAACCGTCTCAAACCCTGATGTTCCAAATACAATAGCGGCTAATTGATGCGGCGTAAGAATCTTGATAGAAGAACCGGCCAGCGGCTGTAAAATCTGTTCATCTACTCGATTTTTTGCTACAATTTTTGAAGTAGCATGTAGTAAACGTATATCTTTGTTCGGTACTGTTTTTTTTATTCTTTCATACATGGCATTGATAGAGGCTTGGAATGGCAGCGTGTAAAAAATACGCCCTTTGCACCTTCGCAACAGAAAATCTGTCTTGCCAGCACCTGTAGAAGCCACGACCAGCGTATGCTTTCGAGGATCATCCGTTTCTATTTCTGACAATGGATATACCCAATACTTTCTTTTTTCATCGCGATAAAAACTCAAGTCAGGCGTTTCAAAAAGCGGTATTAGTTTTGCCGTCGTTTCATGCGTAAAAGCGGACGCAAAATGATCTGCCGATTTTAGTAATCCTCGGAGCGGTGAAAAACCGTTGCCTTTATCTTCACAATATTCTATGACATACTCCAAAGCGGTTTTGGCATCTTCTTTTGAAATTTCGCAAATAGACAATCCAAAAGATTGAATGATTTGTAAGCCATACAGATACCAGTTCTCCCAATCAAAAAGATGATTTTCAAAGGTTTTTCGATCATTATTAATCAAATCCAAAATTCCACGTTCACTTGGGTCATTTTCTATGGATTTATGATGTCCTACTACCAAATCAATCAAAATATCCCATTCTGATTTCGGGAAACATGGCAAGAAAGCCAAAGATGAAATTTCGTGGCGATGTGGGTAATCCCAATCTCTATTTTCTGCTAAACTTGCTCCGTTAACTGCTGCAATTTTTCTTTGAAAATGTGGATGTGCTTTACCCAGGTCGTGTAAAATGGCTCCTTTTCGACACATCTCGACATTAAAATTGAAGGCGTATTTTGTAGCAAAAAGGGTAATGGCTTCTGTTACTTGTTGGGTATGTTCCAACAAAGTCAAGCCTCCATAATTGATGCTTTTGGCTAAGATTTCGTGTAATGGTTTCATGGCTCACTTCTTATGGGGTTACCGAACACCTTTAGTTCGCCATACATTTCCGATGCGTTGTCAAAACGATTATGACCTACTTTGAATCCAGTATTTGATGGGGTTTGTTCCAGTTCAAAACCATCAATGCTATTGAAGTCATCTGCACTCATTGAAATCAACTCCACAGGGAAAACCAAATCTTCATTTCTACAAAGACATAGTGTTTGAGACATAGCAACTGTTGCATCTTCTTGATTATCAAATGCTAAGTATAAATGCGGATTGAGCATAACACCACGCGTCAAAATGCCTAAATTGGTTTTATATTGACCTTTATCTTTATAGACATCAATACCTCCTTTTGACCAAGTGCGCTCTTGTTGCATGTCCAAACCTTGATAGTTTAGGCGTGTATGCTTTATTTTCACCACACGTCCATTAAACTGTTCTTCAAGCAATTCCGGAAACAATTTCTTCTCTATGCCTTCTACAATTGAAGGTGTCAGAAACTGTTGCGAGTATGTTTCGCTATCTCTCACCGCTGTCCAAGGCTTAATGAAACCAAATGGGCCAGCATATTTGACTACATAATATTTTTCCATAATATTTTATTTTAAAGGATTGCTCCAAATCCAATACCGGTACTATTACCCACTCCAACTGTCCAAGCGAAGGCTTTTTGTTCGGCAGTGCCAGTCATCCAGACAGGACAGTAGCTACAGCGATTTTCGATATTTCGGTATTTTACCAACTGGGTTTTCGCTTTCGGGTAGTCTCGGTCGAATCGCAGCGACACCCCCGCATCGTCGAGGCCTGCAGCCCGGAGTTTGCGCTGCATAGTCTCCGTCAGAAGCGCGTCACTATCGAGGTCGGTATATATATAGTGTTTTTCGTTCAGGTCTGGCATCTTGCGTTTGACCAGTACAGGGCTGCTCACCAAGAGGCGATTCTCCTCTATATCACTGAATGCTGGTGGTATTTTGATTGTTACTTCTTCTACACGCATTCCCCAGCGTATATCGGGTTCTGATAATACGCCTTCAATACTGCGGCGTAAAAAATCACTATCTATGGCACTTACTGCCCATAAGGCTCCTTTGGGGAATCGAAGACCCGATCTGCTGGCTTGTCCATTTTGGAGCCAAGAGAAAGAATACAGCGACAAGCCGTCGTGTTCAGTGTTTGGGCCTAACCATTTGTGTAATGCGCCCGCTAACACAGGAAGGTGGTCAAATGGCACCTCAACCTGATTAGGCGAGAGTTTTAAAACAATTCGCATGATTGGTTAATTTTATATTTGATAAAATTATATTTGATATGTACTTGTTATGATAATCAGTTGATGAAACGGTCTGCTTGAGACAACGCAGGGTAATTTGGAACTGCATATTCTAATATTTTTTTTCTATTTTTCATACTGCAAAGGTGAGGGTGTACCACAAGAACTGGTTTCCTACCCCCTCTAAAATTTCATTTTTTCTACTTCTTTTCGCAAGTGATCACGCAACGAATCAGGCGCAAGTATCTGAATATCAAGGTGATAGAAGCCCAATATAAAATTGGCGAGGCCATAAAAATTTTTGTTCACCATACATTGAAAATCAAAAAAATTGGGATTCTCTGTTTCTTCGATGTACGAGCGGGTCATCGGATACCGCTCTACCAATTCATTATAGGCACCTACACTCAGGTGTAGGTGGACATTGACCTGATCGTTATCCACGATGCGAAAAGGGTCAGTCCGTTGGATATTGTGGTGTCCTTCAAACTGCCAGGGTTGATCTAGGACTCGAACTCTGGCGATGCGTGAAATTCGGAAATGGCGAGGGATACGTTTTTCCACGTCGAAAGTTTGAAGTGTATCTTCCGAAGGATTTATATGGAATGACTCCACGATGCGGTCGGCTACACTGTTACTGTTAGAAGAGCGATACCCTTCCAGTACAACTTGTTTTTTCTCTGATTTGGCCTGCTCCAGCAAATCTACTTTGTTTAAGTGAGGTTTGCGCAGGTATGCAAACCCCAACCGACTATAATCATACAGTGAATATAGTTTTTTGGTTAGACTGTCCTGTTTTTCAGGAGTTGTCCTTAGATTGTGAATCGCATCATAAAGCAAGGCGCGTTCCTCTTCGGAGAAATACAGTAGTTCGTGCATTTTTTTCATCGGCTTATCTATCTTGAATGCATAACGGCGTTTTTCATCCCATTCCATCTCAAACCCAGCATTGATAAAAGCCTCAAAATCACCACGAATAGTATCTTTGTGGGTGCCATATTCTTTTACAAATTGCGAAATAGTATAACCATAAGGCCGCTCAATAATGGCACGCATGATGCGTAATAATCGAATTTTGGTTCCGTATTCTGTATCTTTGGGCATAATCGTTATAAGTTTTTAAAGAGAACTATTGCCAGAATAGACAATAGTGTCATTGCAGGTTTAGCATCTTTCTATGGACTAGACGGCATACTGACAATACGTCTCATGGCACAACGGATCAAGCCTTCTCCAAGGCGGCGCAACTTGTAGATAGTCTGCTCGGTGGTAGCAAATTTGGATTCTTTCATTGATGGGAATGGTTGTTTCTGGCACTACTTGACTTCGCCAAATAGTTGTATTAGTGGCAAATATAGGTATAGTATTAATGTTCTTAAATATTTTTTTAATGGTAAGTAGTATTTCAATAAACAATTGCTCATCTAGTTCATTGATCAAGTAACGGTAAAATAATAAAGGTACAGATTCAGGCCAAAATTGGAGACCTGAATCTGTACCTTTATACTAGCGTTGTTGCAGTCCGCGCAAACAGCACCCCACTGCAACAACGCTACTAATATCCTATCTTATTTTTTCGGCTCAAATACCAACAATTGTTTTTTGTCAGCGTATAAAACCCGATTTTCAATTTCGTCCACTTTATAGATGGGGCGAGCGTCGTTGAGGATAAATTTGTCGGTTTCTTCGCCAGAGTCTTTGTTGACTTGTATCAAGACTTTGTCGCCACTTTTTTTATCTTTGGTGAAAAAATAGGCGAAGTCTTGCGACTGAGAAAAGGCAGAATGCCGCGCTGGTGGCACAATATCGGAGGCTTCTCCCATCACATAACCAGCCTTCATCTGATTGACTCCTTTCTTTGCATCTTTTTCGCCTTGTTTATTCATTTTTTCGTTTCCAGCCAAGATTCCAGTGGTCATTTCACCTGCACCTTTCATGACTTTGACCGTTCCAGACATGGTGTAGGCCGCGCTACCCACACTCAAACCTGCTCCTAATGCATTGGTTAACAATGCTTTGCGGTCAAAAGGCTCTTTATAGTGGCGTTCTATGACTTCACCTTCGGGCTTAGCAATCACAAAATCTTCGGCTCCTGCAAAGTAGTAAGCATCTTTGCGCATTTCTACAAACTGGATATCGGTCACTTTGGTTTTGGTATCTTTGGACAAGAAGCCCTTGGGATATTTGTCTGGATTGATCAGCATAATATCATCATTGTTATACAGGAGTATGGTATGGCGTTTTTCGTCATATTCCAACTTACTTTCAGGCTTGATTGCAATCGAGTATTTTTTCAGACCAGAATCCTTCTTTGGAGAAAAGAAAAGGCGGTCGGCATACAGGAACAAAGCACCTTTTTCATACTTATACAAGACATAATTGGCTTCTTCGTCAATGTCGTCTTCTTCGTATTCAGAAGGTAGCGACTGTGCTTTTTTCCACAATTTTTTACCTTCGAGATCTATTTGCATAGTTTTATTAAAGCCATACACCACAAGGTATCCTTCTGCATTGTCTTGTACATCTTTGATGTTTTTGGCTTCAAAATCGTTTTTCCAGATCGGCTTTCCATCTTCTGTGTTGAAAAAATTACAACCTTTGCCGTGTACCACCAACATTTTAGACCCTTCTAAGGAGTACCACCTGATGGCCTCTTCTGTTTCTAGTGGTTTTTTCCATTTTTCCGCGCCAGTAGCCACATCGAGTGCCGTGATTTCTTTGCCCATGCGCTTGGATCCAGTAGTCAAGGCTTGTGCGATTAATCCTCCTTTGTCATGTTCTACAAAAAAAGCCGTTTTCTGGTCAACACTGAAAAAAATACGTGCTGGATCTAGTTTTCCAGTCCATGATACAGAGCCATCAGCCACTTTTAGCATGGCGATCTCTTTTTTCAATTGGAATACCATGAATTGATTTTCTTGCAATAGCACTGTGGTGCCTGTACGTATCATCACTGGCGGTGGAGGGGCATCGCTCGACCCAGATGCACTCATCATTTTGCCCAAACCAGAGCCTGAAGCCTTGAGTGCATTGGACGACCATTTTTTATCGCCAGACTGATGATCTATCAGATGGAGGCGAACGAAACCATCTGCTTCAGTACGAACGAGGATACCTCCAATTTCGGGGATCAATTCGTAATCTCCAATTTTTTTGTAGCCATCTTTTTCTCGATCTAAGAGGATTTTTCCATCGCGGCTATCTACCATCGTGTGATTGACTACTAGGTAGGCAGAATTGGCGACTTCAAAAAAATCAAGATCGTCGTCGTTGCCCATTTTGGCCGATAGCGACTGTGATTTGGAGCGGGTTATTTTCCATTTGACGGCATGGGTAATCACGTCAATACCAGCATAGTAGTCGTCGCCTTTGACGATGGGTACGCCCGTGAGTGAATGAAAGAAGATTTCGTTAGCAGATCCTGGCAGTTCAGTTGTCCAGTCTGCTTTGCGTTGTCCGAAAAGGTGAGTGATGGCCATAAACATAACTGCCAACACTAGGGTTGAGTTGTACTTTTGCATGATTTTTAATATTATTTGTAAGCGAACGTTAAAGAATTTTTTTGGAATAAGGATTAGGAACAGTGAAATAATAACTGTTGGTTTCAAGGCATAAAGATATGACTTTCTTGAGATAAAAACAAAATTTTCTTTATTTTTTAAAAACTAGTGTACAATATAATTTCGTTTTTCTAAAACACGAAGAACCTTTTTAGTTAACGGTAACCAATGACAGTAGCCCGTTGTAGAGCAGTATTTTGATGCTTGTGACTGTCCAGTTTTTGGGGCGCATTATAGTGGATATCGAAGAATATTGTTCAGAATAACCCAATTTTTATTCACAAAAGTAAATATAATAATTCATTTCTAAACCCAATTCACATAAATATTGAGATTCATACGACAAACCTAACGACTTGTTGTTACATTTGTCCCCTAAAAGATCACTTATTCCCTACTAGCGATACCATCCATCATTAGTTATTCATTCCCGCCCGTGCGGGATCATTCGTCATTACAATATGTGGTACAGTACGTGGTACAGTATATCCAAATCAATGCACCTCATCGGGATGGTATCCTGGATGGCGGGGCTTTTTTACCTAGTCCGCATCATGGTATATCATGCCATGTCGCTCCAAAAAACAGATCCAACATCGTCTGAAATGGCCAAACAGTATTCCATGATGGAGTGGAAAGCCTACAAAATCATCATACAGCCTGCGGTGATCATCACTTGGTCATTTGGAGTCACCATGCTCTGCCTCCAGCCCATTTGGATGGAGCAGGGTTGGATGCACGTCAAATTGACACTCCTGATCTTGCTAACAGGATACACCCATTATCTGAAAGGGCAAATCAAAAAATTGGAAATTGGCAAGGATGTCTTTTCGCATTTAATCTATCGAATCCTCAATGAAGTACCCACAGTAATCATGGTTGGTATAATTTTTCTTGCAGTCTTCAAAGAGCGCATTAATTTTGCATTTCTATTGTTGGGTTTGGCGGCCTTCACCTTTTTGATCGGTTGGGGCATTAAAAAAGCCAACAAGTAATTTCAATTCAGTACTTTTAGTAAACAAATCAATAAAAAAATGGCTCGACTAACTTCTTTTTCCCGACTCCTCATCACCTTAGTGATCGTTGGGGCAGTATTTTTTGCTGCAAAACAATTTTTACCCAAAATGGGTATCGGCGGCGGCAGTGCCACCACCGAACAAACCAATAGCGGCGGTACTGGCAGTACCACCCCAGAAAATACCAGTAGCGGCGACAACAGTGGTGGCGGCTCAACAAGTTCCACTTGGGGCAAACAAGATGGCGGCAGCGCAGCCACTTTCACCCCGGCAGCCTTCAATTTCACCCCGACTGTACCCAATGGCGGCAAACTAAAGGGCGTGGTAGAACTCGGTGCTACAGGTTTCAATTCTTTCATCATCAAAGTAGATGCACAAAAAAACTGGAAACTTGAAAAAGCAGAATATGGAGCCAGTTTGGTGTATGAAAAATTGGCAACCGACGACGACATCAAGGCTGGTCTCAAACGTTATATCGCCGATATGTTGGCCTATGGCGTTGGCTCAAAAGACATCCACTTTGTGGTCAGTTCTGGGGCTAAAAAAGTAGATATCACCAACAAAATAAGTAGTCAACTCCGCACGATGGGTTACTTCGTCAATGAAGTAACACCACAGCAAGAGGGCAATTTGGCCTTGAAAGCATGCCTTCCTCGCGACTATGCCAGCAAAGCATTTGTGGTGGATATCGGCTCTGGCAATACCAAAATATCATGGCTACCGGGCGGTGCCTTGGAAGCACCTGGTGCCAAATATTTCCAAAACAACATGACTCCCGAGGCAGCCTACAGTGAAGTTAAAAGCAAAGCGATGCAAATACCTTCTGGTTTGCGCAGCACTTGCTTCATCATAGGTGGCGTACCTTATGAATTGGCCAAGCAAAACCGCAACGGCAAAGAGCGTTACACCGTATTGAAAGCACCTGCCGATTACAAAGCAGATGGTGCCAAACAAACGGCAGGACTCAACATCTACAATGCTATTGCCGCTTCCACGGGCTGTAAACAGTTTGTTTTTGACTGGGATGCCAACTTTACCATCGGATTCCTACTCAATATGTAACCTTCAGAAGTATCTGAAATAAAAAGGGTGTCAAGGGAGTATGTTTTTGACATGCTTCCTTGACACCCTTTTCTGTACAGAACTTTCCTATAAAAATTCGTTTCATTAAGTGCAGTAACGAAAATGTTTAAACTACGGGATAACCGAAACAAAATTTGCCCCTCATCGCCGCCTTCGGCGGCTCTTCGGGGATGAGGTTTGGGGGCGGCTGCACCGCCCCCAAATCCCCTTGGCTTTCATCCAAAACTTCTTAAAACAGATTTTATAAGAAAGTCACTCCGTTCCTCCGCTCCTCCGTGGTGAAGCCTCTCACCCCTCGTAAACACCCTCCCCACTAATAAAACACCGCATTACAAAACAAAAACTTGCCTTGTTGCCAAAAACTCCGAAACATAGGACTATCCACAAAATGCACCACCTCTCCTTGACCCATGGATTGAGTAATCACAATCGGAGTCTTTTTAAACCGCTTTTTCAAGCGACTGCCCACAAACCCAAAACTGGTATAATTATCTTCCAACCAAACCGCAGTAGTGCCTTTATCAGGCATTTCATACACATCGGCATTGTTTTTCAAAGTATAATAGTAGTCAGGCAATCCAAATGCCAAAGGATGCGAATTATCTGCCTTGGCACGAAAAATAGCACCAGGATTATTGTCTGAAATACCATCGCGCTCCCTTTCAGAAAAAGATTTCTGCATGGCAGTAGAATCCTTTTTAGGCGCCTCCTTGGTTTTGAGACTAAACCCCTCTTTATCCGCAAAGGCGCGAGTACCGCCCTCACAAGTAATGAGGCGACCGCCGTTTTTGATCCAATTGGTGATCGCTGTCATTTGTTTTTCACTCAAATCATAATAACCATCGGGCATAATGATGACCCCAAAATCGCTTAGTTTCATGCGTGGCAACCGCGACAGCGCGATTGGCGTAATCGGGTAACCCAATTCCTGCTCAAACGAAAACCAAATATGTCCATAAGCATTGGCATCCACTTCTTCCCCATACACAATAGCCACTTCGGGCGCATTGATGAGGTGATACATTTCAGACCCAAAATCATTTCCTTTATTAGCCATGCCTGTGAATACCGCTAAAAGCGACACATTTGCCTTGAGCGCCTCACTTTTTACGATCCCATCCAAGTTGCCACTGATCACTCGATTATCGGCACGATTCACAATATAATCGCCTGCATCAAACACCTGATCGGACACTGCAAAAGCCTTAGTAGCCGTGCGCACCTTCACTCCTTGTTGCAAGAGCGCACCTAAGAATTTTATGTCTGAAAGAGAATTTCTCCTAAAACACCAAGTATAAGGCGCGGCAGAGATCATCATTTCAGGCACTTTATATTTTTCAAAGGCTTTCTTAGGCTCTAAACGTTGTTTGAGCGCGTAAGCCTCCAACCCATGTGCAAAGGGCAAAGCCCAAGCCGTAATATCGTAAGTGAGCGAATCTTGCAGCCGAGATTCCGGCTCAAACAATACCTGAATAAGCACAGAATGTGGCTGATATGCACTGATAACCAAGTCATTGGGTGCGATAGAAGCACTGATTTCTTTACCCGCCGCATAATCAAAAGCCTTGACACCGCTCATCCCAGCCCCTACCCTACCGTAAGTGATCTTATGCAGGTCAAGCAGCGCGCACAGGTCATTTATTTTATTGGGGTCATTGGATTCTTTGATCACAAATGCCTTGTAAGCCCCTTGAGGGTTGGTACTGGTTTTGGCATAATATTCCTTAAAATTTTCCACCAACACCTTCGCATTTTTACTGGCCGTTTCGATCGTTGAAAGGCTTGTAGTCAAGTGATGCTGGATTCGATCCATCAAAGTCAAAGTATCACCCACGTCATTCAGCACCGCACGGCCGCCAGCAGGGCCACCGCCCTGCTCATAAGTCATACCGATGGATCCATTGTACATCGGGTAGGTATCGCCATAAGACGGGTAAAAAAGGTCAAAAATTTCTTTGGTAAAATACAGCCATCCATTTTGGTCAAAATAATGGGCATGGTTTTCCCCGATCTGGGCTTGGAACTGACGCTGCCAAGCGGTGATATAGTCGTGCATCGGCTCTGCCGCAGGGGCAAAATAGTAGGGCGCGTCTATACCCTGTTCATGCAAATCGGGATGCACATGAGGCAGCCAATTTTGATATACCAAAATCCGCTGTTTGGTTTCTGTTTGCGTGGCCCATGCCCAGTCGCGATTCAGGTCAAAGTAGTAGTGATTGACCCGACCTCCGGGCCAAGGCTCTCGGTGTTCCCTAGATTCTGGCTGCGCATTCACTATTTTATTGGAAGCCATCCGATTCCAGTGCGTATAGCGGTCATAACCATCGGGATTGACAGCAGGATCAAGGATCACCACCGTGTTTTTAAGCCATTCCTTTATATTAGGATCTGTTTGAGTAGCCAGTTGATAGGCCAGCAGCAGCCCACACTCTGAACCCGCTGGTTCATTGCCATGTACACTCATACTGATCCATACTATGGCGATTGGATTGGTCTGGTCTGGTGATCCTTTTCCATCCAAAACACCTGCCAAACGAAGGTTATTTTTGCGGATTTCTTCTAGGTTACGCAGGTTCTCTGGCGATGAGAAACAGGCATATTGCAACGGGCGGGCTTCAGTGGTCTTACCGTATTGCACCAATCGCATGGTCGTGCTGCTATTGGCTGATAAGTACTCAAAGTAATCGGTTAGCATGTAGTGAGGCGTGAATGCTTCACCCAAACGGTGTGACAGAAAATCGTCGGGAGATTTTAGCGCAGATTGGGCAGAAGATTGGGTGGTAGCCAGCAAAAGCATACCACAGAGAAGGCTGGTAAATAATTTCATGCAATAAAAAGAAAAACAGGGGACGAAACCGCCCCCTGTATAGTAATTTATTGCGCAAAGATGTAAAATTATTTGAAATTACACCAAAGAAACTAGTTTTTATCTACCAATTGCTACCAACTCCCTATTTTCGGATAGCCTCCACCGGATCCATACTGCTGGCTTGGCGAGCAGGAATCAACCCCGATACAATCCCTACAAATATAGAGGTTAGCAAACCAACCAAGGTGTTGGTCAAAGATAGGTGTATATCAAAATCAATGGCTTTGCTGATACCCATGGTGACCAACCAGATCAATAAAAGGCCAAACAAGCCCCCAACCACGCATAAAACAATGGCTTCGATGAGTATTTCTAAGAGAATAAACCATCTTTTGGCACCTAAAGCCATTTTAATACCAATCAAACTGGTGCGCTCGCGCACCGATACAAACATGATGTTCGCTACTGAAAACATACCAACCAACAGCGCGAAAATACCAATAACAAACCCTGCCACATTGAGGGTACTAAACACACTGTCGAACAAGCCACTCAGAATCGAGAGCGTATTCAAAGCAAAGTTATTTTCTTCCTTGGGTTTTATCCGTCGTTCAGCGCGTAGCACGCCAATAATATCATCTTTAAGGGTTTCTACATCTACACCCTCCTTGGCTTTTACCATGAGGCTGGTGCGCTGCCATTGGGTTTTGGCGCGTACCCCAAAGCCTCGGCGGGCCAAGTTGTAACCAACCAAAACACAATCGTCAAAATTGAATGGTTTGAGCAAGTCCTTACCCGATTTCTTTAACACGCCCAAGACACGCAATTTTCGCCCACCCACACTGATTTCTTTGTCCACTGGGTCTATTCCTTCGCCAAAAAGACTGGTTGCCGCAGTGTTGCCCATCACACAAACATCGCTGCCGCTGCTGTATTCCACTGGCGAAAGAAATCGGCCATCGCCATCAAATTCCATGTGAAAAAGGTCTTTACAATCCTCTGTAATACCCAAGAAAATAGTGCCTTCCAGACTGGAAGAGTTCCATTTTATGGTTTTAGCACTAAGAAACTGCCAAAATCCGATTTGATCTGCCGATTGGAGCCGCTCCTCCATTTTGGTGAATTCCTTGTACGACATATTAGGGCGGCGCATCCATTTCCAGAAATTATCTCCGGGATCTTCTGCCCAAGAAAATTTCTCGATATATACTACGTCGTTGCCCAATTTCGACATGCTTTTTCTAATATTATCTTCCAATGAATCAACCGCACTTTTCACCCCAATGATACAAAAAATACCAATAGTAACCCCCAGAAGAGAGAGGAAAGAGCGCAATTTATTGGCCGTCAACTGCTGCCACGCCTGGGCAGCACCTTCATACATAATTCGAAAAAATTGTTTCATAGACACCCTATTTTGTTTGCGGCCCACAAGCAAGACACGCAGTGCGAAGGTAACCCAAGGCAGGTACCTTACCATTTACATTAGATAAAAAGGTGTTTTTCTTCTATGAAACGATTAATATTGCACTTCAATCGTATAAGTATTGTTGGTACGATCAATATCGTTGGTGATCAGGAAGGGATCTAACTCTAAGGCAATATTGGGCGAAAACTTGGTTTTGTTGAGCAAATTCACATCCACTTCTCCCAGAAGTCGTTGGCCAGGGCGCAACCAGCCATCAAAAGACTCTGTGCCCTGCTTCATAGTAACTGTACCAGCAGGAATGGCCCCACGAGTGATTTTATGACCGCTCACCAAGTAGGAATTTATCACCAACCCCATTTCTTGAGTCTCCGATTTTTCAAGCACGTATATATCATTTTTCCCATTATTTGAAACCGAATACCGTACCTTCATCAACAAATCATCATAGTATGTTACGAAGGCTGTATCAATCACCAAATCGCCATAACCACTAGGATTAGAAGCCCGTTTTTCTGGAAAAAATTTTAAGGTATATCCGCTTTTTACCTCCCCCGGTTTCAATCGGTAAGTCTCTTTAGAAATCAGTTCTCCCATCATTGCCAAATGCCCTTTCAGGATATTGGGGACAGCAAAAGTATCTAATTCAATAAAAAGTGGAACTTTAGAGGTTTTACTATCTATCAAAGCAGTGCCCGTATTGGCGACCGAATAAGAAAGAAGAACGCCCCCTGAGATGGGTTCGGCCATGAAACCAAAAGCACTAAGCCTTTGTCCTTTATATGACGCATCTGCTTGAGCATTCGTAGGAATACTCAAGCAGATTACGAAAAAATAGATTAATAATAGTGTTTGTTGCATTAATTGTTTTGAATCCTGATATTATTCACTCATGTCCATCGTATGGAACACATTGAGTACATCTTCATCATCTTCCAATCGGTCTATCAACTTAATAACCGACTCAATCTCGTCATCACCAAGTTTTTTGGCCATGTTTGGAGTCCACTCCAGTCCAGCACTCGTCGTTTCTATATTGCGATCTTCCAAAGCCTTTTGCATGGTACCAAAAGCAGTAAAACTACTGTACAGCACCACTTCATCTTCTTCCCGCTTGATTTCGTCCAAACCAGCATCAATCAATTCCAACTCCAGTTCATCCCAATCATGGCCTTCGGCCTTTACTTTGAATACACCTTTGCGATCAAACAAAAAGCCGACACTGCCAGAAGTACCTAAAGCTCCGCCGCAACGGTCAAAATACATCCGTACATTGGCAACAGTCCGCGTAGGATTGTTGGTGGCCGTTTCGACCAGTACAGCAATGCCATGAGCACCTTTACCTTCATATAGTACCTCTTGAAAGTTTTCTGCTTCTTTGCCAGACGCATTTTTAATGGCGTTCTCAACGTTGGTCTTAGGCATGTTTGCTGCCCTTGCATTTTGCATAGCAAGTCGAAGCCTTGCGTTGTTTTCAGGAGCAGGGCCACCTGCTTTTACCGCCAATGCGATTTCCTTACCTATCCTTGTAAACGTTTTGGCCATACCGGCCCAACGTTTCATTTTTCTTTCTTTGCGAAATTCAAACGCGCGTCCCATGTAATGAGTTTAAGTGATACGAATGTAAATACGGCGCGAAATTACGCATATAATGCAATACCGAAATTGATTTTGACCCAAATTGTGTAAATTATTCTGAAAAAGCCCCAACTTTGCGCCTTTAAACAAGCATTTTACTTTATTTTTATGAAAAATACCTTTTATTTAAGCATTTTAGCCATCGTGATCGCACCACTTTTGCAGGTTGGATGTCAAAATACGACCACCGAGCAAAAAAAAGATTTGGCTGGTGTGGAAGTTTTCCCAGCCGTAGAAAAAACAGCCGAATGGGTTAAATTCAAATACAGAGATCATATGGCCAAAGCCAGCAATGGCAATGCCGAATCCATCAAAGCCATGCTTGAGTTCAGCGGTACGGTGGATGGCGTAGAGGCACTCGACCATGCCGTGACTTGTATAGAGTTGATTCCTTTGGCCGGAGATCCAGCCTTTGCAGATGTATTGATGCACGGAAAACCACTGATGCGTAAGGCTTTGCTAGAGCGTTTTCAGATAGCACAAGCCCGTACCAAAGACGAAAAATTTCGGAAGCCAATGGCCGAATGGGCACCTGCTACTTGGGCTGTCTTAAACGAAAAACCCATCCCTACGTCTCAAGACAACCAGAAAGGCCCCTTTGGGCCTCCAGCACCTGCTAGTCCTGATTCTACAGGCTCGAAACAATAATACCTATGTCATTTAAAATATATACCAAAACTGGCGACCAAGGCGAAACCGCCCTTTTTGGCGGTAAGCGCGTACTCAAAAGCCACCTCCGGGTAGATGCTTATGGTACTATTGACGAACTAAACGCCTTTATCGGTGCCCTCGCAGATATCAATACCGAGGCTACTACTGGAGAAGTACTAAAAACCATCCAACATCGGCTATTTTCCATTGGAGCGCATGTGGCTTCCGATCCTGCCAAACACCCGCCTACGCCCGATATTGTAACGGCGGATTTAGATCTATTAGAGCAACAAATTGACCTGATGGAACTAGAATTGCCCGCCTTGAAAAACTTCATCCTTCCGGGTGGACATCCCGTGGTATCAGCAGCACACCTGTGCCGCACGGTGTGCCGCCGAGCCGAACGCTTGGTCGTAGCACTCCATCAGGATGAACCCTTGGATCCATTGGTACTCCAGTACCTCAATCGGCTTTCCGATTTCTTTTTTGTGTTGGGTCGTTTTCTGGGTCATAGGCTTGGGGCTGTAGAGGTCATTTGGAGCACTCGAAAAGTTAAATAATTTGTTAATTTATTAAAGAAACTATAAACAAAGGTTAAGGTGACCGCAAGGACTTGTGGAAAGTAGTTTATCCCCCCAACTTTGCAGCATTGTTTTTCGATAAGTATTTAAGTACTAAATCGGACACCCAACTTTGTTTATTTATTCCATTTTAAATATACCACACAATTATGAAAAAATCCTTTTTGTTCCTCGTTTTTTGCCTTTTTACTTTTGTCAGTTCCACTGATGCCCAATCCTCTTATAGTTATAATTTCTCGCTTTCTCAGTACACCCCACTGGCAGTAGCCAATGAGTTAGATATTGAAGATATCTTTGAGAATGATAGTTTCCCGATTATTCCGATAGGATTTCCTTTCAAATTTGATGACACCTACCACAATGAAGTCTTATTCTCGGGCTATGATGGTGCCATTGTTTTTGGCGATTTCGATGGTGATACTCTTAATGCCATATTCGGATACAACACATCATCTGGTCTGACTGCAAAAGTGGGTTCAAAATGCAGATACCGCACAGATGGCACTGCGCCCAACCGGATATTTAAAATGGAATGCTTTAAATTGACTTTTGATGATGGTACAGAAACAGGTACCGTATCATTTCAAATTTGGCTTCAAGAGGGCACCAATGCCATTGTTATTCATTTAGGGAATCAGGTTGTGCCTGATCCATCAAACACTTTCTATAATGAGGTATCTCCGTTGGTTGGATTTATTAAAGATTTTACTACTTCTGGATTTGATGAAGCCATATTCGAATACGCCCAATGGATAGAGGGCAATCCTGCAAACCCAACCAATACTGTTTTAGAAAATGTACCACTGGATATAGAAGCTGATGGCCCTCTTTACGGCTGTACAGGTATTCCATTGGCGAACTCGGTATTTACATTTACACCCGAGGGCGGGGTGGCTACATTCCAGCCAGCACAGGCGCTGAACCTACAATGTTATCCAAACCCAACAATAGACTTAATAGGGTTCACCAATCAGTTTGAGCAAGAAAAATCAACCATACAAATCATTGACCTAACTGGTCGGGTATTGTATTCGGAAGCGATCGCCGCTGGTACCACGACTGTACAGTGTAAATATCCCGCTCAATTGCAGAGCGGCACTTACATACTAAGTCAACAATCCAAAACAGGTGTGGCTATGGCTCGCTTTGCTAAGATTTAGTGTTGGTTGCACTAAATAAAGAACCCCTCTACCTATCCAATTATTGGGTAAGTTGAGGGGTTCTTCATTTACTCTATTACTATCAAGAAGACTTCACTGGATTTAGCATAAAGATCTAAAATAAAAAAATCCGCTTTAATCCGTGCAATCCGTTTCATCCGTTCTCCCATCTATAACTTACGCGTCCTTCAAAGTATCCAAAGTTTCTTGTACAAACCCAGTCAACGCTTCACCACGCAACATACCCTGCTGCAACAAAGCAAGATTAAGCAAATATTTTGAAAACTTCTCCTGCGCTTCCCCTGGCTCCGTTTTGATCAACTTATTCACCACCAAAGGGTGATTGGTATTGACCACCACGTTGTAAGAATCCGGGAAATCCATCCCCCCCCCCATTCCGTGCATGGCCTGCATTTCTTTCATACGGCGCATAAATTCGGGTTTGGTAATCAACACCGGCTGATCGTCGGGCGACAAAGGCGATAGTTGAACCGATACGCCCATAGCGCCTTGGTTCACTTTTTCAAACAATGCCTTTACCTCATTTTGCTCTTTTTCTGAAAGAACGGATTCGCGTTTTTCATCTTTTTGAACCAAGTTGTCAATCGTGTCTGAATCTACCCTTACAAATACCAGTCCCAGTTCTGCACGATATTCCATGTGCTGCATCCAGTGGTTATCAAGTGCGGTATCCAATCGCAAAATATCGTAACCCCTGTGTTCAGCCGCTTTGATAGCTGCATTGTGGCCTTCTGTATCGGTGGTGTAGATGACTACCACTTTGTTGTTTTTATCTGTCTGGTTGGCCTGTATTTTCTCTTTAAAGTCACTTAGCAAGAAAAATTCTCCTTTGGTGTTTTCCACCAAAGTGAAGTTTTTAGCGCGGTCTTCAAATTTAGGGTCAGAAATAACGCCGTATTTCACAAAAACGCCTAAATCTCTCCATTTTTGCTCAAATGCAGGACGGTCGTTTTTAAATAGTTCGTGAAGTTTGTCCGCTACTTTCCGCGTTACGTATTCACTTATTTTTTTGACATTCGCATCACTTTGCAAGTAAGACCGCGATACATTCAATGGAATATCGGGAGAGTCAATCACCCCGTGCAACAGTTGCAACCACTCTGGCACAATGTTTCGCACATCGTCAGTGACATATACTTGGTTGCTGTAAAGATGGATTTTATTGCGGGTTACTTCCATCGCATTCCCCAATTTTGGGAAATACAAAACTCCAGTCAGGTTAAACGGATGATCAATGTTAAGATGGATCCAGAACATGGGTTCCGTCGCCATAGGGTACAATTCGCGGTAAAATGCCCTATAATCGTCATCACTCAGTTCAGCGGGTTGCTTTTTCCAAAGCGGCTTCGTTTCATTGACGATGTTCGCGATTTCGCGTTCCGCTTCTTTTTTGTCTTCCCCTTCCCCCTCTTCAAAGTATTCGGTTCTAGTACCAAACTGAATGGGAATTGGTAAGTACTTACAGTATTTTTCCAACAATCCATCTATCCGATTTTTTTGAAGGAACTCACTGTTTTCTTCATCAATATGAAGGATAATATCAGTACCACGTTCAGCCTTTTCGACGTTTTCTAGGGTATAATCAGGATTTCCTTCGCAGGTCCACCGCACGGCTACTGCATCTTCTTTCCAAGATTTAGTAACCACCTCTACCTTCTGTGAAACCATAAAGGCAGAATAAAAACCAAGGCCAAAATGGCCAATAATTCCACTGTCCTTGTGTTGTTCCAAAAACTCGGTAGCACTTGAAAAAGCAATTTGATTTAAGTATTTGAGTACTTCCTCTTCGTTCATACCAATACCACGATCCCTAATAATCAATTGCTTATCGGCCTCATTCAGGATGATCTCTATCGTTGTGTCGCCAATTTCGCCTTTCACCTCTCCCCTATCGGCCAATACCCGCAATTTTGTCGTGGCATCCACAGCATTGGAGACCAACTCCCGTAGAAATATCTCGTGGTCAGAGTATAGAAACTTCTTGATAATAGGAAAAATATTCTCCGTTTGGACGGAAATCGTACCTTTTTGCATAGAATTTATCGTTTTATACTATAACCTGTTTCAAACCTTGTGCCACCCCGCCGCAATGCGACAAATTGTCAGCCATGCTTGAGTTTTATTAGTTAAAATAAAATTTGTCTTTCACCTTACAAATTCAAAAACTGGCACAGTACTTGCCTACATATCAGCGTAGTTTGAAGATACCATTTCGTCAAATTCAAGAAATTAGTGATTTCTTTTAATCTAAAGAATTAGGGCCAATGGGTCCTATACCCGTGGTAGAAGGGACTGGTTCATCTGGGGGGTAGAGCCAGTTTCCTCGCCACAATTAACATGAGTCATCCCGAATTTTGAAGTCAAAATCTGGATTTTAACGTTAATTTGGTGCGTAGCACCTTGATATTTGCAGCTCATTGCCACCCTTGGCCGACAAAAGGTACAGCACACCGTAATATTGCATTTAATGTTCCGGTGCGCTGCACCTCATAACGCATTGATAACCAATATCTAATCGGGTGGGAGGCGGTTTTAGCCGCCGTCCCCCCACACCACCGGACGTACTCTCGTATCACGGCGGTTTCCGTTAATGTCGTTTCCTAGTCAATTCTGCATAAATAGATCGCAAGCCCATTTGGGCGAACCATTGG
>JANMMZ010000046.1:0-23799 GCA_031373665.1 Saprospiraceae bacterium | reverse complement strand
CGGAACACCAATCACAAACATCCAATTCACATGCGACGAGGTAGGACCAGTAGCAGTGGAGATCTGGGTGATTGACTTGGCTGGCAACGCAGATTACTGCGAGGCGATCATGTTGGTACAAGATAACGGTGGTTTCTGCGGCCCAACTGGTACAGTAGCGGTAGCAGGTGTACTTTCTACGGAGAGCAATGATGGTGTTGAGCAGGCGGGCGTTGCTTTGTCAAGCACAGATCCTTCATTTCCTGCGGCTGGTATGTCTTACTTGACCAATTCAAACGGTACTTATGTATTCGCTGGATTGCCAACATCTGCAAACTACACTGTAACACCTAGCGAAGATGAGAACTACTTGAACGGTGTTACTACCTATGACTTGGTATTGATGTCTAAGCACATCTTAGGTATTGAGCCATTGACATCACCATACAAGCAGATTGCTGCGGATGCAAACAAGAGTGGCTCTATCACTACCTTTGATATCGTTGAGTTGCGTAGGCTGATCTTGGGGATTACCACAGATCTACCTGCCAATACTTCTTGGAGGTTTGTTGACAAGTCATTTGCGTTCCCTAATCCGAACAATCCGTTCTTGACAACATTCCCTGAAGAGATTTCTATCTCAAGCATGAACACATCACAGATTAACCAAGACTTTGTAGCGGTTAAGATTGGTGACGTAAACAACTCTGTGGTGGCAAATGCTACTGCGGCTTCTGATGATCGCTCTGCGGGCACTGCATTCTTCGATGTTGCTAACCAAGTTGTCAAGGCTGGTGAAGTATTCACTGTAAACTTCACTGCATCTGAGAAGATGGCTGGATTCCAGTTTACAATGGGCTTCAAAGGTTTAGAAATGGTAGAAGTATTGCCTGGTGCAAATATGACTACTGGAAACTTCGGTATATTCAACAATGCACTGACAGCATCATTTGATGGCGGTGCTGAGGCATTTGCTGTGAAGTTCCGCGCTACTGCATCTGGAGAATTGAGTAATATGATCGAAGCAAATAGCAAGATCACAAAGGCTGCTGCCTTCACTACAGAAGGTACTCGTTACGATGTATCATTCCGTTTCAACGGTGCTAATGGTACAGTAGTTAATGGTGCAGGTTTCGAGTTGCTTCAAAACACTCCAAACCCAGTATCTGAGTTCACCAATGTTTCCTTCGTATTGCCAGAAGCGGCCAACGCAACGTTGACCATTTCTACCATTGATGGTCGCGTAGTGAAAGTAGTGAAAGGTGCCTATGCTAAAGGTGTAAATACGATTTCAATCAATCGTAACGACCTTACATCTGGTGTATTGTTCTATCAGTTGGATACTCCAACTAACAGTGCTACTAAGAAAATGATCGTTGCCGAGTAATCTGCAAAATCGTTAAAATAATAAAAGCCGTTCTCATGTATCATGGGAACGGCTTTTTTGTGTCTAAAATCTAACCACTAGAATTGCCAAAATACTTCTATGTGATTACAACATTTTTCTACGCTGCATCACCCAATACAATAGGCCAGTTGTGATGCCTGTAAATAATACTGTGGCATAAAATGCCCATGGGTGGTCGGGAATACCATTGGGGATGTTCATACCTAAGAACGAAGATATGAGGGTGGGCACCATCAGTACTACCGTGATGACCGTAAGCCGGTGAATGACTTGATTCAAATTGTTGGAAATAATGCTGCTGTAAGCATCCATGGTTCCATTCAAGATGTTGGTATAAACATTGGCCATTGAAAGGGCCTGAGAGTTGTCAATGATAATATCTTCAAAAAGATCCGACATATCTTCGTCTCCGTTGATGTGCAGAAAATCAGTCCTTTTCATTTTCATTTTTAATAACTCATTGGCATTCAACGAATTGACAAAATAGACTAGGCTTTTTTCTATGGCGAGCAATTGTTTTAAGTCAGAGTTTTTACTGGAACTCATCAATTCTTTTTCCGTCCTATTCCGCCTCATGTTTAAGGTTTTTAGACAAGAAAGAAAGTGATAGACGTTTTGCTCTAACATTTGTAGAACAAATCGTTTTTCGTCGGCAGGATTGAAATTTCGTACGTTATTGTCAAAAAATTTCTGTAAAACAGGGGTTTCAAACGCCGACACAGTGATGACATGCTCAATGGTCAGTATGACACCGATGGGTACAGTGATGAAATATGCTTCATTCTCTTCTTGAGCGTTTTTGTTTTTTACAGGAGTATTCAAGAGGATAAAGCGCACATCTTCATCGCGCTCATAACGAGCACGTTCGTCCAAATCCAAAGAGTCGGTTAAGAAACCGATATCCACCGCAAATTTACGGCTGAATTCTTCCAATTCGTCAGTGACGAAGGGTGGAGCAAGGTGAACCCAACAGCCCGGTTCCACTTCGTTCAGTTCTATAAGCCTGCGCTTTTCGCGTGTATAATAGCGGGTCACTGTCCATGATGTATTGGCTGCCGCTGCCGGCTTCCGGTTGTCAGATGAATAATATGAACGGCGCTAAAGTAAAGGTGTGTTCATAAAGTGTGCAAAAATACAAATTTATAACCATTTCAGTAATTTTTTTTGTTTTGTATTGAAATATTAATGTAATATTGCGCCGCTGTTTGGTCAATGTTTATGATGTTAGTAATGATTATTACGATATATTATTTTTTGAAAAAACTAAATTTAGATTGATAAAGCAGCAAAATCAACTTATATTGAATCTATAAGTATTGATTTTCATGGGAAAATTAGGTTGTTAATATACACATGTTATATAGAAGCCTTTCTCATTCTTTCGCAGTCTATAACCAAACCTAACTTTAGTATGCGCCTTTATACAAACACAATTCTACTAGTTTGCGCTCTTCTATGTATTTGCTCTATACAAGGCATCTATGCGCAAAATGCACCGCCACTTGTCTTAGATGGGCACAATCCTAGACATCAATTTGCTGCCACTGCTTCGCAGCAAATACTGACTTTTGAAAACCTTATTCCAGGAGAAACCTATACTTTGGTGGTTTCCAACTTGGAAAAAGGGACTTGTTTGCCCGAAATCAGTGCTGTTGATCCAACGGCGACTGTATTGGGCTACAATGCTGATTTACACGAATTACGATTTGTGGTATCGGCGAAGGTCATGAGTTTCGCACTCAACTATGGTTGCGCTTGGAACGAGGCAGAACCACTCATGCACACAGCATCATTGGTATGCACCACGTGTAAGAAGAAAAAATTGAGTGACTTTATGGAGTCGCCAACCTTAGAGATTACATCGGGAGTGCCAGCGGAGGAGCTAGTAAAAGATGTATTCATTGGAGGAAACTGTTTTGACGTGACAGGTGTCACCTTTTCAGGACAAGCATCACAAATTGGTTCTTTTTTGGGAGGACAATCAAACATTGGTTTTTCTCAAGGCATTATTTTGGCAACTGGTGATGCAGATGTGGCTATCGGCCCAAATGATAATGATGGAGCAAATGGCGGATTTGGAAATTCATCGTCTGATGGGGATCTTTCTGCATTAAACGGAGGAAGTTTATTCGATTTGGCCAATATTGAGTTTGATTTTAAGCCTACTCAGACCCCTATTACTTTTGAATTTGTTTTTGCATCAGAAGAGTATTGTGAGTATGTGAATACACAGTTTAATGATGTTTTTGGGTTTTTTATCTCAGGCCCAGGTATTCCTGGCACACAAAACCTAGCCGTAGTACCTGCTACCACCACCCCTATCACCATCAATACCATCAACCACTTGCTCAATTCAGGTCTTTATACCCATAATACCCCGGCTTCGGGAAACAATTGCAGTACTATACCTCCGGCTGGAGGTACAGGCCCCAATGAGGTACAATTTGATGGTTATACGAAAAGGATGACTGCTGTTGCGAACGTGATTCCTTGTCAAACCTACCACATTAAGTTAAAAATAGCGGATGTCGGAGATGGAATTTTTGATTCGGGTGTGTTTTTGAAAGCAGGCTCATTTGATGCAGGCGGTAATGCCTCTGTCACGTGGGTTGTGAATGGTAATCCTGATGGAGAAGAAGTCTATGAAGGTTGTGGCACTGCGCAATTGGTTTTTGAGCGGGTCGGATTCGGTGCAGCATTACCTGTCACGGTTCAGTACTCTATATTAGGTACTGCCACCAATGGGGTGGATTATTCAACCATTCCGACTCAAATAACAATCCCAGCAGGGCAATATACTTACACCCTGAATGTAACGATCTTTACCGATGCTTTGATGGAAGGCCAAGAGACGGTTTTAATTCGATTGTTAAACCCCTGCTCTTGCGAAAACCCTGAAGAGACCCTTATTATCAATGATCTATTGCCAATGACCGTAGAGGGTGATACGGTAACAATCTGTGGTGCAGGTCAAGAAACATTGACAGCAAACGTGATGGGTGGCGTTGAACCACTCACCTATAGTTGGAATATTGGAGGGTCTGATCCTTCTATTTCTCCATTTGTTGCATCTTCCACTACGTTTACTGTAACAGTGACGGATGCTTGCGGCCGAACAAAAGTGGCTCGAGCGCGTATCATTGTCAATCCTACGCCTATAGCACAATTAACCCCTCCAGCCCCACAGTTATGTCCGGGGCAAGAGGCGCAAATTTCGGTGAATTTTGTGACGGGGACTGGGCCTTTTAGTATAGAGTACTCTGTCAATGGCTCCGCTCAACCAACGATCACGGATATTACTGCTGATCCCTATTTATTAACCATCAACCAGCCCGGTATTTATCAACTTACATCTATTACAGATGGAGCCGGGTGTCTGGGGCTTGGGATAGGCTCGTTATTGGTGGTGGAGTCCACCATAAATATAACGGGTGTTGCTTCAGATGCTAATTGTACAGGCCAGGCCAGTGGTTCCATTAATACAAACGTCGGTGGAGGTCAAGGGCCCTATAACTTTGTATGGCAAGGCCCTACAGTTATTGGGAATAACCCAGATCCGACCAATCTTTTGCCAGGTACCTACACGGCTTCAGTAACGGACTTTTTTGGGTGCACTGTCGCACAAACCTATATTATCAATCAGCCTAGCCCAGTAGTACCTTCTATTGCAGGCACTGTTGGACCCAATTGTACCAATCCTAATGGTGGAAGTATTGATTTAAGTGTTGCGGGAGGAATTCCCAATTACACCTATCTTTGGAATAATGGCCAAGTGGTTCAAGATCCTCAATCTTTGGCGCAAGGCACTTATACTGTGACGGTAACCGACTCAAAGGGGTGTACCAAGACAACAGCTGCTACTGTAACTGGAAATTTTGCGCCACCTACTTCGGTGGCCACTACAATGGGCTCATTATCGTGTGCCAACTTAGTCGTCACTTTGGATGGTGCAGGATCTTCGGTTGGTAACAACTTTACCTATAACTGGCTCTCCCCTCCGGGCGGCGGTATTGTATCGGGAGGTCAAACACTTACCCCTGTGGTCAATAAAGGCGGTACTTATACCATTGTTGTCACCAATACTACCAATGGGTGTACCTCTACTGCAACCACAGTGGTCAATAGTACCATCCAGTTGCCGACCACTAATGCTGGGATTAACCAAACGTTGACCTGTGCGCAAACCAATGTCAATTTGGATGGGTCTGGTTCTTCAACTGGAAGTGATTTTACTTATTTTTGGACAGCTTCTAATGGTGGTACCATCATTGGCGGTGAAACGACTTTGAATCCTGTTGTTTCTACCTCTGGTGATTATACTTTGGTGGTCACCAACAATAGCAATGGGTGTACCTCGTCGGATCTAGCGAATGTGAATTCAAATACGACACCACCCAATGCAACTGTAGCGGCTCCAACCCTATTGACTTGTACTAGTACTGTGGTGACACTCAATGGTAGCGGCTCTACGCCAGCGCCTAACTTAACTTACCTTTGGACAACTACCAATGGAAACATTCAAGGAAGCACGACTGGTTCGAGTGCCAATGCTATTGAAGCAGGACTTTATACCTTGGTAGTGACCAATACTATTAATGGTTGTACCGATCAGGAGTCAGTTACGGTCAATCAGGATAATTCTGTGCCGATGGCCAATGCTAATGTACCAAGTGGATTGGATTGTAATACAACTCAATTGACCATCAACGGAGCGGGATCGAGTACGGGTGCTAATTTTACTTTCCAATGGAGTTCAAGCACTGGTACGGGCTTTGTCAGTGGGCAAAACACTTTGACCCCTACCGTCAATGCTCCAGCCAATTATACTTTGCTGGTAACCAATACCTCAAATAGTTGTACCGCCTCGGCTTCTGTTTTGATTGCTCAAGACAATCAACTGCCAGCAGCCAATGCAGGTCAGCCTTCTACCCTCACTTGTGCTACGATTAGTACCACTTTAGGCGACCCAACGGCATTGATTGCGCCAAACCTGACTTATGCTTGGACAGGAGTTGGCATTACTGGTGGAGCCAATACGCCTACACCTACGGTCAATCAACCCGGTACATTCAATCTATTGGTCACCAATACGACCAATGGATGTGTCAATACGGCTACTGTAGCCATCGGACAAAACATCCAAATACCCACGGCGATTGTAGCCAATCCAGGGCAATTAAATTGTACGACCCCTGCTGTTCAGTTAAGCGGTACGGGGTCTAGCGCAGGCCCTGCATTCAGTTATGATTGGGCTTCGTCCACCGGTGGCGGCATCGGTGCTGGAGGTAATACGCTGACCCCAACCGTAACTGCTGCTGGCACTTACACCTTGATCGTAACAAATAATACTAACGGATGTGTACAAACCGCTTCGGCTACGGTTGGCTCGAATGCCAATCTTCCAACGGCTCTGGCCACGCCTCAAGGTATATTGACTTGTGTGGTTCAGCAAATAAGCGTTAGTTCTCTTGGTTCATCGTCAGGGTCTAACTTTAGTTATTTGTGGGGTACGTTGAATGGGCAAATTTCAGGAGGTCAAGGTACGCCTACCATCACAACTGGTACGGCAGGCGTTTATACTTTATTGGTGACCAACACCAGCAATAACTGTACCGCCTCTTTTTCAGTGGATGTACTGGCCGATGTGACACCGCCTAATGCCGATGCAGGTATAGTTCAGACCCTGAATTGCACACAGCCTTCGCTGACTTTAGATGGGGCTGGTTCGAGTCAAGGTGGCAATTTTACCTATCAATGGACAGCAATCTCAGGTGGCAATTTTGTGTCGCCTGTGAATATATTAACCCCTCAGGTGAATGAAGCAGGCACTTATCAGATTTTGGTTACCAATACACAAAATGGCTGCTTTTCAACAGACCAAGTGGCTATTATAGCCGATGCAAATGATCCTGTAGTGGCTATTGCCACGCCTTCGACATTGACTTGTATTTTGCAGCAAACGACGCTCAATAGTGCAGGTTCTAGTGTGGGTAGCAACTATATATATGAGTGGTCGGGACCTGGGTTGGTCTCGCCATCTACCAACTCCAATGCGCAAATTAATGCGCCTGGCATCTACACATTAGTAATTTCCAATACCACAAATGGGTGTGAGTCAATAGAAACTATAAATGTCGCTCAAAATATTCAATTACCAGTATCGGACGCGGGTTTGGATGATATTCTAAACTGTTATACCCCTCAAGATCAGATTGGTGGTAGTAACACTTCGACTGGTGCTACATTTGTATATGCTTGGAGCGGCCCCGGTATTGTGGGTAGCAGTACGGTACTCAATCCAGTAGTAGATCAGGGCGGTACCTATAACTTGGTGGTGACCAATACGACAAATGGTTGTACCCAAACAGATGCTGTACTGATTAATACTGATTTTGCTTTGCCTACGGCCAATGCAGGGCCAACTTTCCAGTTGACTTGCGTTTTGACTGAATACACACTAGCGGCTTCGGCTAGCCAAGGCCCCACCTTTACTTATGAGTGGACTACTGCTTCGGGTAATTTTGTGTCGCCGACGACTATATTGAACCCCACCGTGAATGGTGCTGGACAATATTATTTGGAAGTAACCAATACAGTGAATGGTTGTACCCAAACTGCCGATGTACAAATTACACAAGCAGCCGATGTCCCTGTATCAACTATAGTCCAGGCCGGTATTCTTACGTGTAGCGTACAGGCTTTAACTTTGAGCGGTTTAGGTTCTAGCCTAGGTAATGAATTCACATATCTTTGGACTACTACCAATGGCAGTATTCAAAGCGGGGACACCTCCTTAAATCCGGTGATTATTGAACCCGGTACTTATGCTTTGGCAGTGACCAATACTAATAATAATTGCACTTCCACTTCATCTATTATAGTGAATGAAGATGTAGTACTACCAGATATAGATCCGGGAACTTCACCTAAACTTACTTGTGATGTAACACAAGTTGGGTTGACAGGGGTCGTGAATTCCAACGGCAATTTCAACTACCAATGGCAGGCTCAAAACGGGGGAAGTATCGTATCGGGGGCAACTTCATTGACACCTACGGTGAATGCAACGGGAACTTATGTGCTGAATGTTACGAATACCCTCAATGGGTGTTCTACTACGGAAAGTATGGTCGTGACAGCCGATATAGAGAACCCCACACTGAGTATTGCACCTCCTACAACATTGACTTGTACAATATTGAATGTTAATGTAAGTGCTACAGCTACGGGCAATGCTGCCTTGAATTATCAATGGACAGCCTCTAATGGCGGCAGTATAGTGGGTGCAACCAACACGCCTCTTGCACAGGCAAATAATCCTGGCACTTATACGCTTTTGGTAACGAATAGCGTGAATGGATGTACGGCCGAACAATTTGTACAAGTGGTAGAAGATGTGGTGATTCCAACGGCTGATGCAGGTACTAATGACTTGCTTACTTGTTCGGTTACTTCTCTAGAATTAAATGGGGACGGAAGTAGCCAGAATGGTAGTTACTTCTATCAATGGACAACCACTAATGGTCAGATTTTGGTTGGTGCAAATAGCCTTAGCCCCACGATTGTATCGGGAGGAACCTATCAATTGAATATTGTGAACAATGTAAATGGTTGTACTGATATGGATGACGTATTGGTAACGGTTGATACGATCAATCCAGCAGCGGTTATTGTAGCACCTGGTATTATCACTTGTACGCAACCCAATGTCACACTGAATGGTTCAGGGTCTCAAGGCGGCTCTAATATTAGTTATGGTTGGTCAAGCGTAAGCGGCAACATAGTGAGCGGAATCAATACCAATACTGCGGTGGTAAATGCCTCTGGCGAGTATGTACTCTCTGTTTTGAATACTCAAAATGGATGTTCTACTACACAAGCCGTTGATGTAAGCGATAATATAGTATTACCCAATGCTGATGCGGGTACACCTGCTACATTGACTTGTACGGTGGCGCAAGTAACCCTCCAAGGCACTGGTTCTAATGGTAATACTTATACGTATAACTGGACTACTACAGGCGGTGTCATTGTGAGTGGAGCCACTACATTGCAACCCATTGCGAATGAACCGGGTATCTACACTTTGACTGTTTTGAATACAGCCACTGGCTGTAAGAAGATAGATGAAGTAGAAATATTTGAAGAAGTGAATAAACCCACTGATTTGGTGCCTGATCTGGATAAACCATCTTGTAAAGACAATGATGGCGTTATCACATTTACCACCATCACCGGTGGTGTGGGACCATATCTATATTCCATAGATGGAGGGGCTACTTTTGCTCCAACACTTGAATATAATGCGATTACTCCAGGTAACTATGATCTTTGGATCCAAGACGTGAATGGTTGCGAATACCATGAACCATTGGTGGTGCCTAAAGCACCAGATCCAACGGTAAGCATCATTCCTGAGTTTAATCTTTCTTTGGGCGATTCGCTTCAATTGAATGCTGAATTGGGTATCTATTCTCTATCGCTTATAGAGTCGGTATTCTGGACTCCAGAAGAGGGCTTGATCTTTGAAGGGAATAGTATTTTTCAACGCTTACGGCCATATGCCAAGCCATTCAAGAATACGACCTATATTGTTACTATTGTGAGTAAAGATGGGTGTAAGGCAGAAGATAGGGTATTGATCCGGGTGGATGACGAGCCACATATTTACATACCTAATGTATTCACGCCAGATCAAGGAGATAATGGCAATGGTATTGTGCTGATCTTTGCCAATAATGCACAGGTTAAGAAAGTCCATTCTTTCCAGATCTTTGATCGGTGGGGTGCAATGGTGTTTCAAGACCGCAACTTTTTGCCCAATGATCCAGCCCATGGTTGGGATGGTCGGGTAAATGGCAAAAACCTGACTCCAGCAGTGTTTGTGTATTGGAGTGAAATCGAATTGATAGACGGTCGTAGGATACTTTACAAAGGTGATATTACGTTAGTGAGGTAAACTACTGAAAAATTGGGTAGAAACTGCTTGAAAACACATGCTTTTCAAGCAGTTTCTATTTTTTATAAAAAATAACAAAACAAATACCCTAGAATTCATAAAAATATCAGACATTCGTCACAGAATAGGGGAAGTTGAAAAAACTGGACTTTTATTCTGATTAAATCAATAACTTTTAAAACAAAACTTTACAAATTATGGCAACATTTGCTGAAACATTTGCTTCGTACAAAGCAGAAATGGATGGCTTGGGTATCGCTTACGATGCTGATCTTTTCCAAGCAGTTACCAAGGGTGTAGGTCCTGCAATCTACAACAATGACTCTTCTCGTGTATCTTGCTCTGATGCTGACGAATTGGCTCGTGTTAAGAACAACTTTTTGATCGGAAAATTAGGATTAGCTGATGGCCCAGAACTGGATGCGGCTTTACAAGCAGTATGTGACCAGTTGGGTTCTTCTAACCGCAATAAGTTTCGTGCTATGTTCTACTACCTTTTGGTAAAGAAATTCGGTAAAGAGTCGGTTTACGCTTAAATTTTAAGATGGCAAAACGGATATTAAGTACCCGAGTGAGTATAATCCGCGTTTACAACTCGATCTTTGTCATACATAGAGCCACTATTTGTTAATTCAAATAGTGGCTTTTTCTTTGGAACCGTTCCTTACCCTCCTAACCGCTTATTGAAGGCGAGTGCCTGCTTTTCAAAAGGATGGCCTGGTTTGGTAACTTTTGCCAATTGGGCTCCATATTGAACTTTGGTTTTGGGCAATCTAGCAGCATAACTTAATAGCAGATACCAATCAGCATCGTATTGATAACCGGGGCTTTGGGTCAGTGTGCCAAAATCGAGGGCTGCCAGATCATAGCGTTTTAAGCGAAAATAGGCGTGTGATCGTAGTTTAAGCGCATCTGTCCGGCCTTCATCCGGAATGTTTTGTAGCAGGCGGATGGTCTCTGTAAACTGTTTTTTAGCGTATGCTTCACTGGCTTTAGATAGGTTATTGGCGACTAGATCATCGGGGTCATCACTCATGAGCACACTGGGGGCATAAGGCGAAGTATTATAGGTTTCGCTAACCAATGTAGCATAATTAGGTCGGGTAGTGGGCGGTTTGGGCTTTAAAGTATCGGGTGTATTGGGTAGATCTATCTTGGCATTATTATTTTGTACACTGTCCAATACATTGCGGCTTTGTGTGCTATCTATGGCAATGGGTAGTTCAGCAGGTTTGGGAGGCGCTGGTGGGCGACGCAGCCACCCGAAGGCAGCAACTCCCAATAGTAGTAGGGTCAATATGCCTAATAAACGTGGTAGTGTCCAGATGGTGGGTCTATCTTTTTTTTCCTCCGTGGTGTAGTAGGCGTTTTCCATCAGTTTGCGTAGGTTGACTATATCTTGGGTAGGCATATCTTTTGTTGATGTTTTATCATTTTCTGAGTCGTCGTCATCGTCATCGTCCAAAGGGATCGCCCAAAAGAGATCTTGATGTATGGCCACTTCCTGCGCTAAGGCTGGATCTTCGGCCATTTGTGCTTGAAATGCTTTGATCCCTTCCGAACCAAGGCGACCTTTGAGGTAATCCTCTATTTTTTCGTACAATTCAACTTCGGTCATGATTTAGTATTTAAGCACGGAGTTCCGTGTAGCGATGATCGTTTTTAACGGCTGTAATCAAAGTTTCTTTGCACTCATGCTTGCGCTTGCGAGCATACCCGTAAGTCCATCCCATCGCTGTGGCTATTTGATTCATATCCATTTCTGTATGCCATGCGTAGGTCAATACCATTTTACAGTCTTTTGCAAGTTTTGCAAATTTCTCTTCAAATAGCCTTTTCCGCTCATTGTTTTCTGAAAAATACGTGTCTTGTTCGCTGCCCATCTTACTTGATACCGCAGGGTCGTCACTTGTTACCTTGGCGCTGAATTTATCTCCCCTAATTTTTTTGAGCCATTGCCTTTTACAAATTTCAAATAAGTAGGTAAAGAAACCCGCCGTGAGTGTCAGGTCATTGTTTTTGAGTTTTACATAAATGGTCTCTACTGCATACATAAATATGTCTTTGGCATCTTCGCGAGTGCCTGAGTTTTTACATATATAATCAGACACAGCGGGCAAAAACTCACTGAAAATACTATTGATGGCTTCCGTATTTTGTGCTAAAAGCCCTTGGGTGTACCATTCGTTGGAATACTTCGACATATTATTCGTGCAGTTACATAAAGAGGCAAAGATAAGAATGCCTGCTGTTGCACAACCATTATTTTAAAAAATAATAAAATCGCCTTATTTCCACTCCTCGCTCTCCATTCGTTTTCTCAAATTGGCTACATATTTTGCCATAGCCGCTTTTGCGACCGCAGAAAGCCCTCCTTTAAACAAGTCTGGGTTTTCCTCCAAGAGGGCAATGGGTAGGGCATAATAAGTGGATTTGCCTTCTTTTGATTTGTGGATATAACGCCAAATCGGAATGTAACCGCTGTTGCCGATTCGCACCTCTGTAGATCCCTTCGTTTTGAGCAAATCCACCTGAAACATGATTCCCCCATCGGTATTGGGTTGTTGTTGATTGGAAATAAAATTGCCCAATGAGTACGCCACAATGGCTTCTTTGGTGGTGCCATCAGGCATTTTCACCCGTTCTGTTTTGATGGGCTGCACCACGTGTGGATGCGATCCGATGATCATGTCAGCACCATTTCGGATCAAAAATTTGGCTAGGCTGCGCTGCTCATCGTTTTCTTTGAGTTGGTATTCCAATCCCCAATGCGTGATGACAATGATAAAATGCGGTTTTCGTGCCACAGCCTCCTTCAAATCGGCTCTAATTTGAGCCGTATCCAGCAGATTAACAATGGTGGGAGCCTCTGTTGGGACTCCATTGGTACCGTAGGTATAATTCAGTATGGCTAATTTAAACCCATTTTTATAGACCATGAGTGGATAAAAAGCGTCGCGGTCGCGTTGGTTTTTAAACGTACCAGTCTGCATAAATCCCTTATCACGCAGGGTTTGGAGGGTATTGGTTACGCCCATACCTCGGCTATCGTTGGAGTGGTTATTGGCAGTGACCATAATGTCAAATCCGGCATCTTTCAATGCATCGGCCAACTCATCGGGGCTGCGAAACATTGGATACCCAGAGTACGGGGGCTTGCCTGGAAGGGTTAATTCGAGGTTGCCAATGGCCAAATCCGCTTCCTCCAATATGGGTTTTACATACCGAAAACAAGGCTCATAGTTGAAGCGTTTGTTTTTTTCCAATTCCGCGCTCTTGATCTGCGGGGTATGTCCCATGATGTCACCAGCAAAAACCAACCGCAATTTGTCAGTTTGTCCTTGGGTTTGGAGGGCTATAATGAATAATGATAACGTGAATAAGTATTTTAATGTCAAAATGTATGAAAGTAATAGACCTTCTGTTCAAAAAGTCTAGTGATGAATAATTACCCTTTTTCCAAATAAACCTCCATCTCCATCACCGGTACTTCCGTCACTACTTCTATATCCACTTGAATACTGATGTCGTCCATCCAGTTATCGCTGCGGAGGGCGAAAAACAAAGTACCTTCCAGAGGTGTGTAACGCCGCTGTGCATCAACACTGACCGAGGCTTGTTGAATATGGGCATCGTAAGGCTCGTTTTTAGAAAATTTTTGCCAATTATCCCAGTCGGTCAGCGCGTATTCTACATCTTCGCCCGATCTTGATTGGGTCAGATCAACTGCCATACCCAGCGCAAAAGCCGCCAGTGCTGTTTGGGGCTGAACGCCCATCAACTTCACCGAACCTGTTTGTAAGGCCGATGCCAATTTTCGGGAATCGGCATTTCGGGCTTCTTGGGTGGCTTGCCCTACGGAGATACGGTAAGCCCATTGTTTGGTGTGGGGCGGTAGCGTAAATTGATAGGCGTTTACTGGCTTTTTAGTATAAAATTTGCTTGCGCTCACGGTTACCTGTCCACCGAGCGATACTATTTCGGTACGTTTGCCCGTTTCCACGCTCCGTTTTCGCACGCTATAGTTTGGAAACAGGTGGATATCCCATCCGATGCGGGTTTCAAAACGAGCAGTAGCCGAAGAAGCGGGAGTACGGTGTAAAGTGAATCGGCATATCTTTTTACTAAGTCCGGTTTCTTTAAATTTCAGGATATATACCCCCGTGGCAGGTATCGAAAAGGCTTGATTAAGCACCGAATCCAACTGATAACCCTTGTAAATTACATAGTCGGGATACTGAATAAATTCGATGCCTTTGATCTGTTTCCCGCTCAGTTCCTGTACCATGAGTTGTACTTGATCGCCCTCGGCAAAAGCATATATATACTCACTCTCCCCTTCCATACGGTAGGTTTGATCTGCTACTTTTATCTTTTGAGCAGACGAAGTGAGGGTGCCCATGAGGCACCAACAAACAACATAGAATAGGCGCATGTAAAAGTGTTTAAATACAGTTATTGTACTCGATACCATTTTTGGGTGCGATAAAACGGACCTACTGACCCTCGTACCATCAAGATATTAGGATCGCCGTCTTTCAGCCACATTTTGCATCCATACCATTTGCCTTTTTCAGGATCTAGGATGCTGCCCGATTGGTAATACCCATCTTTTTTTAGCATATCAACCACTAAAATCATGCCCATAATCAGTTGGTTTTTTCGATCGCCGGGGCATTTTTCACATGTTTTGTCAGGGGCTGATTTCAGTAACTTTACCACTTTACCATACATTTTGCCGCCGCCTTCAAAGAGTTCAATGTGACTTTTGGCTTCCCCTGTTTCATCATCTATGGTTTTCCAAGTACCAAGGATGGTTTGAGCGTTTATAAACAAGGCTAAGGCCATGAAAACGCTGCATAAAACAAATTTTTTCATATCGTAGTATTTTAATGATGAATGGATTAACGCTGCAAAAATACGAGGATTACAATATTTTTTATCAGTACTTAAAAATATAGTCTCAGAAATGATACTTTTGTCGCGAGTATCGTGTAAAACGAGTAAATCATAAACAAAATATATAACAATGCCTAAGACTTTTGATCGTCGTTCTTTTTTGCAACAGGCTACCCTCGCTTCGGCAGCGATGGCCGTACCGGCAGCCCTTAGTTCTGAAAACATTACCAAAGAGGCTGCTAAACCAATACAGCCTAGCCAGCCCAAAGATAAGGTGCGCCTTGGATTTATTGGGGTAGGTTTGCGTGGCCAAGGCCACGTAGAGGAGGCTCTATTGCGCTCTGATTGTGAAGTGGTCGCCATAGCCGATCCCGATGCTGGTATGATAGCAGGGTGTTTGAAAATGTTGGCCGATCAAAAAGCGAAAAAACCGGACGTTTATGATAAAGGTGTACACGACTATAAACGACTACTCGAAGACAAAACAATAGATGCAGTCGTGATTGCCTCTCCTTGGGAATGGCACACAGAACAATGCGTAGCAGCCATGCAAGCAGGCAAATATGTGGGTTCAGAAGTAGGCGGCGGCTTTTCTCTGGATGAGTGTTGGCAGTTGGTTAATACCCATGAGGCCACCGGAACACATTTGATGTTTCTTGAAAATGTGTGCTATCGCCGCGATGTGATGGCGGTGATGCAAATGGTACGCGAGGGGTTGTTTGGTGAAATGGTGCACCTCGAAGGTGGATATCAGCACGATCTTAGGGCGGTAAAACTCAACGACGGAGCCTCTGCTTACGGTAGTGGGGTGGAATTTGGTGAAAAAGGCTTTTCGGAGTCCAAATGGCGTACCAAACACTCCGTTTATAGAAATGGAGACTTGTACCCTACCCACGGGATTGGCCCTGTGGCCATGATGACCAATATCAATCGAGGCAATCGCTTGCTTTACCTGACTTCTACGGCTAGTAAGTCGCGTGGGTTGCATGATTACATCGTAGAGCACCCCAAAGGTGGCCCAAATCATCCGAATGCTAAAATCAAGTTTAACCTTGGCGATGTAGTGACGACCATTTTGAAAACTTCCAATGAAGAAACCATATTGCTTTCGCATGATACTGGATTGCCAAGACCTTATTCCTTAGGCTTTAGGGTTCAGGGCAGTAAAGGCATCTGGATGGATGTCAATAAGAGCCTGCTTTTGGCAGGGAAAACAAAGGATCACACTTGGGAAGAGGCAAAGGCTTGGCTTGATAAATACGATCACCCGCTCTGGCGCAAATATGGCGAAGATGCTAAGGCTGCGGGCCATGGAGGTATGGATTTCTTTGTATTCCATCACTTTATTGAAAGTGTGAAGCGCAATGCCGCGCCTCAGATTGATGTGTATGATGCCGCTACTTGGTTGGCTATCACCCCGCTATCGGAAGCCAGTATTGCTACTGGCAGTACGCCGCAGGCATTTCCTGATTTTACAAGGGGTAAATGGACGGATCGGAAGCCTGATTTTGCTTTTGGGGATATGTATTAGGCTGTGGCCAATTTTTTTTGGGTGACTGCCAGGCCTTTTTTTGATTGCTTTTTTCTTTTTTCGGCGAAAAAAAGTGACAAAGCACGATAAAGCGTAGGGATCATATTAAACTGGGTGAAGATGTACTTAGACTTCGGAAATTTTATAAAATTTCCGAAGTCTTGGAACGATTTGATCATTCTTTAATCCCCTCACCGCCCAATCACCAACTTATCCACCCACTGATTACCAAGATGATCCTTAACCGTACAAAAATACAAACCATTGGGGATATCGCCCATATCTAACCAAACCACGCCTTGAGCAGCGGATAGGGTCTTTTGGATCAAGGTTCTTCCGCCCAGATCGGTGATTTTGATCTGGACATCCCTTGAGCCGCCGCTCCGAAGGTGAATAGACACATTAATTCTACTTTGTCACTTTAGAAAATCAGTAATTCTGTCTTTGGTTAATAGCTAACTTTCGTAGATTGCGTTATCCTTCCCTTCCCTCGATTTGTCATGTCGCACCGTAGGGGAGGCATCTACACAAGATGCCCAACTGACAACGCAAGATAAATACTTAATTTTCAGTTAGTTTGGCTTGTGTAGTTGTCTCCGTTTCACTCGTTTATGTGCTGAACGCATTTTTCCTCACTCCGCCTTAATCCGATACATCCCGCTTTGAAGCCGTTGTTGTGCAAAATTAAAATAATCAGGCACTATTTCAAATCCAATGTACTGGCGGCCTTCTAAATGGCTGACTACTGCCGTCTGTCCCGAACCCAAAAAAGGATCAAGTACGATATCGCCCGGAACACTGCTATAAGCCAATATCTTTCTGATGAGTTCAGCCGGTAGTTTGGTAGGTGTTTTGATGTCCCCATTCCAATACTCGCGTGGCACAATCCAGACATCTTCCTTATCTTTATAGTGTGCGCTGCCACCGTCAGGATGTACTGCATCTTTGGCATAACGGGCGTAGGGATAAAACAGCCGCTTTTTATCATCGGTACAAGCAAAAAGCACGTGATAATGAGAGGTGACGTACTTGCGCTTGGTCACCAAACCAAATTGGTATTTCCAAACCAAATGGTTCACTACGGTGAGGTTCAATTCGTCCATGGCGATCAACAGATCTTTGAGGTAATTCCATCCTGAAAAAATATATAGGCTACCCGATGGCTTCAATACCCGCTTGACTTGGGTCAGCCAAGCCCTCGAAAACTCAAGGTAATCTTGCCCCTTTACTTCTTGGTACCCCTCCAGCACCCGCCCGCCTTTGCGGTTGTAATTGCTCCGCTTAGCCTGAAATTCAATGCCAAAAGGTGGATCAGTAATCACCAAGTCCACGCTTTGATCTGGAATCAGCCTTGCCATTCCGGCGATGCAATCTTCATTATAGATTTGGTTGAATATAGACATGTTATAGTTCTCCAGTTTCGCGCATGACACCTTGTAAGGCTTCGTATTGGTTTTCGAGCATCCGCTTTACTTCAAATAACTCGAACCGATAATTGAAATTATAAAAACTATTCTCATAGTGGTTTTCACGGGTCGGGAAAACACCCAAAAAATTGGCGTGCCAGCGAATCCGTCCCTTTCCTTCCAATTCTCGAAAGGCTAATTCCAAAAAGGCATCTTTAGGAAAATACGTAAAAATACCCTTCAATTGATGAATGATTTCGATACCTATCGCCCGTTCGGGCTGGCGGTTTTCTATTTTAAATTCGCTGATTTCTTCAAAATACCGTTCCGTCACGTCGGCGTGCCTCCGCGTGGCAATGCGTTCGCGCAGGTCGTAGGGTTTATACCGCTGCGGGTGCATATTGGATAAGGCAGCCAATACCTCCAACGGATCAAACAACTTCGCATGATCTGCATAAGGCTGGGCGACTCCTTCTTTTGAAATACGAATCCACTTGAAATGAGGCTCTTCCGTGAGTTCTCGCCAAACCAAATCCAAGTAAGCCAAATCAGGATACAACTGATAATTACTGAGGGTCTCGCGCAACAAACGAATGGATTCGTGTCGCTTCGATTCATCGCCTTTTTTAATGGCATTCAAGGCTGGTATGATCCGTTTCTGAAACAAATTGCCCGCCAAATCACGGCGCAAATCTTCGTCGGTATAGTGATCAGACAGCGGTAACAACGCTTTGAGTTCGGCCAACGCATCAAAGCCCAATACGAGGCTTTCAGCCTGTGTCACCAAAGGCAAATCAGGATTGTGGTGTGCCCAAAGCAATAGTCCATTGCCCGATAATTCATGGATACATTTGGTCACAGACAATTGATTTCGATCAGGATATACCCGTCCGGCGATGCGCCAACGGCGCATGATAATGATGAGATCCGTACGCGTTTGCGTGAGGTCAGGTCTTCTGAAATCGGTATGTTCAAACCCCTTTTTGGTTTGCTCATACAGGATTTCTGTGTCTGCGACGTACTGTTTCCAAACACTTTCTTTGATATTGGGCTGTACATGTATCCAAGCAGATTTGCCTGAGTGGTCACGGATTATTTTTTCAATAATAGCCTTGGCATCAAACTGGTGTTCCGCATTGAGTGGATGGCTGATAAGGTTGGCTTCTTCATCAAAATCAAACCATATCAAATTTGGAATCTGCAAATGTTCTGTTTTCACCAGCAAATCGGGCATCAGATATTCCAAGGCCAACCGAAGGAAAGAGCGATCGGGCGTGTCGGCAAGTTCTCCAAATACTTCATGTCCCAACAAGCAAGAATGAATCAAACGGATCACTGATAGGCGCACATCGGTGAATGGACGCTGTCGCTTCCCATCGGTAGTCAACTGATCCATCAGTTTTTGATGCTTGACCATGAGGCTAAAATAAAGATCTTCCCTCAAAATGGTTTGATCTTTGACAATCTTATCTGGATCATCGGCCTCCATCTGTTGGAGCATGTCCAAGAGTTCGCGGATCTCACCCAAGAGGTCGAAATGGCCACTGGGCATAAACCTGAAAAAATCGCCGACCACATCAACGCGTTGAATCCAAGCGCATTTGCCGCCGCCACAACTTTCTATGACTGCCGCCTCCAGCAATTCTTCCGAAGGATACACCAACCGACATACGCGCAAGGTATTGCCCAAAATCAAGCGCAAGGCTTTTCGGTTATCCGGCACGGATTCAAGGTGTTTGCCCGTGTGTAGCACCGGATCATTCGGAAACTGATGATACAATTGGAGGGCGGCATCTGAAATGGCTTCCGAGGCAATGGCCAAGTTGTGATTGCTCATGGAAGAAGGGCATTTGCCCTCTCGTTGATACTCACGGTATCGGCTGGCAAACATCAACAAAAAGTTGAGCAAACGTGGATTTCCGTCCAATACATCATGGAGAATCCGTTGTGGGGTTTCCTGCTGTATAAACGAAATCATCAAAAATTCGTACAACTGTGCCGACTGGGGATCTATTTTAGAGCGCACAAAATCACCGTGTGCATAGGCTTGAGTGTAGTTATTAACAGCCAGGGCATCTTTGGCCAAAAGCAGCCTGCGGCGAAACTCTGATTTTTGTTCAAATGACAATAACCCTATCTTTTCCAAGGCTTCTTGTTCGCTTGGGCCAACAGGCAGGTTGAGCGTTTCGGGTATGGCGATCTCATCCATAGGTACAAAAAAAGGCGGCACCTGACCTGATTCCCGATGTCCATCGGTGAACCTGAAATAGTCACGGATAAAAACCATCCGCCAGTTGGGAACCATGTGCTCCTCCTTTAGATTTTCCACCAAATGCTGCAAATCAATCTGGACGGGGCGTGCTTGTTCCTTCAATTCTTGCATGGTCACTTGAGAAAGCCTTGTTTTTTCGCGCAATTGTTGAAACCCTTCTTCTATATCCATCACCACCCGCTTCACCTGCACATCTTCGATCATCCGTTTGAGTACCGATATCAAAGGAGCGTGGTTGATTCGGTCTGTTTGAGCCACCAGCCGCTCTATCACGTCCTCCATCAGTAAGGGAAGGACTATTTTAGCTTCCCCCATCTCATTGGTTGGGGGTGCTGCCAACAGGATTTGTCTAGCCCGCTCGGCCACCATCTTTAGTTGGCGGTCGCGCAATATGGCTTGCAATTCGATACATTCTCTATCGGGCAATCCACTGATAAATGGGCGCAAATAGACTGGTGTGGCTGTCGGCCTTGCCTCGACGGTCATAATCTGCAGCACCGGTCGTTTTACTTGGGTTTGTACCGCACAGTGCGCCTCCCATCGTATATCTGGCTTGTCTTCATAGTTTTGAGAAAGCACCGCTATAAACAAATGTGCCCCTTCCAAGAATACCGCCGCTTCATTCCGGTAATGCTCTGTTTTTAAGGTGTTTTTATTCCAAAAAACGGTTTGCTCCGGCTGCAATACCAGTGCCAACTGCCGCTGAATGTCGGCTGCGGTTTTGGCATCGCTGCTATCAAAAGATATGAATATATGAATGGACATAAATAATTAATGCGTAAAGGTATTCAGCACAAGGAGAATTTGGGTAGCCTTGGGCAGATTTATTTAATTTCCTTCAATAAATTATGCATTTTTAGCCACCCATACATCCTATACCAAATTCAGTTTATTCAAGTAAAAAACGATGATTATGAAACATCTAGTCCTATTTATGATGGCCTGCATGGGTCTTGCTTTTGTTACCCATGCGCCCCAGTTCAAAAAAGATTACCTTACGGGAATCGTCCTCAATGAAAAAGGAGAACCCTTCAAAGGCGTAGCCGTGACGGCTACTCAAAACAGGGTTTTGATCCAAACAACCGAAACCAATGCCAAAGGTGAGTACCAACTACCCCTCAAGGCTGGTGTCTATGACATTGAGTTTGTAAAGGCCGGTTACCGCGCCATAAAGGTAGTAGAAGTTGCTTTTCAGGAAAAAACGGATAATATCCTGAATATTTCCCTTCAAATTAGTTTGGGCTTAGAAGAAACGTTGGTGACCGATAGAAAAGAGGGATTGAGCAACAATGGGAGCGGGTCAAGTATTGATGCAGGTGAAATCAGCATAAGGGGTGAACGTAGTGCGCCCACTCCAACTAGAAAAGAAGGTAAGATGAAAACCAAATCATCGGCTCCAGCGAAAGAAGGCCGAAGAGAGGGTGTGCCTACGGAGTATAAAACTACAAAATCGGCCGAAAAACCTGCGGGAGCCGCGCCCCCAGTCATGAGCGATGATGTAAAGGTACATAGCACAGCACCTACTTCATATCATATAGATGGCGTTAGGGCAACTGGGACTCCACCGCCCGCCCCAGATGCCATCGCCTATGAAGACGTTCCTGCCAGCATGGCAATAAAACATGAAAAAACTTTTTCACACGATCTCAATCCAGACGTCCGCTACGACGTTCCTGTAAAAGATATGATTACCACAGAAACCGAAGAAATAAAGCCATCTCCCAAGCCAACAGACAAAAAAGCCCCCCGTGCAGGCCTGCTCACGGCTGGAGAATGGAACGATCTTCACAATTGGAATCGCCATTGGGTGGATCTTCAAAATGACGGAGAAATAGCGGCTTATGAAACCATGTATGCCTTTTATCCACGCCAAAGATATACCCTGCTATTGACCAATGAACAAGACATTCCCCTTTCAGATGTGCCAGTGGCCTTGCACAACGACAAAGGCGACCTGATCTGGGAATCACGAACAGATAACACAGGTAAGGCCGAACTTTGGGCTCATTTGCACCAATCAGGAACGATTGCTTTTACTGATCTCAAGGCTTTTGCCTCGATAGAAGGTAAAAAACACGAGTTTAAAGCACTCAAAGAGGCTAAAAATGGAATCAATGTATATCGGGTAGCCGCCGCTTGCAATGCTTCTAAAAACGTAGATATTGTCTGGGCTGTAGATGCCACTGGCTCTATGGGCGATGAGATAGAGTACCTAAAAACGGAACTTCTGGATGTAATTGGAAGGGCTAAAAGCCGCAACAGTGAAATTTCCTTTCGCATGGGCACTACCTTTTATAAAGATAAAAACGATGAGTACCTCACCAAATCAAGCGGCCTTTCGTACGATATATCAAAAACCGTGGATTTCATCCGCAGCCAATCCGCTGGTGGCGGGGGCGATTACCCAGAAGCCGTACATACAGCCTTGGATGAGGCTATTTTTGCGCAAAAATGGAGCGAATACGCGATTGCTCGTATCTGCTTTTTGGTCTTAGATGCCAGCCCTCACCAATTACCTGAAGTCAATGCCAGCCTTCAAAACAGTATCCGAGAAGCCGCCCGCCGTGGTATTAGGATCGTACCGATCGCTGCCAGCGGCATCCAGAAAGATACAGAGTTTTTAATGAAATTTTTTGCTTTGGCTACCAATGGCACTTATGTGTTTTTGACTGACCATTCGGGTATCGGAGGCAAGCACTTAGAGCCCACCACCGATGAGTACAAGGTGGAACCTTTGAATGATCTATTGGTAAGACTGATCACAGAATACAGCAGTACTGAAAACTGTGATGGACAAAGTAAGATCCGTTTTGAAAATGATCCGCAACAACAAGCCGGCCAAGTCTGGGAAGCCCTCTATTATCCCAACCCTGCCAGTACTCAATTTACATTGGAACTGCCCGTGGCCGCTGAATCCGTCACGATTTATGATTCTGAAGGGAAAGGCGTTCGGAAAATAGAAAATCCCGGTGCTGGAGCCCATCCCATCCAAGTGAGTGATTTGCCGTCAGGTTTTTATACCATTAGAATCCTGTGCAATGGCCGTATGCAAAGTGGTAAACTGATGGTGGTACGGCAGGAGTAATAGAAATGGTAGGGCTAGTATTGGGCGAGTGGGTTTGCCCAATACTAGCCAAACGTTAAAGTTTTAGATTTTATTTGTGTTGCTATATTTAAGTAACAAATGCAATATAAAAATCTATCTTAGTAGCGGTGAAAAAATAACTTATCCTTTTTAACTGATTGGCTTTCACCCAAACTGCCCATCTTTTTAGTTAAATAGCACCACTATTCTCCCAAAAAGATAGTTATTTGGGCAAAAGCCAATCTACCTAAAAAGAACAG
>JANMMZ010000136.1:0-44027 GCA_031373665.1 Saprospiraceae bacterium | reverse complement strand
GGTACAAATTGATGCACATCTTTTGACCCTATATTCCCTCTTTTTTGACTTAAATAGCTGTGCTATTCGCGCCAAAAAACAGGAAATCTAAGGCCAAAACCTGAAGCCTGAATCTGTACCTTTATTCCAGAGCCGTTCCTAGGCAGTTGTGAGGAGGGCGAGTTTACTTCTTAATTTTATCAGTTTTTTCTATCCGAAGCCCTACTTTTTGGATATTCCCCAAAGCATCTTGACGGGTATTTTGGACTATGGTGAGGACGTGTTCGCCTACTTGGTTAAAATACGCATTTTCTTGAAGCGCGAATTTTACTTCGCATTGATGGCCTGAGCATTTGCCTGTTGGCTCTCCTTTGATGTTATATAAATCAAAGGAGCGGATACGGCTTAGTCGTTTCCCATTAGGAAACTTGGTATGGAGTTGTAGGTAGATATTTTGGGTGGCGAAGGTATCTCGGTGTTCCATCGTCAGGTACATGTTGTACAACTTAGAGGTATCGGCAATATTAAATGCAATATTGATGGAATCCTGATAAGTCCATATGCTGTTTGCGATTTCTTTTTCGCTTTGAAACAATACGTTATCATTGCAGGCCCAAGTGAATAGGCTCAAGGAAATGAAGGCAAAGCATTGCTTTATCATGTTGTATATTGTTTTAGGTAAAAGATAATTATTATACCGCTTTTTGAACATCCAGCAGCATCAATACGCCACCATTGCCACATTGCGGATCATCTAAATAGTTGTGAATCATGCGTTTGAGTTCAAAACCTATTTTCTGTTGGGCACTGACCGTAGGGTCTTTTAACGTACCCGCTACCAGGTGGTCGTAGTACGTATCCAAACTCATAGACTCAGCATAGTCGGCATAGCCATTGGGCATACCTACCGTGATTTGGCCTTTGAGCCCTAATGCCAGACAGGTTTCCTGCCTAGCCCTATATATTTCGCGTGCTATACCACGACCCCTATAATCGGGGTGCACCCCTACATCCATACCATAAAGCCAATCGCCCTTGGGTTCGTGGGTATTCATCCAGAGATTGTCAGAAATGTCCAAAAAACGATGGTCTTCCAGTGCCAAATGATATCGAATGGTGGTTGACATGGCAATGGGGGTCTCTCCATCCAAAACCACAAATTGACCTTGTGGAAATAAGTTGATATGGTGTAAATAATGCCGCGTTGCCATCCGCTCCATATCAGAGAGGGTAGGAAACACGACTTTTTGCAAGGCATCCAAGTGTGGGGCGTGTTCGGCACGAGTATTTTGAATTACAAGGCCATTGCCCAATACCTTATGGTACATTTACTTCTTTGTTTTTTTGCGCTTAGGCTTTTCAAAGCCAAACAGCGAGTAATCGTACTCTACATTATTGGTCATATCTTTGTTCCCATCCCGTTTGCGTTCGCCGTGAGGGTAATGCTCTTGTCGATTCCAACTTTGATAAACAAGTCCCAATTGATCGTCTTCTTTTTCGGCACTGCTGCGTATGATGTATTTAGCCAAAAATTTTCCAATTTCGGCACCACAAGCTACTGCTGGATTGGTGGCAATTTTGGCTAAACGAGCAGTGGCTTTCACAAACCCATCAAATTCAGGGTCTTTTTGCACTTCTGCCAGTCGCTTGGCCATATCTCGCTGGTTTTTTCGGCTGCCGATAATGACCATTTGAAAGTGAAAATCGTCTGGAATTTCTTCGTCTTCAAAAATAACAAAACCAGTATCGCCAAAAGTTAGAATATGGTCGTCTTTAATATTTTCAACGGGCGTGAAGATGCGTGCATCAATGGCTTGTTGAACCGATTTTTTAATCATAGCCTCCCTTTTCTCTTCATCAATAGTGGCGGTTAATCCTTTTAATGCTGGCAAGGGGCGTGTGCCAGTAGTCACAAAACAATAGATTTCGACATCGGCGACATCGCGTTTTTTGAGCAGGGTGGTACGGCGATTGGAGTGGATGAGAATCCGGTTAAGTCTGAAATAGAACATTGCTAATAAGGTTTGGGTTTAGTGGATGTGTAAAAAGGGGAGGCTCATTTTTTTGCCAAATAATATTTCAAAACCATGAAATATTGTCGGGGTGACTTTGAGTCACCCCGACAATTTACTTCGCATATAAAATTAAATTTGGTAAAAAATTTTAAATTCCACCAAACATCCTTTTTAAACAACCTCAGGTGATTTATAGTGCTTTTAAGAGGGCTTCTTCTAGGTTTTCCCTTGGATTGATGGCAATAATTTTGCCTTCGCGGTCTATCAAGAAGGTCTTAGGTATAGAGGATACGCCATAAACGGCGGCGGGCGCACTCGCCCAATGTTTTAAATCGCTTACATGGTTGTCCCATAGCAATCCGTCTTTTGCAATGGCTTCTTTCCATTTGCGTTTGCCATCTTCTTCTTGAGTCTTGATTTGATCGGCAGGTGCACCGCGCCTTGGATCAACCCCATCAAGGGAGACGCTAAATATTTCAAAACCTTTGCTTTTGTATTTTTTATACACCTCTACCACGCGCGGGTTTTCGCGGCGGCAAGGGCCGCACCACGATGCCCAGAAATCGAGCAATACAACCTTACCTTTTAATCCAGCCAAACTGTGTGTAGTACCGTCTGGTCCGGGTAGGCTGATGTCAGGCGCGACTTGCCCTACATTGATCAGTTCAGCAGATTGCTTGGAGGCTGTCGAGTTTTTAATCTGCGTTACCATATTGGCATAATCTGTTGCATATTTTGATCCAGGCATAGACTCGGTCAACATCTTGCTTTGAGCCTCAAAATCGCTGATATAGGCGCCTGCATTTTGCCCTAAAAATTGGGTCAATAAAAAGGCTTTCATCAAAGGAGTGCAACCTTTTTCAACGTTACTTTTTGCCTCTTCCGGGGTTTTCAATTGTTTTTTGATGACAGAGGAAAGGATGTCGGTGTAGCACTTTAAGTTTTCAGAGCCTGATGTCTCCAATTCCATTTTTTCAAGCGTACCAAGGTTACCATTGATGGTGACTTTATTGTCTTTATTGCCCAACATAAAATAGAGTTTCTTAGCACCAAGAGACAATACGTACAAGCCTTCTTCAAATGGCTTTTCTAGTTTTAGATCAAAATTGCCTTTTCCGTCGCAGGATCCACTGCTGAGGGCTACGGTCGATCGGTCAAAGTGAGCCTGCTCCAATTTTACCTGCAAGTTGGAAGCACCAGTCATGGTGCCTTTGATGTTTCCGTTTTGATTTTGTCCGTTGCAGGCATAAAATGCAGACAATATCGGGATAAAAAATAATACTAAAAATTTTATTTGCTTCATAATAATGGTATGTTCAATGTAATAACGATTGTAATGTTCTGATGACTATCGGATGGCCGAATCAGTCAAGTTAATCCATAATTGTGCCGAGCACATCTTCGTAGGTACGTTTCCAACCGGTAATGCTGCCCCAACTGCTGCCGTTGACGACAATATTTTTGCCAGATACAGTTCCAATTTGGCTAAAAGCAGATTTTTGTGACTCTAGGAAACGTTCAAATTCGGTTTTTTGTTCTGTCCGTATCGAGACAACTACCCTACTTTGTGATTCTCCAAATAAAAAGGCATCCATGCGTAAATTTTCAGGACAATCAAGGCTAAAGCCCAATCCCCGTGGCATAGCACTTTCGATCAGGTTGGTGATGAGTCCCCCATCTGATACATCGTGTACGGATTGTACCGACTGTTCGCGTATCATCTTATAGATTGTCTGGTGCAACTGATACTCTTCATCCAGATCAAAATGTGGGCAAGGGCTGTAGGTTTGTTTCACAATGGTGCGCAGGTATTCGCTGCTACCAAGATCTTCCCGGCTATGACCTACGAGATAAATAAGGTCGCCTTTTTTCTTGAAATCGAGGGTCATCATTTTTTTCTGGTCATCAATAATACCCAACATGCCGATTGTAGGCGTTGGATATACAGGAGTTGCCACGCCTTTGTGGGTGTATTGATTGTAAAAACTAACGTTTCCGCCTGTGACAGGGGTTTCAAATTTGCGGCAAGCCTCCCCCATGCCTTTGATGGCATTGGCAAATTGATAATAGACTTCTGGGTTGTAAGGATTGCCGAAATTGAGACAATTGGTAATTGCTACGGGCGCGCCACCAGCGCAAATAATATTTCTGGCGGCTTCTGAAACGGCAATCATGGCTCCTTTGTAAGGATCAGCATATACGTAAGAGGAGTTGCAATCCGTGGTCAATGCCAGTGCCTTTTTAGTGCCTTTTACATAAACCACGGCGGCATCCGAAGGGCGGTTGGTGGTCATGGTACCGGTACGCACCATAGAGTCATATTGCTGGGTGATCCAGTTTTTAGAAGCCAAGTTTGGCGATTGCCACAATTTTTTGGCAGCCGCTTTATAGTTTTTGGGCTCTTTGACTTTTTTGAGATCAAATGCTGCAATTTTTTTCAAATAGGTCGGTGCTTTTTGCTCGCGCACATACACTGGTGCGCCACCACCCAACACCAAATCATGGGCGGGTACATCAGCAACCAATTTGCCTTCATACATAAATTCGATTCGGCCGCCTTTGGTCGTTAGGCCAATTTTTTCACAAGGCAAGTCCCATTTATCAAATACGGCCTTGATCAAGTGTTCTCGACCAGGCTTACAGACAATGAGCATCCGTTCTTGGCTTTCGGACAGCAGAATTTCCCAATCTTTCATGTTTTGCTGGCGCACTGGCACTTTAGATAGGTCAATGCGCATGCCACAACCTGCTTTGGCACTCATTTCGGAAGTAGAACAGGTGATACCTGCTGCACCCATATCTTGCATACCTACAATGGCACCCGTTTTGATGGCTTCTAAAGTGGCTTCTAATAATAATTTCTCTTGAAATGGATCGCCTACCTGCACCGCGGGCAAATCTTGATGACTGTCTTCCGAAAGATCAGCAGAGGCAAATGTGGCACCATGAATCCCGTCTTTACCCGTGGAGGAACCCACAATGAACACGGGATTGCCGGGGCCACCTGCGGTGGCACTGACGGTTTCTTTGGCTTTAACGAGGCCAACCGACATGGCATTGACCAATATATCGTGGTTATAACAAGGCATGAAATATACCTCACCACCTACAGTAGGCACACCAAAGCAGTTGCCATAATCACCAATACCTTTCACGACACCCGCAATCAACCTTTTCATACGCGGATTGTCGGGCATTCCGAAACGAAGGCTATTCAAAGAGGCAATCGGCCGGGCTCCCATCGTGAATATATCGCGATGGATACCTCCTACCCCTGTGGCTGCCCCTTGGTAGGGTTCTATGGCACTGGGGTGATTGTGGCTTTCTATTTTAAAGGCGCAGCCTAGGCCGCCACCGATGTCCACCAAGCCTGCATTTTCTTCGCCTGCAGCCACTAAAAGCCGCTTCCCGCTTCGGGGCAAGGTTTTGAGTTGTATGATGGAGTTTTTGTACGAACAGTGTTCGCTCCACATCACAGAAAAGATGCTCAACTCTGTGAAATTGGGTACTCGACCCAATATGGCTTTGATTTTATCAAATTCGTCGGCGGTAAGACCCAGTTTCTTTGCCGTCTCTACGGTGTTGTTTGATTCCACTATCAGGAGAAAAGTAAGTGATGTATTAATTTAGAGCGCAAAAGTAACAAATATAAAGTTTGCGCCACCCTCAATAACATATCTTTCGTAGGTTTGCACCTGAATTTGTAGGTTATCTATGAAATATGCATTAAAAATCTAGTGCTTTGAAGCAGGTATATTTTAGTAAGGAAAAATCAATATGGGCTTCACTCATGTTGGTATCACTCGTGATGATTATATTAGCATTTGTGGCCAATGGTACTGCAGATGATGGGGATAGTGTTCACCACTATTTGTATGCAAGGTATGCTTTTCAACACCCATTCAACTTCTTCAATCACTGGGCGAAGCCTCTATTTGTGATGATTTCGGCTCCATTTGCACAGTTTGGATTCACTGGCATGAAATTGCTAAACATTGCTTTTCTGATCATTCAACTTTATTGTACGATCAAGATAGGCGAGCATTTTAATATAAAAAGGCTTTGGTTAATCCCAATATTTGCCTTGGCGGCTCCAATGAATGTGACCCATACTTTATCTGGTCTTACTGAGCCGATGTTTGCCGCGTGGTTTGCCGTTTCAACATTGCTACTGCTAAAAAATCGGACAGCATTGGCTTATATGATGTTTTCATTCTTGCCTTTTGTCCGCTCTGAAGGGCTTATTATTTTATGCCCATTATTACTGTTTGCTTTATGGCGGAGAGACTACTTGTTCCTTCCGTTTTTTGCATTCGGACACGTTTTTATGGCTGTTGCAGGCAAACCTATTCATGGGGAATACGGATGGGTATTCAATAAAATGACTTATGGCGTGATGGAGTCCACTTATGGACATGGATCATGGGATCATTTTATCATAAATATGCCCTTTATTATTGGTTCAACCTTGTGCGGATTGCTCATTTTAGGACTTGTAGGAGGCTTTTTCCGATTAATTGGCAATGGCAAATGGTTCACGGATCAATATGCTAGAGACGAAGCGTGGGTTGTTTATGGTATGTTCTTATCTTACTTTGCCGCACATACTATATTTTGGTGGAAAGGCATGTTCAACTCTTTTGGGATGCTCCGAGTAATATTGGGTATTATGCCATCAATATTACTTATTTGCTTGAATGGAGTAAATATTTTGGCGGATTTGGCAAATTCTTTTTTCCCGAAGGCTAAAAAGGTGGGATTTGCTGTACTGCTTATTCTTTTGTGTTGGTCTTTTGATCGCCAGATTAGCTGGGATCAACAATTCAATTTGAACAGGGCACAACATGCCATAGATGAGGCATCAGAAGCGGTTTTGAAAAAATTTCCAGATAAAGCCTCCAACACCTATTACGTAGAAGCCGTTTACGCTGCCCTACCTTTGGATTTAGATATATTCGATACTCATAAAACTAGGGCTGCTTGGAGATTATATTCTGGAGAGCCCATTGAACCCAACAGTATTGTGTTTTGGGATGAGTGGTTTTATGCGTTTGAGGGAAGGGTGCCGCTTTTAAAATTACAGAATGACAAACGACTGATTTCAATGGGTGCGTTTGATGGTAAGTCAACTGGTGGAGAAGGATACAAAACACATATTTTTTATGTGAATCCAGATTCTATCCGCAGCCCTTGGTATTTTGAACACAGGTTCGACACGTTATCTGAATCGCCCAAAGTAATCGAAATCGGAGGCAGAAAAGCCGTGGTTGTTGACAAAAAACATCCATACGCCCCATCTTTTGAGTCGGGGCTTAAAAGTTTTCCAAAGGAATCAACCTTGGTCATCACTTTTGATGGTTACAGCGAAAGTGAAAATAACAATGTTGCAGGCACTTTTGTATTTGCCGCAGAGGCTGGATACAGGTCTTACCTCTGGAGGGGATCCGCGCTGAAAGGTGATCATCTCCCAGCGAATACTTGGAACTCATTCAGATATGAAGAAAAATTGCCTAAAGGCATAGGCGATAAAGATAAAATTATAATGTATGTTTGGAATGATTCAGGCAATGCCGTTTACATTGATAATTTCAAGGTCACCGTAAAATAAAATATCTTCATATGCCCTCATTCGAGAAAACAGTTGCCAAAATCCAAACCTTCACCCAAATAGAGAAAACCACCCAAGATTGGAGTCAAAAAGGCCAAAAAATCGTGTTTACCAATGGGTGCTTTGATATTTTGCACTTTGGACACCTGCATTATTTGGCAGCGGCTCGTGATTTGGGCGATCGCCTGATTGTAGGGCTTAATAGTGCCGATTCTGTGCGCCGCCTCAAAGGGGCGACGCGCCCCATCAATGATGAAGAAACCCGTACCCACCTTTTGGCTGCTTTGGAATATGTGGATGCCGTCGTGGTTTTTGAGGATGATACTCCTTTAGACCTGATTAAAATAGTGAATCCAGACTATCTAGTAAAAGGTGGCGATTGGAGGCCAGAACAAATCGTGGGTTCCGATCTGGTGTTGGCATATGGTGGTCAGGTACTAAGCCTCCCCTTTGTGACAGGTTACTCCACCACCAACATAGAACAACTCATCTTAGATAGACACCGTACACAATGATCAAACGAATTGTCAAAATGCAATTTATCCCTGAGGCCGTACTGGAATTCCAAACAGCCGTATTTGACCCCAGTAAACACTTGATTAGAGGGTTTCCGGGGTGCTTACACATGGAACTGGTTCAAGATCTTAACGACCCGGCTCAACTCTTTACGTTGAGTATCTGGGAATCGGAACACGCCTTAGAAACGTATCGCCAAAGCGAGATATTCAAGCAAACTTGGGCCAAAACCAAGGCATTGTTTGCCGCTAAAGCAGAAGCATGGTCAGTGCAGGTGCTTGATTTTCCACCGGGTTAAATATGTAAAACCAAAGGTTTCTGAACACTATCTCATAATTGTGTAACTTTGCCCAATAAATTAGAAAAAAATTGAATCATTTTTTGCCACATATCATTCAGGAGAACTACCGCAATGGAATCCACCATGGCCATTTGCGGGCTTGTACCTTGTTTGTTGACCTGAGCGGCTTTACCAAACTGACCGAGACCTTGATGCAGCGCGGTTCGGAAGGCGCAGAGGAATTATCAGTAGCGTTGAATGATATTTTTCAGCCAACAGTGGCTTTGGTGTATCAGCAGGGCGGGTTTATTCCCAATTTTGCCGGCGATAGTTTTACGGCTATTTTTACCATTTATCAGGAAGGTGAAATCCGGCAGGTGGCACAAAAAACCTTGGATACGGCCAATCTAGTATTGAAACGCTTAGAAGATGCCAGAAACGAGCAAGGCTCGGTACTCGCTACCCACAATATTGGGGTGAAAATAGGAATTTCGCAAGGGGAAGTAGAGTGGGGAATCGTTGGTGACGAACGGAAAGCCTATTATTTTCGTGGATCTGCCATAGATGGATGCGCCGCCGCACAAGTGTTGGCTGCTACCTCTGAGATGGTTGGTGATGTCACTTTTGTCAAGTATTTAGACAAAGATACCGTAGAAACAGATCCGATCAACGATGATTTTTATAAAATTAAAAAACTAAAAAATCCGCCAGAGCGTGCCAGTGCTAATATAGCACTCCCGCTCCCGGATCGCGACATTACGTCCTTGTTTTTGCCAGTTGAAGCCTTCGGATATGTAGGCATTGGCGAATTTAGAAGTGTCGTAAGCGTATTTTTATCGTTTGCAGGGGTAGAAACCCATGAAGGACTCCAACACTTTGCCTCTATTATATTGGAGCAGTGTAGTAATTTTGGAGGATATTTCAAGGAGATTGATTTCGGCGATAAAGGTGGGGTCATGTTTTGCCTGTTTGGTGCACCGGTTTCTTTTGAAAACAATACCGAACGTGCCCTCGAATTTGTGGCTGCGGTTCAAGATGAACTCAGTGGTTTAGAAAACCTGACTGGAGCCAAGTACCGAATAGGCATAGCCTCTGGTTTGGCATTTACGGGGGTGATTGGTAGCGAAGAGCGGTGTCAATACGCCGCCGTAGGGGCTAGGGTCAACCTCGGTGCGAGGCTGATGATGGAAGGCAAATGGGGGCAAGTCATCACCGATGAAAATATATCGCGCAATCGTAACTTCAAATTTGCCGATCGGGGAGCAAGGCACTATAAGGGGTTTGAAACCAAGATACAAACGCATTTGCTCACCGGAAGGAACTTGTCGGGCAAAACCAATTATATGGGCGGCTACTTTGGCCGCGATACTGAAATTAAGCATCTCATTGATTTTGCCCAACCTTTGCGTGAATCGCGGTTTTCAGGGGTTATGTTTCTGTTTGGCGAAGCGGGTATTGGTAAAAGTCGCCTGAGTTTTGAATTGCGCCGCAACCTGCGCGAACGAAGTGCTTTGAGTTGGTTTACTTGCCAAAGCGACCAGATTTTAAGAAAATCGTTCAACCCATTTATCTATTTTTTAAAAAACTATTTTGATCAAAGCCCAGAAAACAGCCCGGAACGAAACCGAGAGTTGTTTGAAAAAAACTTTCAGGAATTACAGCAAGAGTTAGATCAAAATAATCACCCAGAAACCAATGCAGTACGCCGTGAAATAGCCAGAACACAAAGCGTATTGGCTGCCATGATCAGTATTTCGTACCAAGGTTCACTCTGGGATCAATTGGATGCTCGTGGCCGCTATCAGAATGCTTTGGCCGCCATGGCCAATCTTTTTATTGCGGAAGCATTGTTGCAACCCATCGTGATTGAGTTGGAGGATACGCACTGGTACGATGACATGAGCCGTGAGTTCTTGGCTCAGTTTATTCGCCGAGCCCAAGGATATCCAATCATTTTTCTGGCTACCAGTCGCTATGAAGATGATGGTAGCAAAGCCTATATTTTCAAGCCAAGTTTGTTGCAAGAAATAGGGGTTATTTCTATTGAAATAGACCTTAACTATTTGCAATCTTCCGATTTTTTAGCGTTTGCAGAGGCCAGATTGGGTGGAAAAATGCACCCTGATCTGCATGAACTCATGCAACGCATGACCCAAGGCAATCCCTTTTATATAGAGCAAATGGCCGAGTATTTCAATGAGGCACAATTGCTAAAAAATACGGAAGGAGTTTTGCAACTGAAAAACCAAGACGTTCAAATCAATGAGAGCGTCAAGGAAATTATGATGGCTCGTATAGATCGCCTAAGTGGGTTGGTCAAAGAGACTGTGAAGGCAGCCGCTGTGATCGGCCGTGAGTTTGAGTTACCTGTACTGACGGCGGTTATGGCCAAGCAAGAAGAGTTTATCCGCAAAAATGGAGACCTCGAAATCGTGCTACGCGAACAAATTCAGACGGCCGAAAAATGGCAAATTTGGCACGCCATGAATGAACTGCGCTATATTTTCAGGCATTCCTTGCTCCGAGAAGCCGCCTACGATATGCAGTTGCGTACCCGACTGAAAGAAATACACCAACTGATAGGTGAAGCGATAGAGCAACTGTATCCAAAATCAGAAGAGCGGTTTGTGGATTTAGCATTCCATTTTGAGGAGGCCGAAAACGAGAAAAAGACCAATAAATACTTAGAGAAAGCCGCCCGTTACGCCCAACGAAACTATCAAAACAGGCAGGCACTACAGTTTTTTGAAAAACTAATCCGCAATTTAGAGCAAAACGAATCTAAAATTAATAAACGGATTAGGATGTTACTCCAAAAAGGTGGGGTACACGAGTTGATTGGACAATGGGAAGAAGGGGAACGTGATTATAGAGCCGCCCTCAAAATGGCAACTTCGATCAAAGACCTCTACCTGATTGGCCGTGCCAACCGCCGTTTGGGTCAGTTATTGATGTTGCGCGGCAATTACAATGATGCCAACTCTCATTTTGATGTTGCCATCAGTTTTTATGACCTTGCTTCTGACCAAATTGGTTCAGCCAAGACCTATGGAAACATGGGAACGCTCTTTTTTAGGCGTGGTAACTATGAATCAGCCAAAAGTTGGTTTGCAAAAGCCATAGAAATCAATAGAGCCAACAAACGGGAGGCTGAAAATGCCGCCATTGTGGCCAATCTAGGTTTGATTTTTATGAATCAAGGCCACTACGATGAGGGGATACGCTGGTTGGAAGGGCAATTAGAAATTGCACTCCGCAACGAAGACAAACAAGGATTGACCACCCTATATACCAATCTAGGCATTATTTACTTGGAAAAAGGTGCCTTGGATTCTGCTTTACTCTGTTTGGAAAAAGGTCTAGCCCTGTCTGAAGAGTTGGGCAATAAGTTGTTTATGACCATTTGTATTGGCTCCATTGGTTCTGTGTGGGAACGCAAGGGCGATTACACCAAAGCCATGCAAAATTTTGATCGAGACCTACAATTAGTGCGTGAGTTAGGCGATAAACAAGGGTTGGCCATTGCTTGCGGCCTTATCGGCGACCTGATGTCGGTCATGGGCGAGTTTGACAAAGCCATTGAATATTTGGATCAAAACCTTGAATTGAGCCGCGAACTGAACTATAAAAAAGGCATTGCTAAGGCACTCAATGCCCTTGGTGACACGTGGCATTATAAGGGAGACCACAAAAAAAGTATTCGTTACTACAATGAAGCCATTGAGCAGTCGCGAGAAATGGGTAATAAATTAGTGTTGGGCTATTCTTTGATTGAAAAAGGCATCGTTCACCTATTCTCTGACGAAATATCATCTGCCAGACAACTGTTGGAAGAAGGCAAAGACATTGCCCTTGCATTAGGCAATACCGACCTTACTTTTGGTGCAAATATCCTGCGTGCTCAAGTGATTATAGCAGAAGACAACAAGCCCGAAGCCTTGCGACAACTACATCAGATGATGGCTTTAGCCCGCAATGATCGAGAGGAAGCAGCCATTCATTTTGAACTACGCCGCATTGCTGATGATCCGACTCCGCACCGCGAAAAAGCGATCGAGTTGTATCAAAGTATGTATGCGCGTACGCCTCAGTATATATATAGGATTAGGTTGGATGAGTTGTTGTCGCCTTAACCTCAACCGCCACCGTTTTCATTCTTTTAGTAAGTATTCCCTCTGGTGTGGTTTCTTCCAAGATCATTGCTTGCGCCTCTGGCATCTCAAAAACGGCTTTCATATCTCGAATACGGGCTACCGGTACTTGATTTTTATGCAGTAGTTCCAACCATTGAGTCAAGGTACGTATTGCAAATATAGGCTTCAAAATGGCAATCAACGCAGTTCGGTTTTTTACCCTTGCGGCATTGGTTGCGAAAGATTCGTTGTCTGGGAGATCTGGAATTTCTAAAGTATTGCACAGGTTGGCAAACTGGCGTTCAGTACCGACAGCCAACAGCAATATCTGCTGATCGGCGCACTCAAACATATCGCCGTAAGGCGCAATATTAGGGTGTTGAGTGCCCATTCGTTGTGGTATATGGCCAGTCATCAGGTAATTGCTGGCTTGATTAACCAACGATGCCAATGCTGATTCCATCAAAGAAGTTGTAACAACCGATCCTTTTCCAGTTTGGGTTCGGCGGAGCAAAGCCAATAAAATACCTTCTTTCAATTGGTGCGCCGCCAAGGTATCAATGAAGGCAACGGGCATACGCACGGGTGCACGGTCGGCCTCGCCGCACATATATAAGAAGCCTGCTTCGGCTTGCAAAACCATATCGAAGGCGGGGCGTTCGTCTTCGGGGTCAGCATAGGCGTTGAGTTGGGCATAAATTAATCTAGGGTTTAATGCCATAAGGGTGTCCGCATCCACGCCCATGCGCCGCGATGAAGAGGGCTTAAAGTTTGAAATGACCACATCTGCCGCCACCGCAATATCTTTGGCGGTTTGGCGATCAGTATCGTCGTTTAAGTCTAAAAATAAATGTTTTTTGCCCCAATTGACGCTACACCAATAGGCCGAAATCGGCGAATTTGGATCTTCCAACGGCTGTTTCCACCCACGGGTGATGTCGCCACCGCCTGTTTTATTTTCTATTTTGATAACTTCGGCACCGAGTTCTGCAAAAAACATTCCGACAGCTGGCCCAGCCAGCACACTAGCAAACTCTACGACTTTTAAGTCTTTTATTTCCATGATTTATAAACCTTTCATACTGAGTGCCACCCGCTTACGGTGATGGTCTATTTCTACCACCCTGACCGTTACTTGTTGTCCTAATGTGACTACTTCCATCGGATTTCGGACAAATTTATCGGCCAATTGCGACACGTGTACCAATCCACTGTCTTTGACTCCAATATCTACAAAAGCCCCAAAATTGGTGATATTGGTCACAATACCCGGAAGTATCATACCTTCATGGAGGTCTTCGAGACTGCGTACATTGCCAAACTCGAAGGCTTTGGCTGAACCACGTGGGTCAAGCCCCGGTTTTTCCAGTTCCTTTAATATGTCTTGCAAGGTTGGAAGACCAACATCGCCGCGTACATATTTTTTTAGATCAATGGCCGTTCTTTTGGTTTTGTCCTGGAGCAAATCGCTGACCTTGCAGGCCATATCTTGAGCCATTTCCTCTACCAAAGCGTAGCGTTCGGGGTGGACGGCTGTGTTATCCAAAGGGTTTTGTGAATCCTTGATCCGCAAGAAGCCAGCACATTGTTCAAAGGCTTTGTCGCCCAAACGGGCTACTTTTTTGAGGTCGGTACGCTTCTTGAACGCACCATTTTCGGCGCGGTGTTGCACAATGTTTTGAGCCAGCACAGGGCCTAAGCCAGAGACGTAAGTCAGTAGGTGTTTACTAGCAGTATTGAGGTTGATCCCTACGGCATTTACGCAACTTTCCACAGTACGGTCGAGGTTATCCTTTAGTTGGTTTTGGTTCACATCGTGTTGGTATTGGCCTACGCCTATGCTTTTAGGATCTATTTTAACGAGTTCTGCTAAGGGATCCATGAGGCGGCGGCCTATACTGATCGCTCCCCTTACAGTAAGGTCTTCTTTTGGAAACTCTTCACGAGCCACTTCTGAAGCACTGTAAATGGAAGCACCGGCTTCATTGACTTGAAAAATCTCTACAGAATGCCCAAACTTTATTTTACCCAAAAAATCCATGGTTTCGCGACCAGCAGTGCCATTTCCGACAGATATGGCTTCAATTTTATATTTTTCTACCAAATCTTCGACGGTAGATTGGCTCTCAAAAACCTGTCGTTGTGGTTCATGCGGGTAAATGGTGGTGTTTTTCACAAAATTGCCATTGGCATCCAATACAATGACCTTACATCCAGATCTAAAACCTGGATCAATGCCCAAAACGCGCTTTTCGCCCAAAGGTGCAGAAAGCAGTAATTGGCGTAGGTTTTCTCCAAACACACGAATGGCTTCGGCGTCGGCTTTTTCCTTGCTGGCATTCCGAAATTCGGTTTCGATACCGGGTTGCAATAACCGTTTATAGCAATCTTTTACGGCGGTACGCACCTGAGCGGCGGATTCACCATAACCAAACACGTACATATCATCAAGGTCGCGGACGGCCAATTCTTCTTCTGGTGCAATGCCTACCCGCAAAAAACCTTCTTCTTCACCTCGGCGCATGGCCAGTAGGCGATGGGAGGGGCACTGGGATAGTTTTTCGCTCCATTCAAAGTAATCGCGGTATTTGGCAGCCTCTGTTTCTTTACCTTTTACCAATCGCGAGGCCACCAATGCGCCTTTATCGAAGTGGCGACGCACTTTGTCGCGGGCTTTTTTGTCTTCGCTGACCCACTCTGCTATGATGTCGCGTGCGCCTTGGAGGGCATCTTCTACCGAGCCTACTTGGTCATTGATATAAGCGGCGGCTATGGTTTCTAATTCTTTGTCTTTTTGCGCAAAAACACGTTTGGCCAAAGGCTCCAAGCCTTTTTCGATGGCTATGGAGGCGCGGGTTTTGCGCTTGAGTTTATAGGGCAAATATAAATCCTCCAACTCGGTCATCGTCAAGGCATGCTCAATAAGTTTGCGCAATTCGGGCGTGAGTTTGCCTTGCTCTTCAATGCTTTGTAAAATGGCTTCGCGCCGCTTATCCAAATCCTGCAACCGTTTCAAAAGGTCCTGAATATCGCCTATCTGGACTTCATCGAGTGAGCCAGTGGCTTCTTTGCGATAACGGGCAATGAATGGGAGGGTGGCGCCTGACTGGAGGAGTTCTATGACGGCTTCTACCTTTCGAGATGGGATATTTAACTGGGGGGCTATACGATCTGCGTACATGTGTTGTTTAATTTATCGGTATTAATCAAAGGGCAAAGGTGGCAACAAAACAAACACAAAACAAAAAGTTTTGATTAAAAGTTATCCACAGTTTGATTTTGTTGGCGATTGGGCGATGCCCAATTCGCATGATTGGGGCCCTTGAGGGCTTTCATATAAAAACGAGCATTCACTGATATTGGTGTACGCGTAACTTAGTGAATCTTAGTTGCTTAGTGTTTTAAAATCTACTCTACGACAAGAAAAAAGGCTAACTGCTACCTAAAAAAGTGTACGCGTAACTTATTGAATATTATTTGCTCAGTGTTTTAAAAACCAATCTAAGGCGGACTCCCTATTTCAATCGAGCCACCATAATACCTGTTTGCCCCTTTTGCTCCACCATGTATTCAGAAAGTGGCTCTGGCGATATGATAACTTTGTGTTTCAAGGAAGATGCATGCAAAAGGTGTACTCGTCCATCTTCTAGCCTAACGGCAAAACCTTCATGTGCAATATCAAGCCCCGCTTTTCCAGAGGTGAGCATTAGGATGTCGCCATCTTGAATGAGGTTTTCCATTTTTTTGATATTTGCCTTGGGTATATAGTACCATTGATGCGCATTGATGCGTTTTTCCGATGCCAATAAGGTACGATAGGTTTGTTGCTCTATTGATTTTGGGTATAAATCGCTGTGACTGGTGATGTAATTGGTCAATTTTGAGTAGGGTTTCCCGCCCAGATTTTGGGTAATATCGTCTAAAAAACCTAGTTTTTCGGCTTGTAGTACCCATCCTGTAAAATAGTGTTGCCGCGAACCAAATCCATTTATTTGACCACCCCAGTAGCGGAGTTGCTGTACTTTTTGCATAAAGGTATCAAACTGCCCATCGGGGGTTGAAGATATGGCTACGCTCAACTCTACCAAGGTCCAGCAATCGAGTTCCCGCAAATTGATGATGAGGCTTTCATGGGTGTTTCGATCCAAGCAACCCGATACATAAGGCGTACCTAAAAATGACTTAGCCACTGTCAGGCTTTTGGCTGGAATGGTGGTTTCTTGGGCGGCTATATCCGCTTTTTGAAGGAATAACAGGGAGTCAGCATCTGAATAACGGTTATAAGCAGATTCGCTGCGCGGTGTAGTGCTTGGGTATATCATGCTTAGATCATTTGCCTGAGTGAACAACACGATCCATGAGGTGATAAGTATGATGATTTTTAGCATCGAGTAGTTATTGGTTTGATTGATGTATTGTAAAGTTTAACTGAAGTTGGAAGATCTGGCTATTTGAATTCAGTTTTGCTAATTTTATACCAATTCAGTTTCATGCCTTCAAGGTCAAAAGTTTCAATAAAAGTAAGCCCAGCCTTTTTTAAAACTTTGTTTGAGCCGTCATTTTCACAGTCTGCTATTGCATAAACTTCGGTTGCGTTAAGTTTGTCAAAGGCATATTCTAAAGATGCAAATGCCGTCTCAGTCGCAATGCCTTGTCCCCAATATTTTTTTATCAGCCTGTACCCAAGGTCATAATAGTTTTGGTGATTGTTTATTGTGTCGGTTACAAACTTCAACCCTGTCCAACCAATGAATTCGTTGGTTTTCTTATCAATGATTGCCCAACGTCCGATTCCATTGTCAATATACTGTTGGCGTATAAAATTTATTACTTCTACGATTTGTTCTTTGTCAGTTACAGGGTTATTTCCCAAGTATTTATGTACTTCGGGGTCAGAGTCAAGTTCCCAAAGTCCTTCAACATCTATCGGAAGAATTTCTCTTAAAATTAGTCTTTCTGTTTCTGCAAATACTTTCATTATGTTGAGGTTAAAGCCTTTTTAATTAAAACTACTTGAAAAGTGTTTTTCATGTTTTTAAAATGTCAGTTTGCCGGAGAGGCAGTACCTGGTAAATCAGAATTGTATGATAACCATCACCGCCGTTTTCAAACTTCATACTTACCTTCAATTTTAGGATTATACTTCAATCTAAATTTTCCTTTCTCTTTTTCAAAATATGTCCAGTTGTTCTCGGCATCAATGATTGCAACGCAAAGATAGGGTCATTTTCAATAAAACGCAAGTACTCATTACCTGCATGAGCCTTTAACGCTTAAAATAGTAGTAACGCCTATTGTTTTTCTGACTATGTTCGATTTTTTGCTAACTATTATAATGAAGTCTATGAAATTTTTACCTTTCAGATTCACACAACTGCTCCGCCCAACTACCCCAATAAAAATGCGGATACCCCGCCCATAAGAACCGAGTATCCGCATTGTATGCATGCCAAGATTGAATCAAGGCTACGCTGATCAGAACCAAGGAAATTACCCCCTCTGTTTCGCAAAATCTTGCATCAACGCCACCAATGCTTCTACGCTCTTTTTAGCGAGGGCATTGTAGGTGCTGGCACGGAATCCACCGACGGAGCGGTGGCCTTTAAGTCCGACCATGCCGTTGGCTTTGCAGATTTTCATGAAGTCATCTTCCAAATGTGCGTATTTTTCCTCCATCACAAAACAGATATTCATCAGCGACCGATCTTCTTTCGCAACAGTGCCTTTGAAGAGGGGATTGCGATCTATTTCGTCGTATAAAATGGCTGCTTTTACTTTGTTTTTACGTTGAATACCCTTCAAACCACCATTTTTCTTGATCCACCGCAAGGTTAACATACTGACATAGATCGGGAATACTGGTGGGGTATTGTACAAGGAGTTTTCCTTGGCAAATATGCGATAATCAAGCATAGATGGGAGGTGACGCTGGACAGTGCCCAGCATGTCTTCGCGTACAATAACCACTGTGGTACCAGCAGGCCCTAGGTTTTTTTGAGCACCAGCATAGATCAACCCAAATGGGCTGGGATCAAAAGGACGGCTCAAAAAATCGGACGACATATCACATACCAAAGGAACTGAAGACTTTGGAAACTTGTGCAACTGTGTACCGTATATGGTGTTGTTGCTCGTTAGGTGCAAATACTTAGCATTGGCGGGTATTTTGTACCCTTTGGGGATATGCGCATAGTTTTGATCCTTAGAAGAAGCCAATACTTGAACAGTTCCAAAACTTTTGGCCTCCTTGATGGCCTTATCCGCCCATACACCAGAGTTTACATAGGCTGCCGTTTCTTGCTCATTGAGCAGGTTCATAGGCACTTGGTAAAACTGGGTACTAGCACCTCCAGTGAGCCAAAGCACGTGGTAACCATCGGGCAAACCGATGATCTCGCGCATAAGGGCGTTGGCCTCTTCGATGATGGCAATGAATTCGGGGCCACGGTGCGATAGTTCCAACAAACTTAGGCCCATGCCTTGATAGTTGGCTACCGCGCGGGCAGCCTCTCTGAGAACAGGGGCTGGCAAAACAGCCGGGCCCGCAGAAAAATTATGTTTTTGCATGTCGTAGGTTCCTGTGCGTACAGGATTTTTTTTGTGTGTTTGGAGCCGCAAAGGTAATGCTAGTAATGGTCAATGACTAATTACAGCCCCAAAGCCTTTAAAAACTCTGGAGAATCAGGCTTGATCTTAGACGCAAAGAAGTGGGTAAGTTCTCCTTTTTCATCAATGAGGTATTTGCAAAAATTCCAAGAAGGGACATCACTGTTCCATCCATTTTGAGCGGGTTCGCTCAACCATGCGTACAGATTTGACTGGCCATCACCTTTTTTAACGCCCACTTTTTCAAACATGGGGAACGTAACCCCGTAGTTTTTTTGGCAAAATGTGGCTATCTCTAGCGGTGATCCCGGTTCTTGCCCCATAAACTCGTTGCAAGGGAAACCCAAGACTACGGCACTTTCTTTGTTGGCATCGTACCACTTTTGCCAATCAGCATACTGTGGGGTATATCCGCACTCGGAAGCAACGTTGAGGATAATTATTTTTTTGCCTTTGTATTGAGCAAAATCACTGACTTGACCCTCTAAAGTATTAACTTTAAGGTCGTAAAAAGAGGTTTTTTGAGGTGCCACTGATGTAGGGTTCATTGTATCTTTGTTAGGTCGAGTTGCTACTTTGTTGCCGTTGAAACAAAAAGATAGTGTAACAACAGCGACTGCGGCAGCAGCCGAGTAAATGAAAAAATTAGACATGAAAATAATGTTATGAATTCAGATAAATATGCTATTTAAATTATTGATTATCAAGTATTTTTACCTGCCAATTCCAGGCATCGCGGAGGGCTTCCTCCATAGATCGCTTGCTTTTCCAGCCCAGCACCTCATTTGATTTGGAGGCATCAGCATATACTGCCACCACATCGCCTGCTCGCCTTGACCCTATATTCACCGCGAGGGTTTGGCCCGTCACTTCCGTAAATGTCCTGATGAGTTCCATCACCGTAGCACCCTGGCCAGTACCGACATTGAATACTTCATACAAGGGTTCGGTGGGCTTATCCATGAGGTATTGAAGCGCGGCTACATGTGCCTCTGCCAAATCCATCACGTGTATATAATCCCGGACACAAGTACCATCGGCCGTATCGTAGTCATTGCCAAATATGGTAAGTTCTTTTCGGAGACCTGCGGCCGTTTGTGTGATGAATGGTATCAGATTGTTGGGTACACCACGCGGCAATTCGCCGATGGCGGAACTAGGGTGCGCCCCAATGGGGTTGAAATATCGGAGTGAAATTATTTTGAGCGGTGCTTTCCCCCCAATTGTATCTTTCAAGATCTCTTCGCCAATCTGCTTGGTATTGCCATATACAGAGGTGGCTGGTTTTACAGGGGTGGCTTCTGTAACGGGCAGGTGGTCGGGTTCGCCATATACGGTGCAGGAGGAAGAAAAAATAAGGTTTGGTACTTTCAATTCCTGCATCACTTTTACCAATGTAATGAGCGAACCAAGGTTGTTTTCATAATATGCTAAGGGTTTTTCCATAGACTCTCCTACGGCCTTGAAAGCCGCAAAATGGATTACTCCTTGTATATCGTGGGCATTGAAAATGGTTTTAAGTAGGTCAGCATTGTTACAGTTCTCTTTATAGATTACTGGTTTTTTACCAATGATGGACGCTATACCTGCCAAGGCACTCCATTCGGAATTGGAAAAATCGTCCACGATAATCGGGTTAAAACCCGCTTCTACCAAGGCAACTACTGTATGGCTACCGATAAATCCGGCCCCGCCGGTGACTAAAACATTCATAAAAGATAAAAAATTTAGGCGTCTATCAAGACAAAGGAACAACTAAAACAGGAAAAAGATTTTAAAAGTATGCATATTCTCCGAGGCATATTACTTTTGTCCCCAGTTTTTAAAATCTATACATTCGATGGCGCATTATTTTGATCGTTTTACGGCCTTGGCTGTAAGTTATATTCCCCAAGTTGTCTTGGCCATTATTACCTTAATCATTGGCTTTTGGATGGCCAATAAGGTGTCCAATCTTGTCGGTTCAGCACTCCGCAGGCGCAATGTGGAAGAAACGATCATTCCATTTTTAAGTTCTATTGTCAATACCGTTTTAAAGGTAATGGTGTTAATCAGTGTCGCTGGTATGTTTGGGATCGAAACGACTTCCTTTGTGGCACTCATTGGTGCTGCTGGCTTGGCCGTTGGCTTGGCTTTGCAAGGTAGCCTGAGCCATTTTGCGAGTGGCGTTTTACTGTTGGTGTTCAGGCCCTATAAGGTGGGCGATCGTGTGACCATTGCCGGGTTTACGGGCGAAGTAGATTCCATACAAATATTCAACACGGTCTTAAAAACGCTCGACAATAAACGCATATTTATCCCCAATGCCTCCGTTACTTCTGGCCCCATTACGAATATTTCGGGTCAAGGCCCCATTAGAGTGGATATGATGTTTTTAATTGATGCCACTGAAGATATTGATAAAGTACGTCAGGTTATTCAGGAGACGGCTAGTCATTGTACGGAGATAGCAAAATCGCCAGCCATTGAGATACATGTACACGGACATGACCTAGAAACCACCAAATTTCATGTACACTCTTGGTGTCATGCCGATGAATATTGGAATGTATTCTACTACATGCAAGAACACGTGAAAAAGCAACTTCAAAAAGAAGGCATCAAGGCCGCCAGGGTGACTGAATGGCTGATGCCGTAATCACTTAGTTCATATTGTAATTAACACCCAGTCGGATAGATCTACCCGGCTGTACATTGTAAAACAAATCATCAATCGTGCCTGTGGCATCAAGCCCTATGTGCTCGCGGTTGAATAGATTTTGAATATTGACGTACACCAAAAACTGATTGCTTAAAAATAGGCGAGCGTTCATTTCCCAAGTCCTAAATTTGGGATATTCATCTGGCCGCGAAACTGAAGACGTATAAAATGCATCGTAAGTGGATGATTTAAGCCTGATTTTAGTCTGTCGGTTGGAGGCAAACATGATTTCCATCTTACTGGTCACCCCAAAGAAAGTACGGAACTGTGTATGCCACCTAGGCTGGTTCAAAATCGCATTCGAACTATTATAAATGTCATCGTACCGCTCGGTGCCTGTTATATATTGTATATAAAACTCGCTTCGAGAAGATACTACTGACTTCTTTCTGCGCGTGGTAAAGTTCAGTATAGATCGGCTCTCACTCTTGAGCAAACATTGTACCCCCCACAATTCGCTGGAAGTACCTAATAGTTTTTCAAATTGATAAGACTTGTATTCTTCGAAACCAAAAAGATCAAAGGAGGAAAAGACCCCTGGTCTATACATGTTACTACTTTTTTGGCGAAATCCAATGAGTTCTCCACTGACCCCTTTATGGTCATATCGCACGGCTATTTCAAGCAACTGATTGGTTTCGGGGCTTGAAAAAATATCAAAAAAACCATACCCTCCTTCAAATTGCCGAGTATTTCTATTAAAATAAAAGCCATTCGCTTGTTTATGAGCATTACTTAGTTTTTTAGATTTTGAATAATTTCCCCTCACCGTCCAAGCACTATCAATGTGATAAAGCACACCCAATCGAGGCGAGAATAATGAAATATTTAGTGCTGTACCAGCCAATATATGGAGTTTTCGATTATGATAAGCCAATTGCGATGTTAATCCAACATCACCGATAACACCATTATAAAAGTTTGAGACCCCACTTATCCCGTTTACCGCGCTTACTTCAAAGACAGATATTTTAGGTGGTTCTACATAATGAGTATATAGAGGCGTTCCGCCGCCCAAGACTGTAAAATAACTGATATTCAGTCCCATGTATTTGCCCAATCTCCAGTCATGCCTTGATTCAAAACGTCCTTCCAACGCAGAGGCTCCAGCATATCGTGTTCCGGAGGTAAGTTCGGTCTGAATACTATCTGCAATAAGTACATTGTATTTTAAAGGTTGTGGGCTTCGCAGGTAATAACTAGCGGAACTCAGCTGATCAAAAATATAGGTGGTGGTAGAAGTATTGTCCACAATGTAATTGACAGCAGATATGGTATTGGTGGACGTTCTTCGTTTGCGTTTGCGTTGAAATCCTAAAGACATTGTTTGAATCTGCTCTGAAATACGGTTGGATGGATTGGCATAAGACACTGCAACGGGATTCAAACCCAAAGCACTATGGTCAAACCGCACCATACGGTGATAGGTAAAATGCAATCCCCGCCAAGTCAGGTTTATACCAAATAGACGACTTTCGTGGGGCAAGGGTGCAAGCACAGGTATCGAAGATCCTTCTTGTAAAAAATTAGGATGATCCTTATACACACTTTGTGATAAAGCCAAAGGAACATACCGATACACCAAAAAAGGGTTAACATTGTCGTAAATATCTGTTTTTTCGCGGACGGTACTGCTCCCATAAATACTATATCGAAAAATATTTTTGTCTTTTCCAAGTTTGCCCCCAAACATCAAATCAAGACTGTTATAGTTAAGGTTAAATGACAAATCTGCTTGGGTAAAAATGGGGCGTTCGGTCTCTTTTAAGATGATGTTGACCACCCCTGCGCAGGCATCGTCGCCGTACATAGCACCTGATGGATTATACAATACTTCTATCCGTTCGGCTTGCCTGATGGGCAGTTGTGCACCAATGGGCATACCAATAGCGATAGAGGGTTTTATTGGCACATCATTGATCAATATTTTCATATATTGATTGCCAGAGAGGCCCCGAATCAAAAAGGTTTCACCTTCAATGGCGTTGCCCGGCTGTGATACTTTGATCCCAGGTGCAGCGCGCAGCACATCGCAGAGCGTCACCCACCCATTGCGCATGATATCGTCGGCAGTGGCCACCCACACCGTAAATGGTGTGTTGTGAATATCTTCTTCGTGGCGCGTGGCGGAAATAATTTTAATTGGCTCTTGTGAAAAATCGCGCGGAAGTATATCCTTTTCCGTCAGCCGTTCCGGCTTGAGCAACAGGGTGGTATCGTTTTGTGTGTGTACATATGACACAAAAAACAACAAAAAAACAAAAGAAATAGGAAATCTCAACATCTGCACCTTTTTGAAGCGAAAAGGTAAGTGTTTTTTGGGAATCAGTACTAATTACCAGCGATTAATCTGATTGGGCTCTTCTTTGTAATAGTTGCGTACGGCTTTTACTAGGTCGGTGCCACCGAAGGTAAAAGTATAATGATGGGATAGATAAATGATCCAAGTCATGGAAGCATCAAACACCACGCCCTCGTACAAGAAGGGTTTCAAAATATCTTTATGGCTGCACTCAGAAATGCCATCATCGTAATCAAGCCTGTAAATAGAGGCGTGTGAAGGCGTATTTTTGATAATTTGTAAAATATTGTCGCGCAAGGCATCAGGGAATTGGCCGATATACACTGTTTCTTGCTTTGATTCACCGCCGATAGGTATCCAAGCATCGCACTCAAATCCCCAATGCTCGTACAGCATTTTCCGCAACAACGAAGATTTTTCGCGAGAAACCCGCTTGCCAATATTGACTTCGCGAACGGGTGCTTGTGCGATCACGTTTTGTAGGAGCAACTCTTGCGACACACTCGTCATGGTGGTTGCCATTTCTTCCAAACCTCTGATGATATCATTGAGTTCGGCCGGTACATCCGGATTGTAATTGACCTGTGGGTATTTTTCTTGATCGCTGAGGAATAACTTGTATTGAAACACCACTGGCGCAATGGTGGCAATGTCTTGAACGGCCAAAGAAGCCTTATCACCTTCTAATACGTATTTGTGTACGACTAAGTATTCGCCCATCATGGCCAAGCCAGCATCTGGGAAACAAGTATAGCCACGGTTTTGAAGCCATTCGCTCATCGGCTCATCGTACCATGTTTTCCAATCTTCGTACCAAGGGGCTGCGCAAGTATATCCTTGCCAAGGCTTCACCCGATAGTGTAGGGTGAGTACCTGCATCTCATCGCGGCGGGGAATCCCGTAGCCAGCATCCAACCACGTTTGGGCAATTCTTTGGATGCCTTTTTCTACGCTCAAGGCAGTAGGTAATGCCGAATTTTCGACATCGGATGCCAACGCTCCGACGCAGCCTTTTTCAATCAAACAAGTATGCACACTGTCGGCCGTTAGGCGGACATAATGCCATTTGTTGCTTATTTTTTTATATAGTATGGTCTGATGCATTGAATAATAATCGGTCGTTGTTTATACAACCAATTTTCTTGCCAATTTGAGTTAATTAATTGTAAACTAACGGATTACTTTTAAAAAGATTACTTTTCACGGACAATTAAGGTGCTGACTGCCATGAAAGTATCACGGTGATAACTTACTTGATAAACCCCAGCACCAAGTTGATCAGTAGAAATTTGAATCAGGTTATCGCCTTTTTCTAGGGTGATTTTTTGTTCGCTTACCTTTTGACCTAGTACATTGTACAGGGACAATTGACCCTTGCCAGCATGTAATGACTCAATGCAAGCCGTAGCAGGTTGTCCTTGTACTATTGGATTGGGCTGTACAGAAAACCTATTGGATGAGTATATCTCTTTAGTACTAGAACTACTACTGACACATACTTTGCCGGGGTGTTCGGTGATACCCATAATGATGCCATTGAGGTCTTCAAAATACAACAAAGCGGGATCATTTACAATATGCAAATCGCTGCATGTACCTGATCCACCCACTACTTTAAAGCATACTTCAAAAAGCACATCGTCGTCGGGCAATATGGTCGGATTTAAGAGGCCATACACTGTAGCACCCAAAAAGCCAAGGGCGGCTTTGCTGATATTCAGATTGCTATCGGGACTAAAATCATTATCAATAAGCGGGTTGATATAACCAATATGGTCGTATTTCAAGACACTTTTGTCCCAGTTTAAAGAAAAACTACCCGCTACAGTGCTAAAGTTTTTTACTTTGATGGGCACACATATTTCTGTGCCTTGGGCGGCCGTCAGGTCGGGAAGGTTTAATTGAAGGTTATTGCTAGGATCGCACCCATTCATATCAATGGTAAAAGTAGCGCCGCAACTTTTGCTATCCTCTATATGTATCAGGTAATCACCCGGAGTAGATACCGTGAAAGAGATAGAGTTGAACGGTTCATAGAATATCGGCTGTTGTTGAACCAAGGCTTTGACCGATGGGTCGGTTGCCAATGCAACATTGATTTTATAGCGTGCATCATCTTTCCAGTTGGGCAAACCCCCATCCAGCACAAAGCGGCCTACACAATAATTGCCCTGCACTTGATTTTGCATGGTCAATGTCTCAATGGGATCCAAATACACAACGGCTATGGGCTGGGTTTCATTTACATCAACACATGGGCCAGGTACAGTTCCAATGCTTGATTCAAATCCAGGCTGGGAATAATCATCTATAGTAATCGGAGCGAAATGAACCAAAACGGAGTTCCCCATTCCAAAAAAAGAGTGATTTTGCAGCGTACCATCATTATAAAGGATTAAGTCACCGCCAGCATCACTATTAGTCACCCAAAAACTACTCGGAGTGAGTGGCCACAAACATGGATCTGAAACAATTTCAGAAAAAGTACTCCCCCCAACCGTAGGCAGACACTGATAGAAAGCCCAACCCACTCCCGGTGCTGTAGCAGGGTTAGGGTCGCCACTGAGGTCGAAATTGCCGTCATGATCCAATAGCAGCGTATCGCCCATGCACAAATAAACGGTGTCAGGTGAAATATCATTGCTTTGGCCGCTGAAATAACCAATGGCGTAAGTACCAGCGAAGTTGCAGTCGGTAGCGTTTGTTATAGATGGTTGAGAACTTGGCAAATATTCAATTTGCCTTACCCTTTGCGCCAGCGCAAAAGTGGGTAAACTAACCAATAGCCAAAAAATTGAGATCGTATTCTTCATGAGATTAAATAGTATAAATGTACTAGGACATGGTATGCAATAACAATGCCCAATTGATATATTTGACGTGTAGATTGCATTTTTTCATACTTTTTACGCTTCGTATTCTGTTTGTTCCTGTATCTTTGGCATTATTTTCAAATATTTTACAATATGTCAAGTTTAGTAACACCTATCAATTTTAAGCAGTGGATCGAAGATCATAGACACCTTTTAAAACCACCTGTGGGCAATAAATGCGTCTGGGACAATGGTGATTATATTGTTATGGTGGTCGGTGGCCCCAACTCCCGCAAGGATTATCACTACAATGAAACCCCCGAATTTTTTTATCAAGTGGAAGGCGATATTGTATTGAAAGTAATAGATGATGGCGTAGAGCGCGATATCCCGATCAGAGAGGGCGAAATATTTTTATTGCCCGCCAAAGTACCGCACTCTCCACAACGTGGGCCCAATACCGTTGGGTTGGTCATAGAATCCAAACGGCCCGAAACCATGCTCGATGCCTTAGAGTGGTATTGTGAACAGTGCGGCCACAAACTCTACCGCGAAGATTTTTCCGTTAAAAATATAGAAACGGATATGCCCAAAATTTTCAACCGATTTTACTCAGACGAAAATCTGTTGAATTGCGAAAAATGTGGCACTACCATGACCCCACCAGCACCCAAAAAATGAGGATTAACGCCCACGGTCACTTGTTGCCCTATCCACACCAAATACCCGCTTTTATGCGGGATAAAAAAGTGTTTTGGATAGATGATGACTTGAAGTTTATGCGTCAAGACGATTGGAAGCGTCCGATCACAGATCCTAGTTTTTTCCTGAATGAAAAAATAGCCTGGATGCGCCAACATCAAATAGACCATGAGGTGATCCTCAATCTATCACAATTGTATTGCAATGGGTTGGACAAAGGGCTTACCCGTGATGTGCTTCGTTTTCAGAATGACTTCAATGCCTTTGTACAAGCGGAGCATCCTACCCTTTTTACGGCAGGTTTTGTGGTGCAACCTGCGTGGACAGATGATGCACTGGTAGAGATAGAGCGGGCTGTTTCTGAATTAAATATGTCATTGCTCTGCCTCCCAACTCATTTCCAAAGTGCAGATGGCCGTTGGCACTCCATAGCCGACCCAATGGTAGAACCCATATTTGAACTAGCCAACCATTATGGATTAGCAGTGGAAATACACCCCTACGATGCCGAAAAAATAGTTGCCTTGGCTGATCATAATTGGCGGTTTCACTTGGTTTGGATGTTGGCCCAGACTGCCGATGCTTACCATCAGTTTACACTCCGAAATTTTCCGGAGCGATACCCTCGTGTGCGTACCTGTTTTGCACACGGGAATCAATTTGGTCAAGTAAACATTGGTCGCCGAACCCAAGGTTTCTTAGGTCGCCCTGATTTATTCCCACAAATGAAAGCCCCTACTGAAAGTGTGGGTGCTAAAAACGTCTTTTTTGATACTCTTGTTCATGATGTATTGTCTTTTGAATTGCTCGTGAAACGACAAGGTGTCACCCAGATTATTGCAGGGCTCGACGACCCTTATCCGCTTGGTGAAATGGAATCTGTACCCGGGTGCTACCCCGGAAAAGTAATAGATGAAGCCGTGGAGCATGGCGTTATAACGGCTCAAGAGCGGGATTCTATTTGGTTTGAGCATGTGAGGGTTTGGTTGGGGCGGTAGATGAGGGGGTAAAACAAAACATATGAAATGAAAAATTTAATATTACTAACACTTATTTCTACCCTAACCTTTTGCAAGCAAAAGACCATTGAATCTGATGCCTATCAAAAGAATAAACAAGCTTTATCTGAATTAAATTCAGGGCAATATGACAAATCTTTAATGTCTTTTAGGGAAGCAGCAAAAAATCCAAAATTATCAACCGACGCAAGGGCACGAATTTACAACAATATCTCTAGTGTGTTTAACGCAATGAAACAACTGGATTCATCTATATATTACTCACGACTTGCAGCAAATTGTTACGAAAAAGGTTCGTATGATTATTTAATAAATATTGCAGATGTTAATTTATATACAGGGCACACCCAAGAGGCATTGGATAACCTTAATCTTGCTTATTCAAAAGATTCTAACACCATTGAAATAAATAATACTTTGGGTTTGATATATCTTGGTGACTATGGGCTAATGTATGCTGACCCTAAGAAGGCATTACAATATAACAAGAGATCCTTTGAACTAAAGAAAGACAGAATCGGAGAAGATGTTTTAGGGCGTAACTATTTTATGCTGGCTGACTATAAAACTGCTGAATTTCATTATGAAAATTTAAAACGGGAATACCCTAATATTTTAGTGTACACCATAAATTTGGGGATGGTAAAATACAAACTAAAAAAATTTGAAGAAGCAGAACGACTATTTAAAAAGGCCATCGAAGCCGACAGCAGTATGATTTCCACAATAAATGCATTTAAGGCTGCAAATAAATAAGACAGGTCAAAACGGATCAGAAACAGAGATGTGTTATTGGAAAAAGTGTAATGCAGTGATTCAACAACTAAAAAAACAGAAGACATTGGCATTTTTGATTTCCTTTTGCATTTTAATGTGCATTCACTGTCAAAAGGATACACCCATAAAAGTGTATGAAGCAGTAGAGTTTGAGCCAATGAATAAAAGATTTGATGATACCACTGGAACGACCAAAGTGATTAATGGTGAAAAATATACTATACTCCAAAAGATGCTATTCAAAAGTGATGGGGAAATTTTATCCCTAACCTCTAATTATATAATGGGCTCAATTGAAAGGCCAGCGCACGAGTTATTAGAGGATCATCGGTTGGTGGAATCTCAGGGCATTAAAAAGTACAATCATTTTGAGTTGCTTGATAATGTGTTTATCTTTAATACGGATACGCTAAACATAAAATCGCGCAACACAAACTGGGTTCTATGCCCCCAAAAGAAAGATTCGTTAAGATGGTATTTGTTTGAGGGAGATTGGCGGCGTTAGGAAATATTCAGAAAAGCGTGTCGCTACCCACTACTGTAGCGGCACGTTTTTTACTATGCCCTCTCCCCCGAAGGCCGCTGTACCCCCCAACCAGCAGCACTTAGCGATACGAATACAATATCAAAGACCACCTAGGCTATACCCGCGTTACCTTTGCCGACCTAGGCAATAGTGGCACTGTCACAACATTAGAAATACTCCAACAAAACCACTATTACCCATTTGGTGCTAATATAGAGGGATTGACGTCTGGGTCAGCCCCTGCACCGCCACCACAGTGACCCAACAGGGCGCACTATAACGCTTTTGGTATGGAGATGGGGGGCTGCTAAGAAATATACACGCTAAAGCAATAGGCGGAGTGTCCAAACCTTACGGGTTGGTTCGTGCGGGAATTCCGCATGTCAGGTTAAAGCACGCCTGACTTTAGGCAAACCCCGATTTAAAAGTTCTGCAAAGACAAACCGATAACCCTTGAAAATATGGCATCATTTGTAACCAATGTGGCCTGATAGAAATTTACCATTCATCTCTAAGCCGACGTTGCTCGTCAATAGCGTTTCCTGTCCATTGTAGTTTGCCTACAAGATCGGAAAAATCATAGACCATTCCAACCTTATTTGGTTTTATAACTTCAACGTATGACAGTGTTTGGAGAAATTCCAAAAATACATTGTATCGCCCTTCTGCGATTTTTAATGTCAAGAATTGCATGATGATTTTTTATAAAATTTATGCAAATATACACACCTTTTTTGAAACCAGTAAATTTTTTGCAATTTCTTCAACCTCCCCATCGTTTTCACCAAAGGTACTTCCGTCATCACCATGACCTACACGGCAGACGTTGAAAACTGACCAAAGTGGCGGTGCAATCACCAAAAACTACTCTGGCATTGATTACACTGGAATCAACCTAGAAGCCATCTACCACGCCGAAGGCCGCTGCACCCCCCAACCAGCCAACACCTGGCGGTACGAGTACAATATCAGAGACCACCTAGCCAACACCCGTATTACCTTTGCCGACCTAGACAATAGCGGCACAGTCACGACGTTAGAAATACTCCAGTTTTGGGTTGGAGTTGTATTTATTAGTTGCATCTGGCAAGCATAGAATCTCCATTTTATTTTTTTCATGCTTGGTTGTCAGGCCAGCGCTCAAAGCCCAACCCTAATCAACCACAAAAAACCAACAATAAAATCAATAAAAAACCAAAAAACCACATTTTAAAATAGCATTATTTAAATTTATTTGTCATTTATCACGCAAAACTCTTGTTTTGTAATCTCACTTATGGAAAACTTCCTATATTTGCGAAGATTTTGCTTCAATTTTAAAATTTTCCTATTTCATGAGGTTATTATTACTTCCTTTTCTACTCTTGGTTATTTATAGTGCCAATAGCCAATCCATCTGGATCCCCATCCCCGAAAATGAAATCCCTTTAATCGGCGAACGCCGCATCATTCCAAAACAATACACAACGGTACGCCTAAACGAGTCCGAGTTGCACCCCATCTTGGATGCAGCACCTTTACAGTTTTCTTTGGCTGCCCAAAACAGCACCTTAACCCTTACCTTACCCATGCCCGACGGTCGGGCAGAACGATTCTTACTAACAGAATCACCCGTCATGGCACCCGCTTTACAAGCCCTATTTCCTGAAATACGAACCTACACAGGTATCGGCATAGATGATCCGAGTGCTTTGTTGAAGTGCGACTTCACTATTTTTGGCTTTCATGCCATGATTATCTCCTCTAAACACAGTACTGTTTTCATAGATCCGTATAGTTTTAGAGACCTTGAAAATTATATTGTCTATTACAAAAAAGATTTTGCCACCAATAAGCGCATGGAATGTGGCCTGGAAGACGGTCACTTATTGCCTTCCGACAAACTCGACCCATTTCAAGGAGCAGAGTTGACCGATTGTAATTTCAGAAAGTACCGACTCGCTTTGGCCTGTACTGGCGAATACGCCGCTTTTCATGGAGGCACCACCACTGGTGCTGCTTCCGCCATGACGACTACAATGAATCGAGTCAATGGTGTTTATGCCATTGACTTTGGGGTTGTACTTGAGTTGGTCTCAAATAACAATAACCTTATTTATTTAAATTCTGGTACGGATCCTTACACCAATGGTGATCCAGGAGTCATGCTGGGTCAGAATGTGACCACCTGTAATGGTGTGATAGGAAGTGCCAACTATGATATTGGTCACGTATTTGGAACTGATAGTGGAGGTGTAGCAGGGCTTGGTGTAGTTTGTACAGGTAGTAAAGCCAGAGGTGTAACTGGGAGTGGCAGCCCTTCTGGCGATCCTTTTGATATAGACTATGTTGCACATGAAATGGGGCATCAGTTTGGTTGCTCCCACACCTTTTATGCTACCACAGGTAGTTGCGGCGGCGGAAATATATCTCAAACAAATGCCATGGAGCCAGGCAGTGGAACCACCGTCATGGCCTATGCAGGCATCTGTGGATCAACCAATAATGTTCAACCTAACAGTGATGCTTATTTCCATGCTCAAAGCCTGCAGCAGGGCTATGCTTTCATTGTCTCAGGTAGCGGCAACACTTGCGACAACATCACCAATACTTCTAACTCTATACCGACGGCCAATGCAGGGTCTGGATACACCATTCCAAAATCAACCCCATTTGCACTCACTGCTACAGGTTCTGATCCCAATAGCAATCCGATCACTTTTTGCTGGGAGCAAGTGGATAATACCGCTGGTGGAGCATCTCCTCCGGCATCAACCAATACAGTGGGCCCCATGTTTCGCTCCCTCACTCCTACGGGCAGTGAAACGCGTATTTTCCCAGAGTTAGATGATATTTTGAGCGGTGCTAATGGCAACACTTGGGAGGTATTGCCGAGTGTGGCACGCACCTTGAATTTTAGGGTTATTGTCCGTGACAACAACCCCGCTTACGGGTGCTCTGCCGTGTCGTCTATGGCTGTTACGGTAAGCAGTTCGGGGCCATTTGGCGTATCAGCACCCAACACAGGAGTTACTTGGGCTGGCAATTCAGCCCAAACCGTCACTTGGACAGTGAATGGAACGAGCGGTGCACCAGTATCATGTGCCAATGTAAAAATCTCGCTTTCTACCGATGGAGGCCAAAGTTTTTCGTACGTTTTGGCAGCAAGCACCCCCAATGATGGCTCACAATCCATTACACTACCCAATATATCATCAAGCCAATGCCGGGTCAAAGTAGAGTGTGCCACAGGCAATATTTTCTTTGATATTTCCAATACCAATTTCACCATCAATATGGTGGCACCCATCGAACTCCTTAATTTTGAACTGAAAAAAGAAAACGATCACGATGTTTTACTTCAATGGTCAACCGCATCAGAACAAAACAACAAAGGTTTTGAGATCGAAATGTTGGGTGGACAGCACCAAGTGTTTACGCCCATCGCATTCGTAGCAGGCAAAGGCAATAGCCAACAATTGGTTTCGTACAGCCATAAAGTGGCTGATTTGGATCAAGGCGATTATTCTTTCCGTTTGAAACAATTGGATATGGACGGTCATTTTGAATATTCACCATTGAGGTCTATCACCGTGAAAGCCTTGGAAAAATTAAAAATTCAGCCTAATCCTGCTCAAAATGACCTAGTGTTATCCTTGTTCTCTGAAAATGAAGGCAGTATTTCCTTTGAAATATTGAACCAATTTGGCCAAATACAGTACAAACAATCGTCGCTTGAAGTACAATCTGGCACAAATTCGATACGTTTGGATATTAGTTCCCTTCCAAATGGCGTTTATTACTATCGCTGCCACAAAGAGCAACAGGTTTTTGAAGGGAAATTGATGATTTGGAGATAAGTACTAGCACCTAATAGTAATTAGTTTTTCATTTGTTAAAATTTCTATAAAAAAAATACCTGATAAATCGCACCTTTGCGGTTGTGCGTTAAGGACGTGTAAGTGAACATTACACGTCCTTAACCAATTTAAGTATTTGCGCCAAAATAAACAGGGCTATCATTTTTTACAAAATGCCGACCCAATGTTTGTGCAGATCATAACTCATGACTTATAACTCATAACTATTTATGTTCCTTAGGAAAAGATTATTTACCTGCATCTTGCTACTCGTGGCATTTGGTAGCCTCTCCGCTCAGCAGAGTACCATTTTCACCGAAGCCACTATGGCACACAAACGCGGTGTTGACTTTTTTAACCAAGCCATATATGGATTGGCTCAAAAAGAATTTCGCACGGCCATGGATCTGCTCCGCCCAGTCAATGAACCAGAGTGGAAGGCCATCAAGACCGATGCCGAATTGTACAACGCCAAATGCGCCGTACGTTTGGGTCAGCCAGAAGCCGAAAAAGTAACCCTTGATTTCTTGCGTGAAAACTCGCCATCTCCCGTGGCTAGTCAGGCAGCCCTCGAAATTGGCGACTACTACTTCAATAATAAAGAGTACGAAAAAGCCCTCGTCTATTATGACATGGCTCCTACCGGCAGCGGTCCAACCCGCGACGAGATCCAATTCAAAAAAGGATATAGTTTTTTCGTGTCCAAAAAATTTCCACAAGCCAAAGCGCAATTTGCCAATATCAAGGCCAATAGCAGGAGTGAATGGTATTACCCAGCCAATTATTATTACGGCTGTTGCGCCTTCTTCGAAAAACGCTACGATGAAGCCTTGAAAGCATTTCAACTTTGCGAAAAATCAGATAAATACAAGCAATCTGTGCCTTATTACGTCGCACAGATATACGCTGCCCAGCGCAAATACGATCAAGTAATAGACTATGGTGCACCCAAAGCACAAGACAACACCATCAAAAATCGTGCGGAACTCAATCAATTGGTTGGACAAGCATTCTTTGAGCGTAGCGACTATAAAAAAGCCATGCCTTACTTGGAGTATGGTGCTACCAATGGCGCACCTTTGCGCCCAGCAGACTACTATCAATTGGGCTATACCCAGTATCAAAATGGATTTTACAAAAATGCCATTGAGAATTTTGAGCAACTCAGCAAGCAAGATAGCCTTTTGGGCCAAAATGGCCTGTACCACTTGGGCGATTGTTACTTGAAAACAAAAAATAAGTTTGCTGCCCGTACAGCCTTTAGCCAAGCGGCTACCATGAATTACGATAAGTCTGTCAAAGAGGATGCACTCATCAATTACGCAAAATTGAGTTACGAACTCAAGTATGACCGCGATGCCATTGATGCTTTGCAAAAGATCAATACTGGTTCTAGGTATTACGACGATGCCCAGGCGTTGATGGGTGAAATATTTGTTAATACCCGCGATTATGACCGCGCCGTCGGTATTTTGGAAGGCATGAAAAATCGTACCAAACGCTTAGACGAAACCTACCAGCAAGTTACCTATTATCGTGGTTTGCAACTGTATCAAAACAATCAAAAAGACGAAGCGCGCCGTTATTTCAATAAATCGCTCGATTTTCCTTTCGACAAACGTATTTTGTCACTGTGTTCATTTTGGTTGGGCTCCATTTCTAACGAAGCAGGCGAATTCAGTGCCAGCAAACAGCACATGGCTTCATTCTTGAATTCAGCAAAATCATTCAATGACTTGCCCGAAGAAAGCAATATCACCATGGGCAACTACATACAGGGTTATAACCAGTTAAAACTCAAAGACTACAAATCGGCACTTGGTAGTTTCAAAAATGCTGTGGATGGTTTCAAGCGCAACAACTACCAAAACGATCAGATCCGTACCGCCGTCATGGGCGATGCCGTATTACGCGCTGGTGATTGTCATTTTAAAAACAAAAACTACAACGAGGCATTGGCACTTTACAACGAGGCCATCACCAAAAAATACGAAGGCTTTGAATACGCTTTGTTCCAAAAAGCCATGATCCGTGGCTTGCAAGGCAGCCCCATTGACAAGGCCGTGGCCTTGGAAAACTTGGTGGATAAGTATCCCAATAGCCAATACACTGATGAAGCCTTGTACTACCTTGGTCAGACTTATTTTGAAATGGGCAAACTGGATCAGGCCGTGCCGCCATTACGTCGGTTGGTATCTGATTTCCGTGGCCGCAGTACACTCATCAATTCGGCTCTGCTGGAACTGGGTTTGATCTCCGTCAATCAGGGCAACTCACAGACTGCCATCAATTATTACAAGCAAGTATTCAGCAACAACCCAGAAAGCACCGAAGCCAGCGCAGCCCTGGAGTCGCTCCGCGAAATATACACCAAAGACCTCAATCGTCCTGATGAATACTTTGCATTTTTAGAGACGGTGCCAGGTTATGGGAATGTCTCGGCCATCGGTAAAGATACCGTGACCTATAAAGCGGCTGAAAACCAGTTTTCACAAGGCCGTTACCAGCAGGCTATTGACGGGTTCACTGGATACTTAGCCAAGTACCCCAATGGTCGCTATACCCTTCAAGCCTATTTTTACCGGGGTGAAAGTTATGCCTCCGATGGATTGCGCCAATACAGTAAAGCCTTGAAGGATTACGAAGCCGTTATCGGTCGTGGGCCTAGCAAAATGTATCCGAAAGCCGCAGAAAAAGCCACATTGATTGCCCTGAATTCAGAAAAAGCGTACCCCCAAGCCTTCGAGTATGCTCGAAAATGGGAAGAATCATCCGTTACAGATGCCTCCCGATTCCAAGCACAGTTGGCCGCCCTCAAGGCGGGCTATCTGACCAATAACTCCGTGGCTGTAGCCGAATACGCCCAGAAAATAAATAGTTCGCAGCAGGCCTCTGACGACCAGATTGCCACGGCCAATTTCTATTCTGGTAAAATGGCCTTCGATAAAGGCGATTTTGCTCGCGCCTATCCAGCACTGAAATCAGTGACAGAAAAAACTGGATCCCAGATCATGGCAGAGTCATACCACTATATGGCAACCATTCTTTATAAGCAGAAAAAGTATGCTGATGCCGAAGAAATGATTGGAGAAGCTAACAAAAACAGTGCTGGTTACGACGACTGGATCGCTAAAAACCTCATCCTCGTATCGGATGTGTATGCCGACCAAGGTGATAAAAACTCAGCCTCGGCTGCTTTGGAAGCCGTATTGGAAAACTATAAAGGCGAAGACCAAACGATTATCAATACAGCACGTCAAAAATACAATAAGTTGGGTACTGCCCCAACAATGAACAACAGCACCCAAAAGGGAATACGTAATCCTTTGGAAATGGATGAAGGAAATTGATACTGCGAGCGTTTGCTCCTATTATTTGATTCTTTTCATTGAGTTATTTCTAACAAAACAAGGCTATACCAATGCTTTTAAATAAGAAAAATACCATCCTTGCAGCATTTATATTGAGTGTTTGCTGCTCCCTATCTGCTCAAAAAGAACTGGAAGGCGACAAAGTAGATGTCGTTAAAGAGTTTGACGCACGCCTGTTGGAATCAAGCAAAATCAATGTGTCGCCCGGCCTTCCGGCCGTTGACACCAGCACCCAAAGGCAAACCTATGTCGTGCCACCACGCCCCCTCAATGTCACTTATGATGCGCCTAAATTGCGCCCCATTGGCATGAAATCTTCGGGCAAAGAATCCAAGTACAATGGGTTTGTAAAAGCAGGCGGTGGTGTTCCCACCACGCTTTGGGGCGAAGCCGGGTATGGTTTTTCGGTCAAAGACAAATTTGATGGAAAGGTATGGCTGCGCCATCACTCGCTGAATGCAAGCAAAAGCATCGAAAATCAACGTTTTTTCAACAATGATTTTTTGGCCAATGGCAACTTGTATCTAAAAAACAACCTTGCCGTAGAAGGCAATGTTGGGTACAGTTCTGATAGGGTTCATTTTTATGGATACGACGATTCTTTATCATTCGATGCCGAAAAAGTACGCCAAGACTATAAAATTTTGGATATCGGCGGCCGTGTTTACAACAGCAGTCGTACGGCGAGCGATCTTAATTTTTCGGTGGCACCGAAAATTTACACCATGTCTGATTACTACTCCAACAATGAGCGTGGTTTTGACCTGAATATGAATGCCACCAAATGGTTCAATGAAAAACACCCGCTCCGTATAGGTATCCGCACCGATTTTACCACTTTTGATGATACGGCCAAGCAAAAACTGAACAACATCTACTTGCAGCCCTCTTTTACTTTCCACTCTGATATCTTGAAAATTAAACTCGGTGGTAACTTCGCAAGCAACCGCGATGAGTTCAGTATATTTCCCGACGCAGAGTTGACCCTCCGCGTTTGGGGTGATGGAATTCAAATATTTGGTGGTGCCAACGGTGACCTACGTAAAAACACTTTTCGCAGCCTCACGACCTACAATCCATTCATTGAAATGCGCGACTCTGTCACTCGGAAAATTAGAAACACCCGTTTTGATAATTATTATGGTGGTATAAAGGGCAACCTCGGTTGGGCAGAATACAGTGTTCAGGGAGGCTACTCCAAAGCAGCCAATTTAGCCTTGTTCCAACCCTTGTTCACGACAGAAGGTATCACCCGATTCAAGGTACTCTACGACTCCGCTAAAATCGTGAATTTTCAAGGCACGATAAAACTAACCCCGATCAAAGACTTGGTTTTGACAGGTACTTACAGTCAAAACGTTTATACCATGGCTACGGAACGCTTGCCTTGGGGACTGCCTGAAATAGAAGGTAATTTCAGTGCCATTTATAGCCTTTTGAAAGGGAAAGCGCAGGTGAAGTCGTCCTTATATATGGCCGACCGAATCCCACGCACCAATGAGCAGTTTGACGATGGCCGCAGTGCGGCCTTGGTGGATCTTAACATAGGTGGCAACTATTATTTCACCAAAAACATAGGTGCCTTCTTAGATATTAACAACATTCTGAATAATAAGCGCGAACGCTGGCACAATTACCCAACCGTAGGCTTAAACTTTTTGGCAGGGATCACGGCACGGTTTTAACGTATGAACATATTAATCCTCGGCTCTGGCGGCCGCGAACACGCCTTTGCATGGAAAATTTCCAAGAGCAAACGCTGTACCCGATTGTTTATAGCCCCCGGCAACGCCGGTACGGCTACTTGTGGCGAAAACATAGCACTCAATCCCTTGGATTTTGAATCCGTCGCAATATTTGCACTCAAGGAGTCCATTGCTATGATCGTAGTGGGTCCTGAAGAGCCATTGGTTCGTGGAATCTGGGATTATTTCCAGAATCGCACCGATCTAAACCACATTCCAGTGATTGGCCCCTCCAGGGCAGGGGCAGTGATGGAGGGTAGCAAAGCATGGTCTAAGCAATTTATGCTCCGCCACCATATTCCTACTGCTGGGTATCGTGAGTTTGAAGCAAAAGACATTGAGTCAGCTGTCCAATACGTTGGCGCACACAGTCTTCCTGTCGTATTAAAGGCTGATGGATTGGCAGCGGGCAAAGGCGTAGTCATCGCGATGACCCATCAAGAAGCCCAGTCAGAAATGCGCGAAATGTTGTCAGGCAAGTTTGGGGAAGCCAGTGCCAAAGTGGTGGTAGAAGAATTTTTGACGGGCATAGAATTCAGCGTTTTTGTCTTGACTGACGGAAAAAACTACAAAATATTGCCAGAGGCAAAAGACTATAAGCGCATCGGAGAAGGCGACAAAGGCTTGAATACAGGAGGTATGGGGGCTGTTAGCCCCGTTCCTTTTGTAGATGCCGCCATGTGGCAAAAAGTGGAAGAGCGCATCATTGTACCGACCATCAAGGGGCTTCGCAAGGAAAAAATCGTTTATAAAGGCTTTATTTTCTTTGGTTTGATCAGTGTAGGTGGCGAACCATTTGTAATAGAATACAATTGCCGGATGGGCGATCCAGAAACAGAAGCTGTACTACCGCGCCTGAAAAACGACTTGGTACAACTTTTTGAACGCTGTGCCAAAGGCACACTAGGCGGTGTCAAAATCCGCACCGATGATCGGGTGGCTACCACCGTGGTTTTGGTAAGCGGTGGTTATCCGGGTGACTACGAAAAAGGAAAAGTCATCACCGAACTCGGCAATACCAAGGGTTCTTTGGTGTTTCATTCGGGTACGGCTACAAAATCTGATCAAATTGTCACCAATGGAGGCCGCGTGCTGGCCATCACCTCCCTCTCAAAAGATATGGACAAAGCCATCAAAACCTCCAACCGGAATGCCCGTAAGATCCAGTATGAGGGCAAATATTTTAGGCGGGATATTGGGAAGGATTTGGTCTAATCAACTTATCAACGCCCGCACGGGCTCACCGCTTACATCGGTTAGCCTGAAAGGGCGGCCTTGGAATGGATAGGTGAAATCCTCGTGATGGAAGCCCAACTGGTGCAAAATAGTAGCCTGCACGTCGAATACAGAGGTTTTCCCACTGATGGCACTAAAGCCCACTTCGTCGGTTTCTCCATGTGTTACTCCAGGTTTGATCCCTCCTCCAGCCATCCAAATCGTGAAGGCTTCGGTATGGTGGTCGCGGCCCTTAAATGGCATCACCACTCCATTTCGGTTTTCTAGCATGGGCGTTCGCCCAAATTCGCCTCCCCAAACCACCAACGTTTCATCCAATAACCCACGTTGTTTCAAGTCGAGCAATAAAGCGGCTACTGGTTTATCCATATCGCGGCATTTATTCACCATACCAAGGTCTATCGAGAGGTCGGCACCAGTGCCGTGCGCATCCCATCCCCAATCAAACAACTGTACAAACCGAACCCCTTTTTCCACTAGTTTTCGTGCCAGCAGCACATTGTTCGCAAAGCAGGCTTTGCCCGGCTTCGTTCCGTACATTTCATGGATATAGGCTGGCTCATCGGTTATGTTCATCACATCGGGCGCCGTGATTTGCATCCGGTAAGCCATTTCATATTGAGCGATACGAGCCAACGTTTCCGGATCCTGAAATTCAGTATAAGTGGCCTCGTTTACTTGGTTGATGGCATCTATAGAGGCGCGGCGTAAGTCGCGGGGAATACCTGCAGGATCTTCTAAAAACAATACGGGTGATCCCTCCGAACGGCATTGAACGCCTTGATATACACTGGGTAAAAAACCACTTCCCCAGATACTTTTCCCGGCATCGGGGTTGTTGCCTCCAGAGGTCAGAACGACAAATCCGGGTAAATTACTATTTTCTGATCCAAGCCCATAAGTCACCCACGAACCCATACTGGGTCTGCCCAATCGAGCACTGCCCGTATGCAGGAGCAGTTGCGCGGGTGCATGGTTAAATTGGTCGGTATGTACGGCTTTCAAAAACGAAATATCGTCGGCTACATCCGCCAAATGCGGAAGGTGATTGGATATCCACGCACCTGACTGTCCATGCTGTTTGAAGGTGGCCTGTGGCCCCAACATCTTAGGTACTCCCCTGATAAAGGCAAATTTTCTGCCCTCCAGCAACGAAGGCGGACAATCTTGACCGTCTAGTTTTGCGAGTTCGGGCTTAAAGTCAAATAATTCCAGTTGGGAGGGCGCACCTGCCATGTGTAAATAAATCACTGATTTTGCCTTCCCCGCAAACTGGGGTGGACGGGCTGATAAAGGATTGGTAGCATCAATAATAGGCACAAAACCCTGTTGGGTCTGCGATGACCCTCCCCAATGGCAAGCACTGCCAAACATGGCACTCATGGCCAATCCACCCAATCCATAGGTGCATTGTTTGAGGAATAAACGCCGGGTCTCCAGTTGGAGATGGTCTAACTTTGCCTGTTGTTCTATTGATTGCATAGTATGATGCTTTACTTTCTAACGCAAAAATAACCAAATTTTGAAACGATGCAAATGTTACTTGCTTTTACCCTTAAAATGAAGGAGGTTATTTGATTTCCTTCACATATCTTTGCTCTCAAAAAAAATCCATGTCAGCCTTCAAACATGTAAACTATCTTTGGGATGATGCCCATGCGGCATCCCTCGGTGACGATCAAATAGCCTTGTTTTTATATCGCTCCAATATTTTGGGAGCAGATTTGCGCATCACCAATTATGGAGGCGGCAACACCTCTTGTAAGACCAAAGAATCGGATCCACTCACCAATAATCCAGTAGAAGTGATGTGGGTAAAAGGCTCTGGGGGTGACATCGGAACCCTCCAGAGAAAAGGCATTGCAGGGCTTTACACGGACAAACTGCACCAACTGAAACAACGCTATCGCGGCCTTGATATGGAAGATAATATGGTTGCTCTTCAATTGCATTGCCTTTTTGATTTAGAGAGTGCAGCGCCTAGTATTGATACGCCCTTGCATGGATTATTGCCTTTTAAGCACATAGATCATTTGCACCCTGATGCTCTCATAGCGGTGGCTGCTGCCAAGGATAGCCGTACCATTACCCACGAAATATGGGGCGATACCATGGGGTGGGTGTCTTGGCAAAGGCCAGGATTTGATCTTGGATTACAATTAGAACGCTGTTTGGCGGATAATCCTGGTATCAGAGGGATTGTCTTGGGGAGTCACGGATTGTTTACTTGGGGCAATACTTCCAAGGAGTGTTATATCAATAGCCTTGAAGTGATAGAGCAAGCCAGTCTCTATATTGAATCAAGGCTTGGAAAGAAAAGACCCATATTTGGAGGGGTCAAAATAGAAGGCAACGCCCAAGATGTCCGCCACCAGAAGGCTGCTCAAATAGCGCCTGTGTTGCGTGGACATTGCTCCAGCCCTCAACATAGGATGGTTGGCCATTTTACCGACCATGAGGTGGTGCTTCAATTTGTCAATTCTATAGATTTGGATAGGCTCGCGCCTTTGGGAACTAGTTGCCCCGATCATTTCTTGCGCACTAAAATTGCGCCTTTGGTCTTAGATCTTGATGGTTTGGAGCAAGACCCTGATGATTACTTATCGAAGGCTTTTGAGGGGTATAGGGATCAATACCGCAGTTATTATCAGTCATGCAAGCATCCTCATTCACCGCCCATGCGCGATCCCAATCCTGTAGTGATTTTATATCCGGGCGTAGGTATGTTTACCTTTGCAAAAAACAAACAAACGGCTCGCGTCGCTTCAGAATTTTATATTAATGCCATCAATGTCATGCGTGGGGCGGAGGCCATCTCGACCTACGTGGCTTTGCCACACCAAGAGGCATTTGACATTGAATATTGGCTTTTAGAGGAAGCCAAATTGCAGCGTATGCCCAAGCCCAAGCCTTTGAGCGGACGGGTAGCCTTGATTACGGGTTCAGGCGGCGGCATCGGCAAGGCTATTGCCCAAAAATTTGCGGAGGAAGGTGGTTGCGTAATGCTCAGCGACCTAAATCAAGAGCGTTTGGCGGCTGCGAAAGTCGAGTTTTTAAAGGCTTTCGGAAGTGATACAGTAGGTGATGTGCTACTTGATGTTACGGATCGAGTGTCTGTAGAGCGGGCTTATGAATCGGCTTGTCTAGTCTTTGGTGGGGTGGATATTATTGTCAATAATGCAGGAATTAGTATTTCAGAGTCTATTACCGAACATTCGGAAGAGGCTTGGGAGCAATTGTACGATATTTTGGTAAAAGGCCAATTTTTGATGTCACAAGCGGGGGTAAAAGTGATGCAACGCCAAGGCTTTGGCGGCGACATTGTGAATATTGTCTCCAAAAATGCAGTCGTATCAGGGCCAAACAATGCAGGATATGGATCAGCGAAGGCTGCACAAGCGCACTTGACCCGATTGCTCGCCGCCGAACTTGGAGCCCATAAAATAAGGGTCAATATGATTAACCCTGATGCCGTCATTTCGGGATCTAATATTTGGTCGGGCGGTTGGGCAGAAGGCCGCGCCAAGGCATACGGGATCACGGTGGAAGAATTACCCGCATTTTATGCCAAAAGAACTTTATTGAATGAAATTATTTTGCCCGAAGACATTGCCAATGCTGCCTTTGTACTGGTCGGGGGGCTTTTAAATAAATCCACTGGAAATGCCCTGAATGTAGATGGTGGCATTGCTATGGGATTTTTGAGGTAAGGAACGGTTCCGAAATAAAGGTACAAATTGATGCACATCTTTTGACCCTATATTCCCTCTTTTTTGACTTAAATAGCTGTGCTATTCGCGCCAAAAAACAGGAAATCTAAGGCCAAAACCTGAAGCCTGAATCTGTACCTTTATTCCAG
>JANMMZ010000070.1:0-6426 GCA_031373665.1 Saprospiraceae bacterium | reverse complement strand
CGGCTCTTTCAGGACTAAAAGTTTTACCTTCGCACCTGTTAGAGTAGTGGCATGCCCGGCACACCAAATATCAAGGTGCTACGCACCAAATTAACGTTAAAATCCAGATTTTGACTTCAAAATTCGGGATGACTCATGTTTATGGTAAAGCCGCCTTATTTCAGTATCCCCTCCGCATTCTTCTTACCCCCAAATATCCGATAACAAAGCCCCAACCTAACTTGATACCCATTGCCAAATTTAAATTCAAATACATCCGACGTTTTTTGCTCCTCTGTAAATAGTGGATTATTCAGATAGGTGTGTTCTAAACCACCGCTCAGAAGGAAAAATGCAGTATTCAAATCTAATGAAAAACGTTTTCCAAACTTGATGATGACCCTAGGTGAAAAGCCGAGGGAAATACTTCCAGTTTTTTCTAACCTGCTGAATTTTCCGCCTGTGGTGTCCGTAGGAGTATAGGTGAATCCATCCGATGCACCGCTCATAAAAAACCCGCAGTAAGGATGCACCCGTTTATAAAAAGGTTCTTGGGATAAAGGAACTACGTATTCTACGCGACCTTCCAATAAGCGATAAGAGACTTTTCCATGTATGGCAATATTTCCAATAGCCGTCGTATCAAATACAAAAATCTGATTATCCCTTTTTTGTCGAGAAAACCCAATTTCAAAGAAAGATTTGTTCGGTAGTTCGTGTGCCAAGGCGATACTTACTGTTGTTGTTGCATCAATATTTTTATATATTTTGGGGTTAGCGGTCATAAATACTGGTGCTTGCAGCCTATTTCTCGGGATCTGCTCTATTCCAGCATGGATTTTCAAAAAAGTAGATTGGCCATTTACATCCTTGGCAGGATAGAAAATAGTTAAAAAGAGGCAGCACACACTCCAGTGAAGGAGATTGGAGCGGCGATGGGTTAGTGAATTTGTATTCATTGTTGTAAGTTTTTAAATATTCACAAAGGACAGAAAAATCAATGACACTACAATCAATATTCTAGTATTCGCCGCTGCTGATGGAGTATTCGCTTCCTTATTGCGCTATCTTCACAATCTTATACACAGACACCTGACGGTGTTCGGTGTCTTCGATTTCAAGAAGGTATAAACCTGATTTAAGAGCGTCTATCGAAATCTGTGTACTGAAACCTAAAGCCTTTGACTCCAAACATATACGCCCAGATATATCTTTGATTCGAAATACGGCATCTGCGGGAGCATTTTCGATGTAAAGCACTTCCATAGCAGGATTGGGGAAAACGCGCGCTGGAGATGCAGCAGGGGACGGTGTACTGGAAATCAGGTTGCTTACACTTGCACAGTTTAAGTCCACTATGCTACCATTATCAAACAAGGCATAAGAATGCGATTGCATGGAAACCACACCTAAACAACTAAGGAAAGAAAACCTAGTAAACAGAATACTATCAGAATCAGCGAGCGTCGTGCTACAATACAGCGAATCAACAGCGTAATAGTTTCCAGCGGCTGGATTGGGAGTAATATTCATTGGATTAGCATACAATATTTTATCGCTTTTCCCTTGAGTGGTATAGCCCTCATCGGAATGCGCTAGAAACTCAGTCTTCAAAAAATGCTTTTTGGGTGTTCCATGCTCTACTTTATAATTGAAAACCCGTTCACTAATAGGGATAACCATATTGTTTTCCCACCCAGCGACCACGGCATGTTGAGTTTCGAACGACAACGGGGTTTGTTGAAAAAAAGAGATCCCCTTAAGCCCCATAACATAGGTGAACCGTTTGTTTGGAAGTATGCTAAAACCATTTCCTGGCACATATGGCAAGTTAGATGAATTATTATATACTTTTTTCACAGTTAAATCCAATCCTGCAAGGATCAATTTTGAATATTTCCATCCTTGCCCACCTTCAGTACTGTAACTAAGACCAATCAATTCATCAGCCACTATGCCAAAATAGTGAGTCCCCAAAAAGATTTGAAATTGCTCTACTTCAAGTATCCCTACTTGTAGAAATTGTTCATCTGTTTTAGTGATCCATATTTTCCCATTCCAAGTGGCACTTACTGGATCTTGTCTCCATAAAAAATAAAAAAAAGAGTCTTTCTTGAAAACTGACACAGCACCATAAATCGGTATTCCTACCTGTACAAAATGATTATGAATCCAATAGTAATTGGGCAGTGTTTGTTCAGACACGACCACGTTCAGTCGTTTACCCACTAAAATACTGTCATTTTGAATAGTATAATAGGTTGCTGAGTCAATATGAATGGTATCTATACCCACAAAGTTGCCATCGGGGCTAAAAGTACGCACCGTCTCTATGTTATTGTCTTGATAGTAAAGTCTAAGCGCATTGCTATCGTACTCAAAATGCCTAAATACAGCACCAGTATTAATGCAAGAATCGGGAGGTAACGCAGGATTTTGTGCCACGGCAATACATGAATGGGCTACAAAAAACAGGAGGGCTGTGATTGCCCTTTTCAGGTTGAAAAGGTTGGTGTTTTTCATACGATGTGGTGGTTTAGAAACCGTTTTAAAACCATAGTTGGAGCGAGTAGTCGCGGGCTTTAAAACGGTTTCTTAGTGAAATAAGGCAATCTCAATATTTAACCCATTTCTTCACACTACGTCCCACAACAGTTTGCAATGCTACGAAATAGATTCCGTTTGGCCAAGCACTGCCGTCCACTGTATTGCTCACGGAGCCACCAACAGCGGTCGGTGTATTTTGCCACATATTTTTGCCCTCCATATTTAAAACCTGGATATTTATCGCCTGATTTTCTGCTTGCTGCACCTTGATAGACAAACGGCCATCAGAAGGATTGGGTAAAATACTCCAGTTTAGGTCGGTGGCATTGGTCTGGCTGAGTCCACTACTCGCCACAAGCCCATTGCGAGGCCCTAACAGTACATTGCGCATGAGCGTTACTTGACCTTTCGTAAACATATTCATACAATCTTCCCTAGAGTAGTCCATGAAATTTTCCACCAGATCTGGGATATCATCATTGTAATATGCCTCTACCTGTTCACAAGTATTCTTGGTTTTATCACAATCAAAGTTAGATTGAGCATTCGCAAACGGCGTATCATCCACCCCATCACTCTGTGCGCAATCATTGGGGCCTAAGAGGCCACCATCGCCCCAGATGTGGCGCAGGCCAAGGTAATGACCCACTTCATGCGTGGGAGTACGTCCTTTTATGGTGAGTGTGCCACCGCCACCTGGAGATTCTATCACATTGGGATTATTGCTGCCAAACACCCTAAAGTCTATCACCACCCCATCTTCCGAAGGCGAAGGCGCACTTGATCCAGTGGGCCAGTTATTAAGGTCATTGGGAGGAAATGCAAAACCCAAAATCTGACCCACTGGTATCCCAAAAATGGTTGTAGGTTGGACATTGCAAATCCAAATATTCAGGTATTGTTCCGTATTCCAAGCATCGGAGCCGCCGAGGCTTGTTTTTTTGAGTTCTGGCAAAAGGGTTCCGCCAAATATATCAATCTCAAATAACGTATTGGTATTAACCCTGATCACTTCCGCCAGTTGAAAATTGATGGCGGCACTGCCAGCCACTGGCTGGAAAAAGGTACGTAGATTGGCCGTATCCGAGTTAAGGCGGTTGAAATCCTCATTCAAAATCCTGATTTGGTTTTCAATCACGCTATCGGCTAGGTTTTCCGTATTTTCTTTCCAGACCACGTGTACCACCACTTTGATGTCGAGCGGAGAGCGATCGGCTACTGGCTTTTTAAGTCGAGCCGCTTCAAAAGTTTGTTCGAAAGCACGGTGTAAGTCAGGATGTTTTTCACGAACCATCTGTGAAAACAATTGATTACCACAGATAATGGACGATGGATTTTTTTGTGCTTCCAACATAGCGGAAGCAAATAAGGTAATTAGTAAAATTGAAATTTGTTTCATTCCGGATAAATTTAAGGGACAAATCTACTTCATTTTTTGGAATTTCTGTGTTTAAGTAGCACAAAAAAATCGAATGGATGATTCCATTTCGCAGTTTCTATCAAATAATTTCATGTCTCGAAAGTTTGTTTTTAGCCAAAAGTAATATTCATTAATGGCCAGAACTTAAAAATAAACCTACTTTTGGCCAATAATAGCGTTCATTATTGGCCAAAACCTAAAAATATACCTATTTTTGGCCAATAATAGCACTCATTATTGGCCAAAATTACTGCCATTGAAGTAGAACTAATTCTACTTTTATTCTATTGCAGTTTGTTCGTCGCCCATACTCGGGCATTCGTCATTTATTTTAGGCAATATTTTGAATCAAGAAACCTGCATCGTATTGCCATACAAACGCCGATATTCTCGAAACGTAATCATCCGATCTTGCTGCTCATCCCAGAGTTTGTTGAAAAAATAACGCATACTACCGGTGAATGAAACAACGGTTACGTTTTTTTCTAACAGCGGATTTTCATCATTGCACCGCTGTAAATTATAGTTGGGGATCAAAGAGCTCAAATGATGTACATGGTGTACCCCAATATTGCCAGTCAGCCACTGAAAAAGTTTGGGCAGTTTCCAGTAAGTACTCCCTTTTAAGGCAGCCATGACATAATTCCATTCGTTTTTCCACTTTTTGTAGGCATGCTCGTGTTGGTGCTGAATATAAAAAGCATAAAAAGCCATGATCGAAAAAATCAAAACAATGGGTAAATGTATCTTGAAAAAAGTAGAAGCCCCAAATACCAATACCCCCGTAACATAGACCAAAAGCATGAATAAATTGCTAAAAATCAAAGATTTCTTAGCAAATTCAAACCCACCTTGCTTAATAGAGGCAAAACGATTGTGGATAAAAATATAGTAAACCGAACCTAAACTCAGCAAGATCAAAGGCATCCGAAACAAGCGATACCCCAATTTTTGAAGTTTTGGCAAATTGCGGTACTCATTGACCGTCAATAAAGGCATATCGCCAATATCACGAATATCAGGCTCCAACCGGCCACAGTTGGCATGGTGAAAATTGTGGGCTTTGGCCCAATATTTATACGGAATCAAACTGAATGCGCTACAAACAAACCCGATAGCGTCATTGATTTTACGCGATCGCATAAAAGACTGATGCCCGCAATCGTGCTGGATAATGAAAATACGTACCAAAAAAAAGGCATTGACCAGCGCAAGCCCAAGCGTAAGCCAATACGAAACATCAAGACTAAAATACATCAAAACCCACAACAAAACAAAAGGCAAAAAGGAAGTAATCAACTGCCCAATTGCGATTTTTGAATTCGGGGTCTGATATTTTTTGACAATTTGCTGCCAGTTTTCCATGATACTATGAAGCGAATCATTAACGCGACCTTCCATAATCTATATAAAAAAAATTAATTACAACCGTTACTTACAATGAAAGGCATTTTGAACGATACCTCTACATATTTCAGAACCGTTCCTCATTACCAATTATGCCATTTCCTGCACTACTTCCTGCACTTCCGGTATCATCCGCTTGAGCATTCCTTCTATTCCGCTTTTGAGCGTCACGGATGAAGAAGGGCAGCCGCTGCAAGATCCCTGCATGATGACATGTACCGTTCCTTTATCATACGATTTGAACTCAATATTACCCCCATCACTTTCTACCGCTGGTTTTACGTACATATCTATCAGGTCTTTCACCCGACGCGCTATGTCTCCATCTTCACCATTGAATCGTTGTTCGTCTTCAGTAGCCGCCAATTTCTCTTGATACTCCGTAAAGCCTTCATTGATAACGACGCCGCCATTTTCAATATAATCCTTGATGAATTCTTTCAGTTTGAGCATAATATCTGCCCATTCGTAATTGAATTCTTTCATTATAGTGACGTAATTATTATTGAAATATACGCTCTTGATATAAGGCAGCGCCATCAGGCTATGCGCCATAGGACTCCATTGAGTCGCCATCTCAGGATCTTTGAAATCAGCAATACCGCGATAAAGCATACGGTTGGTCACATATTTCAGAGCCTCTGGGTTTGGGGTTTGCTCTGTGTAGAGCATTACGGGACTTTTAGCAATCGTCTCCATATTGTATGTATCTAAAAATTTATTTATAAATTAAAATGCGCCGCAAATATAGCCTAATTTTGAGTATCAGACTATTATTTTATTGATCGCCGTCAAGACAAATCAATAACAAAAAAATGGGGATTGAGTTTTGGAAATAGGCCAGTAATAACTGTAGGTACATAAAAAAAGTGCTGACAATCATTGATTATCAGCACTCTAATTTTGAACTTTCTGTTCTGGTGGTATCTCCAGGAATCGAACCAGGGACACATGGATTTTCAGTCCATTGCTCTACCATCTGAGCTAAGACACCAAACATGCCTTTTAAGCGGGGCAAAGATACTACCATCTAAAGGTAACTGCCAAACATTTTGAGATTTTTTTTAAAAAAA